>NZ_BAAAUV010000004.1:0-541038 GCF_039534125.1 Actinocorallia longicatena | reverse complement strand
AGCCCGTTCCCGCAGCTCAGGGGCATACTTCCTCGGTGGTGCCATAACTCCTCACCCTTCCAGGTATCGGAGCCTCCAACCAACTCGGGGTGGCCCATACAGTCCCTTCTACCAGTCCCGCAGGGTCAAGATCTAGGCAGGCCCCATCTTTAGTGGGGAGAACGTCCGGAAACCTTCGGGCGGGTCAGACACTCCCGGCGAGGTGACTGCGAGGCCGCAGGCGCCCGCGAGGGCATGGTGTGCCGACCACGCTCGTGCGGTCGGCACACCATGCGCTTACTGCGGAGTGAGGGTGAGGTTGTAGGCACCGCTCGGGTTTTGGCCGGTGATCGGAATGGTGATGGTGCCGTTGGTCACGGTGTAGCTGGTCGAGGACAGTCGGGTGGTCGAGCCGATGTTGGTCTGGCGTCCGCTTCCGGGGACGTAGTCGAGGGTGGCGGTGACCGTGGATCCGAGGGCGGCGAGGCCCTTGACCTGGATGGAACCGTTACCGGACTGTCCACCGAAGACGACGCTGACGGACCGGGTGCTCGAGTTGTAGGAGGCGACGGCGTCGTTGGTGGCGGTGGGGGTGACCTGGACGATGTTGCCGGTCTGGTCGGCGTACCACTTGTACATCCAGTACGAAGCGGTGGGCTGGCTGTTGTAGAGCAGGCCGTTGAGGGTGCCGGCCTCGTACCAGAAGGCCCGTTCCGCGTCGCGGACGCCAGAGCGTTCGAACTGGGCGACGTAGTGGTTGGCGGCGCTGGGAACGTCGATCTCGGACGGGGTGGCGTATTCGTTGATCGAGATGGGGAGCGGCGAGATGCCGAGTTCGGTCTCTAGCGCCCGGTAGGCGGCGACGTTGTCGTCGACCTGCTGCCATCCGCTCAGCTCGTGCCACGAGATGATCTGCGGAAGCGTGTTGGTCGCCTTGGCGTTGGTGAGGAAGGCGCGCATCCGGTTGACGTCCCAGTAGGAGTCGCTGGGTCCCATGATCCCCTTGCTGGGCTCGGTCTGGCGGATCCGCCGGTAGCTGTTGACCCAGCCGTCGTTGAACGAGACGCCCGTCGCGGAGGGCCACGTCCAGTCGGGCTCGTTCCAGATCTCCCAGGCGTCGATGTTGGTGATGTCGGGACGCGCCTTGACGTCGGCGATCATTTTGTCGATCCGGGCGTACCAGTCGCTCCAGCTGGTCCAGATGTAGGGGAAGCCGTCGAAGCTGTCGGCCATGTCGACGGTGATGACGGCGCCGATCGCCTTGGCGTTGGCCGCGATGACGAGGGTGTCGCCGATCGGGACGGGGGATCCGTTGGGCCTGTGCTGGGTGTTGGGCGGCGGCTGTCGGAGCTGGCGGAGCTTGAGCGGCTGCATGATCGAAACCGACGGGGTGCTCGCGTCGGAAAGGCCGTACAGCGTGCCGTTCCCGACCCGGGTGACGGGGCGGACGACAGATCCCGCGTTGACCACGAGGGTGGTGGGCGTGGGCTGGGCGGTCCAGTTCTGGTTGGTCTGCCCGTTGCACGTCCAGAGGATCACGCTGGTGCCGTTGGCCGTCCCGGCGTGGTCGACGTCCAGGCAGAGCCCAGACTGAACACCGGTGATCGATCCGTTGGCGTTGAGCCGCCATTGCTGGTTGGCCTGGCCGTTGCACGTCCAGATGATCACCTGAGCGCCGGCCGTTGTCTGGTTGTTGAAGGCGTCAACACACCGGGTGCCGTTCATCGTCCGGAGCTCGCCGGCCGAGGTGAACTCGAAGGCCTGGTTGACCTGGCCGTTGCAGTCCCAGATGTCCAGGGGCGTGCCGGCGGTGTCGACGTTTCCCTTCACGTCCAGGCACCGCGCGGAGGCGGCGCTGACGAGCGGGTTGGTCGCGGCTGCCGCGGGGCCGGCGGGCAGCACGGCGAGGCCTGCGATCGCGGTGATGGTGGCCGCGGTGGCCGCCTTCCACCGCCGGCCTCTGGACGAGACCTGCTTTGAAGACATGTGTCCTCCTCGGGGGGGTGCACAGCTTGGGAGGCTGTGTGTTATCGGTAACTCGACTTTCTAGGAGGCAATGAGCCCTTCGTCAAGGCCCTGAAGAAAATCAGGTCGGGCTCTTGACGATAGAGGTGTTACCGATAACACTCCTCTCATCGTCCCACCCCGTCGGCCCGCCAGGCCGTTCAGTTCGGAGCAGTCGAGTGAGCGTACGTACCAGGCCCCCGTCGACCTCGGGAGGTTATCCAACCCGCCAGGGTGCCAGGGCTCGCAAGAGCGCTCGGCGGCACGCCTGGCGGGCGGCCGTCGAGGGCTATCTGCTCATCGCGCCGAGCCTCGCCGGTTTTGTGATCTTCCTGTTGGCTCCGTTGCTCGGAGTGGCGCTGGTCAGCCTCTTCGACTGGAACCTGATGGGCGATCCGGAGTTCGTCGGCCTGCGGAACTACACCGAGATGGCCGGGGATTCGGAGTTCTGGAGGTCGCTGCGGAACACGGTCTACTACGTGGTGCTGAACATCCCGGCTCAGACGGTCCTCGCGCTCCTCCTGGCGTTGGCGCTCAATCGAAGGATGCGAGGCCGGAACCTGTTTCGGGTGATCTACGTGCTGCCGTGGATGGCGATGCCGGTCGCGCTCGGCATCGTGTGGACGTGGGTGTTCGATCCGGAGTACGGCGCCATCAACAAGATGCTGGGAGTCTTCGGGATCGATGGGCCGGACTGGCTGACCGACTCCGGCTGGGCGATGCCGGTCGTGGCGTCGGTGAACATCTGGCAGTACACCGGCTACACGATGCTGTTCCTGCTGGCAGGGCTTCAGTCGATCCCCGTCTCGCTGTATGAGGCGGCTAACGTCGACGGCTCCGGTCCGGTACGGACCTTCTTCCAGATCACCCTGCCGTTGCTGCGGCCATCGCTGTTCTTCGTGCTGGTCACCAACACGATCGGCTCGTTCCAGATGTTCGACACCGTCTACGTGATGACCCAAGGCGGGCCAGGGGGCGCGACGGACACGCTGACCTTCCACATCTACCAGCAGGGCTTCCAGCTCTTCCGGTCCGGCTACGCCGCGGCGATGGCGATGGCCCTGTTCGCGCTGATCCTCCTGGTGACGGCGGCGCAATTCCTCTACTTCCGCAAGCGCACCATCTACGACTTCAGCTGACGAGTGATGCACATGTTCAAGAAGACCGGGCTGTATGCCTTTCTGATCATCGGCGCCCTCGTATCGGTCGCGCCCTACCTGATGACGCTCAACTCGGCGGTCAAGCAGCCTGACAAGCTGCTCACCACGCCGGCGTGGGAGCCCGCGACGTCGCCGACGTTCGCGAACTTCTCCCAGGTGTGGGGCGAGTACGACATGTCCTCGTTCCTGTGGCACACCTTCGTGGTCGCCGCCGTGGTGACGGTCCTGCAGGTGGTGTTCAGCTGCCTGGCCGCCTTCGCCTTCGCCCGGATCGCCTTCCCCGGCCGGGAGCTGCTGTTCTGGGCCTACGTGGCGACGATGATGGTCCCGCAGATCGTCACGATCGTTCCGTTGTTCCTGCTCATGCGGCAGTTCGATCTGGTGGACACCTATCCGGGCCTGATCTTGCCGTACGTGTTCGGTTTCGGAGCGCCCTACGCGATCTTCCTGGTGCGGCAGTACTTCAAGACCATCCCGGTCGACCTGGAGTCGGCCGCCCGGATCGACGGCGCGTCGACCATGACGGTCTTCACCCGGATCATGATCCCGCTGAGCCGTCCCATCCTGGCGACGTTGGCGACGATGACGTTCGTCAACACCTGGAACAACATCCTCTGGCCGCTGATCATCACCAACAGCGACCGCACCCGGGTCATCGCGCTCGGCATCGCCACCCTGAAGAGCCAGTACGCCTCCCAGTACAACCTGGTACTGGCTGCGGCGGCGCTGGCCCTCCTTCCTCTGGTCGCCATCTTCCTGGCCTTCCAGCGGAACATCATCCGGTCGATCGCGCTGACCGGCATCAAGTAACACCCCGAGGAAGAACACCCCGCCCCCCGCAAGGAGAACCCATCCCCATGTCCCGACGATTCCTCAGGCGTGCCGCGACCGCGCTCGCCCTCAGCTCCCTGCTCGTTCCGCTGGCCGCGTGCGGTGGAGGCGATGACGGAGACTCCGCCACCTCCGGTACGGTCACCCTCCGCTACGGCATGTGGGACGAGGTCCAGAAGGACCCGATCCGCAAGTCGCTGGACGCCTTCACCCAGGCGCACCCCGACATCAAGGTGGAGATCGAGCTCAACCCCTGGGACCAGTACTGGAGCAAGCTCCAGACCCAGCTCGCCGGCAAGTCCGCCCCCGACGTGTTCTGGGACCACGTCGCCTACTTCCCGCAGTTCGCCCAGCAGGGCGTCCTGACCGACCTCACCGCCGACATCGCCGCCGACAAGGTCGACACCTCGCTCTACCCGCAGACGCTCGCCGACTCCTGGAAGCAGGACGGCAAGACCTACGGTCTGCCCAAGGACTGGGACACCATCGGTCTCATCTACTCCACCAAGGCCCTCGGCAAGGCGGGGCTCAAGGCCACCGACCTGGCGAACCTGTCGTGGAACACCACCGACGGCGGGACCTTCGTCCAGGCCCTCCAGAAACTGACCGTCGACAAGAACGGCAAGCACCCCAACGAAGCGGGCTTCGACGACAAGAACGTCAAGCAGTACGGCCTCGCCCTCCAAGCGCCGACCGGCCAGCAGGACTGGTGGAACTTCGGCCTCCAGAACGGCTGCAAGCTCCAGGACGCACCCTGGGGCAAGTGGACGATCGACTCCCCGGCCTGTGTCCAGGCGATCCAGTTCGTCCAGGACCTGCGCCTGAAGTACCACGTCGCCGTCCCCGCCTCGGTGACCAACCCGCCCAACGGTCCGTCCCTCGACCAGGTCCTCGGCCGCGGCCAAGCCGCCACCAGCATGGACGGCTCCTGGATGCTGCGCTCCTACAACACCGCACTGCCCGACGGCGGGTTCGGTGTCGCGGACCTTCCCAAGGGCCCGGCGGGCTCCGGTACCGTCTTCAACGGCCTGTCCGAAGCGATCTCCGCTGGAAGCAAGCACCCCAAGGAGGCGTGGGAGCTGGTGAAGTACCTCGCCTCCGCCGAGCACCAGAAGATCATGGCCGGAAGCGGAACGGTCTGGCCCGGCATCAGCAGCCTCAACCAGGACTTCGCCGAAGCCTGGAAGGCCAAGGGCGTCGACGTCACCGGGTTCAAGGCCGCCGCCGAAGGCACCACGATGGGCTACCCGCTCACCAGCTCCTCCGCCACCTACAACGTGAAGGCCCTGGACGCCTTCAACCAGGTGTGGCTCGGAAAGCTGAGCCCCGGGGCAGCCGCCAAGCAGGTCAACGACGCCTCCAACGCCGCCATCAAGTAGATCGGAAGGTAACGACGTCATGAGCGAGACTCCCGCCCCCCGAGCAGCGAGCATCTGGGATGTCGCCAAGGTCGCGGGAGTCTCGCATCAGACCGTCTCCCGCGTGGTCAACAACCGGGGACGAGTCAGCGCCGAGACCCGCGTCAAGGTGATGGCCGCGATCGAGGAGCTCGGCTACCGGCCCAACCGGGCCGCTGCCGCCCTCGCCGGCGGCCGTCCCCGATCAGTGACCGTCCTGACCTCCGACACCTCCCTGTACGGAGCGGCCGCCACCCTGAAAGGCATCGAGGAAGCCGCCCGGAACGCCGGATACAACGTGGGCATCAGCGTCCTGGACCCCGACGCGGCCCAGACCGAGCACGACGTGCTCGGGCGCCTGGCCACGCCCGAAGAAGCGGTCATCGTCATCGCCTTCGACGCCCCCGGCGTCCGCGCCCTGAAGGCTCTACCGGCCGGGCATCCTTCAGCGGCCGCGATCGAATACCCCGGCGCCTCCGACGACCCGCCACCCGCCTCGCATGTGTGGCTCGACGACCGCGCCGCCGCCTACCGAGCCACCCGCTACCTTCTCGACCTCGGCCATCACACCGTTCACTACCTGGCAATACCGTCCTCCAGCGGAACCAGCCAGCGAGCCAAAGGCTGGCAAGACGCCCTCGAAGACCGAGCGGTGCCTGCGCCGACAGACGCCGGCTGGAGTCCACGGTCGGCCTATCTTGCAGCCCGTCCCCTGGTCGCCGATCCCGACGTCACCGCGATCCTCTGCGGAAACGACGACCTCGCACTCGGAGTCCTGCGTGCGGCCCACGAGCGCGGCCGTTCCGTTCCCGGAGATCTCAGCGTCGCCGGCTTCGATGACGCTCCGGCCTCCGCGTTCCTCCATCCATCGCTCACCACGGTTCGCCTCGACTTCGAAGGACTCGGCAAGGGTGCCTTCGGGCAGCTCCAACGCATTCTCGAGCCCGACGCGCCGCTCACACCGCCATGGGCTGAACCTGAGCTCCTCGTCCGCGAAAGCACGGGGCCGCGCCGCCCCGCGCACCCGCGGGAGTGACGACCCTCCCCAAGCCCGGCAGCCGAGGGGGCTGCCGGACTCGCTCCCGAAAGGGCACCATGCCACTCATCGCCCACGACCCGCGGCTCCGGCTCTGGGTCCTGTCCGGGCCCACGACCACCCAGGTTCTCCATCTCGACGAGCAAGACCTGCTGCGATCCCTGCACTGGGGCCGAAAGCTCACCCTCGACCAAGCGGCCTCCCTCATCGAGCCGCCTGGCCCGTATCACCCCTCCTTTGAGAACCCGGCCGAAGGCCACCTCGAACTCGCCGCGGCCGGCGCGCACCTGCGTGGACAGACCGGCGTACAGGTGCTCTTCGCCGACGGAACCCGTGACCTTGAACTCCTCTACCGCGACTCCCACATCGACGACGGCGTGCTCAAACTGATATTCGCCGACCGCTACTACCCTTTGACCGCCACCGCCTGCTACCGCGTGCGGCCCGACACAGATGTCATCGAACGCTGGCTTGAACTGCGCAACGACGGAGACCCGGTGACCGTCGCACGCTCCGATTCGGCCACCTGGGTGATCCCGCCGCTGGGTGACTACCGGCTCTCCCAAGTCCGCGGCTCCTGGGCGGCGGAGACCCGACTACACCGCACCGGCCTGGCCTACGGGGAGACTCTGCTCACGGGCCAGGGCGGAATCACCGGACACGACACCAATCCCTGGATGATGATCGACGACGGCACCGCCACCGAGGAGCACGGCAGCGTCTACTCTTGCGCGTTGGCCTGGAGCGGAAACTGGCGGATGACCGCACAACGCCTGCCCAGCGAACGCGTGACGGTCTCCACCGGACTGGGACACCACCCCGCCACCTGGAAACTTCGCACGGGCGAGACCTTCACCACTCCCGTCAGCGCCGGGCTCCACAACACCGGCGGATTCGGCGGAACGTCCCGGGCCTGGCACGACTACCAACTCGCCCACATCATCCCGCACGCCCAAGAGCTCCGCCCCGTTCTCTACAACTCCTGGGAGGCCACCGGATTCGCTGTGTCCGACCGCGGGCAGATCGAGCTGGCCGATCACGCCCACGCGCTCGGTACCGAGCTGTTCGTCATGGACGACGGATGGTTCGGCGCCCGCACACACGACGGCGCTGGGCTAGGCGACTGGACCCCCAACCCTGACCGCTTCCCCGACGGACTCACCCCCCTCATCGAACACGTCCACGACCTCGGCATGCAGTTCGGCCTCTGGGTTGAACCCGAGATGGTCAATCCCGACAGCGACCTCTACCGCGCCCACCCCCACTGGGTGCTGCACCAACCGCACCGAAGCCGTACCGAGCGGCGCAACCAGCTCGTCCTCAACCTCGCCCGCCCGGACGTCCGCGACTGGGTCCACGGCCGGCTCGACGAACTCCTCACCAAGAACTCCATCGACTTCCTCAAATGGGACATGAACCGGCCCTTCACTGAAGCCGGCTGGCCCGGAACCGATGACCCCGAACGCCTCTGGATCGACCACACCCGCCACGTCCACGCCATCATCGACCAGCTCCGAGTCGATCACCCGGCCTTGCGCATCGAAAACTGTTCCAGCGGCGGCGGCCGCCTCGACCTCGCGATGCTCTCTCGCACCGACCAGGTCTGGACCAGCGACAACACCGACGCCGTTGACCGCCTCACCATCCAAAACGGCTTCTCACAGCTCTACCCCGCCCGCGTCATGGCCGCCTGGGTCACCGACAGCCCCAACCCTCACACCGGCCGATCCATCCCCCTCGCCTTCCGCTTCCACTCCGCGATGCAAGGCGTTCTCGCACTCGGCGGCTCCCTCAACGCCTGGACACCCGAGGACCTCGCCCAAGCAGCGGAACTCGTATCCGACTACAAGACCATCCGGCCCCTCGTCCAGCACGGCCACCAGTATCGGCTCACCGCACCACCGGTAACCGCCATCCAGTACCTCGCCCGGGACCAGTCGGCCACAGCCGTCCTCGCCTACCGCATCGCGAACTCCTTCGCCGAACGCTCCAAACCGATCCGACTCCAAGGCCTCGACCCTCACGGTAAGTACCGTGAGGCCCGAACGGGCCGAATCCACCACGGTGCCGTGCTGCTATCCCATGGTCTCCGCCTCGACCTGCCATCGGACGATCACGCCAGCAGCCTCACCCACATGATCCGTCTCACCTGAGCCCCACCGCAGTCCGCCGCGCTCGCGCTTTGGCATGAGCGCGCGCGGCCCGCAGACATTCACCGAGATGGACGCCGGTTCGGGTTCGGCGGCCTCGAGAGTTCTGCCCGATGGGCCACGACCATGGCGCAGTTCGCCCTGCGCTGGATCATCGACCAGGCCCTGCATCAGCCATTCCCGGAGCCCGCAGGCCTGAGCAGGCCCGCGGCAATACAGCGGCAGCCGACCTCGCCCCGCTCCCCGACGAGGCACCGGCGACGATCAAGGACGTGCGCGACATCCACGTCGCACCACAAGTGGCCGACCGATGGCGATACAACGCGGTCGAGCGATGGCCTGCTCATCCCGGTCGGGGACTTACCAGCTCCTACCGCTGCCGACCGAGCTCGGCAGTGGCCGCTACCTCGGAAGCCGGTCACGGGACGCCGAGGGCGTTGATGGGGGCTGGATTGACGAACGTCACCTGCCCGAGGACCGCGGCGCCCTCGGCAGCCGGCTTGTCCAACCTCCGTTCTTCGTGCTTTCCGGATGGAGTGCTGGTGCCCACGAATGGTTGCTCTGGCTAGGAAGGTTGTCAATACCTAGATTTCTACAACCTTCCTAGGCGGTGCCGTCGGCAGGCGTTCGGATTCATGATGTTTCCAATAAATTTCAACGGCCTCTTGTGCGTGAGAAGCGGGCGGCCTATCCTCAGGGAAATCTGACTTGAGCGGAGGTGAGGAAGGCGACGAAATGTTAGCGCTATCATTCAGGATGGCCTCTGACCTGCGATGATGCGGGAAGAAGATCCAACCTATGCTCCTCTCAATGCCCATGCGTGCCCACGGCCTGGCTCGGTAGGTCTCTGAGCTGGCGTGATGCTACAGCTGGCCGGTCGCAGCGCGCAGGGTTCAATTGCGCTCACTGGAAATTCGAGGCCGACCTCGACTCGGCTAGTCCGATTGTTGACGGGTCGAATTCGCGGGCGCATTAGCCGTTCGCCAACTGAAAGCTGTGGCGTGCCCAGCCTGCGGCCATGCCTTCTTGTTCTCAGATATTCGTCCGCGTTTGAGCGCGACGATGCACCCACCCCCCAAGGAGAATCCGTGCCATCGACCCTTGCATGTGAGCTCAGGCGAAGAATGGTTGCGACGCTCAGCGTCTTGCTGGTGAGCCTCGCTGCCGCCGTCGTGTTCGCTCCCGCGCCGGCGTTCGCCGCGCCTGGCCCGTCGTTCACCAACCCGGTGGTTGACGTCCCCAACAGCGCCGACCCGACGCTGGTGTACTCCAACGGCTTCTACTACTACGTCGCGACGACCTGGTCGTCCGATGTCGTCATGCGCAGGGCGACGACCCTGTCGGGGCTGCGCGGCGCGCCCGAGCAGGTCGTGGTTCGCACCGGCGGGACGACCATGTGGGCTCCGCACCTGGAGATGTTCGGCGACCGGTGGTATCTGTACTACTCGGTCGAGCAGGCCGGGGGAGCCCGCCGGACGCACGTCGCGCAGAGCGCGGGCAGCGACCCTCTCGGTCCCTACACCGTCCGCGGGATCCTCAACCTCATGCCCGACAACGGCTGGGCGATCGACGCCGCCGTGCTCAAGCTCAACGGCGCGAACTACATGATGTTCTCCGCGTTCGCCCCGAGCGACGGCCTGCAGTCGCTGTACATCGCGCCGCTGTCCAACCCCTGGACGGCCGGAGCCTTCGGCACCCGGATCTCCGCGCCCACCCTGGCCTGGGAACGCCAGGAGGGCGCCGTCAATGAAGGCGCCTTCGCTCTCCAGCACGACGGCCGCACCTTCATCACCTACTCGGCCAGCCACTGCAACGGACCCAACTACAAGATCGGGATGCTGGAGTACCGGAGCGGCGACCCCCTCGCCGCCGCCTCCTGGACGAAGAACCCGAACCCGATCTTCCAGCGGAACGACGCGGCGGGCGTCTACGCCCCGGGCCACCACTCCTTCTTCACCTCGCCCGACGGTACCGAGACCTGGATCGCTTACCACGCCAACTCCTCGGCCTCCCAGGGCTGTGGCACCACCCGCACCACCCGCGCCCAGAAGATCTCCTGGAACCCCGACGGCACCCCGAACCTGGGCGTCCCGGTGTCGACTTCTACCGTCCTGCCCGGCCCGTCGGGTGAGTCGGTGGCCGCGGTCCGGATCCGCAACCGGCACAGCAACCTGTGCCTGGACGACTACAACTGGGCGACGGCGCCCGGGGCGGAGGCGCGGCAGTGGACCTGCAACGGCGCCGCCGTCCAGGACTGGTATCTGACCCCGCTCACCGACGGCTACTACCAGATCAGCAACCGGCACAACGGCCTCTGCCTGGACGACAAGGACTGGGCCACCGCCCCGGGATCGGTTGTCCAGCAGTACACCTGCAACGGCCTGGCCGTCCAGCAGTGGCGCCTCACCGCGGCCGCCGACGGCTACTCCACCCTGACCAACCGGCACAGCGGCCTCTGCCTCGACGACTACAACTGGGCGACCACCCCGGGCGCCGAACTGCGGCAGTGGACCTGCAACGGCGCCGCCGTCCAACAGTGGCAGATCGCCTAGACCGAAGGGTGGCCTGGCCTCGATCGCAGCCAAGTGGGGTGTTGGCGAGCGCGAGCGATCGAGGCCAGGAGAAGTCGAGTACGAGTTCGCCTGCTCACGTTGACAGGAGCACGGATGCCATCCTCCTACCGCCGTTGCGCTGTTCCTGGTCAGCGCAGCTCCAAGTCTTCGAAGGCTCCGCGGCCGACGCCGTCCCGATGTCGCAAGTCTGCACGATCAGCAAAGGACACGTCTTGAGCCTCGTAACTGACCGAAGAGTTACAGGAACAGGGGTTCTCCTCACGGCCGCGCTGCTCGCAGGCGGTGTGCTCCTCAGCGTCACCGGCCCGGTGCGAGCAGCTCCTGCCTTGTCCCTCGTCAACTCCATCGCCTCTCAGCGGGCTGGTCCCCACTGGTTCAAGCACACCGACGGCCTCTAGGGTCTATCCACGGCCGCGGAGACGACGATCTGGCAGAAGCACGCCTGCGTAAACAGTTCAACGGGGTGGTGTGGAGATTCTGGGTGGGGACGGCGCGGCGGGACGTCCCGGCTGAGTACAGGGCGAGGTGGACGTCAGCTTGGTCGGTGTGGACTCCACCACCGCCCGTGCGCATCATGACGCGGCGGGGATGCGGATGGATCCCGGGCTCCTGGACGCGCTGGAGAAGGCGGTCGACGCCGAAAAAGGGCGATGGCGAGGAACAAAAGCCTCGAAACGATGACGGAGACGAGCGTGAGGGCACCGGCCGTGACGACACCGGCCGTCAGCGGCGACGGCGGCTGATCCGGCTCAGAACCGCGCTGCTGGGACGCTCGCTGGGCGGGTTGACGACCAAGCCGCATCTGGCGTCCGGCCGGCGCTGCCGCCCGCTGTCGTTCGTGCTCACCGCCGGGCAGGCCGCCGACAGCCCACAGTTCAAGAAAGTGATCGCCCACATCAAGATCCGGGGGCGGATGGGACGTCCCCGCACCCGCCCGGACGCGATCGCGGGCGACAAGGCCTGCTCCAGCCGCGGCAACCGTGCCTACCTTCGCAAACGCCGCACCAAAGCCGTCATCCCCATCAAGAAAGACCAGGACGCCAACCGCCGCCGCAAGCTACCTCGCCGGACTCCACCTCCGCGGAGCCCTCATCTGGATCCGCAGCCTCCCACCCACCTAAAGATCCAAACCCGACACAGGCCCTAGTAACTTCGAGGTCATGAGCAATCTTGACGGGGAACCGGCGGTGGCGGTGTGCGGCGGGACGGCGGGGGTGCCCGGCGCGCCGGTGCGGGAGCTGCTGCCGTCCAAGGAGGTCATGCTCGGGCCCGGGCGGCCGGTGCGGCGGCTGCTGCCGACCTTCGGACGGCGGATGGTGGGGGCGTGGTGCTTCCTCGACCACTACGGGCCCGACGACATCTCCGGCGATGCCGGTATGCAGGTCGCCCCGCATCCGCACACCGGGCTGCAGACCGTCAGCTGGCTGCACGCGGGCGACGTCCTGCACCGCGACAGCCTCGGCAGCCTGGCCACGGTGCGGCCCGGCGAGCTCGGCCTGATGACGGCCGGGCGCGGCATCTCCCACTCGGAGGAGTCGCCGGTCCCGCACCGGCCTGTCCTGCACGGGGCCCAGCTGTGGGTGGCCCTGCCCGACGGCAGCCGCGGCACCGCGCCCGCTTTCGCCCACCACACCGATCTGCCGGTCGTCACCGCCCCCGGCGCCGAGGTGACGGTCTTCCTCGGCGAGTTCGACGGGGCGCTCTCCCCCGGCGAGGTCTTCTCCCCGCTGCTGGGCGCCGACGCCGCCCTCGCCTCGGGCGCCAGGGCCAGGCTGCCGCTCGAACCGGACTTCGAGTACGCGGCCCTCACGATGTCCGGTGACGTGCGCGTCGACGGCGATCCGGCCCCGGTCGGGCGGCTGCTCTACCTCGGCTGCGGCCGCGACGGCCTGCGGGTCGAGGCGGACTCCGACGCCCGGCTGATCCTGCTGGGGGGCGTCCCGTTCGAGGAGAAGATCGTCATGTTCTGGAACTTCGTCGGCCGCACCGGCGCCGAGATCGAGGGCTACCGCAATGCCTGGGCCGCTGAGGACGCCCTCTTCGGCGCGGTCCACGGCTACGCCGGCCCCCGCATCCCGGCACCGCCCCTGCCCGGCCTCCCCCTCAAGCCCCGGGGCCGCACCCGCTAGCGAGAACGGCCTTCGGCCTCCGACCGGGTGTCCTGGCCGTAGACGACGCCGGTGAGTTCCTCGGACAGCCGCCACAGGCGGGCCGCGACGTCCGGGTCCTGCGCCCGGCGGGGCGGCCTGACGCGGGCCGGGGCGCCGCCGGCCAGGCCGTAGATCTCCCCGCCCCTGGCGTCGGGGGAGGTCGCGGCGTACAGGACGGGCAGCGCCACCCGGGCGGGATCGGAGCGGTTCGGCAGGAAGGGCAGGCGGTCGCGGAGCCCGGCCTTGCCGGGCAGGACCGCGGTGCTGGTGAGCCGCCAGCCGTTGCGGACGCTGCGCCGGTCCAGTTCCAGCGCGTACAGCAGGTCGGCGAGCTTGGCCTGGGCGAAGGTGTTGCGCGGCCGGTAGCTGCGGGCGCTGTCGAGGTCGTCCAGGTCGATCCGTGCGGAGAACACGCACGGGTCGCTGACCGTGACGACCCGCGGTGACGCGGCCCGGCGCAGCAGCGGCAGCAGTCGGCCGACCAGCGCGAACGGCCCGAAGTGCTGGACGCCCATCTGCAGCTCGAAGTTGTTGGCGGTGAGCAGCCGCTCGGGCACCGGGCCGAGCGGGCTGTAGCCGACCAGGAGATCGAGCGGCCGCCTGAGCGCCGCCATCTCCTCGGCGAACTCGTCGACCGAGGCGAGGCTCGCCAGGTTCAGCCGCTCGACGGAGATCTTTCCCCGCGGGTTCTCGGCCCGGATCGCCGCGGCCTCGTCCCGGCCGCGCTCGGCGTCGAAGACGGCCATCACGGCGTTGGCGCCGGCCAGCACGAGCCGCCGGGTCACCTCGAGCCCGATTCCGTCGTCGGCGCCGGTCACCACGGCGTTCCGTCCGGTCAGATCGGGCAGAGAGTAGTCGGCGCTCATACTGTCGGTGATGCCCTGTTCGTCACCCGTCGTAACGGCGGCGGATCTCCTCCCACTCCGGCGGCGGCCCCGGCAGCTCGCCGGCCTCCGCGGGCGAGCGCATCGACTGGAGCATCAGATGCAGATAGCGGCGGCGGAGCTGGCCGGTCCTGCCGGCGTCGTGGACGGCGACCGACTGGAGCTGCTCGAAGATCAGGGACAGGTCGGTGACGTTGATGTCGGAGCGCAGGACCCCCGCCTCCCGGCTCCGGTCGAGCACCCGCTGGGTGAGCTGGTAGGCCTGGTAGCCGGTCTGGTTGAGCTGCTCGGTGGCGGTGAAGGTCCCCGCGAGACGCCGGGTGAGCGAGGCCGCGCCGCCGTCCACGCACCTCTCCATGAAGGCGGCGAAGACCGTCCAGGCGTCGCCGTCGTCGGCGAGGGCGGCCTCGGCCTCGGCGATGTAGCGCTGGAGGCCGTCGAGGGCGAGCTTCTGGAGCAGCTCGTCCTTGCTCTTGTACCGCCGGTACAGCGCGCTGATCCCGACGCCCGCGTGCTCGGCGACGGCCGAGATCGGCGCGTTGGGGTCGGCCATGAAGACGGCTCGCGCCGACTCCAGGATGACCTGGTCGTTCCTGGCCGCCTCCGCCTTGCGTCCGCTGAGCGCTGTCATGAACCTCTCCCAAGAGTGGAACGAAGTATTCCGTTCTTGTATAGTGGAACAGAAGAATTTGTTCCACAAGTCTCAGTCTAGGGGACGACCGATGCAGACGCTCAGCGACCGGGCACTGAACCGGGCCACCCTCGCCCGGCAGCACCTCTTGAAGCGCTCCGACCTGAGCGCCGTGGAGATGGTCTCCCACCTCGGCGGGATGCAGGCCCAGGCACCGCTGTCACCGTATGTCGGCCTGTGGACCCGGCTCGCCTCCTTCGCTCCCGAGGACCTCGCGGGGCCCCTGCTGGAGCGGCGGCTCGTCCGTGCGGTCCTGCAGCGGGCGACGGTCCACCTCGTGACCGCCGAGGACGCCCTCTATCTGCGTCCGCTGGTCGACCGGCTGCTGGAGGCCAGGTTCGACGGCCATTTCCGGGCGGCGATCGAGGGCCTCGACCGCACCGCCTTCCGGGCGGCGGCCCGCGAGCTCACCGCCGAGGCCGCCTACCAGCGCCCGGCCCTCGGCAGGGCCCTCGCCGACCGGTTCCCCGGCCACGACGCCGAGATGCTGTCCTACGCCGCCGTCTACATGACCCCGCTGGCGCAGACCACACCGCGCGGCGTCTGGGGCGCCAGCACCGCCGCCGCCCCGCTCATCGGGCTCGAGACCTGGCTGGGCGGGCCCATGGAGCCCGACCCCTCGCCCGGCCGGCTGGTCCTGCGCCACCTGGGCGCGTTCGGGCCCGCGACGGTCGCCGACGTGCAGCTGTGGTGCGGCCTCACCCGGCTCAAGGAGGTCGCCGAGCGGCTGGATCTGGTGCGGTTCCGGGCCGCGGACGGCCGCCTCCTCTACGACCTCCCCGACGCCCCGCGCCCGCCCGAGGACGTCCCCGCGCCCCCGCGGCTGCTGCCCGAGTACGACAACCTCCTGCTCTCGCACAAGGACAGGAGCCGGGTGATCCCGGAGCGGCGCCGGGTCCCGCTGCCTCCCGGGCACGGCGCGTCCGGCGGCACCTTCCTCCTGGACGGCCTGTGGCGCGGCGAGTGGAAGTTCGCCGCCGACGGAGCGTTCGAGCTGCACCCGCACGTCCCCCTGAGGCCGTCCGACGAGGAGGCGCTCACCGCCGAGGGACTGGCTCTGGCCCGCTGGGCCGGACGCGAGGTGGCGGAGGCCAGGGTGCTGCCCCCCGCCTGACCCGCCCCAGCGACCGGGGATCAGTCCCACCAGAACGACCAGGCGTTGCGCCCGGCGATCTCCTGCGCGTAGGCCTCGAGCGTGCCCGCTCCCTGGGTGATGGTGTCGGGGCAGAACGCCCAGTGCTCGGCCGCGACGTGCAGCGCGTGCTCATGGCCGCGCGGCGGTGCCGCGACGCTGAACTCCAGCGTGTTGAACCCGACCCTGACCAGCCGGACCCCGAACCGCTCCTCCCAGCTGCGCACCACCGAGGCGAGCGGCGCCGTCCACTGGTTGTGGTTGAGGGCGCCCTGCCAGCCCATCACCGCGAGCGCGTCGGCGCTGCGGCGGGCCGCGACGAGCCCGAGCAGGGTCGTCGAACCGTCGCCGAGCTGGCTCGCGTACCAGTCGGCGACGACGTTCGGCGTGGCCATCTGCTCACCGCGCGGCGCGAGCCCCGGGCAGTACTTGCCGAAGGGCGCGAGGTCCTCGAAGTCGTCGCCGTAGCGCAGCCGCGGCTCGATCATGTCGGCCCACACCTCGGCCATGAACATGGCCGGGTCGTAGACCAGGATCTCCGACACGGGCTCGGGCGCGACCTGACCGGCCGCCCACGGCTGCGCCGACTCGTCGAGGAGCAGCGGCCACAGCCCCGAGTAGGGGTGCTCCGCCTGCAGCTTCGACCACAGCTCTCCCGTGACCGGCTCATCGCTCAGCCAGAAGGCGGGCCGGGTGACCTCGTGATCGCGGCGGTACTCGCGATCCGGCCACACCACCGCTCCTTCGGGCAGGCCGACATTGAGGGTGCGACCCGCTCCCCCGTCGGCGAAAAGCCGGTAAACCCCCGCCGGCAACGCCCTGCCGCGCCGGTGATCGTCCATGCCTCAGACCACTCCGAATTTGACCGTTCCTAGATAGGATCTTGGCGCATTGAAGGATGCTACTGCCACTCGAACGGCCGGTGCGGTACGCATCGGACTTCTCGTGCGACGATCAGTGACGTGAGTGCGGAAGTGGAACAGCTGGAAACCCTGCCCGGACGCCGGATCCTGACCAAAGAGATCTGGCTGGTGTTCGGAGTCTCCCTCGGAGCGTCGGGCCTGTCGGCCCTGATCTCCTTCACCGGATCGATCACCGCGCCGAAGGCCCTCAACGACCAGACCGCCTCACTGGTGACCGACGCCGCTCCAGGACGCCCCTGGCTGGGCCTGGCCTGGCAGCTGTTCTACGTCGCGAACGCGCTCGTCCCGGTGGCCCTCACGGCGCACTTCCTCGGCCGCGGCGGCGAGCCGATCCGCCGCACCCTGGGCGTCGACTGGCGGCCGCGCGGCATGGACTGGCTGCGCGGAGCGGCCGTCGCGGCGGGCATCGGCGGCTCCGGGCTCGTCCTCTACCTGCTGGCGCGGAACTTCGGGGCGAACCTGACGATCGTCCCCTCGACGCTCGGCGACGTCTGGTGGCGGATCCCCGTCCTCGTGCTGTCGGCGATCCAGAACGCCGTCGTCGAGGAGGTCATCGTCCTCGGCTATCTGCTGCACCGGCTGGGACAGCTCGGCTGGGCGGACTGGAAGGCCGACCTCACCAGCGCGGCCGTGCGCGGCAGCTACCATCTCTACCAGGGGCTCGGCGGCTTCTTCGGCAACATGGTGATGGGGCTGATCTTCGCCCGCCTGTACCGGCGCTGGGGCCGGGTCATGCCGCTGCTCGTCGCGCACGCCCTCATCGACATCGTCGCCTTCGTCGGATCGGTCGCCCTGGCGGGGAAGGTCTCCTGGCTCCCCGAACAGTGACCCCGCCAGGCGGTTCCCGCCGACGCTCGGCCGCCTGTCCCGACCGCGGCGCCCGGCCCGGTCAGCCGGGCAGGGTCGCGGCCCCGAGGATCTGCGGGGCGGCCGGGAAGGGGATGCCGGTGTCGGCGCGGCCGAGACGTTCGATCCGGTCGACGGTGAAGCCGGCCTCGACGATCGCCGTGGCCGTGTCCCTGCCGCAATGGCAGCCGCCGGCCAGGAACGGGTAGACGGTGGCGTCCAGGACGCGCTGGATCCGGTACCGACCGCCCTCGGCCCTGACGTGCTCGAGGAAGCGCAGCCGCCCGCCGGGCCTCAGCACGCGCCGGATCTCGGCGAGCGCGCTCATCTGATCGGGGACGCTGCACAGGACCAGCGAGGCCACCGCCGCGTCGCGGCTCCCGTCCCCGGCGGGCAGGTGGTCGGCCAGGCCGTCCACGACGGTGACGGGCACCGGCGCCGAGGCGGCCGCGGCCCGCGCGAGGGAGCGCAGGTGCGGTTCGGGCTCGACGGCCAGGACCTCGGTGACGGCCGCCGGATAGTGCGGGAAGTTCAGGCCGTTGCCCGCCCCGACCTCGACGACCCGGCCGGACAGCCCGGCGAGCAGGACGGCGCGGTGCCGTCCCAGGTCCCGTTCCATCGCGACGCTGGCGCGGGCGTAGTAGCGGGCGAACAGCGGATGCCGGTGGTTCACGGCGCGCCCCTTCAGGAGGTGTAGGTCAGGAAGCCCCGGACGACGTCGACGAAGGCCTCGGGCTCGTCCGACAGCACGCTGTGCCCGCTGTGCTCGAAGATCCTCAGATCCGCGGCCGGAATACCGTCGGCGATCTCGGCGGAGAACTCCGGCGCGCAGATCCAGTCGTGACGGGCACCGATGACCAGCGTGGGCACGTCGATGCGGTGCAGGTCCCCCGTGACGTCGTAGGTGCGCAGGAAGCCCGCGAAGCCCTCGTTGAGCGCGTCGGGGCTGAGGATCTTGGGCCGTTCGCGGCTCTTCTCCAGGTCGAAGGTCAGCGAATACAGCGGGCCGAGCACCTCGAAGTAGGCGCGGAGCTGTTCCTCTCTCTCGAAGGTCCCCGACCACAGCGGCTCGGCCGCCGCCCGCTGCTCCGGCGTCCCGCGCTCGGCGAGGATCTCCCGCGCCCGGGGCAGGAAGCGGTGGCTCGCCGTCGTGACGACCGGGATCAGGTGCGACAGGTGCTCGCCGTAGCGGGCGGCGTAGGACAGGGCGACCATTCCCCCGTAGGACGCTCCGAGCAGCCCGATCCTGTCCAGCCCGAGATGCCGCCGCAACGCCTCGATGTCCTCGACGTTGTTCTCGAGCGTGTAGCTCTCCCGGGGGCCGCGGGCGGACCTGCCGCTCCCCCGGTGATCGAGATAGACGATCTGCGCCTTGTCCGCGAGCCCGGACAGCACCGGCTTGAACCCGCCGTGCTCCCCGCCGGGCCCGCCGTGCAGCGCGAACACGACCGGCTGCTCCCGCATCCCGCCCCTGCACGGGACGTGCCCCGCCCCCTCGACGTCGAAGAACAGCGTGGTGTCGCGAACCTTCGCGAACATCGCATCCCTCCCAGCGCTCATGATCGGACGGCCCCGTCCCGACAGTAAGGCCTCTTCCGGCGGATCCGGGCCCGGCTCCGCCGCCCCTACTCCTCTGCGGGGCCGGAGGTGAGGGCCGTCTCGATGTCGGCGAGAAGTCCGGCGACCGGGCCGAGGCTGAGCAGGGCGCTCGCCGCCCCCGCCAGTTCGCCCGAGGCCGGGAGGAGGGCCGTGCGGGCCCTCCTCAGCATGTCCCGGTCTCCCAGAGAAACCGCCGCCCTCGCCAGGAGGGCCCACAGGCCCTCCGCCAGCAGGTCATGGGGTGGGTCGGGTGCGGCGCGCAGGGACTCGGCGGCTTCGTCCCTGCGTCCGGCGGACAGCAGTGTGAGCGGCATGGTCCACGGACGGTAGGGGCCGGGACCGCCCGGGTCCTCGAGCCCGAGGGGGCGATCGTGGCGCAGGTTCAGGGTGAGAAGGGCCAGTGCGGGCAGGCCCTCGCTCAGGCCCGGCATCCCGGCGGCCGCCGGGAGCGGGATCGCGGAGCGGTAGGCCGCTTCCTTCACCGCGAAGGAGGCGGCCGGGTCCTCGGCGAGGCGGAGGGCCCGGTACCAGGTGGTGAAGACGGTCGCGAGCGGGCGCTCGTGACGTTCGGCGAGGCGGTCCACGCGGTCGGCGTGCCCGTCGCCGGTGGCGAAGTCGCCGACGGCCGCGGCCGACTGCAGGCGGATCAGGGAGCCCAGCACCTCGTAGCTGGCCAGGCCGCGCCGTGCCGCCAGGTCGCCGATCTCCGCGCCGATGGCATCGCGCCGCCGCGACAGGCCGGTCCGGGCGAAGGACTGCATGTAGAGCCCGTTCAGCGCGAAGGCCAGCAGCGGCGGATCGTCCAGGCCACGGGCGATCCGCTCGGCCTCCTCCGCCGCCGCACGCACCCGCGGTGACGCGGTGCCGCGCGATTCCAGGGCGACGGTCGCCAGGAGGCGGGCCCGCGTCCCGGGCGCGGCGTCGGGCGGGAGCCGCGCCAGGGTGCGCTCGGCGGTCGCGGCCAGCCGGGCGGCCTGGGCGGGATCGTCGGAGCGCGTCCAGTTCGCCGGGACGTCGTAGACACCGATCACCCTCGCGGTCAGCTCGGCGTCGCCCAGTTCCTCGGCCGCCTCGACCGCAGCCGCGCGATGTTCCCGGGCGGCGAGCAGGCCGTCCGCGCCGGTCACCGCGAGTCCTCGCATCATTCCTGCGGTCGCCTCCAGGCGCAGCCGTGCGTCGGAGGCGCCGTCCAGCGCGGCGGTGGCGCTCGCCCACACCCGGGACGCCGGATCGGCGGGCGCGTCCAGGCGGCCGGACCGCCGCAGGATGTCGGCCTCCAGGTCGCGCAGTCCCGGTCCGGGATCGAGCCCGAGACGCTCGGCGAGTTCCCAGCGCGCGCCGCGCAGGACCTCGAGGGCGTCGGCCTGCCTGTCCGCCCGGTAGAGGGCCAAGGCGAGCAGCCGCCACGCCTCCTCCCGCGCGGGATGGGCACGGGCGTGCGCGTCGAGGTCCGGGACGGCCTCCGCGGCGCGGCCGAGGTCGAGCAGCGCCCCCGCCCTGCGTTCCACCGCCCGCAGCCGCAGCTCGGTCAGCCGGGCCCGTTCCGGCGACGCCCAGGTCGCGTGCGGGAATCCGGCGTAGGCGGGCCCGCGCCACAACGCCAGTGCGGAGTCCAGGTCCTTCAGCAGCCGCGCCGGCGGGGCGGCCGAGGCGACGATCTCCGTGAAGTGCCACGCGTCGACCTGTTCCGTCGCGGCCCGCAGCGCGTATCCGGGCCCGACGGTGACGATCAGCCGGGGCGGCGTCCGGGGCGGCCGGTCCGGCTCCAGGGCCCGGCGGAGAGCGCCCACGAAGGTCCGGAGCGCGCCGACGGCCCCTTCCGGCGGGTCCTCCCACAGGTCCTCCGCGAGAAGCGCGACCGGCACCATCCGGCCGCGGGCGGCCACGAGCCTGGCGAGGACCTCACGATGCCTCGGGCCGTGCAGGGAGATCGCCCGCCCCGCCGCGTCCCACGCCTCGACCGGGCCGAGAACCCCCATGTGAACGGCCATTCCGCCTCCTGTCCCCCTGTTCAACGCTAGCGCTGATCGGATGCTGATCGGAGCGCGCCAATCTGGGGGCATCAGGTCGCCACCGAGATCACCAAGGAGAGAACGATCATGTCACCGGTCATCGAGGGCTTCACCTACCGCCGTGTCCCCGTCGCCGACGGCGTGGCGCTGAACGCCGCCGTCGGCGGTTCCGGCCCGGCCGTCGTGCTGCTGCACGGCTTCCCCCAGACCCACCTCATGTGGCGGCACGTCGCCACCGGCCTGGCGGCCGACCACACGGTCATCTGCCCGGACCTGCGCGGCTACGGCGCGAGCGACAAGCCCGCCGAGACCGGGTCGGACACCTACTCCAAGCGCACGATGGCGGCCGACATCGTCGCGCTGGCCCGCGCGCTCGGCCATGAGAGGTTCGCGCTGGCCGGGCACGACCGCGGCGCCCTCGTCGCCTTCCGCGCGGGTCTCGACCACCCCGAGGCGATCACCCACCTGGCCTGCCTGGACGTCCTGCCGACCCTCGACATGTGGAACGTCATGCGCGGGGTGCGGGCGTCGGTCGGCTGGCACCTGTACCTCATGGCCCAGCCCGCCGGGCTCCCCGAGCAGATGATCGCCGCCGTCCCGGACGCGTTCTTCGGCTCGTTCCTCGACCAGTGGACCGCAGATCCGGCCGCGATCCCCGCCGAGGTCCGCACGGCCTATCTCACCGCCTGCCGCGAGGCGATCCCCTCGATCGTCGCCGACTACCGCGCGTCCGCGGGGATCGACGTCGCCCACGACGAGGCCGACCGCGCCGAGGACGTCCGGCTGCGCATGCCCGTCACGGTGGTCCAGCAGGACTGGGGCGCGGCCCTCGGCTACGACGCCGCCGCCCTGTGGCGCTCCTGGAGCGACGACCTCCGGCACCACACCACCTCAGCGGGCCATTTCATGGCCGAGGAGGCTCCCGCCGAGATCATCGGACGGCTCCGCGAACTCCTCTCGCGTCAGGGCTTGGCGCCCACTCCGCAGTAGGCGGCGACCTCGGGCGGGAGGCCGAAGGGCCCGGGATCGGGCCGCCAGTGCGACACCGACACGACGCCGGGGGGCAGCAGGTCCAGGGCGTGGAAGAACCCGGTGAGATGGGCGGGGGTGCGCAGGCGGTAGGGGTCACCGGCCTCGGCTCGGGTCTTCTCCGCCTCTGCGGCGGCCTCCGGGTCGACGGCGTTCGTGCCGTCCTCCAGGACCAGGAAGCTGCCGGAGGGCAGGGCCTCGATCAGGTGGTCGCAGATGGCCCCGGCCTCGTCGTGCTCCCAGACGTTGCCCAGGATGCCGAGGAGCATGAGCCCGATGGGGCGGCTGAAGTCGAGTGTCTCGGCGGCCCGGTCCAGGAGCGCGGCGGGGTCGCGGACGTCGGCGTCGATGTAGGAGCAGGCGCCCCGCGGGGTGCTGGTGAGCAGGGCACGGGCATGGACGAGGACGAGCGGGTCGTTGTCGGCGTAGACGATCCGGCAGGCGGGATCGATCCGCTGGGCGACCTCGTGGGTGTTGTCGAACGTGGGGAGGCCGGTGCCGATGTCCAGGAACTGGGTGACGGCGTACTCGCCGGCGAGGAGCCGCACGGCGCGGCCCAGGAAGGCGCGGGAGTGCCGGGCGACGTCCACGATGCCCGGGTACACCTTCCGGATCTGCTCACCGACCTCCCTGTCGACGGGATAGTTGTCCTTGCCCCCCAGCCAGTAGTTCCACATGCGCGCCGAGTGCGGCGTCGTGGTGTCGATGACGGGGTCCGGCGCGGGGGGCTGCTCGGTCATGGAGGGCGCTCCTGGCGTTGGAAGAGTGCGGTCCCTGCTGAAAGTTCCACTTCGATCATTTCAGCCGGACGGGGCGTTCCTCCAGCGAACCGGGCAACCCGTGCCGAACACCGGAGACCGAAAAGCGCCCCTGTGGTTGACTCGATCGATGGACGAGAGCGAGCTGCGCTCCCCTCCTGCGGCCAGGACGGCCTCACCCGCGCCTTCCTCCGTTCGATGATCGGCGTGGCCCTCGACCGGTCGCCCCGGCCGACGGCGGCGCGGCTGACCGGCCGGCTCTGGGACTTCTTCGTCTCCGCCTCGACGGCGGGCGACGCCCGTTATGGCCGGGAGGCGGACGCGGCGGTGGCCGGCGGACGCTGAGGATGCCGCGCGGGAGTCCCAGTGGATCCGTTCCCCTCGGTGTCCGGCCGCGCCGGCGGCATATGAGCCGGGCCGGCGCGGCCGGAGTCCTCATCGGTTGAGGTGGCTCATGTCCGGGTAACGGTCGCCCAGGACCGCGTCTGCCGGGGCGGCCTTCTCCAGGGCGGCCAGATCCTCGGCGGTGAGCTCCAGGGATTCGGCGGCGGCGTTCTCCTCGAGGTAGCGCAGCCGCTTGGTGCCCGGGATCGGGACGACGTCGTCGCCCTGAGCGAGGACCCAGGCGAGGGCGAGCTGGCCCGTCGTGACGCCCTTGGCCGCGGCCAGTTCCTCGACGGCCGCGACGAGACGGGCGTTCTGGGCCAGGTTGTCCCCCTGGAAGCGGGGGTTGTGGCGCCGGAAGTCGTCCGCGGCCAGGGCGTCGACCTCGACCGTGCCGGTGAGGATGCCGCGGCTGAGCGGGCTGTAGGCGACCAGGCCGATGTTCAGCTCGCGGAACAGGGCGAGCAGCTCGTCCTCGGGGAACCGGGTGAACAGCGAGTACTCGTACTGCCCCGCCGTGATCGGGTGGACGGCGTGCGCCCGCCGGACGGTCGCGGGGGCCGCCTCGGAGATCCCCAGATGCCGGACCTTGCCCTCGGCGACCAGTTCCGCCAGGGCGCCCCAGGTCTCCTCGATCGGCACGTTCACGTCGACGCGGTGCTGGTAGTACAGGTCGATGTGGTCGGTGCCGAGCCTCTTCAGCGACGCCTCGCAGGCCCTCCGCACGTACTCCGGACGGCCGTTGATCCCCGCCCTGGATCCGTCGGGGCGGCGTTCGAGGCCGAACTTGGTGGCCAGGACCACCCGGTCGCGGCGGCCCTTCAGCGACCTGCCGAGCAGTTCCTCGTTGATGAACGGGCCGTACATGTCGGCGGTGTCCCAGAAGGTGACGCCCAGCTCCAGTGCCCGGTCCAGGACCTTCAGCGACTCGGCGTCGTCCCCCGGGCCGTAGAACTCGCTCATGCCCATGCAGCCGAGCCCGACGGCGGAGACCTCGAGACCGTCCCCCAGAATGCGCTTCCTCATGCCACTTCCTCCTCGTCCGAGCCGTCCCGGGACAGGACCCGGGCGTGCTTCTCCTCGACCTCCGTGTAGATGGAGATCTTGTAGTCGATCAGGGCGAGATCCTCGGTGAGCTGCTTGATCTGCTCCTCCACCTTCGCACGGTGGTCGATCATGACCTGGCGCCGCTCCCCCGCGGTCGCGTCCCCGTCCCTGATCAGCTCCACGTAGCGGCGCAGCTCGGCGATCGGCATGCCGGTCGAGCGCAGCCGCGTCAGCAGATGGATCCGGTCGAGATCCCGGCGCCCGTAGCGGCGGTGGCCGTTCATGCCGCGCGGGGGCGGGTCGAGCAGCCCCGCCCGCTCGTAGTAGCGCAGCGTGTGGGCGGTCAGACCGGTGCTCTCGGCCACCTCGGCGATGGTCAGTCCCTCGTCCATGGCTCCAGCCTTTCGCTTGGAGTGCGCTCTAAGTCAAGCCGAAAAGGAGTTGCCGCCGGACGGCCTCCGCTTGCACCATCACCTGCCATGACCGAAGCGATCCTCAGCGGCCTGCTGGCCGGGTACGGCGTGGCCATCCCGGTCGGAGCGATCGGGGTGCTGATCGTCACCCTGACGGCCAGGACCTCCTTCCGGGTCGGCGCGGCGGCCGCGGCCGGAGTGGCGACCGCCGACGGCCTCTACGCGATCGCGGCCGTCCTGGGCGGCGCCTCGCTGACCCCCCTGATCGAGCCTGTGGCGACACCGCTCACCTGGCTGGCCGCCCTGGTCCTGCTCGCCGTCGCCGCCCGGACGGCCGTGGCCGCCTTCCGGGAACGCTCCGAACGCGAGGTCCCCCTGCTGACCCGCCCCGGACGCGCCTACCTGGCCCTCCTCGGCCTGACCGTCCTCAACCCCGCCACGATCATTTACTTCGCCGCCCTCGTCCTGGGCCGCCAGGCCGAGAACGCCCTGACCACCGCCGAGCAGTTCGCCTTCGCCGTCTCGGCGGTCGCCGCCTCCCTGAGCTGGCAGCTCCTGCTGGCCGCCGGCGGCTCCCTGGTCGGCAAGGCCCTCACCGGCGGCAGGGCCCGTCTGCTGACCTCCCTCGCGGCGAGCGCCATCATCGCCGCCCTCGCCGTCCTCCTGGTCGTTTAGCCCCTAGACGGCCGCGAGCTCGGCCGCCAGGAGTTCCAGGCCCATGGGTCCGAGGTCGAGCGCGGTGGAGTGGAAGGACTTCAGGTCGAAGGACGAGCCGTGGCGGGCCCTGGCGGCGGCGCGGCCTTCGAGCCAGACCTTCTCGCCCAGCTTGTAGGCGATGGCCTGGGCGGGGAGGCCCAGGTAGCGGTCGATCTCCCAGGTGACGACCTCGACGTCGTCGGGGCTGTGGCGGGAGAGGAACTCGATGGCCAGGTCGCGCGTCCAGCGTTCGCCTTCGTGGAAGCCGGAGCCCGCGGGGATCGTCAGGCCCAGGTGCAGGCCGATGTCGACGATGACCCGGACGGTCCTGATCTGGCGGCCGCCGTAGAGCATGCCGAGGCGGTGGGCGGGGTCGGTGAAGTAGCCGAGCTCGTCCATCAGGCGCTCGGCGTACAGGCCCCAGCCCTCGGCGAAACCGGGGTGCAGCTCGCTGGAGACCCGCTGGAACCGGGTCAGGCCCTGGTTCAGGATGGTCGCGCCGAGCTGGAGGTGGTGGCCGGGCACCCCCTCGTGGAACATGATCGACGGCACCGCCCAGGTCGTCGTCTCGGCGCCGTGGGCGGAGTACCAGACCTGCCCGGGACGGCTCAGGTCCTCGGCGGGGGCCAGGTAGTAGATGCTGTTCCCGGTCGGCGGGGTCCGGCAGTCGATGCGGCGCAGCGGCTCGGCGATGTCGAAGTGGACGCCGTCCAGATCGGCGATCGCCCGGTCGGCCAGCTCCTGGATCCAGGCCCGGAACGGTTCACCGGAGGCGATCCGGTGGCGCGGGTCGGCGTCGAGGGCGTCACGGACCTCGGCCAGGCTCCGGCCGGGGGCGATCTCGGCGGCGGCTTCGGCCATCTCACGCTTCAGGACGGCCAGCTCGTCCCAGGCCCAGGCATAGGTGGCCTCCAGGTCGAGAGTCGTGCCGAGGAAGTTCCGGACACCGAGCGCGTACCGGTCGCGGCCGACGCCCTCGCGGTCCGGCGCGGCGGGCACCAGCTCACCGGTGAGGAAGGCCCCGTAGTCCAGGCAGGCCTGAGCGGCGGCCCGCGCCGCCCCATCGAGCCCCGGGCGCTCGGCGAATCCGCGGAAGTAGGCGGCCGACCCCTCCAGCTGGGCGACCGTGCCGAGGATCATCGGCCGGTGGGCGACGATCCCCCGGTCCCTGGCCTCCGCCTGGTAGGCGCTCAGCCCGCGCAGCGCGGCGGGGAAGGCCTCGATCCTGGCCCGCAGATCGTCCCAGGGGCTGTCGGCCCCCTGGTCGAGGACCTCGACGGCCTGCCGGAGCCGCTGGAACGGCCCGTCGATGTTGGAGAAGTCCAGGGCGTGGACGTCGGCCTCGTCGAGGGCGGCGAAGGTCTCCAGCTTGTCGCGCAGGACCGCCGCGGCCCGGCGGTCGGCCTCTCCCGTCATCGGGGCCGCGGCCAGTTCCGCCAGCGTCCGCCGGGTGAGGTCGGCGCGTGCGGCGTAACCGTCCGGACCGTAGTCGGTGAGGGCGCCGTCCTGTCCGGAGATCCCGCTCATGGCCGCCAGGCAGGGGTCCGCGGCGGCGAGATCGGAGACGTAGCGGTCGGACAGGCGGTCGATTTCGGTCATCTTTCACACGCTACAGAATCAGTCCACCCAGTCGAACGTGCGGGAGACCGCCTTCTTCCACTGGGCGTGCCCGGCCTCGCGCGCCTCGTCGCCCAGCACCGGCTCCCAGCGGGCCGCGGCCCGCCACTGGGAGCGCAGCTCGTCGCGGGAGGACCAGAACCCGACCGCGAGCCCCGCCGCGTAGGCGGCGCCGAGCGCGGTCGTCTCCGCGACCTCCGGACGGACCACCGGAACGCCCAGCACGTCGGCCTGGATCCGCATCAGCAGATCGTTGACGACCATGCCCCCGTCGGCCTTCAGGCAGGTCAGCGCTGCCCCGGAGTCGGCGTTCATGGCGTCGACGATCTCGCGGGTCTGCCACGCCGTGGCCTCCAGCACCGCGCGGGCCAGATGGCCCCGGTTGACGAAACGGGTCAGCCCGACGATCGCGCCGCGGGCGTCGGAGCGCCAGTAGGGGGCGAACAGCCCGGAGAAGGCGGGCACGAAGTAGCAGCCGCCGTTGTCCTCCACCGTCTCGGCGAGCCGCTCGACCTCGGCGGCCGAGGAGATCAGGCCGAGGTTGTCGCGCAGCCACTGCACCAGCGCTCCGGTGATCGCGATGGAGCCCTCCAGGGCGTACACCGCGGGCTCGTCGCCGATCCGGTAGCCGACCGTGGTCAGGAGGCCGTGCCGGGACGTGATCGGGGTGTTCCCCGTGTTCAGCAGCAGGAAGCTGCCCGTGCCGTAGGTGTTCTTCGCGTCGCCCTCGTCGAAGCAGCACTGGCCGAACAGGGCCGCCTGCTGGTCGCCGAGGGCCGAGGCCACCGGGACCCCCTCCAGCACGCCGCGGCCCGTTCCGTAGACCTCCGCGGACGACCGGATCTCCGGGAGCATCGCCCGCGGGATCCCCATCGCCTCGAGCGTGCGGTCGTCCCAGTCGAGGGTCCGCAGGTTCATCAGCATGGTGCGGGAGGCGTTGGTGACGTCGGTGACGTGGCGTCCGGTCAGCTTCCAGATCAGCCAGGAGTCGACGGTCCCGAACAGGACCTCTCCGCGTCCGGCCCGCTCCCGCAGCCCCTCGATCTCGGCGAGCAGCCACACGATCTTCGGTCCTGAGAAGTAGGTGGCCAGGGGCAGCCCGCAGGAGTCCAGGAAACGGTACTGGCCGACCGCGCCCTGGAGATCGCGGCAGATCCGGTCGGTCCTGGTGTCCTGCCAGACGATCGCGTTGTGCACCGGCTCGCCCGTCACGGCGTCCCAGACGATCGTGGTCTCACGCTGGTTGGTGATGCCGACCGCGGCGAGGTCGGCGGCCGTGATCCCGCCCCGCTCCAGCGCCTGGGCCACGACCGCCTCGACCGACTCCCAGATCTCCGACGGGTCGTGCTCGACCCATCCCGGCCTGGGCAGGATCTGCTCGAACTCCCGCTGGGCGTCGGCGACGACCCGGCCCTCGGCGTCGAAGACCAGGCAGCGGCTGGACGTCGTCCCCTGGTCGATCGCGGCGATGTACACGGCGGCTCCTCCCTGCACTGCAACCTGCGCGGAAACCCGCGCCGGATCGGCACCCCTCAGAACGGGTCTCCCGGGTCCTCGTCCGTCGGCAGCGGCCCGGTCGGCCTCGTACCCGTCGGCCGCGGAGACTCACTCGGTCCCCGGCGGTCCGGCGTCTCGGACTCGTCCGGGCTCTGCGATGGGCTCTCGGTCTCCGGGCTCTCCGACGGAGAACCGCTGCCGGGGCTCGAGGACGGCGGGGTCGACTGGCCGCCCGTGGCCGTGGGCGGCGGCGGCACCCGGCTGTCGTCGTCCGTCAGCGGGTCGTCGGGCTGGCAGGCGAACAGCAGGATCAGCAGCCCGCCGAGCAGGATCGCCAGCAGCAGCAGTGTGATCAGCGCGGGGATGACGCCACGGGGCCGCTCCCCCTTCGGCGCCAGCAGCGGGCCCGACCGGCCGCTGGGGAACGCCGGATCCTCCGCTCCCGCCCAGTACGGCAGGAACTGGGGGCCACGGGCCCTGCCGCGCAGCAGGATCGGGTCGAGGGTGCGTTCCAGACCGGGGCCGCCGGCCGCCCACGGCTCCGACGACGCGGTGTCGCTCGCCACCAGCGGCCCGCCGAACTCCCTGACGGCCGCCGCGAACCGGTCCCTGGCGGCGGCGTCCGAGGCCGCACCGCGGGTCAGGACCACCACCTGGAGGGGGCTTCCGGCCTGGTCGATCGCGGAGTACACGACCCCTGCGGGGGAGGCGAAGGTCCGGGCCGTCAGACGGAACGGCCCGAGCAGCGGCACTGACATGTCCTCGACCCTAGATCACTCAGTCTCCGTGTCGCCCCCGACGGGCCGGGTAAGTGAACTAGGGTCGGCAGTGCCGATTCTTACTTTTGGGGGGCGAAGGGGCCTGATGGCTGAGCACGAAACGGGTTCCTCGGGCGCGCTGCTGGAGCAGACCCTCGGCGAGGTGCGCAAGGTGATCGTCGGCCAGGAGCACATGGTCGAGCGGCTCGTCGTGGCCCTGGTGGCGGGCGGCCACTGCCTGCTCGAGGGCGTTCCCGGCGTGGCCAAGACCCTGGCGGTCTCCAGCCTGGCCCAGGTCACGGGCGGAACCTTCGCGCGCATCCAGTTCACCCCCGACCTCGTGCCCTCCGACATCGTCGGCACCCGGATCTACCGGCCCTCCAGCGAGAAGTTCGACGTCGAGCTCGGCCCGGTCTTCGCCAACTTCGTGCTCGCCGACGAGATCAACCGGGCCCCCGCCAAGGTCCAGTCGGCGCTGCTGGAGGTCATGGCCGAGCGCCAGGTCTCGCTGACCGGGCAGACCTACCGGCTGCCGCGACCGTTCATCGTGCTCGCCACCCAGAACCCGATCGAGTCCGAGGGCGTCTACCCGCTGCCCGAGGCGCAGCGCGACCGCTTCCTAATGAAGATCAACATCCCTTACCCGGACGCCCACGACGAGCTGGCGATCCTGCGGCGGATGAGCGTCGACCCGCCCGTCCCCCAGCAGGTCCTCGACCCGGAGATGCTGCTCGGCCTCCAGCGCGCCGCCGAGCAGATCACGGTGCACGAGCTGGTCGCCGACTACATCGTCCGGCTCGTGATGGCGACCCGGCAGCCCGCCGCCTACCGGATGCCCGACCTGGCCGCGCTCATCGAGATCGGCGCGAGCCCCCGCGCCACGCTCGGCCTCGTCTCCGCCGCCCGGGCGCTGGCGCTGCTGCGCGGCCGCGAGTTCGTGCTGCCCGAGGACGTCAGGGACGTGGCCCGCGAGGTCCTCACCCACCGCATCGTCCTCACCTTCGACGCGGTCGCCGACGGCATCGACCAGAGCGAGCTCGTCGACCGCATCCTCGCGTGCGTGCCGCCGCCCCGCGTGGTGTGGAACCACGGACCGTCCTGATGGTCCGGATCCCCGAGGACCGGCTCCGCCGCCTCGAACTCAAGATCGTCGGCAGGCTGGACGGCCTGCTCGGCGGCGAGCACCTCGGGCTGCTGCCGGGAGCGGGCACCGAGTTCGCCGAGTCCCGGGTCTACCAGCCGGGCGAGGACGACGTCCGGCACATGGACTGGTCGGTCACCGCCCGCACCGCGACCCCGCACGTCCGGGATCTCATCGCCGACCACGAGCTCGAGGCCTGGGCGCTGGTCGACCTGACACCGTCGATGGACTTCGGCACCACCGAGATGCCCAAGCGCGACCTGGCCGTCGCCGCGCTGGCCGCCGTCGGCTTCACCGCGACCCGGCTCGGCGACCGGGTCGGCGCCTACCTCATGAGCTCCGGCGGGCTGCGCCGCCGTCCGGCCAGGCCGGGACGGGCCGGGATCTACGCGCTGCTGCGCGAGGTCCAGTCCACCAAGATCGAACGCGGGCCGATCACGCTCGCCGAGGCGCTCGCCTCCCTGGACCGCGGGCAGCGCCGCCGTGGCCTCCGGGTCGTCATCAGCGACTTCCTCGACCAGTCCGACTGGTCCCAGCCGCTGCGTAGGATGAGCGCCCGACACCAGACACTGGCCGTCGAGATCATCGACCCCCGCGAGCTGGAGCTGCCGCCGGGAGGACTGATCGAGATGACCGACCCCGAGACCGGAACCGTCCAGGAGATCATGCTGTCGCCGCGCGTCGCCGACGCCTACAACCGCGCAGCCGCCGCGCAGCGCGAGCAGACCGCCCAGACCCTCAAGCGCCTCGGCGTCCCCCATCTCGTGCTGCGCACGGACCGCGACTGGGTCGCCGACATCGCCCGCTTCGCCCTGCGCCGCCGCCGCATCGGGAGCCGCACATGAGTTTCGGGACGCCCCTCAGGCTCTGGCTGCTGCTGCTCATCCCGCTGCTGGCCCTCGCCTACATCCTGGTCCAGCAGCGGCGCCGCAAGTTCGCGATCAGCTTCTCCAACCTGCCGCTGCTGTCGCAGGTCGCGCCGCGCCAGGGCGCCTGGCGCAAGCACGTCAGCGCGGCCCTGTTCCTGCTGCTCCTCGGCGTGCTGATCTTCGGTTTCGCCAATCCGACGGCGCCGGTGAAGGTCCCCAGGGAGCGCGCGACGATCACCGTGGCGATCGACGTGTCCCTGTCGATGATGGCCACCGACGTCCGCCCGAGCCGGTTCGAGGCGGCGAAAGCCTCGGCCAAGGCGTTCATCAAGAGCCTGCCGCCCCGGTTCAACGTCGGCGTGATCGCCTTCGCCGGCAACGCCAGCGTGGTCGCCTCCCCCTCGGCCAACCGGGCCGACGCGATCGCCTCGGTCGACACCCTGAACCTGGACCGCCGCACCGCGATCGGCGAGGCGGTCTTCGCCTGCCTCCAGTCGATCCGCTCTTTCGACGCCGGGAACGGCGACGACCCGCCGCCCGCCCACATCGTGCTGCTGTCCGACGGCGACAACACCTACGGACGCTCGATCAGCGAGGCCATCGACGCCGCCAACACCGCGAACGTCCCGGTCTCCACGATCGCCTTCGGCACCCCCTACGGCACCGTGACCATCGAGGGCGAGACGACCACCGTCGACGTCAACAAGCCGGAGCTGCGCCGTCTGGCCGTCTCCACCCAGGGCAAGGCCTACGAGGCCGAGGACTCCGGCGAGCTGTCCGAGGTCTACCGCAACATCGGCACCTCGCTCGGCTACCGCCTGGAGGACCGGGACATCTCCGGCCGTTTCCTGGGTGCCGGCCTGATCCTGATCATCCTGTCCGGCGGCCTGTCCCTGCTGTGGTTCTCCCGTCTGCCCTGACACCTCTGGCTCCCGCGTTCCCGGCAGGCCCTAGGCTTGGCGGACGTGGGGGATCATTACTTCTCGGCTGAGCCCGGAGCGGCCAGCAGACCGGCGACGGTCGACCTCGTCCTGCGCGACCTGCACTTCCGGCTCGAGACCGACCGGGGCATGTTCTCGCCCGACAAGGTCGACGCCGGTACGCGGATCCTGCTGGACAGCGTGCCCAGGCCGCCGCGCGAAGGCAATCTGCTCGATCTCGGCTGCGGCTACGGCCCGATCTCGCTGACCCTCGCCGCCAGGGCGCCGGAGGCGACCGTCTACGGCGTGGACGTCAACCAGCGCGCCCTCGCCCTCGCCGGGCGGAACGCCGAGGCCGCGGGCCTTAACAACGTAAGGTTCGGGCTGACCGAGGAGATCCCGGCGGGTGTCACCTTCGCGGCGATCTGGTCGAATCCGCCGATCCGCATCGGCAAGCAGGCCCTGCACGACCTGCTGACCCTGTGGCTTCCGCGCCTCCAGCCCGGCGGCCTCGCCCACCTGGTGGTGCAGAAGCACCTGGGCAGCGACTCCCTCCAGCGCTGGCTCACCGACCAGGGCTGGTCCACCACGCGGCTGGCCAGCCGCTCGTCCTACCGCATCCTGGAGGTCCAGGCCCGTGAACGCTGAGCAGCCCGCGCCGCGTAAGCAGCTGCGCGCGACCGACGTCAAGCGGCTCAACCGCACCTGGCGCCGGAACACCACCGGCCGTCTCGGCCTGCTGGTGGAGTCGGTGACCCAGCCGTTCAACATCGGGTCGATCTTCCGGACGGCCGCCGTCTTCGGCGTGGAGCGGCTGTGGCTGTCGGGCAACGCCACCGAGCCCACCCACCCGAACGCCCAGAAGACCGCGCTCGGCACCGACCGCCTGGTCCCCTGGCAGCACGCCGGGACCTCGGTGGAGGCGGCGAAGCTCGCCAAGGCCGACGGCTTCCGGATCATCGCCCTGGAGCTCACGACCGACGCCCTGCCCCTGCACGAGGCCCCGCTGGAGGGCGACATCTGCCTGGCGGTGGGCGGCGAGGACCACGGCTGCTCCCCCGCCCTCCTGGCCGCCGCCGACGCGGTCGCCTACATCCCCCAGGTCGGCAGGGTCGGCTCCCTCAACGTCGCCGTCGCGACGGCGGTCGCCCTCTCGGAGATCCGCCGCCGCGAGTGGGCCGGGTAGCGCCTCAGTCGGTCAGGCCGAGCAGCTCGGTGATGCCGTGGTCCTTGCCCGCGAGGTAACCGCCGTCGACCGGGAGGGCCGCTCCCGAGACGAAGCTCGCGTCGCCGGAGAGCAGGAACGCCGCCGCGGCGGCGATCTCCTCGGGCCGCGCCCCCCTGCGCAGGGCGTGGCCCTTGATGAAGTCCGACCTGAACCCCTCGAGGCCGGGCATGTCGAACACGTCCGAGGTCATCGGCGTGTGGACCAGCCCGGGGCAGACGGCGTTGCAGCGGATGCCCTTGGGCCCGTAGTCCAGGGCGACGTTCTTGGTGAGCAGGACCACCCCGCCCTTGGCGGCGTTGTAGCAGCTTCCGCCGGCCGTGCCCTCCAGGCCCTCGACGCTGGCCACCGTGACGATCGCCCCGCGCTCCCCCTCGACCCGCTCCTGTTCCAGCATGATCCGGACGGCCTCACGAACGACCAGGAACGTGCCGGTCAGGTTCACGTTGATCACCTGGTTCCAGGACGCGCTGTCGAGCAGGTGCACCGGGGATCCGCCCGCGATGCCGGCGGCATGGAACACCCCGTCGATCCGGCGGGACGACAGCTCGGCGAACAGCGCCGCCACCGCCCCCTCGTCGGTGACGTCGAGCTCGCGGAACTCTGCCCCGGCCAGGGGTTCGGGATCCTTGGCGAAGTCGACCGGGATCACCTCCGCGCCCTCCGCGAGCAGCCGGACGGCCGTCGCCCGGCCGATCCCCGACGCCGCTCCGGTGACCACGACCGCGCGTCCGGCGAATCTGTCCATGGGGCCTTCTCCTCTTGACGGGCTGAACAACTGGGCGGAACCTGTTCAACTGTGAACCAAGCGATTGCTTCGGGCAAGGCCCAGAACCCGACGGCCGGAAGGATCCTCGACGCGGCCGAACGGTGCATGAGCCGGTACGGCCTGGAGCGGGTCTCGATGCTCGATGTGGCCCGCGAGGCGGAGGTCTCGCGCGGAAGCGTCTACCGCTACTTCCCCACCCGGGATGATCTGGTCCACGCCGTCCTGGCCCGGACGGCCCGGGCCTTCGTCGAGGCCAGTGAGCCGGTCGTCGACCGGGGCGCGACCCTGGTCGACCAGGTCGCCGAGGCCGCGGCCTTCGTCGCCGGGCACCGCGAGGACGTCGAGTACACCCTCAGGCTGCCCGGCGGCACCGACTCGCTGCTGGCGATGCTGCTGACCGTCCATCTCGACCGCTTCCTCGCCGCGCAGATCGACTTCTGGCGTCCCCGGCTCGCCGCCGCCCGGCTGCGCGGGGAGATCCGCGCGGGGCTCGACGAGGCGCAGGCCGGCGAGTGGCTGGTCCGGATCGTGTTCACCTTCGCGGTCATGCCGTCGGCGGCCCTCGAACCCGCCGACCCCGACGCCGTCCGCGCCTTCGTGCGCACCCACCTGGGAGGTCTGCAGTGAAGTTCGCCCTGTTCTACGAGATCCCCGTCCCGCGTCCGTGGTCGGAGGAGTCCGAGCGGATCGCCCTCGAGCAGACGATCGAGCAGGCCGTCCACGGGGAGAAGCACGGCTGGGACGCCTTCTGGACCGTCGAGCACCACTTCCTCGAGGAGTTCTCGCACTGCTCCAATCCCGAGGTGCTCTACGGGGCGATCGCGGCACGGACGTCGCGGATCCGCCTGGGCTACGGAGTGCGGCTGATGCCCAGGCCCTACAACCATCCGGTCCGGACGGCGGAGTCCGTGGCCACGCTCGACCTGATCTCCGGTGGCCGGGTCGACGTCGGGACCGGGCGGTCGGCCACCCGGGCGGAGCTGGAGGGGTTCGGGATCGACCCCCGGCAGACCAGGGCGATGTGGCGGGAGGCGATCTCCCACACCGTCGGCTGCTGGACCGAGGACGTGCACTCCTTCGACGGCGAGTTCTGGTCGATGCCGCCGCGGCGCGTCCTGCCCAAACCGCTCCAGAAGCCGCATCCTCCGCTGTGGGGGGCCACCAGCAGCGAGGACGGTCACCGGGAGGTCGGCGGGCTCGGCCTCGGGCTGTGCTCGTTCGCCGTCGGGGTCTCCCCCGAGGAGGTCAAGAAGAAGATCGACGTCTACAAGGCGGCGGTCGCGAAGTGCGAGCGGCCGATCGGCGCCTACGTCCACGACGAGGTCGCGACCTTCACGATGGCCCTGTGCGACACCGACCGGGACCGTGCCGTCGCCACGGCCACCGAGTCGTTCGAGTGGTACCCGAAGACCGGGGCGCGCCAGATCGCGAGCGTCGCGGAATGGCAGGCCGAGGGCACGCTCGGCGACTACGGCTACGCGGGCGACCTGAAGACCGTCGACGAGCAGGGCCTGCTGGAGCTGCTGACGATCGACTACCTCCGCCAGGAGGGCGCGTGCGTGCTCGGCACCCCCGAGGACTGCGTGGCGGCCTGCCGCCGCTACGAGGAGGCCGGCGTCGACCTGCTGCTGTGCCTGGTGAACCCCTACAAGATCCCGCACGAGGCCGTCATGCGGACGATCGAGCTGATGGGAACCGAGGTCATACCGCGCTTTCGAGACTGACCGCCTTTACATAGTAAGTCCGGAGCATACTGGGGAGGGTGCGTTACGCCTTCCTCGACCACGACGGCCCGATCCCCTTCGCCCACCGCGGCGGCAAGAAGGGCGCGCCGGAGAACTCCCTGACCGCCTTCCAGCGGGCCGTCGACCACGGTTACCGCTACATCGAGACCGACGCCCAGGCGACGGCCGACGGCGTGCTGCTGGCCTTCCACGACCCGACGCTGGGCCGGGTGACCGACCGGCGCGGCCGGCTGTCCAAGCTGCCCTACAGCACCGTCAGTGCGGCGAAGATCGGCGGCACCGAGCCGATCCCGCTGCTCGAGGACGTCCTGGGCCAGTTCCCCGGCACCCGGTTCAACATCGACATCAAGGACCGGCCCGCGATCACCCCGCTGATCCGGGTCCTGCACCGCACGAAGGCCTGGAACCGGGTCTGCATCACCTCCTTCTCCGGCCGCCGCCTCGCCCAGCTCCGCGCCCGCGCCCCGCTCTTCACCAGGGAACCGGTCTGCACGGCCCTCGGACCGGGCGGCATCGCCGCGCTGCGCGTCGGCGGCGGGCTGGCCAGGGCCGCCGCCGAGGGCGTGGCCTGCGCCCAGATCCCCTACAACCTCGGCCCGCTCCCCTTCGCGACCGCCGAGTTCGTCGCGCGCGCCCACGCGCACGGCCTGGCCGTCCACGCCTGGACGGTCAACGAGACCGCCACCATGGAACGCCTGCTGGACGCCGGTGTCGACGGAATCATGACGGATGATCTCACCGCGTTGCGGGAGGTCATGACCGGACGCGGCCTCTGGAACGCCGTCGCACCTTAACTCACAGGGTTCAAAGCGCCACCGGCAGGGAATCTTGTAGCGGTATCCAGCGTTGGGCAAGGCAAGACCGCAAGCCGTCTGGGAGGCGTTTGACGATGGCAGAGCGCGCACTTCGCGGCACACGGCTCGGAGCCACGAGCTACGAGAACGACCGTAACACCGACCTGGCCCCCCGCCAGGAAGTCGACTACACATGCCCGAAGGGCCACCAGTTCACCGTCACCCTCGCCACCGAGGTGGAGGTGCCGATGACCTGGGACTGCCGGAGCTGCGGCTCACCCGCCCTGTTGATGGACGGTGAGGCACCGGCGGCCAAGAAGGGCAAGCCACCGCGCACGCACTGGGACATGCTCCTGGAACGTCGCAGTATCGAGGATCTGGAGGAGGTCCTCGCCGAACGGCTGGCGATTCTCAGATCAGGGCGACGCAAGTCCGCCTGATCCTGGGGATCGAGAGGGCCCGTGCTTGCGAGCACGGGCCCTCCGCCGTCTCAAGGCACGATTCCTTACGTGCCCTTGCGGTCGTCGTCCACGACCTCGCCGTGGATGACCTCTCCCCGCACGACCGGCGCCCCGTCGGGGCCCGGCTGGGTGCGGGCGAAGCCCTCAGGGAACATCATCGGCGGCGCGGTCACCTTGATCTTGCGGGCGGCCCAGCCCAACAGCGCCCCGCGCACCAGCGGCCGGGTGAACGGCAGGATGCACAGGAAGCCGAAGAAGTCACTCACGAAGCCCGGCGTCAGCAGGAGCACGCCGCCGACGAGGACGAGGGCCGCGTCGGCCAGCTCGCGGTCGGGCATCCGGCCGCTCTGCAGCGACGAGTTCAGATTGCGCCACGCCCGGCGCCCCTCGCGCTTGACGATCCACGCGCCGAGCAGGCTCTCGACCAGCAGCAGGAAGACCGTCTCCCACCCGCCGATCACCTGCCCCACCTGGATGATCACGTAGATCTCGAGGATCGGGAGGGCCAGGAAGGCCACGAAGAGGAACACCGCCATGTCCCCATCATGCCCGGCGGATCGGGCGATCATCTCGATCATGGGTGTGAGCTGGCACAACGCAGAAGTGCCGGAGACACTCCGATCACGTCATCCGTGTTGACAAAGCAACGTGTTCCGATAGGTTTGGGCGCTGGCTATGACCCGGAAGGGCCCGGCACATCCATTAGACAACGGACGACGTTCCCACAACCTGTGGGCACTCGTACGGCCCGACGGATGTGCCGGGCCCTCTTCCGTTACCCGAGTCCAGCATTCAGCCGATAACGTGCTGGAAACGGCGGGCGGACAGCAGGAGACGGTGTTGACGCAGGACACGGTGGCGGAAGACGTGCCCGCCCGGCCGATCACCTCTCCGAGGCCTTCACGGCGCTCCCCCTGGCTGCGGATCGCCGCGGCCGCCGCAGCCGGGCTGATCATGTACCTCGCCTTCCCGCCGAGCGTGCTCGGGCCCTCCGAGGGGAGCACCGACGGCCTGTGGCCGCTGGCGCCCGTCGGGGTCGCGCTGCTCACGCTCGTCCTGCGCGGGGTCAGGGCCCGGTTCGCCGCGCTGCTCGGCCTCGTCGCGGGATTCTGCTTCTTCTTCCCGGTCCTGCCCGGCCTGAAGCCCATCGGCACGGACGTCTGGATCGCGCTGAGCGTGACCGAGGCGCTCTACTTCGTGCCGATGGCCGCCTGCATGGCCGTCGTTTCCAAGACCCGCCTGTGGCCCCTGTGGACCGCCGGGCTGTGGCTCACCCAGGAACTGCTGCGCGGCCGGGTGCCGTTCGGCGGGTTCCCCTGGGCGCGCCTGGCCTTCTCCCAGACCGACACGCCGCTGACGGCCTTCGCCTCGATCGGCGGGGCCCCGCTGGTCAGCTTCATGACCGCGCTGATCGGCACCCTGCTGGCCTACGCGATCGTCAAGCACAGCAAGCGGGCCACCGTCCTCGGCCTGGCCGGCGCCCTCGCGATCACCTTCGCCGGACTGATCATCCCGACCGGCTCCGGGACGGGCGGCCGCGAGGCGACCGTCGCGGTGATCCAGGGCAACGTGCCCCGCTCGGGCATGGACTTCCTGGGCCAGCGGCAGGCCGTCCTCAACAACCACGTCAAGGAGACCAAGGTCCTCGCCGCGGAGATCCGCGCGGGCCGCGTCCCCAAGCCCGACCTGGTGATCTGGCCGGAGAACTCCAGCGACCTCGACCCCTACAACGATCCCGAGGCGCGAGCCGTCATCGACGGGGCCGTCAAGGACGTCGGGGTGCCCGTCCTGGTGGGCGCGCTCACCGACACCCCCGACGGCGAGAAGGTCGAGAACCGCGGCATCGTCTGGGATCCGGTGACCGGGCCGGGCGCCTACTACACCAAGCGGCATCCCGTCCCGTTCGGGGAGTACATCCCGTTCCGGTCGGTGCTGACCAAGTTCATCGCCCGGCTCGAGCGGGTCCCCCGGGACTTCGCCCGCGGCACCCAGAGCAACCTGATGAAGATCGGCGGCGTCGAGATCGGCGACGTCATCTGCTTCGAGGTCGCCTACGACGGGATCGTCCGCGACGCCGCGCAGGGCGACATGATCGTCGTCCAGACCAACAACGCCACCTACGGCCACACCAGCCTCCCCTGGCAGCAGCTCGCCATGTCGCGGCTGCGGGCCGTCGAGCACGACCGGAGCGTCCTGGTCGCGGCCACGAGCGGGATCAGCGCGATCATCACCCCGGACGGCCGGCTGGTGAAGCAGTCCCGCGAGTTCACCGCCGAGATCCAGGTCTCCGCGGTTCCCGTCCGCACGGGCACTACCATCAGTGACCATCTGGGCGGTGCTCCCGAATGGCTCCTGGCATTTGTGGGCATGACCGGACTATTGATCGCATTGCGCGCCCGACGGACCCCCACGGAGGACGACGCCGCTTAGGGAGGACCGCATGGACGAGCTCGGCAAGATCCTGGTGATCATTCCCACCTACAACGAGCGCACCAACCTTCCTCTGATCACCGACCGGGTCCGCAGGTGCACCCCCGACGTCGACATCCTGGTCGTCGACGACAACAGCCCCGACGGCACGGGGGAGCTGGCCGACCGGATGGCGGCGACCGACCCTCAGCTGAAGGTCCTGCACAGAACCGCCAAGGACGGCCTGGGCGCGGCCTACATCGCGGGTTTCCGCTGGGCCATCGCCCAGGGTTACGACGTCATGGTCGAGATGGACGCCGACGGCTCCCACCAGCCCGAGCAGCTCGATTCGCTGCTGGGGGCCCTGGGCTCGGCCGATCTGGTGCTGGGCGCGCGCTGGGTCCCCGGCGGCCGGGCGGTGAACTGGCCGAAGTACCGCGAGGCGATCTCCCGCACGGGCAACTTCTACGCCCGTCACATGCTGAGCATCCCGCTCCACGACGCCACCGGCGGCTACCGCGCGTTCCGCCGCGAGACCCTCGAGAAGCTGGACCTCGACACCGTCGACTCCCGCGGATACTGCTTCCAGATCGACCTGGCGCTGCGGGCCTACCGGGGCGGGCTGCGCGTCGTCGAGGTGCCCATCACCTTCACCGACCGCGTGCACGGCACCAGCAAGATGTCCCAGGCCATCGTCCTCGAGGCCATGTGGCGGGTCACCCAGTGGGGCGTCCGCGGCCGCCTGCGCCGCCGCTGAGCCGCCGCCTTTACGTTGTAGATTCGCTGATCAGCGGGGCCACCGGTTCCAGCGCGGGCCCGCCTGGTTCCTGCCGGGGTAGACCACGTCGTCGGAGAGGTCGGTCAGCCGCGCTCCGGCCAGTTCCGCCGCCTTCGACACCTCGAGAGCGGCCTCCGCCTCGACGGCCTCGATCTCCGCCGCCGCCTCCTCCAGGGTCAGGGTCCCCGTGCGGACCCGCTCCTCGGCGTCCCGGTGCACGCGCAGCACCCTGGCGGCGACCGCCGCCTTCACCCGCTCAAGCCCCGCAAGCGCGTCGGCCTGCTCTCGCTCGAACCGCTCGACATCAGCGGCATCCCCCACGGCCGGACCTTCCCTTCCTCTCGCTCCTCGTCCCATGATCCAGCAGCCGGCGGGCGACCGGAAGCCCGTGGAGCGATCCCCGCCCTCACAGTTCGGTCACCCGTACCTGATCGCCTGGATCTCGGTGAGCGGGCAGGTGATCCGGGTCGCGACGTCGTCCTCCTCGTCGGCGTCGGCCCTGATGTGCTCGACGAGGGAGAACGTCACGCACGTCGTCGTCCCCCACAGCGAGCACTCGTCGTCGGTCCCGAAGCTGCCCGCCTCGATGGCGAGCCACTCCCCGCCCACCATGACGTGCTTGATCGTCTCGTATTCCATCTCGCGTCTCCCCTCCCCGGCCCCTGCACCGAGAACGCTCCCGGCCGGACCGTTTATTCGGCCGCGCCCCCGCTCACCGCCGCTCCCGCCGATCACGGACATGGTGGTAGAACACCGCCACGACCCCGATCGCCGCACAGATCGCGAAACAGACGGCGATCCCCGTCAGATGCCGGTTCACAGCGGCTCCTCGTACCGGAACACGGGAGCATGATCGCTCATTGAGATCTCCCTGTAGCTCAATGTAATCATCCCTCAGTCCGGGCCGCCCCGCGAGCGGATCGGCGGGTCGGATACCGTGAGCCATGGGGGAGAACAGCCTTCACGGGCCGGACGGGCTGCATGTCCGGACGGTCGCGCCCGACACCGCGAGCGGCGTGTGGGCCCGGTGGGCGGGCGCCACGGGGGACGCCGCCTTCCTGGTGACGCGCGGCGGACGTTTCGCCGCCGCCTATCCCGACATCGAGTCCCTGGCCGAGCACATTCCCCTGGAGAGCCTCGGCGAGGTCTAGGGTCGCCATCCCTCGCGGTATCCGGGCCGGTGACGGTATCCGGAGACGAGCAGGAGAACGGTCCGGCAGGGATGGGGCGCGTCCCGGCATTCCCTGCACGACGGCGGCACGGCCCCGTTTGATCCGTGCGCCTCGAGAACGGCCAGTTCGGCGGCGCAGCGCGAGAGGACGTCCTCGGGGTCGTGCCGGACCAGGTGCTCCGTGACGGCCCTCAGCGATTCTCCGGCGGCCGCCAGCTCCCGGCCGTCTCCCCCGCCGTAGATCACGCCGGGCGCGCCCCGATGACTGTGCACCCATGCCCCCGGCGCGACGATCCCGGCGACGTGCGCGGCCTCACGGTCGGCCAGGATCCACTGGCGCGCCCACTCCGCCGGATCACCGATCTCGTCGGGGCTGATCTCTCTCACGATCGACGATCCTCTCAGCCTCCGCACCGGAATCGAGTCGCACGACGCCTCGACCGACGATGCCCGGGAGGATTCGGGTGCACCGGGTGACGGGCCGGTTGCGGATCGGATTCGCGTTGGTCACGCAGGTGCCATGATTCTCATGGTGGCGCGTCCCTTTTTGAGAACGCCGACTCGAGGAGCCACCGTGTACCAGTCCTCCCACCAGCCGCCCCGACCATCGGGAGGACACCGGCCGCTCCTCATCGGCTGCGCCGTCCTGCTCGGCCTGTTCGCCATGGTCGTCGCCTGCGGCGCGGTCGTGAACGGCACCACCCCGCAGAAGCCCATCCAGTACTCCCCCGCCGCGGGTCCGGAAGCCGCCACCACCGCCCCCGAACCGTCCCCCACCAGCACGGCCACCTCGAGCCTGCCGCCCGCTCCGGCCGTGGACGCCGCGGCCCGCCGAGCCTGCGCCGCCCATGTGCAGGCCGTCGCGCTGAAAGCCGCCGGCTGGCCCGGAAAGGCCGCCGCCAAGGCCCGGGCCGCGAAGGCCGCGGCCCGGGCCTCCCGCGTCGGCCGCCTGGCCGGCTCGCCCGGCACGACGGCCGTCCTCTCCTCCTGGTGCCGGCTCCACCTGCCGGGGGTGAAGGCGCAGCCCGTCCCGGAGAAGCCGAAGCCCCGGCCGAGCAGCGCCTCCCCCACCCCCCGCCCGGCCACCGACCCCCGCTTCCGCACCTGCCGCGAGGCCAACGCCGCGGGCTACGGCGACTACGTCCGCGGCGAAGACCCCGAATACGGCTGGTACCAGGACCGCGACGGCGACGGCACCGTCTGCGAGACCCGCTGAACGATCCCGGAGCCCGGCCCGCCGGACTACGAGGCCCGTCGCTCGGACGGCGCCGGGAGCACCGGGATGACCGAGGCCGGCCAGCCGTCCGGCGTCGCGTCGAAGTGCGGCGCCGGGGTGCTCTCCCACCAGGAGCGCATCGCGGTCGTCGTCACCTCCTGCCCGGTCCGCCGGTCTGTGTAGGTGACCTCGCGTTCACCGCTCCGCCGGACGGCCACCCGGCCGCGCCTGCAGCCGTCCGGGTAGTCGTTCCAGTCGATGCCGTGCTCGTGAAGCATGTCCTGCATCTGACGGCTGTTCACGCCGTGGAGCCGCCGGTGGGAGAACACGGCCTGCGCCGCCATCGTGATGGAGTTGCGGACGCAGTCCCGCTGCCGCCAGACGAAGTAGTTCGCGACCTCGACCTGATCCGGGATCGTGAAGACCCGCCCGTCGAACGTCGCGAAGGCGTCATCCCGGCCCCCGTACCCACGGTTGAACGCCACCGTCGCGACCGAGGCCGCCACCGACGCCATCTTCTGCACCGTCCCGCCGAACCAGGGCTGCGTACCGGGCGCCCCGAAGTCGGTGATGAGCACGGAGCACTCGTCGGACTGGCTGAACGCGAAGACGGCCCCCGAGATCTCGGAGCAGAGCGCCCGCCCGACGGCGTCCATCGACGCCATGACCCTCTCGTCGTAGGGCCTGTCAGCCCGCCGCAGGAAGGAGTGGAACGCCCGCCCGTCGACCCTGATGACCGTGTAGGTACGCCGCGGAAGCGTCACCCTGGTGACCGCCTCGTACCCCTTCATCCTGTCGCCGAGTGCCGTCTTGTCGCCGGACATGAGATTCCTCTGCTCACTGTTTCGGGGGGAACCCGTCACGGTGCTGGACGACGATCCTCCGGGGCCGGGTTCACTCGATGATCCCGGCATCCGCGATCTTCCGCCACCCGATATCGCCGGGCGGGGGCTTCAGCCGTGATCTAGAGTGTTTTCGTTCGCCTCTTCCCATTTCTGATTTCCAGAGAGATGCTCATCAGCACTGGGGAGGCACGATGCGGAACTTCTGGCGGCAGATGACCCTGGCCGATGTGAACGAGCGAGCGGCCGCCGAAGCCGAACGGGCGCGCGCCGCACGGGCCGAGCGCGCCTCCCGCCTTCCGGAGTACCGGGACGAGCTGCTGCGAGAACGCGCCGCCCGCGCGGCCGCGCACGATGCCCTCGTCCGCCACCAGGGATACGCCTGGCCGCCGCTGGCCGAGCCCCACCCCGAAGGCTGGTGCCCCTACGACGAGCAGCAGTGGTTCCTCGACGTCGTCCGCGGCCGCCGGCTCCTCGACGAACGAGCGGTCACCTACCGCCGATCGAGATTGCACCTGGTCCAGGACGGAGAAGCCGAGTCGCCGCCCTTCGACGAAGACGCCTTCCTCGTCCGAAACCTGGAAGAGGCCGCCACCGGCCTCAAGGGCCGCCGGGGATCCCCCACCCCCCGGCGGCCCGGCCCCGCCGGCTGAGCGTTCACCGAGGCACCGGACGGACCGGCACGGCCGCGGCGTCTTCCGAGGAAACGCCGAAGCCCCGCGTAGGCCCTTGGACAGGTCCTATGCGGGGCTCGGGGGTTACTTGACGGCGCCGGCGGTGAGGCCGGACTGGATCTGCCGCTGGAAGATGATGTAGACGATGATCACGGGGATGATGGCGATGCTCAGGGCGGCCATGAGGCCGGGCCAGTCGGCTTCGTAGCCGGCGCTGGTCGAGATGTTGGCGATGCCCTGGGTGAGGACCCACTTGTCCTGGTCGGCCGGCATGAGGACGATCGGGAGCAGGTACTGGTTCCACTGGCCGATGATGTTGAAGATCGTGATGGAGACCAGGCCGGGCTTGGCCATCGGCATCATGACCCGGAAGAAGGTGCGGACGTGGCCCGCGCCGTCGATGAAGGCGGCTTCGGCGACCGAGCTGGGCAGGGTCTTGAAGAACGCCGACAGGAAGAAGATCGTGAACGGCAGCGAGTAGGCGACGTACACCAGGATGATGCCGTGGTAGGTGTTCAGCATCCCGAAGTTCTTGACGACCTGGAACAGCGGGACCAGGGCGAGGAAGACCGGGAAGGTCATGCCGGACACGAACACCATGTAGATGATGCGGTTGCCGCGGAAGGTGTAGCGGGCCAGCACGTAGGCGGCCATCGAGCCGAGGAGCATCGTCAGGAACGTGCTGCAGCCGACGATGAAGACGGTGTTCAGCAGGTAGCGGCCGATGTTCGCCTTGCTCCAGGCGCGGGACCAGGCGTCGAAGTGCCAGGACTGCGGGAGCGTCCAGGCGTCGCCGAAGATCTCGTCGTTGGTCTTGAAGGCCGCGACGAAGGTCCAGACGATCGGGACCAGCACCAGCAGCGCCCAGAAGATCAGGGCTACGTGCGAGAGCGTGGTCAGGACGCCGCTGGACTCCTTCTTGGACTGCGGCCGGTTGGTCGCGCGAGCCGGTCGGTCCTGGGCCGGCGAGGCCTTGTGCACTGTGTTCGTCATTGTCGTCGCCGTCCTAGTACTCGATGCGCTCGCGACGGGTGACCCGGAGGGTGAGCGCCGCGAAGGTGATGGTCATGAAGAACAGCACCACGCCCATGGCCGAGGCGTAGCCGTACTTCGCGTAGGTGAAGGCGTTCCGGTAGGTCTCCAGCGCCACGACGGTGGTGGAGTTGTCCGGTCCGCCGCGGTCCACCGACAGCACCTGGACGATGGCGAACATGTCGAACGCCGCGATGCCCAGGTAGACCCAGCCGACCTGAAGGGTGTCCCACAGCAGCGGGACCGTGATGCGGAAGAAGAGGGTGAAGCGGTTGGCGCCGTCGAGCGCCGCGGCCTCGAAGATGTCCTTCGGGATGGAGGACATGCCGGCCGAGAAGAGCACGACGTAGAAGCCGACGCTCTGCCAGACCACGACGCCGATGATCGAGTAGAGCGCGATCTTCGGGTCGTTCAGCCACTGCACCTCACCGATGCCGACCTTGGCCAGGAGGCCGTTCAGCATGCCGCTCTCGTTCGGCCGGTAGACCGACTGGAACAGCACACCGACGATGGCGACGGCCAGGACCTGCGGGAGGAAGAAGATGACCTTGTAGATCGAGGAGCCCTTGACTCCCGCGGTCTTGCCGCTCTCCCCCTTCCCGCCCACGTTGAGCAGGAAGGAGAAGAACAGGGCGAGCCCGAGGGTGGCCAGCGGCAGGGCGATGAGGATCCACAGGTGGTGCCAGAGCGCCGCCTTGAACGCGTCGTCGTCCGCGAGGGCCTTGAAGTTGTCGAAGCCGACCCACTTGGGCTTCGACAGCCCGTTCCATTTCGTCATCGCGATCTGGAAGGCCTGGATGTACGGGTTGATCACGAAGACCGCGTACAAGATCACCGGGGCTGCCAGGAACCCGATGATGAAGGGATACTTGCCCTGCCGCATGGTCATTTACCTCGAACTAGTAACGGGTGGAACAGATCAGGAAGTGCGCTTCTGGATCTTGTCGCCCGCGGCCTTCTTGGCCTTGTCAGCGGCCTTCTGCATCGCCTCGGTGAACTTCGTGGCGTCGATGCGGCCGAACATCAGGTTGTTGGTCTGCTTGCGCAGCTCGGTCTCGAGCTCCTTGTACCAGTTCTCGAACTGGCTGTTGGTGACGATGTTGTCACCGGCGGCCTTCTGCGCGTCCGCGACGGACTGCAGACCCGGGGAGAGGGTCAGGCCCTCGGTGGAGTCCTTGACGATGGTCAGCGAGCCGGACTTGCCGGTGAAGCCCTTCGCGCCTTCCTTCGACAGCATGATGCGGAAGTACTCCAGGCCGCCGGCCGGGTTGGCGCCCTTGGCGGAGACGAAGTAGTTCTCACCGGCGGCGACGCGCAGCGCCTCGAAGGGGAGCTTGTCAGCGGCGGTCACCGACGGGGTCGCGGCGAGGGCGTACTTGAAGGTCTTCGGGGTCGACTTGGCCTGCTCGTTCTCCAGCCAGGAGCCGGAGGGGTAGAAGGCGATCTTGCCCTTGTTCTGCATGGTCTGGACCTCGGTGTGGATGAGGCCCTCGAAGGACTTCTCCGAGTACTTGGTGTTGATCTCGGCCCATGCGGCGGCGGCCTGCTTGACGGCGTCGTTGGTCCAGGCGCCGTCTTCGAGGTTGTCGATGTTGATCAGGACCTCGTTGCCACCGATCTTGGCGGCGGAGATCAGGATCATCCAGTAGGCGTAGTACGAGGCGTTCTTGCCCGCGTACGCGAACGGGGTGATGCCCTTGGCCTTGATCTTGTCGGCGAGGGCCTTGAACTCCTCGAAGTTCTTCGGCGCGGTCCAGCCGTTGGCCGTGAACAGCTCCTGGTCGTACCAGAGGCCGTAGGTCGAGGAGACGTAGGGCAGGAGGTAGGGCTTGCCGTCGATCTCACCGGTGGTGGGAGCGGTGGCGAGAACCGTCTCGCGGACCTTCTTCGCCGGGTCGTCGATCGACGGGGCGTCCCAGAGGGTGGTGAGGTCCTGCAGCGCGCCGGCCTCGACCAGGGCGTTGTTGTCCATGAGGTCGGTGCCGGAGTTGGCGACGACGTCGGGGATCTCCGAGCCGCCGGAGAAACGCGGCTGAAGGGTCTTGTTGATCTCGACGATCGGCTCGTGCTTGATCTTCGCCTGCGGGAAGGCCTTCACGTAGGCCGGCTCGTGGACCTGGGTGGCGTAGTCGTCGCCGAGGCCGCCCTTGAAGATGACGACGTCGAGCGGCTTGGTGCCGTCCACGTTGAACGGGTTCTTCGCGTCGGTACCGGAGGTGACCTTGTTCTCCGGCTTGTCGTCGTCGCCGCCGGAGGTGGCGCAGGCGGACAGGATCGACATGCCGGGGCCGACGACGACCGCGGTCAGACCGATGCGCTTGAGGACGTCGCGCCGGCCGAGGCCGGTGGTCTCCTGAGACATGTGGAACTCTCCTTGGGGGATGAGAACTGTACTTCTATCGGGATACTGCGAGGGGTGGTCTTTGGGGACCGCGGAGACAGTGCTCTATGGGGGCACTGTCGAGTCGAAGAGCTCTTCGCGCGTCACGATGAGCCCGTGCTCGACGGCACCGGTGAGGACGGGATTGCCCTCGATGGCCGACAACCGCAGGGGTGGCCGCGGAATCGTCATGCGGTGCAGCTCGTGTTCCACGAGCGACCGCAACGCCTCGCCCCCGGCGAGCAGCACGTCACCGGTGAGCACGACGAGTTCTGGGTCGAGGAGCGCGGTGACGGAGGCGAGACCGGTGGCGATCCGGATCGCGACGTCGCGCAGGGCGTCCTCGGCGGCGGTTTCGTGGGCGCGGGAGGCGGCGGAGCGGATCGACGCCGCGGCGTCCACTCCCCGGAAGCCGTGGGCCCGCATGACGGTCCGTACGGCGGGTCCTCCCGCGAGGGCCTGGAGCCCGTGGTTGGCGTAACGGCCGGTCTCGCGGGCGGTGGGAGCGCCGGGCACCGGCATGTAGCCGACCTCGCCCGCTCCTCCGCTGGCTCCCCGGTGGAGCCTGCCGCCGAGCACCAGGGCCATGCCGATGCCGGATCCGACCCACAGGACCACGAAGTCCTCGTGGCCGTGGGCGGCTCCGTGCGCGGCTTCGGCGAGGGCGACCAGGTTGACGTCGTTCTCGACCTCGACCTGGGTCGCGAGCGCCTTCTTGAGCGCGCCGACGAGATCGGGGATCTGCCAGCCGGGAAGGTGGCGGGAGTAGCCGAGGCGGCCGGTGGCCGGGTCGACCGCTCCCTGGACGCCGACGACGACGCGGGACAGGTCGGCGGAGGTGATCCCGGCCGCGGCGCAGGCACCGTCGACAGCGGACTTGACCTCCTCGACGGCCTTGCCGCCGGACCTCGACGGGGTCGGCAGGCGGAACTCTCCCGCGATCCCTCCCGTCAGGTCGGAGACCACGGCCTCGATGCGGTTGGGGGTGATGTCCAGGCCGCAGACGAGCGCGGCGCGCGGGTTGATGCCGTATTCCTCGGCCGTCCTGCCGAGGTTGCCGCCGCGGCGGCCCTCCAGGACCACGAGGCCGGCATCGCTCAGGCGCTGCAGCAGCTGGGACGCGGTGGGCTTGGACAGGCCGGTCAGGTCGCCCAGCTCCGGACGGGTCAGCGGGCCGTGCTCGAGCAGCGCCTTGAGGGCCGCCCGGTCGTTGATGGCCCGGAGGAGCGCGGGGGTTCCGGGAACGCGCTGGTTCATGTTCGCTCCTCCTCCCTCGCCGTGAAGATTAACTATTAGGAAACTGTCCTAATGAATGAGGTGAAGGTATGAGGTGTGCCAGCTCACGTCAAGCCAGGGTCATCAAGATGGCCGGATCCGCAATCAATCCGTGATCCAGGCCCTCAGGGAAGGCCTGCCCCTTAAGGGATCCTTAAGGCCTCTGACCTGCAAAGATCTACCTTTAACACGCCCGTCACACGAGCGCCCGAACGCGACACGGGCACCGCGCCGGAGCGCGCCGACGGGCCCGCGCACGGCGCGCACGGGCCCGTCGGCGGGTCACGAGGAGTCTCAGTATACGGACACCATTCGGTAAACAGTCTTTACTCGAGACGGCCCGAACGCGCCCGTAAGGTCCCGGTAAGGCCCGATCTCCGGCGCTTCACGGGCGCTCCGCGTCACACACCGTAGACGCGAGAAGGAGACGCATGGACGACATCGCGAAGGCCCCCGGACCGACCGGCACGGCGCCCGCCACGGAGGACGACGGCCCCGCCGGAGCCGTCACCGGGATCGGATTCCTGCTCCTGCTGCCCGCGGCCATCGTGCTGCACCTGTTCAGCGCGACGGGCTGGGCCGCCTGGACGAGCCTGGCCGCCGGCACCCTCGGCATCGCCATGATCGTGGTCGCCGCGGTCCTGTCGATCCGGGACAGGAACGATCACACTTTCTCCCCCGGCGTAGTGATCGGCATCGCCCTCATCGCCTCCAAGTTCGTTCACGGAGCGTGGACCTTCCTTTCCTGACAACCTCCTTGACACACCCAGGGCCCGTGCACCGGTGCACGGGCCCTTGACCTGCTGTCAGACCCCGGACTCCGAGGGCCACCGTCGCCGTCAGTTGGGGGGCGGTTCGCGGCGGGAGCCGTAGAGGGTGAGGGAGCGGAGGTCGGCGCGGAAGGTGCCGGGGTCCGAGGCCGGCAGGCGGGTGAACCAGATCAGGATGTAGCGGCGCGGCGACGAGGCCGCCGGGCGGAGGTCGGCCAGCGTCCCGGAGGGACGGACGGCCGTCAGGGTGCGCAGGTCGTCGAGATCCGGCCGGTCGCCCAGGCGCAGCTCGATTCTGGCGCCCCGCCATCCGCCGAGGCGGAGCCGGACGGTGGAGAGCGTGACGGGGGCGCCCATGTCGAGCAGGACGCCGGTCCCGGGCTTGAGGTTGCCGAACTCGGCGGTGGTGTAGCGCTGGGTGTGGAAGGTGATCCGGGAGCCGCCGCCCAGACCCGCCGATCCCCCGCCGTCACCGAAGGGATCGAAGGTCCGGGCCGTCTTCGGATGCAGCCGGGACGGCTTCCGCTGGGCGGGCGCGCTCCTCGCCGGAGGCCTGGGCGCCACGGCCTCGTTCTTGAACAGATCCTCGGGAGGCTCGTCGCGGGGGAGGACGAAGAGCAGCGAGGTGACGCTCGCGACCAGCGTTCCCGAGGTGAGGGCGATCCGCCCGGCCCTCCGGGGCCACCCGATGCTCCGCGCGACGCCCGTCACGATCTTCGGTGGCCGGACGGGCCGGGGGCGGAGCACGTCCAGGAGGTCGGCGAACCGTCCCAGGTCACGGATCTCCGGCTCCGCGTAAACGGCCTGCCGGACGAGGAACTCGAGCTCCCTGCCGAGGGGACCCTCGATCGGGAGGACGACCGGTTCCCCCGGCCATCGGACCTCCCCGCCGACCAGCGCCGACCACAGCAGGAGCCCGAGGCCGCGCAGGTCGCTCCGCTCCGGGTCACCTGACCCGTGGCCGGCGAGGGCCGCCTGCGTTCCGAGGCCGAGGAGCTTCACCCCGCCGGTAGGCGTCCAGTACAGGGACCGGGGGGACAGCAGCCGGTGCGCGAGGCCCTTGGAGTGCGCGGCGGCCAGCGCGCGGGCGGTTTCGCCGATCAGCCAGATCGCCTGGTCCGGCGAGAGCCGCCCGGCCGCCAGGAGGGAGGCGAGGCTCTCGCCCCTCGGCCACTCGGTCACCACATAGACGCCTCCGGCCGAGCGGCCGATGTCGAAGACGTGCTCGAACCTCGCGTCGCGCAGCCTGCCCGCGGCGCAGGCGGCGGCCAGCACGGCCTCCTGGCGGTCGGGGCCGACGGCGAAGACCCTCAGGGCGACGGTCCTGGCGAGCACCTCGTCGGTCGCCCGCCACAGAGTCGTCTCCCCCGTCGAGTCGAGTTCCTGATCCAGCCGGTATCGATGACCGACCCGGTTGCCCGGCTCCAACAATTGACCCGACGCCTTTCTCGTGACGCCACGGGCTCCGTCTCAGTCGGAGCCGTCGGACCTGCTGAACTCTTCGACGATCTTCTGGAACGCCTTCTCGTCGAAGGGGACCCCGAAGTCGTGCGCCTCGGTGAAGTGCACGCGGCGCTTGGTGTGGAAGTCCTCCTGCTCACGGGCCCGCCGGTGCAGCGAGAGCAGGCTCAGGGCGAGCAGGAGGGTGCTGAAGAACATCAGGGCGAGACCCAGGGCCAGCCGCAGCCATTCCATGGTTCGTTCCTTTCCGCGCCGCCCGTCCAGGACGGCGACGCGGTGGCCCTCACCAGGCCGGACCACCGCTCGCTCGATCGACGGTCAGTAGCGGTCCGGGTCGGCGGCCTCGCGGTCGTAGCGGCACAGCGCCCAGATCACGAGGACGTCCAGCGCGATGATCAGCATCGACCACAGCGGGTAGTAGGGGATGTAGAGGAAGTTCACCAGCGCGCTGAGAACCGCCACGATGACGCCGACGATCCGGGCCCACAGGTAACCGGCGACGATCGCGAATCCCGCCGCGGCGACGACCACGCCGACCAGCAGATGGACCCACCCCCAGGCGGTCGTGTCGTAACCGAACAGGTAGTGCGGGGTGACCACGTAGAAGTCGTCCCGGACGATCGCGACGAACCCCTCGAGGGCCCCGAAGGCCCCGGACATCATCAGGACGATCGCGGCGAAGATCGCGAGTCCCGTCGCCCAGGGACCCACCGGCTCCCGGGAGCCGGTGGCGCTGGAAGACAGCTTCTGATCGGTCATGTGCGTTCCTCTCATCGGGTTGGGGAAATCGTCGTTTCCGGCGCCCGGACGGGCATCACCCGTCACGGAGGAGACGCCACCGGCCACGAAAAAGGCCCGGCGTCCCCTCCCCCTGCTGCGGGAGAAGGACGCCGGGCCACCATGACGATGTCCGGAGGACGGTCAGTCCGGCGCGGGCGGAAGGGCCAGGGACAGCGGGAGCGTGGCGAGGAACTCCGGCGACGGCGCCGGGTTCTCCTGGACGGTCAGGAGATGGGAGCCCCAGGGCGGCAGCGAGACGTACAGGCCCGCCTCCTCGAGCTCGCTCCCGTCCCGGACGAACGAGGCACCCGTCAGGAGATCGGACAGCAGCCACTCCTCGTCGGCCAGATCCGCCCACGGCAGCCGGACCCTGCCCTGCGAGGGCGTGTCCGAATAGTTGACGATCGTCAGGGCGCGATGCGGAGCACCGGAGCGGGCGGTGGCGATCAGGTTCAGGCAGCTGGCGTTGTCCGCCCAGCCCGTGCACCGCAGGAGCTCCCAGGAGCCCTCGCGCAGCCCCGCGACGCTGACGGCGGCGAGCAGCCGGATGTAGAAGCGGCGCAGGTCGCCGTCGTCGGGTTCGGGCGGGCGGCGGCCGAGGAAGACCGGTACGTGCCGCCTCCTGCCGTCGAACTGGCCCTCGTGCCACAGCACGGCCCCCGGCAGCACCGAGATCAGGACGGCCGCCGCCCGGGCCCGTTCCCGGCCGAACGCCTGGACCGCGCGCGGCTCGTCATGGTTCTCGATGAAGCGCAGCAGCCTGCCCTGGTAGCCGGGTGAGGCGCTGAGATGCAGCCTGATCCGTTCGGGGTCGCCCTCGATCAGGCGGTCGTAGAGGCGCTTGTCGTAGCAGAAGTCGAAGCCCTGCGCCTGGAGGGCCGCCTCCCGGTCCCAGTACGCCTCGGCGACAAGCATGGCCGAGGGGTTCCCGGCCCGGAGAGCGGCGATCACCTCGGGCCAGAACTCGGTCTCGGGAACGGGCCCAGCCCGGTCCCCCCAGGTACGGGCGAAGACGTCGTTCATGAGGAGCATCGCCATGTCGCACCGGATCGCGTCGCACTGGTCCGCGATGTCCGCCAGCCGGCGCGCGGTCGCCTCCCGCAGGCCGGGGGAGAACGCGTTGAGCTGGACGACGTCCGGCCACGGCGGGAAGTAGGGATCACGTCCCCTGGCCAGGGCCAGCCCTCCGATCTCCAGGAAGTCCCCGGGCGCCCGGGCGAGCTCGTCCGCGGTTCCGGTGACGAAGTACTCGGGATGCTCGACGGTCCACGGATGGTCGGGCGCCACGTGGTTGGGCACGTAGTCGAGCATCAGGCCCGCCTTCCGGGCCGCCAGCTCGGCACGGGCGGCGGCGAGCCCGGCCGCGCCGCCGAACCTCGGGTGGACCACGTAGTCGCGGACGCAGTAGGCCGAACCGGCCACGTCCGCTGCGGTCAGATCGGGGAGGGCGCGCGAGAACGACGCGGTGAGCGCGGGATCGGCGACGGCGATCCGTGTCCCGGCGGGGCTGCGGTCCCACACGCCCATCAGCCAGACCAGGTCCACTCCGGGCGGGGTGACCTCCGCCCACGCCTGGCGCGGCACGTTCGCGAGGGTCATGCTCCGGCCGTGGCGGCGTTCGAGATCGGTCAGCCACACCCAGGTGTTGACCTCGTAGACGACCGGGGCGTTCACCGCTCGTCGAGCTTTCCGAAGAGGATCATGAAGGTGGAGACCAGGGCGGTCCAGCCCGTCTGGTGGCCGGCGCCGATACCCGCCCCGTTGTCACCGTGGAAGTACTCGTAGAACATGATCAGGTCCCTCCAGTGGGGGTCGTCCTGGAACTTCCGCTGGCCTCCGTAGACCGGCCGGACGCCGTCGGCGTCCCGCAGGAAGATCCGGGAGAGGCGGTCGGACAGCTCGTGCCCGACCTCGTCAAGGGTCAGCTTCCGGCCGGAGCCGGAAGGGCATTCGACGGTGAAGCCGTCCCCGTAGAACTCGTGCAGGTTGAGCAGCGCCCTGATGATGAGCGCGTTCATGGGGAACCACACCGGGCCGCGCCAGTTGGAGTTCCCGCCGAACATCCCGTTGTCGGACTCGGCCGGGAGGTAGCCGATCTCGTAGTCCCGTCCGCCCGCGGTGAACACATAGGGCTGCCCGGCGTGCGCCCGCGACACCGAACGGATCCCGAACGGGCTGAGGAACTCCTCCTCGTCGAGGAGCCGTGCCAGGACCCGCCGCAGGTTCTCCTCGTTCAGCGGAGACAGCAGGTGCGTGCCGTTCTCCCCCTCCTCGGCCGCCAGCGACAGCCCGGCGAGCAGCTGGGGATGCCGTGCAGCCAGCGCCTCGATCCGCTCCTGGAACCGTAGGCCGCGGCCCTTCCCCCGGGGCCGGTAGACGGTCGAGGCGCAGAGCGGCAGCAGGCCGACCAGTGAGCGGACCTTGACGGGGCTGGCGTTCCCGTCCGGAGTGCGCAGCACGTCATAGAAGAAACCGTCCTTCTCGTCCCACATGGACGGGGACGGCCCGTCGGCCCTTCCCATCGCGGCGGAGATCCACAGGAAATGCTCGGCGAACTTGACCGCCAGCTCCTCGTAGGCGGGGTCGCGGTCGGTGAGATCGAGCGCCATCTGCAGCATGCACTGGCTGTAGAAGGCCATCCAGGCCGTGCCGTCGGCCTGCTCCAACCGGCCGCCCGCGGGAAGCGGGGCGCTGCGGTCGAACACGCCGATGTTGTCCAGGCCCAGGAAGCCCCCGTCGAAGACATTGCTCCCCTCGGGGTCCTTGCGGTTGACCCACCAGGTGAAGTTCAGCAGGAGCTTGTGGAACACCCGTTCCAGGAACTCGTGGTCGGCTGCCCCGGTGAGCCGATACTCGATCATGAAGACGAAACGGGCGGCCCAGGCGTGCATGGGCGGGTTGACGTCGCTGAAGTTCCATTCGTAGGCGGGGATCTGCCCGTTGGGGTTCAGGTAGCGGTTGTCCAGCAGGAGCTCGATCTGCCGCTTGGCGAAGTCGGGATCGACGGCGGCGAACGCGACCGCCTGGAAGGCCAGGTCCCACGCGGCGAACCAGGGGTACTCCCACTTGTCGGGCATCGAGATGATGTCCCCCGCGTCCAGGTGGAACCACTCCTGGTCGCGCGTCGCCGGGGACGTCCACGGGTCGACGCCGTTCTCGGCCAGCCAGGCGTCCACGTCGAAGGCGTAGAACTGCTTGCTCCACAGCAGTCCCGACAGCGACTGCCGCAGGATCCTCGCCTGGTCCTCCCCCGCACCGGCCGGGGTGATCGCCGAGTAGAACTCGTCGGCCTCCTTCCTCCGCGCGTCCAGGATCCGGGTGAAGGCGCCCGTGAGCAGGTCGTTCTCGCTTCGAACCTCCCCCCGTGCGAGCCGGAGCCGCACGACCCCGGTACCGCCGCCCGGCAGGACGAGCCGGCTGCGGGCGGCGGCCTTCGTGCCGGTCCGCCCGGGGTTGACGGTGTCGGCACCCTCGATGAGATGGCGGCCGATCCCGTCCTTGACGAACGCGGAACCGTTCTCCTCGCCGAAGACGCGCCGCCGGTCGGTCGCGTTCTCGGTGAAGAGCAGCTCAGCCCCGCCCTCGCAGTACAGGTGGTAGGTGCCGAGGTCGGGATGCTCGGCCCGCACCGTGCCGGGCGCCGGGGAGGTGAGCCTCGGCCGGGGTCCCTCGCCCCGCGACCAGGTGTCGCGGAACCACAGCGTCGGCAGCAGCTCCAGAACCGCCTCGCCGGGCCCGCGGTTGACCACCGTGAACTGGACCAGCAGATCCTCCGGGCCGGCCTTGGCGTACTCGACCTCCACGTCGAAGTAGCGGTCCTCGTCGAAGATCCCGGTGTCGAGCAGCTCGTACTCGAACTCCCGGCGCCCCCGCCGGCCGTTGGTCTCGACCAGGTCCAGGTAGGGAAACGCCTGATGGGGATACTTGTAGAGGAACCTCATGTAGGAGTGGGTGGGCGTGGAGTCGAGGTAGAAGTAGTAGTCCTTGACGTCCTCCCCGTGGTTGCCCTCGCCGTTGGTGAGCCCGAAGGGCCGCTCCTTGACGATCGGGTCGGCCCCGTTCCACAGCGCGGGCGAGAAGCAGAGGAGCTGGCGGTCGTCGCTGATGCCGCCGAGCCCGTCCTCGCCCCACCGGTAGGCGCGCGACCGCGCGTGGTCGTGCGGAAAGTGGTTCCAGGCGTCGCCGGTGCCGCTGTAGTCCTCGCGGACCGTCCCCCACTGGCGTTCGCTGAGGTAGGGACCCCAGCGCCGCCAGGGCACGGCCTCGGCGACGGCGTCGGCGAGACGGTCGTGCTCGGCGCTCACCGCGGGCGTCCGGAGCCGCTGAAGCGCCGGCGGGGACGGCGGGCGACGCCCGAGGCCGAGGTCGGCGACAGCGGCCGGCCGAAGGGGTCGATGAACAGGACGCAGGGCCCGGCCACCGGCGGCAGCTCCCCGTCCAGGACCTCGACGGTGTACTGCAGCGTGCCCGCGTCGAGGATCGGCTCGGACAGGACGACGACGACGTCGCCCAGCGCCGCCATCCCCGGCTCGGAGAAGGATAGGACCGCGTTCGGCGGATCCTCGGCGAAGCTGTTCTCCCCCTCGTCCCACAGGTCGACGAAGGTCTCGGTGTGAACGTGGCCGACCACCCGCTCGGGACGGTCCGCGAAGTACAGCGTCGACGGGGACGGTTCGTGCAGGGCCACGACCCCCTCCTTGACGGTCAGCCCGTGCGCGTTCTGCACGAACATCGCGTCGATGTCCTCCAGCAGGGTCTCCAGGTCCTTCGTCATCTCCGCCGCCTCCCGTCCGGCCGGCTCGTCCCGTTCCCGCCGGTGCCGGCCCGTCGCCGGCGGCAGTCCGGTCTGCGTCATGGCTTCCTCCCTTCCTCCGTGACCCCTTCAGATCACCCCGAGCCCCTGCGCGGCCTTGCGGTCGTACTGGCACAGCGCCCAGATGACCAGCACGTCCAGCGCGATGATCAGAACCGCCCACACCGGGTAGTACGGCAGGTAGAGGAAGTTGACGACACCGCTGAGCACGGCCGTGATGATGCCGATCACCCGGCCCCACAGCACGCCCGCGAACACCGCGAAACCCGAGACCCCGACGAGGATCCCCGCCGCCAGATGGATCCAGCCCCAGGTCGTGACGTCGAACTCGAAGAGGTAGTCGGTGGTGAGCACGTAGAACTCGTTCTCGATGATCGCGACCAGCCCGACGGTCGCCTCGAAGAACCCGATGACGATCATCATGACGCCGGCGAACAGCGCGACCCCCGACGCCCAGCCGCTCGTCTGCCTTCCGACCGCTCGTCCCATGGTCTTTCCTTCCTTCTCACCGTTCTGGATCGATCTCACCGTTCTGGATCGATGCCGCTCATGCTCGTCCCGTCCCGGGGTCCCGGGCATCACCCGCTACGGAGGAGACCGGCGGGCCCTGTCCTCGAACCGGGCGGCCTGCTCGGCCAGGCGCGCGGAGGTCTCGTCGAGGTGCTCGCGCGCGATGAGGTAGCCGAAGACGAAGCCCAGGGCGAACACCCCGAGGGCCGGGACGAGCATCACCAGCAGGTGCCCGGCCATCTCAGCCGGCTCCCCGTCCGGGTCGCCGGCTGAGCTCGCTCGCGTACGCGAAGCTGAGCGAGCGGTAGTGGTCGGCCTCGTTCCGCCAGCGTTCGACTTCCCTGCGGTGCCGGGACAGGGCCCGGTCGAGACTGCGGGTCGCGATGATCATCTCCAGCCAGACGCCCAGCAGCAGTCCGGTGAGAGTGGCGGCGAAGACGACGAGATTCATGGGGGAACTGTCCCGCCGGACGGCCGGGAGCCGGTTCATCCGCGGCGGGTGATATCACTCGCCCCGGGTGGTCTTCGGCCGGTCCTGGACGGCACAGGCTGGGGCATGGCAGACGAGACGAAGCTCCAGGCACCGGCGCCCGCGACCCCGGCCGACCGCAGCGAGGCGATCTACGGTTCGGTGCTCGCCGCCTCGGTGATCGCCGCGCAGAGCCCCGCGAAGAACCCGCCGTCCGCGCCGACGATCATCGCGACCCTGCTGGCCACGGCGACGGTGTTCTGGCTGGTCCACGTCTACTGCCGGGTGATCGGCGGCCAGCGCGGCGGAGGCTCCCCGCCGATCCGGCCCATCATGGTCGAACAGGCCCCGGTCCTCTACGCGGCGCTGCCTCCCGTGCTCGGTGCCGTCCTCGGCTGGATCCTGGGCCTGCGGGACGCCGCCACGGCCTGGCTGTGCCTGTCCATCGCCGTGATCGCGATGGTCTGCTGGTCGATCGAGGGAGCGGTCGCCATGGGCGTTCCGCACCGCGTCATCGTGCGGTCCGGGCTGGTGAGCACCCTGCTCGGGCTCGTCATGATCGGCCTGAAGGCGGCGCTCGGCCACTGACCGGAGGCTCCCGCCTCACCCGCCGCGGATGATGCGGCGGACGGCCCGTCCTCGCTGTCCTTGGCTCTCGAAGCCGACCGGGCTCCGGACCCTTGGGAGAAGACCATGAGCGCTGCCACCGACCCCTATCTCTCCACCGTCCCGCGGGATCCCGCCGCGGCGCGCGCCGCGGGATGGCGGCTGAGCGCGACCGAAGGCCTGGTCACGGCGTTCATCGGCATCGCGATCGCCTTTCTGCCCGAGGCGACGATCGCCGTGGTGGCTGGGCTGTTCGCGCTCCAGCTCCTCGCCCGCGGCGGCCTGCGCGTCGCCCAGGGCGCCGTCAGCGCGGTACCCGCACGGGTACGGCTGGTCCATGGGGCGCTGGGAGCGGCGTCCCTGATCCTGGGCGTCCTGGTGCTGGCCCATCCGCCCGAGTCCGTCGTGGTGCTCTCCGTGCTCATCGGGCTCTACTGGCTGATCGGCGGAGTGGCCCAGCTCCTGACGGGCGAGGATCTGGTGCCGGTCATGTTCTCACTGCTCGGGGCCGTTCTGCTGCTGACCGTTCCGGTGGTGAGCCTGGCCTTCCTGGCCTCGGCATGCGGGATATGCCTTTCCGTCTGGGGACTGGCGACGGCCACCGCCGCGTTCCTGCGAGGCGCTTCCACGCGTTTTCCGCGCCGCGGATGACGATCGCCGCGGCCGAACCCGCGACCTGAACGATCCAATTCGCAGAGGGCCCGTCCGCATTCAGGCGGCCGGGCCTCGTTCATCTCTATTAAGTTCCGGAATTCCTCCTTAAAGAAGTGAGAATCATCCTATTTACAAACCACCCTGACAAGGTCTAAAAAGAGATCGCTCTACGCCCCCTCCATCATCAGGGGGACGGGACCCACCCAAACGAACGCAACGACGGTCGACGGCATGGGACGGCGATGAAACCACTTGGAATACGGCTTGTTTCCCGATTCAGGCGCCAACCTGAGGACCCCCGCCTGGTCAGCGTCAAATTCCAGCCGCCTGAGGCACGAATAACCGACGTGGAACGATCCGGACTCCTGCATATGCTGACAGGCTGGGACCGGGCCCGCATCGTGCTGTTCTGCGCACCCTCCGGTTTTGGAAAGTCCACAATCGTGGCGCAATGGCTTCGTCATTCCAAGGAAACCAGACCATTCGGATGGGTCAACCTCGATCCCGGCGACAGTAAGCCGCGAAACCTCTGGACGTCAATCGCACTCGGCCTCGGTGACGCCGTCGAACGGCTGGACACATCGCGGCTCCTGCATGTCGCCCAAGCGAAGAATCCTGACATCGTCGGTGACTTTCTCCCGATCGTCGCAGCGGGCCTGGGCGATGACGCCGAGCCCGTCGTCCTGATCCTAGATGGGCTCGACAACGTCAATGATCCCGACGCACTGTGGCAACTCTCATCCTTTCTCGGTGGCCTCCCCGAACGGCTTCACCTGATTCTGATCAGCCGTTCCGCACCCGCACTCCCCCTGTCGCGCCTCCGGCTGTCCGGCTCGCTCAGCGAGATCAGGGCCCCCCGGCTGGCCTTCGACAGCGCGGAGGCCCACCAGCTGATCCGGCAGCTCAGCGGGATCAGGCTGCGGCCGTCCGAACTCGCGACGCTGGTCCACCACACCGAGGGCTGGCCTGCCATGGTGCATCTCGCCGGCCTGTCCCTGCGCGAGTCCACCGACCCGTCCGGCTTCATCGGCGCCTTCAGCGGGACCAACCGGCAGGTCGTCGACTACCTCGGCGAGGAGGTCGTCGCCGGGCTGTCCGGCGAGGTCGTCGAGTTCATCACCAGGATCTCGATCCTCGACCGCTTCTCCTCGTCGCTGTGCGACGAGGTCGCCGGAACCGACCGGTCCACCCAGCTCATCGCCGAGCTGGAGCAGTCCAACCTCTTCGTCGTGCGGCTCGACGACAACCGCTGCTGGTACCGCTTCCACAACCTCTTCCGGGACTTCCTCTCCGACCTGCTCGACCGGACGGAACCGGGCGCACGCGCCGTCCTCCACAAGAGGGCCTCCCGGTGGCACGCCGAGAACGGGTTCGTGGAGCAGGCGATCGAGCACGCCCTGTCCGGTCAGGACCTCGACACCGCGGTCGACCTGATCGCGCGGCACTGGCACACCCTGAGCGTCGTGGACCGGGCGGCCGACCTGCGCGGCTGGCTGAAGCGCATCGGCGACGAGCGCATGGACGACAGCGCCATCGCCGCGATCTGCGCGGCCCGGGTGGCGGCCCTGAGCGGCGACCGCAACAGCATGCACCACTGGCTCGGCATCGCAGCGGAGACCGGCCACGACGGACCGCTTCCCGACGGGACCCGTTCGGTCCGCTCCGCCTCCCACCTGCTGCGCTCGGAGTTCGGCTTCGACGGCCTGCGCGACCTGCTGGAGTCGGCGAAGACGGCCGTCGGCCTCGAGACCACCTCGTCCTCTCCCTGGTTCGCCCAGGCCAGGCTGGCCCTCGGCTACGGCCGTCTGCTGTCCGGCTCACCGGACTACGCGATTCCGCCGCTGGAGGAGGCCGCCCAGAGCAACGCCGTCACGCCCTGCGTCCGGATCGCCGCGCTGGCCGCGCTCTCCCTGGCCAAGGACGCCCTCGACCGCACCCAGCAGTCCCTGTCGCTCGCCCGCGCGGCCCGCGCCGAGGTCGAGAGCTACGGCCTCCGCGACGCCCCCGAGGTCTCCCTCGCCTACACCGCCATGGGCGTCGCCGCGGCCCGGATCGGGCGCGCGGAGGAGGCCAGGCAGGAGCTCGAGCACGCGCTGCGCATCCGCTGGCGGGTCCTCGGCCTCTCCCCCTGGCCCACCCTGACGGCGCTGCTGGCCATGGCCAGGTTCGAGCTCGCGTCGAATGACCCCGACGCCGCCAGGAAGGCCATCGAGCAGGCGCGGGAACTGCTGCGGACCCTGCCGGGGCATCAGGACCATCTGTGGTCGGAGCTGGCCGAGGTCGAGGACCGGCTGAACGTCGGCACCAGCGGCCAGCACCAGGTCGCCGATCCCCTCACCGACCGCGAGGTGGCCGTCCTGCGCCTGCTCGCGGGCGACCTGTCGCTCCGGGAGATCGGCGGCCGGCTCTACGTCTCGGTCAACACGGTGAAGTCCCACTCCCGGGCGATCTACCGCAAGCTCGGGGTCACCTCGCGGATCGAGGCCGTCGAGCGCGCCGGTGAGCTCGGCCTGATCCAGAGCAGGGTCCTCCCCCCGCACGGGTGAAGCGCGCCGCGCCGCCCGGAGGTTCGCTACCGGAAACCCCACCGGAGAGGAACCACATGGGCTGTCTGTTCGCACTGCTCGCCGGCGTTTTCCCGCGCTTCGGCCTGTTCATCGTCTGGCTGGCCAGGCCCGCCCTGGTCAGCGCCTCCTTCAGCAGCTGGATCATGCCGCTGCTCGGCATCGTCTTCTTCCCGCTGGCCACCTTGCTCTACGTGATCTTCTACGCCTCGGGTGCCGGTCTGAGCGGCGGCGAGTGGTTCTGGGTGGTCGTGGCCGGGCTGTGCGACCTCGCCCACTGGGCGGCCACCTACAGCAGGCGCAACCAGATCGCCATCTACTGACACCAGGGAGAGGATCCTTCATGGCAACCTATCCGGCCATCGCCGACCACGGGCTGATCGGCGACCTCCAGACCTCGGCGCTCATCGCCGACGACGGCGCCGTCAACTGGTTCTGCAGTCCGCGCTTCGATTCACCGAGCCTGTTCGCCCCGCTCCTCGACCAGGGCCGCGGTGGTGCGTTCCGCATCTCCCCCGCCTCCGGGCCGTACACCACCAAGCAGCTCTACCTTCCGGGCACCGCGATCCTCATCACCCGTTTCATGACGCCCGAGGGCGTCGCCGAGATCACCGACTTCATGCCCGTCGCCGGGACGGCCGCCACCGACCGGCACCTGCTGGTCCGGTTGGTCCAGGTCATCCGGGGCCGCATGCGCTTCCTCGTCGAGTGCAGGCCGGCCTTCGACTACGGGCGGGCGGAGCACGAGACCAGGATCGAGGACGACGGCGTCGTCTTCCGCGGCCCGTCCTTCGACGTCAACCTGTCGGTGATCCGGCCGGACGGCTGGACCCCGCAGGACGCCGTCAAGGTGATCCCCGACGGCAGGGGAGGGATCCGCGCGGAGGTCACCGCCTCGGCGGGCCGGATCGGCGGGCTGGTCCTGGAGACCGCGCCGCCCGATCCGCCCGTCGCCTGGCGGGAACGTTCCGTGCTCGAGCTGCTGGAGACGGCCCGCGACTTCTGGCGGGACTGGATCGCGCGGTCGACCTACCGGGGCCGCTGGCGCGAGATGGTCGAACGCGCCGCGATCACCCTCAAGCTCATGACCTACGCCCCGACCGGGGCACTGGTCGCCGCCCCCACCGCGGGGCTTCCCGAGCAGATCGGCGGCGAGCGCAACTGGGACTACCGCTACACCTGGATCCGTGACTCCGCCTTCTCGGTCGACGCGCTGCTGTCCCTCGGCTTCCGCGACGAGGCGGAGGCGTTCATCCGCTGGCTGGGGGCGCGCGTCAAGGAGGCGGGAGAGCGTTCCGGGCCGCTGCAGATCATGTACCGGGTCGACGGCTCGGCCGAGCTGGAGGAGGAGACGCTCGGCCATCTCGAGGGCTACCGGGGCTCCTCTCCGGTCCGGATCGGCAACGGCGCCGCCGACCAGATCCAGCTCGACATCTACGGGGAGGCCCTGGACGCCATCCATCGGGCCGACCGTCACGGCATCGAGGTCGGCCACGGCGGCTGGAACCACGTGCGCTCGATCGTCGACTGGCTGTGCGGCCACTGGGACCGTCGCGAGGCCGGGCTGTGGGAGTCGCGGAGCGGCCCGCAGGAGTTCGTCTACGGCAGGGTCATGTCGTGGGTGGCGTTCGACCGCGCCGTCCGGCTGGCGCGCGAGCGGGGCCTGCCGGCCGACCTCGACCGCTGGACCCGGGCGCGCGACGCGGTCTACGAGCAGATCATGACCAGGGGATGGGACATCCGCCGCGGCGCGTTCGTCCAGTCCTACGGCAGCCGGGTCCTCGACGCCTCGCTGCTGTCGATGCCGCTCGTCGGTTTCATCACCCCCGGCGACCCGCTCTGGCAGTCGACCCTGCGGGCGATGGACGACGAGCTCGTCTCCGACAGCCTCGTCTTCCGCTACGACCCCGAGGCCTCCCCCGACGGGCTGATCGGCTCGGAGGGCACGTTCTCGATGTGCACCTTCTGGTACGTCGACGCGCTGGCCCGGTCGGGCCGGCTGGAGGAGGCGCGGCTGACGTTCGAGAAGATGCTCACCTACGGCAACCATCTCGGCCTCTACGCGGAGGAGATCGGGGCCACGGGCGAGCAGCTCGGCAACTTCCCCCAGGCCTTCAGCCATCTGGCACTGATCACGGCGGCGACCGAGCTCGATCGCCGCCTCGATCAGCCGCACCCCTGACGGTTCACCGCCGCGACGGCCTGGGCAGGCACAACGCGGCCGCCAGGCCGAGCAGGGCGATCGCCTGAAGGACGACGAGGGACAGCGCGTACGGCCTCCCATCCGGCTGGGAGGCCGCCACCATGATGGATCCGACCAGCGCCACCCCCAGCGAGGATCCCAGGTTCGAGGCGCTGCGCGACAGGCCGGAGATCTCACCCTGGTCCTGCTCGCCGAAGGCCGACTGGACGACGTTGACCGACGCGGTCAGCATGACGCCCACGCCCGATCCCAGGATGAGCAGGCCCGGCACGAACGTCCAGGGCGAGGGGTCCTCCCGCACGAACACGAGCAGCAGGGCCGTGCCGAGGAAGCTCACCGCGAACCCCCCGGCGACCAGGGTCCGCTGCGACCGGCGGGCCGCCATCCGCGCGGCGGCGGCCGAGGCGGCCAGGATGCCGACGGTGGCCGGGGTGAGCATCAGGCCCGTCCCGATCGCGTCGTAGCCCCAGACCCTCTGCAGGAACACCGAGATCACGAAGAATCCGCCCTGGAGGGTCAGCCACTGGATGAGCTGGGTGGCCAGCCCGAGGTTGGACACCTTGCTGCGGAACAGCCGCGTGGCCAGCAGCGGCTCACGCCCCGCGTGCTCCCGCGCGTGCAGATGGCGGACGAACCCGTAGAGGATGAGGGCGCCGAGGGCGAGGGACGTCCAGACGGGGAACAGGCTGTCCCAGCCGTGCGAACCGGTCATCTGCACGCCGAGGACGATGGCGAACAGGCCGGCGGCCGACAGGACCGCCCCCGTCACGTCGAAGGGCTGCCGGTCGGCGGCCTCGGGCGGATCGGCGGCCCGGCGGGTGCGGTGGATCGCGTAGCCCACCGCGAGGGCCTGGGCGAGGAACGACGCGCGCCAGCCGATCCAGCTGGTGATGAATCCGCCGATGAGCGGGCCCGCCGCAGCGCCCAGGCCGGCCGAGGCGCTGACCACGCCGAAGTACCGGGCCCGTTTGGAGGTCTCGCTGAAGATCACTGTGATGAGGATGTAGATCGGCGGGATCATCAGGGCGGATCCGACGCCCTCCAGCAGGGAGTAGCCGACGATCAGAAGCGGCAGCCCTGGGGCGAAGGCGGCGGCGACCGCCCCGCTCCCGTAGATGCAGAGCCCGATCAGGAAGCAGCGCTTGCGGCCCCACAGGTCGGTCAGCTTGCTCCCCGGGATCATCAGGGAGGCCATGGTCAGGGTGAACAGGGTGATCGCGAGCTGGACTCCGCCGATGGTGGTGCCCAGGTCGTCCGCGATCGAGGAGATCGCCACGCTCATGTTGGACGCCGCGTAGCTGGCGATGAACTGCGCGAGCGCGAGCGGGACGACGAACGCCCTCGCCGCGCTCTCGGTCATCGAGCGGTCCGCGGCCGGCCTCTGTTTCTCGTCTGTCATTGCGGCATCGCACCATTCAGGAACCGGCTCCGGTTCGCCCGCGAGGGGTGACCCGGGCTCACCCCTCGCGGGCGTTCCGCCGGTCCAGGCCCTGCCGGACGGCGCCGAGCAGGACCTGCACCACCAGACCGACGATCACGAGGTCGCCGAGCATCTGCGCCATCGTCAGGGTCCTGGCCGGTTCGGTCCGCGGGGCCACGTCGCCGAAGCCGACCGAGGAGAACACCGTGATCGTGAAGTACAGGGCGTCCAGGCGGGACAGCGGCTCGGAGTAGGCGCTGACGTCGCTGTTCTCCATCACGCAGTGGGCGGAGGCGAACAGCAGCAGATAAAGGGGGATGACCGTCGCCAGGGCCTGGACGGCCCGCAGCCGCGGGTAGGACGATCCGACGATCACCCACGCCTGCTGGAGCACCACCAGCAGGACCACCGTCAGGCATCCGGCCAGCGTCAGGACCGTTCCCGTGGTGAACACCGCGTCCAGCGGCACCCAGAAGTAGATTCCCAGACCGATCGCGCTCGTCGCACAGGACCGCACCGTCACCCTCAGCGCGGCCCTGCGGCGGATCGCACCGTTCGTCCTGTGCGTTCCCACCATTCCGTGTATCCACCGCCTTCTCACCGTGTCACGTCACCGGAACCCGCGGCTTCACCGGGAACCCCCGGCATGCCTCGGCCCGGCGGAGCGTTCGCTCCGCCGGGCCGACCCCCCATGTCAGGCCTCGCGAGCCTTCCGCGGCCCCCTGGTCAGGCCGCTTCGGCTCCGTGCAAGGCCTCCTGTAGCTCTCGCTCGGTGTCCTCGGACAGCGACGACTTGAGGACGGTCCCCCCGAAGTGGCTCAGCGCCTTGACCGCCTTGTCCGTGGTGATCTTCTCCACGACGAGGAAGAGCGCGGAGGTGCCGGGCTCCAGCATGTTCCTGACCTGCTGCTGGAACGCCTTGTCGACACCGGACTTCTCGATCTTCCCCATCAGCGCGCCCAGGCCGGCGCCCAGCGCCATCCCGAAGAGCGGGATGAAGAACAGGAGGCCGAACAGCAGCCCCCAGAACATCCCCCACGAGGCGCCGCCCGCCACCGCGTGGTGGTTGGTCGTCACGTGGAACTTGCCCTTCTTGTCGCGGACGATGACCGCCACGGCGTCCGGCTGGATGATCAGGTCAGCGGCCAGCCGCTGCACCTCGTCCTCGGCCAGCGCGGCGGTCGATTCATCCGGGTACCCGATCGCGACGAGCTCCGACATCATGACTCCTTCGTTTCTCCGGTATCGCGGAACACCCTCATCAAAACGGGGGACCGGCACCCCCGGCATCACCCGGAACGGAGGAGACCGGGCACCTCCGCCCGGGCCGGTCCGGCCGGTTCATCCGCAAGGGGTGAGGCGGCACGCCGGTTGCGCGCCCAGGCTCGGCACATCCTCGAAATCCTCGAAAGGAGCGGAGAGATGTTCGGAGCACGCAGGGTCGCCCGGCGCACGTCGCGTCGCACCGCACGGCGGGTCTCACGCCGCCGCTGATCCCCGGGAGCGCCGTCCTGACCGGGGCGGCGCTCCCCGGCCGGGACGATCGCTCACAGGAGCCGCAGGCTCCTGGCGCGGCGCACGGCCTCACCCCTGCGGGTGACGGCCAGCTTGCGGTAGATGCTCTTCAGATGGGTCTTGACCGTGTTGACCGAGACGTACATCTCGGACGCGATCTCCTCGGTCGTCAGCATTCCCGCCAGATGGCGGAGCACGTCGAGCTCGCGTGCGCTCAACCGGCCCACCGCGGGCGGCGGCGCCGGTTCCATGGGACCCTGGTCGGCCAGCAGCGGCTCCAGGAGGCGGCGGTGCGGCGCGAGGAGCTCCGGGTCCCGGCGCAGCACCGGGATCAGCCAGGAACGGGCGGTGGCGAACGGCAGCAGGAGGCTGTCGCGCTCGGCCAGCCTGAGGGCACGGTCCAGGGAACGCCTCCCCCGTGAGGCGTCGGAGGCCTGGTAGGCCAGCCTGGAGTCGAGCAGCCAGGCGTTCACCCTGATGTTGCTCGGGGTGGCCGCCGACTCGACCAGCGCGGGCCGCAGAAGCCTGGCCGCGGCCGTCCGGTCGCCCTTGGACAGGCAGGCTCGGGCCAGCGCCACCGACGCGTCGGGGGCCCCGCTGCCACCGGCGCTGAGCGCCGCTTCGACCGCCGCGTCCGCCGTGCCCGCGGCCGCGTGCGCGTCGGAGACGGTGAGCCGGATCAGCCGGTCCAGCCAGGGCATGCCATCGGCGGTCGTGGAGGCCAGCGTGCGCAGTGCCTGGTCGGCGCTGCCCGAGACCAGTTCGAGCCGTGCCGCCACCAGCCCGCTCAGCGAGGCGATCAGGTCGTTGGGCGACTCTCTGAGCGCGAGCCAGGTCTTCTCCAGCTCCCGCCCGGCCTCCTCGGTCCGGTAGTGCTCCAGCGCCACCCAGGCGCAGGCCAGATGCACCGAGGCGATCCTCCTGCCCTGCGGGCTGCTCGACACCTCGGGCAGCTGGGCCGCCTTGGTGACCGCCTCGGCCGCCCGCCGGAACCTGCCCAGCAGAGCCTTGGCGACCGCCAGCCCGCCGAGGCAGCGCCGTCGATGGAGGTCTCCGCCGAGCGGCGCGGCCGACAGGGCGTTCTGCAGTGACTTCACCGCGTCGTCGGGACGGCCGCTCCACAGCTCCGCGATGCCGTTTCCGTAGGCGATCAGCGCGCCGACCTCCGGCACCCGTTCCACGGCCGAGTCCGGCAACCGGCCGAAGGCGCCCTCCAGGTCGGAGATCCGGGTGCGGAGGGTGCCGAGGTCGTCGGGAAGCCGGCGGCACATGTGGATGGTGCCGATCGCCAGCCGTGCCCGCTGGCTCTGGCCGGGGGTGGAGCTCTGGAGAAGGGCTTCCGCCGCGGCCAGCCGTGCCGTGCAGCCCGCGTCGTCGCCACGGCTCAGGGCCAGTGCCGCCGCGACGATCGCCGTTTCCGGCTCGCCGTCCTCGGCCCGTCCGGGGAATTCCGCCAGAAGGCCGCCGAGGGTGTCGTCCGCGCGCAGGCCGACGAGCTGCCCGACCGCCAGGCCGTCGATGACGAGCCAGCCGGCCAGCCGCCAGTCCTCCGCGAGAGCCGCGTGCCGGACCGCGTCCGCCAGCCGTCCTCGGGCGCCGTACCAGGTGGCGACCCTGCGGTGCAGGCGCCTCGGCTCTCCCGGCTCGGCCCGCACCAGCAGATGCTCGGCGGCCTGGCGGAACATGCGGTGGAAGCGGTGGCCGCCGTCACCGGCCGGGAGCACGAACGGGTTCGCCCGGAGGAACTCGGGGAAGAGCTCGGCCGCCCGGGATCCGAAGAGCTGCGCGGCGAGCCTGTGGTCGAAGGTGTCGGCGACGCTCAGCACGAGCATCATCCGGCGCATCTCGGCGGGCAGCGGCTCCCAGACCTCCTCCCCCAGATATCCCAGGACGGCCTCGTCGGCGCCGGTGAAGCGTTCGGCGGCCCTGACCGGCTCCGCGTGCCCCTGCATCTCCAGGGCCGCGAGCCGCAGGCCCGCCGCCCAGCCCTCGGTCCTGCGGTGCAGCTCCCGCACGGACGCGGGATCCAGGGGGACGCCGTGGCGGTCCAGCAGCTCGGCGGTCTCCCTCGGGGTGAAGGCGAGCATGTCCCAGCGCAGCCCGGTGAGCTCGCCGCGCAGCCGGTAGCCGTGCAGGGGGAAGACCGACTCGCTGCGCGACAGCAGCACCAGCCGGAGGTTCGGGCCCGCCTCGCTCAGCAGCTCGGCGAGCTGGGCGGCGAGGGGGCATCCGGGAGGCGGCTCGAATCCGTCGACGACCAGGACGATGGGATCGGGCCTGCCGCCGAGCGCCATGCCGAGTTCCATGAGCGCCGAGCCGGTGAGCCGATCCGGGACGCCGGCGGCTCCGGCGCCGTCGAGGGCGGCCAGCACGAGCGTCCAGAAGCATTCGGGGCTGTGGTCGGCGCGATCGGGCGACACCCAGGCGACGGGGCCTGGTGGGTCTCCGCCCCGCGCCCACTGGGCGACGGCGACGGTCTTGCCCGCACCTGGTGGTCCGGTGACCACCGTGAGCGGGCCGCGGACGCCGCCGTCGAGGCGTTCGGTCAGCCGTGGCCGCCGGATCACATGATCCGGAAGCCCGGGAACGCTGATCTTGGTCTTGGAACCGGGTCGGCGGGCCTCGCCCGCGATGTGGACTTGCACAGCGGTCATGACGATCACTCCTGCCTGGCGGGAGACTCCCCCGCCACGATCGTTTCTCTCGCAACCAGGGGTGAGGCCGCATCATCCCCCGCCCTCATTCACCCTGGTGAGTTCGGTTCCCACCTGGGCTTTCACCCCGAACGTGTGAGGCGAGCCACCCGGACGTGATGGAGGATCCGTCGTCGATCACTCCGACCGGAAGGCGAACATGAGCAGTTCAGGGGCTTCCAGCGAGCAGAACAGAACAGACGCGGAGCGGATCGCCGAGCTCCAGGCCGAGATCTCCACGCTGCACCACCGTCTCGGCGCCCGCGAACGGCGGCGCACGACCGGACTGGCCGTGCGCCGTTTCGCCGCGGCGCTGCTCGTGGCGCTGGCCGGCTTCGGGTTCGTGTGCTCAGCCATCGGGGTGTGGGCCGCGCGGACCGTCCTCGACACCGACCGGTGGGTCGCCACCGTCGACGGCCTGCCCGCCCACCCCGAGGTCACCTCGGCGGTCTCGGTCTATCTCACCGACGAGGTCTTCGGCGCTCTGAACGTCCAGGAGCGGCTGGCCGAGGCGCTCCCTCCGCGCGCGGCGTTCCTGGCCGTCCCGGTGAGCGGGGCGGTGAAGGACTACACCCGCGACACGGTCCGGGAGTTCATGGGAACGGAGCGGTTCCACGGCCTCTGGCGCGAGGCCAACCGGTTCGCCCAGAAGCAGATCGTGGCGATCGTCAGGGACGACTCCGGCACGGTCGCCGTCGACGGATCGACCGTGACCGTCGATCTGCTGCCCATCGTCAACGCGCTCCTGCTCGAGCTGGAGAACAGGCTTCCGTCGCTGTTCGGCAAGCGTCTCGACCTTCCCGAGGTCGGCAGTGGACAGATCCCGGCCGGGCTGCGTCAGCGCGTCGAGTCGGCGCTGGGCGTCACCCTGCCGGCGGACTTCGCCCGGGTGACCTTCTACGACCGCGATCGCCTGGGCGAGCTGCAGGAGGGCGTCCTCGTCTTCAAACGCTCGCTGGCCCTGATCGTGGCCCTGACGCTCGCCTGCCTCGGCCTCGCCCTGGTCGTCTCGCCCGGCCGTCGCCGGACCCTCCTGCAGTTCGGGCTCTGGCTGGCGATCGCCGTGGTCGTGCAGTCGGCCGTGCTCCGGGCCGTCCGCGACGAGCTGCTCGGGATGATCTCCGACGACCTCGACCGGGAGGCCGTGGCCGTGGCCCTGCGCGAAGTCCTCTCCTCCCTGCGCCGATGGGGTGACGTCATGTTCTGGTCCGGGCTGGCCATCGCCGTCGCCGCCTATCTGGCGGGCCCCGGCCGGGGCCCGGTGGCGCTGCGGGACGGCACGCGGGCGGGCGCCCGCGGTCTCTGGACGCGCGGCCGGGCCGTCGCGACCGGACCGCGGCTCCGGACCGGTGTCCGGCGGCACACCGACGCCCTGCGGGTGGGCGGGGCCGCCGCGGCCGCGCTGCTCGCGCTGCTGTTCTCCTCGTGGGGCGCGCTGCTCGTCCTGCTGATCCTGCTGGCCGCCTACGAGCTGCTCATCGAGCTGCTCCTGCGGCGGGCCGGGCCGGCCGGCTGACGGCTCCTCCGCGGCGGGTGATGGCGGCCGCGGACGCCGCGCGCAGACTTCAGTGCACACATCACGAGGAGAGGATCGACATGACGGCAGGACCCATTCAGCTGATCGCCCTGGGATTCACCCGGCCCACCTTCCACGGCGAGATCATCGCCCAGCTCGAGGCGCTCCACAAGGACGACCGGGTGCGGGTCATCGACGCCCTGGCCGTCTACAAGGACATCCACGGCACGATCGAGGTCGAGCATCTCAGCAACCTGACCCCGGCGGAGGCGTCCGAGGTGGGCAGCACGATCGGCGCACTGATCGGGCTCGGCATCGACGGCGAGGACGGCGCCGCCGCGGGGGCGATCGCCGGAGCCCACGCCACGGCCGACGACCTGGCCGTCTTCGCCGACGACGACGTGTGGGACGTCGTGGAGGACATCCCCACCGACAGCGCGGCCGCCCTCATCCTGCTGGAGCACCACTGGGCGGTCCCGCTCCGCGACGCCGTCCTGCGGGCCGGGGGCTTCCGGATCAGCGACGGCTTCATCAGCCCGCTCGACCTCGTCGGGCTCGGCCTGCACACCGCGGACGAGGCCGCCCGGCTGCACTCGCTGGAGACGGCCGTCGCGTTCTGAACGGCCGGCCGCTCCCGGCCTCAAGGAGGAATCGACCATGTCCGATCTCCCGCACGGCGCCCATTCGGTGACCGCCGACATCAAGGTCGGCGAGGGGGGAGGGAACGGAGTGATCGTCGCGCAGGGCGGCCGGTTCGCCCGCTGGTCGCTGATGGTCCAGAACGGCATCCTGACCTACTGCTACACCTACTACGGCCGCGACCGTTCCTATGTGCGCTCCGCGGAGCCGCTGCGGCCCGGCCGCCACGTCGTCCGCCTCGAGTTCGTCTACGACGGGCACGAGACCGGCCGGGGAGCCACGGGACGGCTGATCGTCGACGACGCCCGGCAGGCCGAGGGCCGCGTCCCGGCGACCGTCCCGTTCCGCTACTCCGCGGACGGCGGCCTCGACATCGGCACCGACAGCTCCGCGACGTCCGCCGAGACCCACCTGTCCGACACCCGGTTCACCGGCGAGATCAACTCCGTCCGCATCGACCTCGGTCCGTCCCACTGACCATCACGCTCGACACGGCACCTGGGAACTGTTCCGTCACCAGGCCCAAGGTTCTGTTTCACGGTCGGCGTCCGTAGCGGGCGGTGTCCAGGTGCGTGCCTCGCGGAGGAGGGAGTCGGCCTGGTGCGGCCGGCGACCGACGACGCCGCGAGGTGCGTGCCCGGGCGCCGCGCGGTAGGGCGGACGGCTCTGAGACAGACCTAAGTGTCCTTCTTTTCCGTTGTTCGGCTTGTTCTTGTGCTTCTTGCCCTTGGCCTTGCCCGTGCCCGTGCCCTCGTGATCGGGGCCGGTGAGCTCCGGGAGCCGCGGCTCGCCGGGTGCGGGCTCCGCCATCGCGGGGACGGGCGGCGAGGCCGGCGGGGCGGTGACCGTGACGGTCGGTCCCGGGGTAGTGGTCAGGCCGGGTGCCCGGGTGGGGGACGCGCTGTTCGCCCTGGGCTGGAGGACGGCTCCCAGGGTGAGCGCGAGTGCCAGTGCACCGACCACCACGGCCGCGACGGTCAGCTCCGTTCTCCTGTCGCGGCCGGCGGAACGGCCGTCCGGCGGGGAGGGCGGCAGGCCGGCGGCGGGCCACAGTTCGGCGATGGGCTCCTGGGCCGCCGTCGCCCGGTCCTCCGCCGTCAGGGTCCGGAGGATCGTCGGCGCGTCGGGACGTGCCAGAGGATCCTTGTCCAGCGCCGAGGAGACCAGGGTGCGCAGTGGCGGCTCGAGGTCCGTCAGGTCCGGTGCCAGGTTCAGGATCCGCTCGGTCATGTGCGGCATGCCGACGCTGCCGCCGAAGGGATGGCGGCCGGTCGCGGCGTAGGCGACGAGCATGCCCCAGCAGAAGACGTCCGAGGCGAACGAGGCCCTTCCCCCGGCCAGCCGTTCGGGCGCCACCCATCCGGGGCTTCCCATGACCAGGCCTGTGCGGGTCAGCCCCGGCGCGGCGTCCCCCGGCTCCTGGGCGATACCGAAGTCGATGACCCGCGGCCCGTCCTCGGCGAGGAGGATGTTGCCCGGCTTGATGTCGCGGTGGGCGATGCCCGCGGCATGGATCTGGGCCAGCGCGTCGGCCACGCCGAGGGCCACGGCCATCACCAGCTTCTCCGGCAGCGCCCCCTCCCGCTGGACGGCCGTCCCCAGCGACGGCCCCTCGATGTAGTCCGTCACGACATAGGGGAAGTCCTGCTCACTGCCGTCGTGGATCACCCGAGGGGTGTAGGGGCAGTCCAGGTTCCGGGCCAGCCGCGCCTCCGTGACGAACCTCCCCCGGGCCTCGGGATCCTCCAGATCCGCCGCCCGCATCGTCTTGATCGCCACATGGTCCCCCAGCGATCCGGCCAGGTACACCACCCCCATGCCACCCTCACCCAGCCGCCCCCGAAGCCGGTACCCCCCGATCAGCTTCGGATCTTCCAGCTCCAGAGGCAGTAGCCCGACCGTCACGTTTCCGCTCCTCGCTCAACCCCAACAGACCGTCAACCCTGCCCCTAAACCACCCCCAATACCCCCAAATACAGAATCCGGCCGGCAGGATGCTCCGATGATCGAAGTAAGCGCCGCTGACTACGCCTGGACCGAAGCCGAGAACGTCCCGCAGGAGTACTGCCTGACCCTGGTCCGGGGCCTGTCCGCACCCGAGTTCCTCCAGCGCGTCGGCGCCGAGCCCGGCCCGACCGTCACCGGCATGGACGCGCTCACCGATGAACTGTGGACGGCTGGCGAAACCGAGTCCCTCGGAGTCGCAGGGCTCGAAGGGCGGACTCTCGACTCCGAGGTGAACGGTTACCTCGGAGTGAGCGAGGAGATCAGCCGCCCGCAGTCGGCGGGGACCCGCCTCGTCTCCCACTACTGGGACCTCAATGCCGACGCCCGGCTCATCTGGAACGAGAACGGCGACCTCCACCTGTCCTTCGACCCTGCTTCCCGAACGATCGAGCAAGCCGCCCTCAAATGCGTCTATATGGCCGTCATGAGCCTCGACCCCACCGGCACCGGCCAAACCCGCTGGACCAAACGGGGGAAACCCGCCCTCGGCGCCTTCGACCGGGCCTTCGACGGCCGCCTCACCAACCCGCGTCACTGATCAGCAACCATCACCCGTCCCACCGTTCACTGCACCCAAGCATGGTGATCATCACGCCTTGCAAGGGCAAGGACAATCCCGCCTCCCAGAAGCAGGCGAACAGGTCACATGCCAAACTTCGCGGGTCGGGCGAACGCGCGAACGCGCAGCTCAAGTCATGGAGAGTCCTACGAAAGCTGCGATGCAGCCCCGGCAAAGCAGGCCACCTCGGCAAGGCCATCGCCGTCCCTAAGATCGTTTTGTCTGGAGTGAATTGCTCTGGATGCCCAGGACGACGGGGTGTGGCTGATCGCTGTCTGCCCTTGGTGGCTCTGTAGGAATAGCCGCCTCGTTGTCCTGGACGCCCTGGCCGCTGATTGAGATCTGATGCGAGTCGTCGCTGTTTAGGGACCTGCCGGCGGGGTCGTCCACGGGGTTGACCAGCGAAGACGAGAGGGTATGCCGGGTGATGGTTCCCGATGTGGTCTGGATCGGCATCGACGCGGGCAAGACAAGCCATCACGCGGTGGCGGTGGATGCGGATGGCCGTCGGCTGTGGTCGGTCAAGGTCGGCAACAACCAGGCCCAGCTCGAGGAGCTCTTGGCCCGAGCGAGGAAGTCCGGGGCCGAAGCCCGATGGGCGGTTGATTTGGTGTGTCCGGTGGCGTCACTCCTGATCGCGATCCTGCTAGGCAACGGCCAGAACGTCGTCTACGTTCCCGGCCGGATGGTGAACGGCATGGCCGGTATCGCCCGTGGCGAGGGCAAGACAGATGCCAAGGACGCGGCGATCATCGCTGACGCTGCCCGCATGCGGCGAGATCTGACGGCTGTGACCGTCGCCGACGAGTTGGTCGTCGAGCTGACGCGACTGACAGCGCACCGCGAGGATCTCATGGCCGACTGGGTCCGCGGAGTCAACCGCCTGCGGGCGCTCTTGGGATCGATCTTCCCTGGGCTGGAGGCCGCGCTCAACTACGCCACCCGGTCAGCGCTCAGCCTGCTCACGGGATTCTGCACCCCCGCAGACATCAGCAACGCCGGCCACGACGGCCTCGCTGGTCACCTCGTCAGCCACGGTGTTCGACGAGACAGGATCGATGCCATGGTCACCGCTGCCTTGCGTGCAGCCGCGGCCCAGACCGTCGCGTTGCCCGGCGAGGCCACCACAGTACTTCTGATCAAGCAGATGGCCCGCAAACTCCTCGACCTGAACCGAGAGATCAAGGACACCGACAGGCTCATTGCCAGCCGGTTCCGTGAGCATCCCCAAGCTCACATCGTGGAAAGCCTTCCAGGCATGGGGCCCATCCTCGGCGCCGAGTTCCTCGTTGCGACCGGCGGGAACGTCCTGGCGGCCTTCGCAAATCCCGGACGGCTCGCCTCCTACGCCGGGCTCGTCCCCGTCCCCAAGGACTCCGGCCGCATCAGCCGAAACCGGCGACGACCAAAACGCTACAACCGCGCCCTGCGCCGCGTCTTCTACCTGGCCGCACTATCCAGCATCCGCCCAGACGGCCCGTCCCGAACCTTCTACCAGCGCAAACGCAGCGAGAACCGCATCCATACCCAAGCGCTACTCGCCCTCGCCCGACGCCTCGTCGACGTCCTATGGGCACTCCTGCGCGACAACCGGACCTTCAGCCCGATCACCCCACCGCAGGTCACCCCCGCTCCGGCTTGACACAGTCATTGAGATTCCTACAGAACGACGGTGCTACCTCGCGATCATGCAGCCTCTGGCCCAGATCGACCTGCTGCTCAGCGAAGGGCAGCGCACGTACCGCACCACCGACATCCGGCTGGGCGGCATAACCCTGCAGTCGGGCGACGGGCTGTGGCGACGTATCCTTGCGGGGACGGTGCGCTGACGCCGTTCCCGCCACCAGCACAGGCCCACGCCACGCCTGACACGGAGGACGGAGGGCCGTTCGAGCCCTCGAAACCGTCATCGGAGGCTGGTGACGCGCTGCTTGTTTCCGCCTACGGTCAAAGTGCCTGACCAGCCCATCCGGGGCAGGGTCGTGCCCTCGGACCGAATGGCGGAAGTTGGTGACCGGATGACTCCCAAGGAGATCGGCGCGCTCGTCAAGGCCGTCCGTAAGTCCCGGTCTTTGACCCAGACCCAGGTCGCTCAGCAGGTGCCGTGCTCTCCCGCGACGATTTCGCGGCTGGAGGACGGCAAGCACGCCGGCCGGGACGACACGCTCCTGCGTCGCGTGGCGGTGATTGTGGACATACCTCTAAGCCGCGTGGGGCTGGCAGATACCGTAACCGGTACGGGAGGACGGGAGGACGATCCGGTGCGGCGACGACAGCTGCTCGCTCACCTGGCAGCGACCGCTGCGGCGGCCGCCCTCCCGGTGAGCCTTGCCGCCGCGTCCGAACCCCAGGACTCCGGCGAGCTGCTGATCTGCCGTGTCCGCGATGCCATCCTCGGCCTCGGCCCCGCCCCGAAGGACGTCGAGCTGCACGGCTTGCGCACGCTGTTGCGCCGAGCGGCGGCCGATGCCGACCGGTCGCACTATCTGCGGCTGGCCGACGAGCTCCCGGTCCTGATCGCGACCGGTCTCGCGCACGTCGCCGCGAGCGGCGCGGACCCACGCGCGTCGGCCCTGCTGGCCAGGATCTACGTCCTCACCACCCGCGTCCTGATCAAAGTGGACGAACAGCAGCTCGGCTGGATGATCGGCGACCGCGCCCGCACCTTCGCCGCCGATGATCCCCTGGCGGCGGGTGAGGCCGCGCGCCAGCTCGCCGTCCTGGCGCGCAAGGCCGGCTGGCACGACCAAGCCGCCATGATCGCGATGTCGGCCGCCGAGCATCCCGGCCTGCAGGGCGATGATCCTCATCTGGTGGCCCAGCGCGGCCTGCTCACCATGTCGGCCGCCTACACCCAGGCCCGTGCCGGAGACCGCACCGGGATGCGGGAGCTCACCGACCAAGCCGCCGACCTCGCCCGCCGTGCCGGGCCAGCGGTCCAGCTTCTGGACAGCAGCGGCGGCGGGTTCTCCCGGCACGCGGTCGAGCTGCACCGGGTGTCGGCGGAGTTCTGGGCGGGCGACCCCGGCGAGGCCGTCCTGGTCGCCCGCGACCTGGATCCGCGGGCGTTGCCGAGCAGCGAGCGGCGGGCACGTCTTCATCTGGACACCGCCCGCGCCTATGCTGGGATGGGCCGTCGCGAAGCCTGCCTGGAGGCCCTGCTAGCGGCGGAGCACACCGCGCCGGAGGAGGTCCATTCCCGCCCGTCCAGCCGGGACCTGGTGCGGGGCCTGCTGATGTCGGGGCGAGCCTCTCAGGAGCTGCGTGGCCTGGCCGCCCGCTCGGGGATCAGGTGAGCAGGTCGGCGACGTCGGCGCGGACCAGCGGCGCGAGCCGGGCATGGATGTCGGTCCGTTCGGCGGCTTGAAGGATGATCGCGGCGACGGTGAGCCGGGCGAGCCGACCGGCCTGCCCGGACAGGGCATCGGCGAGGCAGGAGCGCACCTGCTGCGCGATGTCGGGGACGGGCAGGGAGTGGGCGAGCAGGTAAGCGGCGTCGAATCCGGCCGGTGCCAGACCGTGGCCTTCCCAGTCCAGGATGGACAGCGGTGCGCCGGTGAGGTTGGCCCAGTGCAGATCGCCGTGCGCCATCTCCCAGGCGCCGGCCATCGGGTCGACGTCGACGCCGACGAAGGCCGGGACGGTTCGCCGGATGTAGGTGGCGCTGATCACCGGCTCGCGCCCGTTGACGGGCGCGGCCTTGCTGAGCGCGCCCAGTGCGCACCGCAGGTCGTCCCACCAGCCGGTGCCCAGCGGCAGGGCTCGGCTGGTCGGCAGGTCGGGCGTGGACGACAGTGCGGGCGCCGTGATGTAGGTGAGCAGGTCCGCGCGGACGGCGCGATCGGCCCCCTCTTCCAGGATCGTGCTGGCCAGGAGGCGGGGACGGAACACCAGGTCGGGCAGGTGCTCGGCGTCGGCCAGGCCGTTCCACAGCTTGCCGTCCGGTTCGGTGGAGGCCAGCAGCCGCAGCCACGCCTGGTCCTCACCCGGGCCGTGGGTGACCGGCGTGGCCAGGGTACGCCCACCCACCCCGATGATCGGGTGAACGCCTGGGCGGACCCGCGCACCGAGCCGGGCGGCCGCCTGGTCGAGTAGCGGGCCCGCTTCCTGCTCGGTGAACGAGGCTCTCCCTCGCGGCGTGGCCATGGAGGGAGAGTAATCGCCCGGACGCCGTCCGGTTCGCCGAACCGATCCTCAATGGGCTTCGACCTGGAGCATCTCGCACACCGCTCCGAGCTCCGAGGCGGTCAGCGACCCCATCTGGACGGCGGCCTGGGCCTCCTGCCAGTGGTCGGGGTTCCCAGTGGACAGCAGCATGCCGGTGATTCCCGGCGTCGAGGCGACGACCAGGAGCGCCGCCTGGGCCGGGGTGAGGCCCGGCCGGATCGCTGCTGCGAGCTCCTCGCCGACCATGCCGAGCAGGTCGGAGCCGTTCAGCGGGGCCGACGTCCACACCTCCAGCCCAGCGGCCGTCGCCTCGGCGATCGGACCCGTCCCGTGCAGCGCCTGGGCGGTGACGGTCAGGTGCACGAGGTTGACCGGCAGCTGGATTGCCCGCAGGTGGTGCCCGTCGCCGCCGACGTCGCGGGCGGCGGCCAGCAGCGTCGGCATGCTCACCAGCCCGTCGGTGAACGCCCGCCACGTCGCGATGCCGTATCCGCCGATCGTGCCGTCGACGGCCGCTTCCTCAAGGACCGCGAACGCCCGCAGGAGATCGCCCTCCAGCTGATGCGGCCGCGAGGTTGATTCGGGATTGTGCACATACATCAGGTCGACAGGACGGCCGAGCTCCTTGATGCTGGCCCCGACCTGGTAGGCGATGTAGCGGGCGTCGAGCGAGTGCCCGTGGCGGGCGTCCTCTCCGGGCAGGACTCCAGCGGCGCACGCCGCCCGGCCCTGCTCGCGAGTCAGGTAGCCGACCTTGGACGACACCCGGATCCCGGGACGGTCGGCGAGCACGCCGGCGAGGTTCCGCTGCGCGAGGCCGCCCTGGTAGTTGGGGGCGGTGTCGATGAGCGGGGCGCCGCCCGCCGCCGCCATCGCGGCGGCGGCGGGCACGTCCGGGCACCGGTAGGTGCCCAATCCGAGATGCGTCACCGCGGCACCTCCGCCGCCGATACCACCCCGGCGTCCAGCATCGTCTGGAGCATCCCAGCCACCAGGTCGACCGGCAGGCCCGCCGCATCCGCGAGCGCCGACACCGCCAATGGCTGGCCGCCCGCGAGCAGCTCGAACACCGGACCGGCGGCCGCGTCCAGGGTCCACCGGCGGCCGCCCGCCGCGACCGTCACGCCGTCGGCGTGATGGTCGATGACCGGGCGGGTCACCGCGAAGCGGACGATCGTGCCGGGATCTTCCAGATTCCCGGCGACCGCCAGAGGAAGGCTGAACCCGCCCCGCGGGGTCGCAGCGGCGTCCCGGGCGGCGCCGTAGCGCTCGACGACATCTGCGGTCAGTTCCTCGGCCAGGAGCTTGGCCATGGAGGCCGCCCACGCGGCCCGCTCTGCGCCGGTGGCGAACCGGGGCACGTCGGCGCGCACCGTGTCGTTGTCGCGCAGCCGGTCGACGACCCATCCGAGCAGGTCGGCACCGGTGTGCGTACCGAGTCCACACGACAGGTGCAGGCTCGGTTCGCCCTCGGACGCCGCGGCGGCGTGCCACCAGCCCCGCGGAACATACAGGACGTCGCCCGCGCCGAGCGTCAGCTCCGCCAGCGGCTGCTCGGGCGGGACGTCGGCGAACACCACGTCCCGGTACATCGGCGATGGCCGGGTCGGCCCGTAGATCCGCCATCGTTTACGGCCCGACACTTGGAACACCAGGACGTCGTGGTCGTCCCAGTGGGTGCCGAACCCCTCCCGGGAGGTCCAGGAGGCGTACACGTTGACGGTGACCGGCCTGCGCAGCAGACGCTCCAGCTCGCTGGCGAGATCCCGGACGGGCGGGTGGAGTTCGTCGATCGTGTCGAGCACGAGGGTCGCGCCGTCGGCGATCTGCTGGTGAACCAGAGGGGGGATGGGCCGCATCCAGTCCTGCATTCGCCGGTAGGACTGGCGTTCGCTGTACAGGTGCGGCGGTACGGTGTCGCCGTCCAGCGCGAGCCGGAGCCGGGGGGCCTCCAGCCGGGCGCTGTCGAGCACCGCGTTGAGCGCCTCCCAAGTCAGCAGGTCGGCGAACCGGCCCTGTTGTCCGTCGGGGGCGGGCAGATGCGCGTAGTTGCGGCCCAGGTGCTGGGCGGGGAAGTCCCCGCCCAGCACCTGGATGACGTCGGTGGACACTAGTCGTTGGTGTCCGAGACGCCGGTGGAGCCGCCATCCGACGGCTGGGCGGCGCGGGTCCGCGCCGCCGTGATCGTCTCGACGGACTGCACGAGGCTCTGCTGGGTGGTGCTCATCTGATCCCCTCCAACGGGGTCGGCGATGTGACGTCCTCACCATCACCCGCCGCCGTCGACCCGCCCAGAGCCTTTTCACCACCTGCAAACGGTCTTTCACGACGTGCAATCAGGCCGCCGCACCGCCCTGTCCGATGATCACTCAGCGGGACGCCTGACGCCTACGCATACGCCGACAGGGAGACGGGTCGATTCCGATCATCGGCCGGCCCACCGTCTCCCTGCTGGCTCCGCCTCCGCTGCGGGCTCCGAGGAGATCGTCATGGGGCTGTCGAGCACGTGAATGCCCTCGCGACGGGCCGCAGCGCGCACGCGGGGCGCGGCGCCCAGGAGCGCGCGACGCACTGGGTGTAGCGATGACGCGGCCCCACGATCAGCGGGAACGCTTGCGCGGCAAGAGCCCAGCACCGGGGATCCGACGACGTGATCAACCTTGGCGAGCACGCTCGTCGGCAGCGCGGGGTTGCGCAGCACGGCTGACAGGCTCCCTCGCCGAGCAGGACTCCACCACGCCGCCGGGGAGTCGCGCAGCACTGAAGCCGGTGCCGAGGGGTCAGTCCACACCTCGGCCGCCGCAGCGGATCACCGGCCTCCGCCTGACCGCCGGCCTGCTCACCCGGGCCACCTACCGCTGCGGAACCGTCCGCCGATGACCGGCCACCGGCCCACGGGCCGACCCCGCCCGATGGCACCGGGACCGGGACCGGCGGACAAGAGCTGTCAACGTCGCGTGGCAGGGCGGTGGGGCTTCGGGCAGGCCCGAGGCCGCGATCACTCGTGTGAGGCGCGGCCGCAGGTTCTAAAGGAGGTCGTTGTCCCTCGCATAGAGGGCGGCTTGGGTGCGGTCGCGCAGGCTCAGGCGGGTGAGGATGCGGGAGATGTGGTTCTTGACAGTGCCCTCGGTGAGGTAGAGGCGGGAGGCGATCTCCTTGTTGCTGGCGCCCGCCGCGACCTGGCGGAGGACTTCGGTCTCGCGCGGGGTCAGCTGGTCGCGGGCGGGTGGGGTGGCCGGGTGGGCGGACAGGTGGGCGGTGAGCGAGGCGTCGAACTGGGTCACTCCCGCGTGGGCGAGCCGGACGGCATGGGCGAGGTCGGCGGAGGGCAGGTTCTTCAGCAGGTAGCCCGCCGCTCCGGCCTTCAGCGCGCGGGCGACGGGCTCCTGGTCGTCGAAGGTCGTCAGCATCACGACCCGGCAGTCCGGGAGCAGGCGCCGGAGGACCGAGGTGGCCGCGACGCCGTCCATCTCCGGCATCCGGACGTCCATGAGGATCACGTCGGGCCGGGCGGCGGGCGCCGTCTCGACCGCCTCCCGGCCGTTGCGGGCGGTGCCCGTCACCTCGATGCCCTCCTGGAGGCCGAGCAGGGCCGCGATGCCCTCCCGGACGAGGTCCTGGTCGTCGACGACGAACACCCTCACCATGGGACGTCCACCTTCACGACCGTTCCCGCCGGGGAGGTGACGATGTCGACCGTTCCGTCGGCGAGAGCGACGCGTTCGCGGAGAGCGCGCAGCCCGAACCCCTCCCCCGCGGTCTCGAAGCCGCGTCCGTCGTCGGTCACCCGCAGGCACGCGCCCCGGTCGTCGTAGAGGACGGACAGGCCGATCTCGGTGGCCGCTGAGTGCCGACAGGCGTTGGCCAGCCCCTCCTGGGCCGCACGGTAGAGCACGAGCAGCGGCCGCCGCTCCTCGCCGGAGACGGTGAGCGTGACCCGTCGCGGCCCTCCGTCGAGGCGGCGGACGAGTTCCTCGAGTGCCCCGCCGAGATCGAGAGGGCCGTCGGCGAGGGTCCGCACCGAGGTTCTGACCTCTTCGAGGGCCTGCCCGGCCGACCAGCGTGCGTTGGTGACGGCCTGCGCGGCGCGCGGCGGATCGAGGTCACCGAACGCCAGGGCCGTCTCGAGCTGCACGCCGAGTGCTGTCAGGTGGTGGCCGAGGCTGTCGTGGATCTCGCGGGCGATCCGGTTGCGTTCGGCGGCCGCCGACAGCTCCGCCACCCTCTCCCTGGCCGTGCGCTCCCGGACGGCGACCGCGGCCATGCTCGTGGCCAGGACGACTCCCAGCGCGAACATGAGCAGGTCGGAGATGTACTCGGCCCGTGTCCACCACTGCGGCACGAACAGGGTGAAGGCCGCTGCCACGGCGGTCACACAGCCCGTGCCCAGGGCGGCCGCGACGACGGGACCGTAGGCGAAGTAGCCGAGGAAGGGCACCAGCACGAACAGCACCCGCGACAGCCCCGATGCGTCGACCGCGCTCACCCCGCACAGCACCAGGATCCGCGCCACGAAGACGACCGTGGCCGGCAGTGCGGGCGGCCTGAGGTCGAGCAGGATCAGGCCGGTGAGCAGGCCGGCGAAGGCCGCGGTGGCGGCCGCGAGGCCGGGCCCCACCGCGTCGTAGTACACGCCGCCGCTGAGCACCGCGCCGTAAAGGACCGGCGGTACCCAGGGCACCGGTTGGGACATGACGCCTCCCCGAGAGTCACCTGAACTCTAAAGGCCCGGGCCGACGCCTGAGGAGTGCCGAAAGTCATGTGCCCTCCGGCCGGAGCGGCAGTGCCCTCTCACACTTACCCAGGATGACCTGCGGTTTCTAGCTTTGATCTCATGAGACTTCTCGCCGCCCCCCTGCTCGTGGCCGCCGCGCTGTCCGCCCCTGCGTCCGCGTCGTCCGCCGCCTCCTCCTGTCCCGACGTGCGCGTTCCCGGTGCTCTGCACTCGGTGACGACGTGCCTGACCGATCTGACGACCACGGGAACCGTTCCCGCCGGGCGCACCGATCCGGCCGACTGGGCGGGCCTCCTCGCCCCGGGCACCCTCACTCCCTCGGGAGTGCCGGGTGTCCAGATCGACGGCTACTTCGCCGACACCTCGGCCACCAACACCAACCACGGCTGGAACCACGACTCCCAGTTCGTCCTCCGGTTGCCGGAGCACTGGAACGGCGGCCTCGTCGTCGCGGGCCCGCCCTCCACCCGCGAGCAGTACGCCAACGACCCGATCATCAGCGACCAGGTCCTGGCCAAGGGCTATGCCTACGCCGCGACCGACAAGGGCAACACCGGAGCCGAGATCTACAAGGACGGCGACCGGCCGGGCGCCGCCATCCTCGAATGGCACCGTCGCTTCACCGACCTCACCCGCGCGGCCAGGAAGACGGTGACCCGGCACTACGGCACCGCCCCCGCGCGCACCTACGCCGCGGGCCTGTCGGCGGGCGGCTACCTGGTGCGCTGGCAGCTCGAACGCCACCCGTCGCTGTACACCGGGGGCATCGACTGGAACGCCCTGATCTTCACCCCGAAGACCAATCTCCTGACCACGCTGCCACCGGCACTGCGCGCCTACCCCGCCGCCGCACAGGGAGACCCCGCGGCCCACGACGCCCTCCTGAAGGCCGGTTACCCGGCCGGCTCCGAACCGCAGTGGGCCTACCACCACAAGAACCTGTGGACCCCGCTCCAGCACATCGTCCGCAGCGAGCTCGACCCCGCCTACACGGGCGACGACGCCTCCTACGACCTGGCCTCCCGGCCGTGGCAGGTGCGCCGGGCCGTCGCCCGGATCTCCCTGACGGGCCGCATCGGCCGGCCTCTCATCAGCGTCCAGGGCACCCTCGACGCCCTCACCCCGCCCGCCCGCTACGCCGACACCTACACCGCCCTGATCGCCGCCGCCGGCCGCTCCGCCCTCCATCGCGAGATCCGCGCCCCGGGTGCCCACACCGACGGCCTGGTCCCCCTCTCCCCCTCGCTCCGCCCCCTCCTCCCGACCTTCACAGCGGCCTTCACCGACCTCGAAACCTGGACCACTCCCTAGGCTTGGGATCCGTGGGTGAATCGAGGCGTCTGATCCAGAGGAGCGCACCGCGGAGACGGAGTGCGGCGAGGAAGTCTTTCGGGTTCTGCCGTAGCGGTCGGCGAGTCCTCACCGTCGCTTGAATCTTGTTGAGAGCGCTCGACAGTGCTGCGGTCACGGCACAGGCCCTCGTCATGGGACGGGAACCGGCCGCCATGACTGCCCTTGATCCTGCGGTGCCGGGCTCTCTCGGCCTTCCCCGGCCCAGCGCGTCGCCCCTGACCGGCCCGGTGCGAGGACCGGATCTGCTTCCGGGCCTCCAGGCGGGCGGGCAGGTGAATGTGTCCGGTGGAGAACTGTCCCGCGCCGGAGCGGCGTGAGATTCTCAGCCGGTCCGCCGACGTGAGGAGACGTCTTGCAAGCACCCGTGGTGTATCCGTCCAAGCGGGAGGGCCCGCTGGAGCCGCCGGCGGAGTTCGCCGTGCTCCGTCAGGGGCCTCCGGTGTGGATGGTCGTTCCCGGCCGGAAGCCGTGCTGGCTGGTCACACGGTTCGAGGACGCCAGGGCCCTGCTGGGCGACCGGCGGATCAGCTCCGACGACACCCGGGCCGACTATCCGCAGATGGCCGCAGTACCGCCCGGGCTGCTGTCGTTCCTGCGGATGGACGATCCGCGGCACGGCACCATCCGGCGGCTGCTCACACCGGAGTTCACGGTGCGGCGGATCTCCGCTCTGCGGACCGCGATCGAGGACGCCGCGGACGGGCTGCTCGACGAACTCGCCGCGGGGCCCAGGCCCGTCGACCTCATCGCGCACTACGCGCTGCCCCTGCCCTCACTCGTCATCTGCCGGCTGCTGGGCGTGCCGTTCGAGGACCACGAGTTCTTCCAGAGCCGCAGCGCCGCGATCATGTCCTACGACGATCCGCCCGAGGTCGGCGGCAGGGCCATGCTGGAGCTGGGCGACTACCTCGGGCGGCTCATCGACGCCAAGACCCGGGAGCCGTCCGACGACATGCTCGGCAGGGTGATCGCCAAGGCGGGCGCCGACGTCTCCCGCGAGGACCTTGTGGGGATCGCGCGGCTGCTGATCGTCGCGGGCCACGAGACCACCGCGAACATGCTGGGCGTCTCGGTGCTCGCGCTGCTGCAACATCCGGACCAGCTGGCCGCGTTGCGGGCCGACCCCACGATCATCCAGAACGCCGTCGAGGAGCTGCTGCGCCACCAGACGATCGTCCAGGCCGCCGTGGCCAGGACCGCGACGGAGGACATCGACGTCGGAGGCGTCACCATCGCGGCAGGCGACGGCGTCATCGTCGCCGTCCAGTCGGCCAACCGCGACGAGACGGTGGCCGAGGACCCCGACCGCCTCGACCTCACCCGCCCACCGACCCGCCATCTGGCCTTCGGCCACGGTGCCCACCAGTGCCTCGGCCAGGCCCTCGCCCGTCTGGAACTCGACATCGGCCTCACCCGCCTGTTCAGCCGCCTGCCCTCCCTGGCACTCGCCGCCTCCCACCTCCCCCAGGCCAGGGAGACCGCCGCCGTCTACGGCCTGCACGACCTCCAGGTCACCTGGTGACCCACCTGACCGCCGACCGTGAGGCCTGCCGGGGCGCCGGCCAGTGCACCCGCCTGGCCCCCGCCCTCTTCGACCAGGACGACGACACCGGCCTCGTCGTCCTCCTGACCGACTCCCCTACCGAAGCCCAGCTCCCCACCGCCCGCCACGCCGCCTCCTTCTGCCCCACCGGCGCCATCACCCTCTCCCCTCCTTGACCCTCCGGAATCGGCACTGGGAAGCAGGCCCGAAGAGAGACGCAGAGAGCACTTGATCGACCGAGACGCAGGAGACGAGACGCAGGAGATACGTGCGACAAATACGCCGATGAGTGAATGGGGGCGACTTCTGGGGCGGAGGAGGGCGCCGTCACGGCTCGTCCGGCGGCCGCCGGCACTCGCGCGAGGTCGTGCCAGAGCCTCGCGCGGTCAGCAGTCGATGAGAGACAGGTTCTGGGTGCGGAAAGCGGATGTCCGAGCTCCGTGAGCGCGGAACGCCTGGTTCATCGCCCTTGGGACGGCTGGCTGGTCGGCGGGTCTGCCGGTCTGCGGCGAGGGCATCGGCTGGAACGCCGGTTCCAGCCGGGGGCTTCCCCGGCAATGAGCACGACGCGTGGGATTCGGGGCCACGGTCCTCTGCCGAGCCACGCTCATCTGCCTACGGGGCTGGCCGCGAGACCTGGCCGGGGTGGAAAACCATTGGCCTGCTCGATCGGGAGAAGCCTAAATTCGTGGGAGGACACTTGGCGGGAGGCCTCAGTGAAACTCCTCAGCAGTGTGCGGACGGACGACGCCGACCTGGCCCGTCTCGCCGCCGAACTCGACATTCCGACGATCGACGGACTGCAGCACCAGGGTGACGTGTCGGTCGTCCCCGCATCGATGGCGCCCGAGGACCACCGGTCGCCGGTGACCACCGTCCCGGCCGCGGGCGTCGCCGTGGTCCGGGGTGAGGCGGGGGGTCACACCCACCTGCTGCTCGCCTCCGGAGACGTCCGGTACGACGTCCGCGAAGGCGCGGCAGACGACCTCACCCTGGGATCGCTGGTGGTCGGAGACGGCGCCATCGCCTGGCTCGACCACCCTGAGCACGGCAACACCGGGATCGCGCCCGGCCGGTACGTGCTGCGCCGCAAGCGTGAGATGGCGCCGCGCGTCCTGGCACCCGAGACCGTCCGCAAGCTCGAGCGGGCTCGTAAGCAGGCCCGCAAGCAGGCGGCGCTCGACCAGGCCGCGCGCGAGCAGGCAGAACGCGAGCGGGCCGCGCGCGAGCAGGACTGGACGAACGTCCGCTTCGTCGCGGACTAGCCATGACTCCGGAGCAGCAGGCGTCGCTCGAGTCCGTCCGGGAGGAATGGATCGGCCACGGGCTCGCCGTCGGACCGGCCGACCGGGACGCCGCCGAGGCGGGCGTCAAAGACGTCTACCTCGGCGCCGGCCGGCGGCCACCGGAACGGGTCATCTGGCTGGGCTCTCCAATGGCGGGCAGCATCGGCGCCGACATCCGCGCGGGACGGCTTCAGGCCGTGTCCAGGCGTGCCTGGCGGACCCTTCCGGAGCACACCGCCGACGCTCTGGTCGACCAGGTCCCCGAAGACTCCCCGGAGACCGATCTGATCATGCTGGAGCCGCTGCCGCACGGCCGGCGACGGGACCCGCGTCTCCGCATCCCGCTGGACAGGCTCGGCCGCGAGGTCGGCGCAGCGATCGAGACCGGTCTCGGCAGGGCCGTCGGCCAGGCCGTCGACCAGGCGGCGGCGACCTGGCAGGAGGCCCGGCGCTTCCCCGAGGAGTGGGCGCTGCCCCGGCTCGGCGCGTTTCCGCGGCGGATACTGCCGCAGCTGGCCCGGCTCGACCTCCTCGAACGTCTCGGCGCGGGCGCACCGGACCGCCACGGCCGGGGCCTGCTCCAGGTGGCGCGTTCGGCGGGCGAGTGGTGGCCGATGCGCGACAGCGTGATCCTCACCGAACGCCCTGTCGAACTGCACCGCGACGCCCAGGGCCGTCTCCACCACCCGACCGCCCCAGCCGTCCGGTACCCCGACGGCTGGCGCCTGTGGGCCTGGCACGGCGTCGCCATGCCCCGCGAACTGATCGAGGAGGACGTCCCGGTGTCCCGCGTGGTGTCACTGCGCAACTCCGAGCAGCGCCGCTGCGCCGTCGAGCGGCTGGCGGGCCGGTCCGGCTGGCACCGGATCGTCGCCGAGGCGGGCTGGCCCCAGGTCGGCCGCGAGGTCCCGGACCCGGGCAATCCGGGCCAGACCCTCACCCTCTGGTGCGTCGAACGCCTCTACGACGACCACCTGCACCTGCTCCTGATGACCAACGGCACCGTCGAACGCGACGGCACCCGCCGCGAGTTCGGCGAACTGGTCCCCGGCTCGATCCACGACCCGATCCAGGCCGCGGCCTGGCAGATCGGCCTCACCCCTGCCCAATACCACCAGTCCACCCGCCGCACCTGACCGAGGCCCCCAGCTCGACGGCCCCGGCGGCCCCACTTCGCGCTCCCCGTTCTCGCCTTGCCCACTCGGACGCTCGCCGGGCGGGCAAGGCGAGGACTAGGACGTGTCTTACAGGTCTTGTCCGTGGCGAGCAGCGAGCGGATCAGGTGAAGGTGTTGTGCTGGGTGTTGCCGTCGCCCGTCTGGAGGCCCTTGGAGCCCGGGGCGTGGACGGTGAAGGTGGGGGGCGGGGAGGTGGGGATGGTGTTGAGGCGGGGGACGGTGCGGCGGATGGCGGCGGCCAGGACGTCGACGCCGGGGTCGCCGGAGCGGTGGCCCAGGCGGACGTGGTGGAGGTCGGGCAGGGGGCGCAGGTCGGGGGGCAGGCTGTCGGGGTGGGGGGACGGGGCGCCGTCGACCAGGACCGGGATGACCGGGATGGAGAGGGCCAGGGCCTCGGTGATCTCGCGGCGGACCCAGTCGTCCTCGGCGTGGAGGCGGGGGGAGCCGGACGCGTCGGGGGCGTCCTGCCAGTGGGGGCCGATCACGGCGAGGAGGACCTCGCTGGAGCGGACGGCGTCGAGGATCGGGACGTCGAAGCGGTGGCCGGGCAGGAGGTTCTCGCTGGCGAAGAAGACCTCGCCGGGGCCGAAGATCCGGGCCAGCCGCTCGTACAGCAGGCGGGCGATCTGCGCGGTCTCGCCGACCCGGTAGTTGATGAAGATCGCGGCCATCGGCTTGCCTCCGGTCAGTTGGGCGAGACGTGCAGGACGGTGGTCAGGCGCGGGTAGAGCGAGCGGATCCGCGGCTCGGAGCGCCACCGGATCAGGGTGCGCGCCAGCCTGGCCAGGTCGGTGCGGATCGTCGCGGAGTCGACGCCCGCCGCCGCGTCCAGGACTCCCTCGGTGACCTCGCAGGCGCGTTCCCTCTCCCCTGCCGTGGCGTGGGCCAGTGCCAGTCGGGCGCCGTAGCGGGCGAGGGAGCGGTGGGCGTCCGGTGGGATCCGGGCGACCTGCTCCTCCAGGACGGCCGCCGCCTCGGCGGGACGGCCGAGGTCGTACAGGCACCAGCCACGGGTGACGGCGACGACGTCCACATGGGCCGAGCCCAGTGCCAGGGGATCGGATCCGGCGCTCGCTCCGTCGAGGAGCAGGGCACCGTGGTCCGCCGCCCGTTCGCAGGCGAGGGCGTCGCCGGTCAGAGCGTGTCCCTGCGCCTCCCGGAGCGCCGCCAGCCCGCGGACGCGGCGGCCGGCCGGGCTGCGCCGCGCGCGTCCGGCGAGCGCCGCGGTCGTGGAGCCGTCGTCGGCGTAGAGCGTGATGAGCGCCCTTCGGACCAGGGCGTGCGCGGCCATGTCGGGGTCGGCTTCGCCGGCCAGGCGCACGGCCGTGCCGGTCCACCACAGGGCGGCCCTGGGGTTGCCCGCCTCCTGCGCGAGCCAGCCGGCGTACTCGGCGTGCCGGGCGGCCAGCCGCGACCAGCCCTCCCGGAGGGGGCCTTCGGACGCCGCCGCGACGGAGCGGAGCATGTTGGCCTGGGCGACGACCGTGGGAAGGACGAGACCGGGCCCGGCGACCTGGCCCAGGGCGCGCAGCCGGGTGAAGATCGTCTTACCGGCCTCCAGGCCCGTCTCCCGCACGGCGGCGGCGCGCACGGCCGGCGGGGAGGTGTTCAGGCCGAGCAGCGCCGAGCCCCCTGCTGCCAGGAGCTCCCGGCGCCCTACGGGCGTGAACCAGCCGTCGGCCTCCGTTCCCAGGCTCATGATCCAGACATTCCGTTCGTCCTCCGGTGCCGCGGCCTCCTCGGCGGGCGGTGGCGGACGGCCCCCTCCGGCGAGCGCGGCCAGAGCGCCCCCGGCCCCGAGCGCGGCGTCGCACCTGCGGGCCAGTTGCGGTGTCGGCGGCCTCGCCCCGGACTCGACCTTGCTCAGGTACCCCTTGCTGTAGTGCGCCCGCCCGGCCAGCCCGGCGAGGGACAGCCCCTCGGCCATGCGCAGCCGGCGCAGCGTCTCACCGAACAGTGTGTCCCGTGTGCCCATGGCGCCCTCGCGTCTCCTTTGCCCAACCCGCGGGGCGACGGGCAACACCTGCCGCCGTCCGCGGAAGTGCCGGCAGGCTGGTTCCGGCGACACCGGCCGACGTCCTCATCGCCATTGTCATGGAATTCCCGGCTTGTGGGGCGAGCCACGAGGAATCTGTGGAAAATGAGCGCGTCGGATAGGGCAGCGAGTGCTGAACGGAAACAGGTCCTTGGACGATACTTCGACCGAACCCCCGAAATCGGATAATTCACCCTCCGGGGTGACCGTTTCCACGACCTATAACTTCGAGGTCACCGACAGCCCGCACTCGGTACTGGGGAACAACAACCTCATCCAGTGGATCCTCAACGTGCCGAGGGCCGTCTGGGTCCTGGTCAGCGCAGTCCTCACAGGGATCCTGGCCACGGGATTCGGCGCCCTGTACTTCGGCTGGTTCGCTCCGGAATTCGCTCCCAACTACCGGACCATGTTCCTTGTGGACGCGTCCGAAACCACGGATTCCCAAGGCCTTTCCGCCCTGACCGAATCCCTGAAGAAGACGATGGGGAACTCCGGCGACGAGGACTTCATCGGCCTGCGCGCTCTGGGCGGTGAATGCGGGGTTTCGGCGAACACCAGGAGGCTCGTGCCGTTCGGCACCGGCAACCGGCAGCAGATCACCGACGCCGCGGGGAGAATGAGCCCGTCCGGAAAGCCGACGCTCGTCCGCGGAATCGTCGAGGCCGTCGCCGACTTCTCCAAGCCGCTGCACCAGAAGGCGCGCCAGGTCGACCGGATCATCGTGGTCGCCCGGCACGGGATCGACGCGTGCGACGACGACGCGGCCTTCGTCGAGAACGAGATCAGGCAGCGCGTCTCCGCCGCGGGGCTGTCGCTGGAGTTCAGGTTCGTCGGCTACAAGGTCCCGAAGATCCAGCGGGCGGGGCTCGAGCGGATGGCCGAGGCGGTGAAGGCCCCGGCCCCGTTCCACGCGGACACGCAGGCCGATCTCGACCGCGCCCTCGACCACTTCGCCAATGCCGAACCCATCCTCACCGGCGCCCAGCACATGGTCGACGAGTTCAACACGGCCACGGGCCAGGTGGAGCAGGCCGTCCAGGAGATGGTGGACGGACGCCCCGACATCGCCGCCAAGACGCTGGGCCGGGCGGAGAAGACGGCCGGGGGCACCGGGGACCTGCTGGACGAACTGGCCGCCCGGGCCAGGTCGCCCTACGGCCGTGACATCAAGCAGCGCGCCGAAGCGCTGCGGGGACGCCAGGAACGGGTGCTCGCGGCCGCCACCGACCTGCTCGGCGCGGCACGCGCCGGTTCCCCGCTCGAACGGGGCCTCGCCGTCTTCCAGCAGGCCGCCGACGCATACAACACCGAAAGGACCTCGATGAACCGCGCACTGTCCAGGCTCCGCGGCGGGCTGGCGGGCTCCTCGTGAGCCGCCGCCGGATCGTCGCCGCGATCGCCGCGGTCGTCCTGGTCGTGGCCGCGGGGGCGGCCTACCTGGTGTTCCGCTCGATCCCTGAGGTCCGCACGGCCTTCCTCATCGACACGTCGGAGAGCGAGGACTTCGCCGGCATCGCCCACGCGGTCGGCGGCGCGGCGCTGAACTCCGGCGACGGCGACGCCCTCGCGCTCCGCAGGTTCGGCGGGGCCTGCGCGGATCCGGGGAACACCGCCGAGCTCGTCGGCCCGGATCGCGAGCACCCGGAGCGGATCGGCGCGGCCGCCCGCGCCGTCAAGCCCTCGGGCAAGGCGACGCTCCGCGACGGGATCCTCGCCTCCATCGGCGACTTCTCGGGCCGCTACCCCTTCCGTGGCAGCACGCTGAACCGGATCATCGTCGTCACCTCACACGGCGCGGACGCCTGCGGCACCGCCCAGGCCGATCTCGAGCGGGAGGTCGAGGAGAGGTCCGGTAAGGCCGGGGTGCGCCTGGACTTCAGGATCGTCGGCTACAAGGTCGCGGAGAAGGAGCAGGAGCCCCTGACCCGCCTGGCCACCGCGGTCAAGGCTCCCCCGGCCCGGTTCGTCACGAAGCCCGAGGGCCTCGACGCCCTCCTGAAGGAACTCACCGTCCCGCGCACCCCCGAGGTCAAGGGCATCGGGGCTCCGACCACTCCCCCGACGTCCGCGCCGCCGACCCCGACCCCGACCGGGCCGCTGCCCGACGGCGTGCAGGCGGCCTTCATCAGGGACTACAGAGACTTCGACGTGCGGAACAGGACGATCGCCGTCGACCCGTACGACCTTCTCCGGGGCGCGGAGGCCGAGGAGGCCGCGAAGGCGGACGGCAGCACCGCCGACAACGACTACTACCAGCGCGATCCCAGCAAGGAAAAGGTCCGGCTGCGGGTGGCCCCCGATGCCGAACTGAGGATCAATCAGCTCGACATCGAGCACTCCGGCGACCCCTCCTATAGCAGGACGGTCACGCTCCCGGTCCTGGCGAAACTCTACGAGCAGTACCAGCGCCTCCAAGGCGGCGAGCTCCGAGGCTTCTCGTTCGAGATCACCGTCACCGGCGGCGAGATCACCCGCATCAAGCAGCATTGGTTCCCCTGACCGAAAGAGAACGATGGACGCCCTGACCCTGATCATCAGCGCCCTCGCCGCAGGAGCGGGCGCGGGCCTCAGCGACACCACGGCGACGGCGGTGGGCACCGCGCTGAACCGGCTGAAGTCCCAGCTCACCGCCCATTTCGCCGGAGACGGCGACGGCGACGCGGTGCTGGCCGTCGCCGGGTACGAGTCCGATCCCGAACGCTGGCAGCCGGTCCTCACCCGGGCGCTCCACGCGAGCCCCGCCCGCACCGATCCCGAGGTCCTGGCGACCGCTCGCGACGTGCTCGGGACCATCCGCTCCACCACGACCTACACCTACAACCTCACCAACTCCCAGGGCAGCGTGATCGGCAACGGCAACACCCAGACCAACCACTTCGGCCCATCCTGACCACCCCCAAGAACGGAAGGGCCTACTCCGCGTCGTCGGCGGGCGCGATCCTGGCCAGGGCGTGCTCGACATGGTGGAGGACGTCCTGGAGGGGGGCGCGGCTGCGGGTGATCACGACGACGTAGTCGTCGGGTTCCGCGGGAGTGGGAGGCGCTCCCCAGGCGGCGCGGACCGAGGCGAGGGCGGTGCGGGCGGCGGCGACGGCGTCGGTGGTCGCGCCGTTGCGGAGCCAGGTGCGGACCGCGTGGTTGTGGGCGGCGGAGGCGGCGGCCGCGATGATCTCCGCGTGCAGCGGGCCGTCGGGGCGGAAGGCGAAGCCCTCGCGGAGGAACGCGGCGAGGGCGTGCTCGTAGCGGCGGATCACGATGTGCTCGTGGTCGCGGAGGGCAGGGACGTCGCGGATGTGCCGGTAGCGCATCAGTGACCGCTCGGGACGCTCGGCGTACATCCGGGCCACGAGGAGGGTCGCCTCGCAGGCGTGCTCGACGAGGTCGGTGCCGTCGGCGGCGGTCTTCAGGAAGGCGACCATGTCGTCGAGGCAGCGTTCGTGGTCGGGGAAGACCACGTCCTCCTTGGACGGGAAGTAGCGGAAGAACGACCGCCGTCCGACCCCCGCCCTGGCGACGATGTCGTCGACGGTGGTCTGCTCGAAGCCCTTCTCCTCGAAGAGCTCGAACGCCGCGTCGGCCAGCAGGTCCCGCATCGGCGGCTTCCGGTGGTCCTCCGCCATTCCCGACGTCATCCCCGAACCCTAGCACCGGGGCCTGGACAAGAGGGTACTCAGTGCACATAATTTAGGGAACTCAGTGCCAACCCCTTGGGTGGAGAGATGACCGGCGACTTCGACCTTTTCCAGACCTCCGACGAGCACGAGATGCTCCGGGAGACCGTCCGCTCCCTCGCGGAGAACAAGATCGCCCCAAATGCGGCGGCGGTCGACGAGGAGGCCCGCTTCCCCCAGGAGGCCCTGGACGCCCTGACGGCCAACGACCTGCACGCGGTGCACGTCCCGGAGTCCTACGGCGGTGCCGGCGCCGACGCCCTCGCGACCGTGATCGTCATCGAGGAGGTGGCGCGGGTCTGCGCGTCGTCGTCGCTGATCCCCGCGGTCAACAAGCTCGGCTCGATGCCGGTGATCCTCTCCGGCGGGGAGGAGCTCAAGCAGCGCTATCTCGGGGCGCTGGCCCGCGGTGAGGGCATGTTCTCCTACTGCCTGTCCGAGCCGGAGGCGGGCTCCGACGCCGCGGGGATGAAGACCCGGGCCGTCCGCGACGGCGACCACTGGGTCCTCGACGGGGTCAAGAGCTGGATCACCAACGCCGGGGTGTCGGAGTTCTACACGGTCATGGCCGTCACGGACCCGTCCAAGCGCAGCAAGGGCATCTCCGCGTTCGTCGTCGAGAAGTCCGACCCCGGTGTCTCCTTCGGGCCGAAGGAGCGCAAGCTCGGCATCAAGGGCTCGCCGACCAGGACCGTCCAGCTCGACGGGGTCCGCATTCCCGCGAGCCGCATGATCGGCGAGGAGGGGACGGGCTTCGCGACCGCGATGCGCACCCTCGACCACACCCGCGTCACGATCGCCGCCCAGGCCGTCGGCATCGCCCAGGGCGCCCTCGACCAGGCCGCCGCCTACGTCAAGGAGCGCAGGCAGTTCGGCAGGGCCATCGCCGACTTCCAGGGCGTCCAGTTCATGCTCGCCGACATGTCCACGCAGCTCGAGGCGGCCCGCCAGCTCACCTACGCCGCCGCCGCCCGCTCCGAGCGCGACGCCGCCGACCTCACCTCCTTCGGCGCCGCCGCCAAGTGCTTCGCCTCCGACGCCGCCATGCAGATCACCACCGACGCGGTCCAGCTCCTCGGCGGCTACGGCTACACCAGCGACTTCCCTCTGGAGCGCATGATGCGCGACGCCAAGATCACCCAGATCTACGAGGGCACCAACCAGATCCAGCGCATCGTCATCGCACGGTCCCTGCTGAAGTAGACGCTCCGGGAGAGCGGCCGGGGCGGGACGAGCCTGGTGGAATGCGAAGATCGCTGCTGATGTTGATCACGGCATGACACAAGGACCCGCCCCGCGCCCGCTGTCCGACGAGGCCCTGTCCGCGCTGCTGGCCTCCCGGCGCTTCGGCACGCTCGCGACGAACAAGCGCAGCGGCCACCCCCATCTCACGACGATGCTCTACGCCTGGGATCCTGAGCACCGGATCGTGCGCTTCTCCACCACCGCCGACCGCGTCAAGCTGAAGCAGCTGCGCCGCGACCCCCGCGCCTCCGTCCACGTCCAGGGCCCCGACATCTGGTCCTTCGCCGTCGCCGAGGGCCAGGCCGAGCTCTCCGCCGTCGCGGCCGAGCCCGGCGACGCCACCACCCGCGAGCTCCTCGCGATGCTCCCCCAGGAGGCCCGGCCCGAGGACGAGCGAGCCTTCTTCGAACAGCAGGTCGCCGAGCGGCGCGTCGTCATCCGCCTCGGAGTCGAGCGCCTGTACGGGACGGCCCTCGACATCAGCGGCGGCTGATCCGGCGGAGCGGACGGCTCCGCCGGTCAGCCGGCCGCGGCGGCGAACATGCCGGGTTCGTAGGAGCCGCCCTTCATGTGGAGGATGACGCCGAGCCGGTTGGCAGCGTTGATCATGGCCACGAGGTAGACGAGAGCGGCGATCTGGTCGTCGTCGTAGTGCTCCCTGACCTGGGACCAGGTGCCGTCGGAGACGCCCGGGCGCGCGTCGGCGAGGCGGGTGCCCTCCTCGGTGAGGGCCAGGGCGGCCTGCTCGGCCTCGGTGAACACGGTGGACTCGCGCCAGGCCGCCACCAGGTGGAGGCGGACCGCGGTCTCCCCCGCGGCGGCGGCGTCCTTGGTGTGGAAGTCGAGGCAGAAGCCGCAGCCGTTGATCTGGCTGGCGCGCTGCATCATCAGCTCCTGGGTGGCCCTGGGCAGCGACGACTGCTGGATCAGCAGGCTGGTCGCGGCGAACCTCTTGCCGATCTTGGCTCCGGTCTCGTTGGCCATCAGGTCGAAACGGGGTTCCATGACTTGGTCCTCACTCGCGGTGCGCGGCCGCGCGGTCGTTCGCGCGGCCTCTGACGACCACGAGACGCCCCCGGCCCGTCCCGCGTGACGCCCCCGGCTGTGACGTGCGCCACCGGCGGAAACCGTCACACGCGGGAGAAACAGGTGAGCGGGAGGCGGGCCCTGCGCGTCTGATGCAGTATGAGCGACCTTTCCGGCCCGGCGCCGACGACGTCCGAGGTCGAGCCGCGACCGCGGGCGAGGGAACTGACCCAGAGCGAGATCGATGCCCTCCCGCTGGACAAGCGGCTGGAACTCCTCGCCCTCGAACGTCAGGGCGCCGAGGCCGCGCAGGCCCGCCGGGACGCCGAGCGCGAACGGGAGCGGGCCAGGGACGACGCCCGGCGGGACCGCAGATGGCAGGGTAGCCACCAGTGGATCAACAGCCTCGTGCTGCTGTTCGGCATCGTGCTGGCCTTCATCACCTGGCGGACCGGTCAGGAGGAGCTGCGCACCTCACGCGACAACCTCGCCACCGTCCAGCAGGGACAGGTCACCGAGCGGTACACCAAGGCCGTCGAGCAGCTCGGCTCGTCCAGACGCGAAGTCCGCATCGCCGCCGTCTACGCCCTGGAGCGCATCGCCCGGGACTCCGATCGCGACCGCATCGCGATCCGCGACGTCCTCGCGGCCTTCGTCCGCGAACACGACCCCGGCCCCAAGGTCGAGGACGCCGAGCTGCCGAAGGAACCCGACACCGATGTCGCCGCCGCCCTCAACGTCCTCGCCCGCCGGCCCGCCGATCCCGTCGACCACACGCACGGACTCGATCTGCACGGCATCCGGACGCCCGCCACGTCCTTCATCAGCTACGAGGTGAACCTGACCTCCGCCAACCTGGAGTCCGCGAACCTGTCCCGGACCGACCTGAACAACGCCAGGATGGACGGCGCGAGACTGAACTTCGCGAACCTGACCGGCGCGGACCTGAACCACGCCATCCTCACCCGTGCCTACTGGAGTCCGCGAACCTGTCCCGGACCGACCTGAACAACGCCAGGATGGACGGCGCGAGACTGAACTTCGCGAACCTGACCGGCGCGGACCTGAACCACGCCATCCTCACCCGTGCCTACCTGTTCAGCGCGAAGCTGACCTCCGCGAACCTGACCGGCGCCGACCTCTCCGGCGCCCAGCTGCCCGGCGCGGACCTGCGCGGGGCCGACCTCCGCGGGGTACGGGGGCTGACGGAGGCGGAGGTGAGGAAGGTGGCGACGACGGATGAGAACACGAAGTTCGGCCCCGTCCCGACACCCTGATCATCGGGCCGTCGGCCGAGCGCCGGGTTGTCACACGGAGGAGGCGGGCGGCGTCCTGTGCGTGTGATGCGATCAGGAGTGAGCGAGCGGGAGCGGACGATGAGCGAACACGTGGATGCGGCGACCGAGGCGTTCGTGGCCCACCGGAACCTGTTGTTCACCGTCGCCTACGAGATGCTCGGGTCGGCCGCCGACGCCGAGGACGTCCTGCAGGAGACGTGGCTGCGGTGGACGACCGTCGATCTGGGGCCGGTGCGGAACCAGCGGGCGTACCTGGTGCGGATCACCACCCGGAAGGCGCTGGACCGGTTGCGCGCGCAGAGCCGCCGCAGGGAGTCCTACGTGGGTCCCTGGCTGCCCGAGCCGCTGCTGACGGCGCCCGACGTCGCCGAGGACGTCGAGCTGGCCGACAGCGTCTCGATGGCGATGCTGCTGGTCATGGAGACGCTGGCGCCGACCGAGCGGGCCGTGTTCGTGCTGCGCGAGGTGTTCGACGTGGGCTACGAGGAGATCGCCGAGGCCGTCGGCAAGAGCCCGGCCGCGGTCCGTCAGATCGCCCACCGGGCACGGGCCCATGTCGCCGCGCGGCGGCCGCGCGGGACCGCTTCCGCCGCCGAGACCCGGAACGTGCTCGAGGCCTTCCGGCGGGCCGCCGAAACGGGCGACACGCGGCGCCTGCTCGCCGTCCTCGCACCCGACGTCGTCTTCCTGGGCGACGGCGGCGGGCTCGCGCAGGCCGCGCTCGTTCCCATCGTCGGCTCCGCCGAGGTCGCCCTCCTGGCGGCCGGGCTCAGCCGCTTCGGCCCCTCCGCCCTCCAGCCCGCCCAGGCCAACGGCCACCCGACCCTGGTCCTCCGCCTCGACGGCCGAGTCGACACCGTCTTCGCCGTCCGCGTCGAGTACGGCCTCATCACCGGCCTCTACGCCGTCCGCAATCCCGAGAAACTCTCCCGCATGGACCACGAGACCCCCGTCAGCCGCTAGGTCGTCTTCTTCGGGCGGTGCGGGAGGGGACGGCGGCGCCCCGGGGACCGGCCCCGTGCGGGACCGGTTCCCCGATGGGCGGATGGATCAGGCCGACGAGGTCAGGCCGGGGATCAGGTTCTCTCTGAAGGCGTCGACGAACAGGCCGTGGTCGCGGCGGACGACCTCGGCGTAGCCGTGGCCGAAGGCGACCATGGCGGCGACGAACTGCGACTCGTCGGGGCCGATCGCGGCGTTGATCGCGTCCTCGACCTGGAAGGGGACCAGGGTGTGGTCGGAGTCGCCGTCCGACACGCAGTGGATCTTCGCGGTGGCGCGGCCCAGGTCGTCCAGGAGCTGGAGCATGTCGTCGGGCTCGGTGAGGCTCGACCAGTCGAGGTCGGCCTCGTACGGAGACAGTTCCTGGACCACGAAGCCGACCCCGTTGATCTCGGTGTAGCCGAGCCACGGGTCGGTGTTGGCCTGAAGCGCCCGCCGGGACAGCGCGGTGCGGTGGCCGTGGTGCTTGAAGTAGGACGCCACCCGCGGGTCGGTGACGACCCGCGACGGCGCGGCGACGTTGCCCTGCTTGAGGGAGAGGATGACGTCGTTCTCCAGGGCCTGGGTCTGGCCCTCCACCAGGATGTTGTAGGCCGTCAGCCCCGCCGAGCCGATGCCGAAACCGGAGGCGCCGACCACGTCCTTGATCTTGTAGGTCAAGCTGCCGAACCGCTTGTCGTGCGGGATGGTCTCCAGGTAGGCGGCGTAGGCGGCCTCGACCATGGCGCGCTCGGCGTCGTCGAGGCGGCGGATCCCCGGACGGTCCTGCATCCGCCGCTCGTGGCCCTCGACCACCGTGTGCCGCTTCAGCAGGTCGACCCTGGTGCTGGAGATCGCCTCGATCAGCACCTCCCGGACGTGCCCGGACGCGGAGTCCAAGGTGAGGGCCCACTGCTCGTCGGGCTCGGACCGCACGTAGAACCGCACCTGGTCGACGTAGGCCCGCACATAGGTCTCGATCATCCGGGTGATGTCGGCGTCGGAGATGGCCTTGCTCCACGCCATCAGGGCGAGACTGGCCACCAGACGCTTGACGTCCCAGTCGAAGGAGCCCAGGTAGGCCTCGTCGAAGTCGTTGACGTCGAACATGAACACGCCGTCGTCGTTCATGTAGGTGCCGAAGTTCTGTGCGTGCAGGTCGCCCTGGATCCAGACGCTGCCGGTGCGCTCGTCCGCCCAGGGATCGGTGTCGTGCACGATGTCGGCGTAGAAGATCGGCGCGCTGCCCCGGTAGAAGGCGAAGGGGTCGGAGGCCATCTTCCGGAACCGGCGCCGGAACTCGGCCGGAGAGCGCTCCATCAGCGGAGCGAACGCCTCCACCAGCACCTCCACCAGTTCGGCCTGACGTTCCTTCGGATCACGCTGCTTCAGCGCGGCGACGAGTTCACTCACGTGCGTTCCTTCCGGGATTGCCTACGTCCCGAATCTTCGCGCATGGACCGGACCTGATCGTCCATTCGCGTCAAAACACCGGGCGAACTCCGTCCTGCGGCCGGGCGGCGACCCGTCCCGAGGACCGCCGCCCGGCGCCGAGCCGTTCCCGGAGCTCAGTCCAGGCCGAGCTCGGTCCGGAGCCGGTCGCGCTCGTTCTCCATGACCTCGATCTGGCCCGCGAGTTCCTCGCGCTGGTTCAGGTCCGCGCCCGCGTCGGCGAAGTCGCGAGGCTCGTCCGGCGGCGGCTGGAGCTGCCTTCGCAGTCCCTCGAGGTCCTTCTCGACTTCGTCGAGACGCCGCTTCTTCTCCTGGTCAACTGCCATTTTCTCCCCCTTCGTCACTTCCGCTCCTACCCACGACCGCGCCTCCCATCCGGAAAAGATCATCGGCCGGCGGCTCGGAGCGGGTAGAGTGCGGGCATGAGCAACGGGTCGTGTCGCAGCTGGTGGCGCTCCTTCTAAGGAGCGGTCCCCTGCGCATGCCCGTGAGGCCGTTCGTCCGGACGGCCTCTTTTGTTTTTCCGGGATCTCCCGTGGGGCCGTCGAGCCCTGTGAGGAGAGACACGATGGAGACCGTGAAGGAAGCCCGGGTGCTGACCGGGGACAGGCCGACCGGCCGGCTGCACCTCGGCCACTACTTCGGGACGCTGCGCAACCGGGTCCGGCTGCAGGAGGCGGGCGCCGAGCTGTTCGTGGTGGTCGCCGACTACCAGGTGCTGACCGACCGGGACGTCGCGGAGCGGCTCGGCGAGCACGTCGAGGACCTGGTGCTGGACCACCTCGCCGCCGGGATCGACCCGTCCCGGGCGACGATCTTCGTGCACAGCGCGGTGCCCGAGCTGAACCAGCTCATGCTGCCCTTCCTGAGCCTGGTCAGCGTGGGCGAGCTGAGCCGCAATCCGACCGTCAAGGAGGAGATCGGCCACTCGCGGCAGGGCTCGACGAGCGGGCTGATGTTCACCTACCCCGTCCACCAGGCCGCCGACATCCTCTTCTGCCGGGCCGGGCTCGTCCCGGTCGGCCGGGACCAGCTCCCGCACCTCGAGGTGACCCGGACGATCGCCCGCCGCTTCTCCGAACGCTACGGGCCGCTGTTCCCCCAGCCGGAGGCCCTGCTGTCCGAGGCGCCGCTCCTGCTGGGCACCGACGGGACGAAGATGAGCAAGAGCCGCGGCAACGCGATCTCCCTGGCGGCGACGGCCGACGAGACGGCCGCGCTGATCAGGGGCGCGAAGACCGACTCCGACCGCCGGATCACCTACGATCCGGCCGGCCGTCCCGAGGTCTCCGGGCTGCTCGACCTGGCCGCGCTCTGCCTCGGCCGCTCCCCCGTGTCGGTGGCCGAGGAGATCGGTGACGGCGGCGCCGCCCGGCTCAAGACGCTGCTGACCGACGCGGTCAACGGCTTCTTCGCGCCGCTCCGCAGGCGACGGGCGGAACTCGCCGCCGACCGCGACCGGATCCGGGCCGTCCTGGCCGAGGGCAACGAGGCCGCCCGGACCGTCGCGGAACGGACCCTCGCCGAGGTCAGGACGGCCATGTCGATGGTCTACTGAGGGGCCGGAGGGAGCGGTAGACGAGCAGGTAGCGCCAGAACAGCAGGCGGCGCATGCGGGCGCCGGGCAACCGTGCCGCGGCAGCGGCACGGATCTCGTCGAAGGTCATCAGCGGCGGTTTCACGGGCGGCGCGGGAACGGACGGGCCCTGTTCGGTCAGCAGGTGCCTCAGCCGGATCACCGCGTTGACCGGGACGGCCGCCAGGCTCCAGGCGTAGTCGGTCCTGGAGCGCTCGGCCGCGCAGCCCAGGACGATCAGCACTCCGCCGGGCGCCAGGGCGTCACGCAGCCGCGTGACGGTCTCGAACGGAACGTGGTGGAGGCTCGCCAGGCAGCTGATCACGTCGTAGTGGCCGGCCGGGAGCTCGGCGCCGGTGACGTCGGCCACCCCGTAGCGCGGGCCTCCGCCCTCGGCACGGGCGATCGCGATCATCTCCGCGGACGGGTCGAGGGCGTCCACTTCCAGGCCCCGGGCGGCCAGGCGGCGGGCGAAGAGGCCCGAGCCGCAGCCGATGTCCAGGGCGGTGCGGGCGCCCTCGGGTATCTGGCGCAGGAGCAGGGGATGGTAGTGATCGTTATGGTCGAAGGGCATGGCCGGTGATCTTGTCAGAACGGGCGCGGCGGGTCGAGAGTCCTCATAGGCTCGGAGGGTGAAGAGAGTCGCCGTGATCGGGCTGGGCGGGATCGCCCGCAAGGCCTACCTGCCCACCCTGGCCGCCCGGCCGCTCGATCTTCACCTGATGACCAGGAGCCGGTTCACCCTCGACGCGGTCGCCGACACCCACCGGGTGCCCTCGGACCGGCGGTTCACCACCCTCGACGAACTGATCGGGTCGGGGATCGACGCGGCGTTCGTCCACGTCCCGACCACCGCCCATCTGACGGTCGTGCCCCGCCTGCTCGACGCCGGCGTCGCCACCTATGTCGACAAGCCCCTCGACACCACCCTCGAAGGCTCGCGCGAACTGGTCGAGCACGCCGCCCGGGCGGGCGTCCCGCTGATGGTGGGGTTCAACCGCCGCCACGCCCCCGCCTACACGGGCGCGCTCGATCATCCGAGGGACCTGATCGTCCTGCAGAAGAACCAGCCGTCCGGGTCCGGCCCGGTCCGCGAGGTGATCTACGACGACTTCATCCATGTCGCCGACACGCTGCGGTTCCTGGCGCCGGGCCCGATCCGCGGGTCGCACGTCTCGGGACGGGTCTCCGGTGGGGTGCTGGAGCACGTCGCGCTGACGCTGACCGGCGAGGGCTTCACCGCGATCGGCCTCATGCACCGGCTCGGCGGATCGAAGGAGGAGAAGCTCGAGCTGTCCGGCCGCGGGCGCAAGCGGGAGATCCTCAACCTCACCGACGTGATCGACCACCACGGCCCGGTCGCCCGCCAGCCGATCGACGGATGGGCGTCGGTCGCGAACCAGCGCGGCTTCGAGCAGATCTGCACGGAGTTCCTCGAAGGCCGCCATCCCGGCCTTAATGACGCCCTCCTCACCCACGAGCTCTGCGAGAAAGTGGTCACATCCCTGTCCTGACCTGGCCCTTTCGGGTAGATCGCGAAATTTTTTCGATCACGAGGTACAAGTCCGGTTTTCGGGGGAGACCGCCGCCATGACGACGACGCTGACGCCCCCCGAGCAGACCGACGCTGGCAAGCTCCACGACCTCATCGAAGAGCGCCTCGTCCTGATGGCCTCCCTCGAAGCGGACGACCCGCGCCGTGCTCGGATCCGCGAGGAGGTCGTCGTCATGTGCGACGGTTACGTGCGCCGGATGGCCTCGCGCTTCGGCGGACGCGGTGAGAACCCCGAGGATCTGTACCAGGTCGGCATGCTGGGGCTCGTCAAGGCCGTCGACCGGTTCGACCCCGACCGCGGCGTCCACTTCGCCGCCTTCGCCGGGCCGACCGTGCTGGGCGAGATCAAGCGCCACTTCCGCGACCGGAGCTGGGCCCTGCGCCCGCCGCGCCGCATCCAGGAGCTGCACCTCGCCGTCAACAAGGCCCGGGTCGAGCTGAGCCAGACGCTGCACAAAGCGCCGACCGTCGCGGACCTGGCCGCCCATGTGGGCGTCAGCGAGGAGGAGGTGCTGGAGACGCTCGCCGCGGGCGACCACTACAACACCGTCTCGCTCGACTCCCCCATCGACGACGACTCCGACCGCGCCGAGAGCGACATGCTCGGCCGCCTCGACCCGGCGTTCGAGCTGGTCGAGGGCCGCAACGCGCTCGGCCCCGCGCTCGAGCGGCTGCCCGAGCGCGAGCGCCGGATCGTGCTGCTGCGCTTCTACGCCAACAAGTCGCAGTCGGAGATCGCGACCGAGCTCGGCATCTCCCAGATGCACGTGAGCCGTCTGCTCTCGCGCAGCCTCGGCCAGCTCCGCACCCTCATGGAGGGCTGAGAACCCGGAACGACCAGCCCCGCCGGTGATCACGAGCACCGGCGGGGTTTTCTCATGCGCGGTTTGACCCGGCGCCCCTTCAGGAGGCATACTCAACCTGATGGTTGATTAACCATCAGGTTGAATACAAGAGACCGGCGAGAGGCAGGGAGGCCGCGATGCCGGACGACGCGCTGAGCCTGACGTTCTCCGCCCTGGCCGATCCGACCCGGCGGGCCCTGCTGGCCCGCCTCGCGGCCGGCGAGGCGACGGTCAACGAGCTCGCCGAGCCCTTCGACATCAGCCTCCAGGCCGTCTCCAAGCATCTGAAGGTCCTCGAACGGGCCGGGCTGATCACCCGGGGCCGCACGGCGCAGTGGCGTCCGTGCCGCCTCGAGACCGCCCCGCTCACCGAGGCCTCCGCCTGGATCGAGCGGTACAAGGCGGGCTGGGACGGCCGGTTCGACCGCCTGGAGGACGAGCTCCGGGCGCTCCAGGAGCAAGCACACGAGAAAGGAAACAACGATGAGCAAGACTGAGTTCGTGATCGAGCCCGGACGTCAGGACATCGTCATGACCCGCGAGTTCGACGCCGCCCGCGACCTGGTCTTCCGGGCCTGCACCGAGCCGGAGCTGTTCCGCCGGTGGATCGGAAGCAAGGGCCGCCCCACCGAGGTCGACATCTGGGAGCCGCACCACGGCGGCCGCTACCGCTGGCACCTCACCGACGACGAGGGCCGCGAGTTCGCCTTCCGCGGCGTCTTCCACGAGGTCTCCCCGGAGCGGATCGTCCAGACCTTCGAGTGGGAGGGGATGATCGGCCACATCTGCCTCACCACGATCACCCTGGAGGAGCTGCCCGGCGGCCGGACCCGCTATGTCGGCCTCGACGTCTTCCAGACCGTCGAGGACCGCGACGGCATGGTCTCCAACGGGATGCAGGGCGGCGCCGAGGAGGGCATGGACCAGCTCGCCGACGTCCTCGCCTCTCTCTGAGAACCCGCCGGCGGCCCGGATCCCCCCGGGCCGCCAGCAAGTGCTTACTTCTGAATCTGCTATTCATGGTGGACAACACATCCAGCAAGAAGGCGGCGACAGATGATCGAGTGGGCAGAAGACGAGATCATGGTCCGGGACATGGTCCGGGACTGGATCGGCAAGGAAGTGCGGCCGGTCCTCGACGAACTCGACTCCGGCGAGCTGCTGCCCTACGAACTGATCCGGGGCCTGTACACGACGTTCGGGATGCGCGACATGGCCGCGTCGTCGTTCGACTCCCGGATCGAGAAGGAGAAGGCCGGGATCGCGCCCGAGCCGAAGAAGGACCGGGGCGACGCCGGGGCGGCGTTCAGCATGATCCCCATCATCGAGCTGTGCAAGGTGGCTCCCGGGCTCGTGACCGCGATGGGCGTCTCGCTGGGCCTCGCCGCTGGAACCATCATGAAGCGCGGAACCGTCGAGCAGAAGATCCGCTGGGGCCGCGACCTGCAGACCTTCGACAAGATCGGGGCCTGGGCGATCACCGAGCCCGACTCGGGATCGGACGCCTTCGGCGGGATGAAGTCGACCGCGAGGCCCGACGGCGAGGGCGGGTGGATCCTCAACGGCAACAAGACCTTCATCACCAACGGGCCGAACGCCGACACGATCGTCTTCTACGCCAAGCTCGACGACGGCCGTCCGGTCCGCGAGCGGGAGATCCTCTGCTTCGTCCTCGACTCCGGGATGGAGGGCCTGGTCCAGTCCAAGCCGCTGCGCAAGATGGGCTGCCACTCCTCCCCCACCGGCGAGCTGTTCCTCGCCGACGTCCGGGTCGGGAAGGACCGTCTCCTCGAGGGCGGCGGCAGCGGCAAGGAGTCCGCCAAGGCGAACTTCACCACCGAGCGGGCCGGCGTCGCGGCGATGGCGCTGGGCGTCATCGAGGAGTGCCTGCGCCTGTCGATCGACTACGCCAAGTCGCGCGTCGCCTGGGGCAAGCCGATCGCGGACTACCAGCTCATCCAGCTCAAGCTCGCCAAGATGGAGGTGGCCCGCGTCAACGTGCAGAACATGGTGTTCCGGCACGTCGAGATGCAGAAGGCCGGGCGCACCCCGACCCTCGCCGAGGCCTCGGCGATGAAGCTGTACTCCGCCCAGGCCGCCTCCGAGGTGGCCATGGAGGCCGTCCAGCTGTTCGGTGGCAACGGGTACATGTCGGAGTACCGTGTGGAGCAGCTCGCCCGTGACGCGAAGGCGTTCCAGATCTACGCCGGCACCGACGAACTCCAGATCACCCACATCGCCCGCGACCTCCTGTCGCGCTGACCGTCATGGATCGTCCAGCCGGGATCGCCGCCCGGCTGGACACCACGGTCAATGATCTGAATACTCATTTCCATGGACGGTCCCGCTTTTCCGCTACGGGCCTCCGACATGCAGCGTGACCGGGTCCTGGCCGATCTCGCGCAGCGCGTGGCGGAAGGGCGGATGTCCCAGGACACCTTCGAGCGCCGGGTCGAGCTCGCTCTCCAGGCGCACAACGAGGTCGAGCTCCAGGACCTGGTCCACGATCTCCCGCACCGCAACCGCTTCGTCGACCGCATCGCCGGGGCCATCTCCTCGTTCTCCGCCGCGACCGCCCGCATCGAGTCCGCCTGGCGCACCCCCCGCCTGCCGCGCTTCATCCTGCCACCGGGCGAGCAGCCCCGGATCCTGGTCGGCCGCGCCCCCGGCTGCCACTTCGTGCTCACCGACCTCACCGTCTCGCGCTTCCACGCCGAGATCTGCGCCGAGCCCAGCGGCTGGACGATCAACGACCTCGGCTCGATGAACGGCACCCGCGTCAACGGCTGGCGGCTGACCGGCCCCGGCCGGGTCCGCCCCGGCGACCAGGTCGGCTTCGGCAACAGCACCTTCATCGTCGCGGCCCCCTGACGTTCCGCATCCGGCCGTTCCTCAGGGGCCGGAATGTCCTGCGCGACGGGTGTCACGGGTGAAACACTCCGGGTAGCACTGTCACCGACTTCCCCCGAGGTGTCATGCCCGTTCCGACGCTTCCGACCCCGCCCAACCGGTTCGTGGGCCGTGAAGACGACGTGAAAGAACTGGCCGAGCTCGTCTCGGTCTGCCGGTCGGTCACGCTCTGCGGAACCGGCGGCATCGGCAAGACCCGGCTGGCGCTGCGCGTCGCCGAGAGCACAGGCGGATCGTTCGGCGACGGCGTCTGGCTGGCGGAGCTCGCCGACCTCGCCGAGGAGACCACCCTCCTGCAGCGGCTCGTCTCGGTGCTCGGCCTGAACGTGCAGAGCGGCGCCAGCACCTACGACGAGGTCGCCGCCGCCCTGTCCCAGGGACGGCAGCTCCTGGTCCTCGACAACTGCGAGCACCTGATCGACGCGTGCGCCGTGCTCGCCGACAGGCTCCTGGCCTCCTGCCCGTCCCTGACGATCCTCGCCACCAGCCGGGAGCCCCTGCGCATCCCCGGTGAGACGCTGTGGCGGGTCCCGCCGATGACGCTGCTGCCGTCGCCCGACAACGCCCCGAGCGACGCCGAGCTGCTGTTCCTGGAGCGGGCACGGGCCGCCGCTCCGCACGAGGAGTTCGACCGGGCGTCCGTGCAGTCCCTGTGCTCCGCCCTCGACGGCATCCCGCTGGCGATCGAGCTGGCGGCCGCGATGACCAGGGTGCTCTCCGTCTCGCAGATCACCGAACGGCTCTCCGACCGGTTCGCCCTGCTCAGCGGCGGCCCCCGCACCGCCCCCGCCCGGCAGCAGACGCTGCTGGCGACCGTCGAGTGGTCCGACGACATGCTCAGCGCCGACGCTCGGGCGCTGGTCAGACAGCTGACGGTCTTCCGCGGCGGCTGGACCCTCGATCTGGCCGAGGCGGTCTGCACCGACGTCGAGGACCTGCTCGGGTCGATGACCGAGCTCGTCGACAAGTCCCTGATCCTCGTCGACGGGCGTCCCGGCGGCCGGACCCGCTACCGGATGCTCGACACCGTCCGCGACTTCGCCAGGAGCGCCATGACCGAGGAGGAGGAGACGCGGCTGCGGATCCGGCACCTCGACTGCATGGCCGCGCTGTCCCGGGAGGGCGGCCTGCTGGTCGCCCACGGGCGGACGGGGATCCAGCGCTTCTACGTGGTGTTCGAGGCGATCATCCCCAACCTGTTCCACGCGGTGGCCTTCGCCGACGCCACCGGCCGTCCGCGGACCGGGCTCCGCGCCCTGACCGACATGCAGTTCGCCATTCTCGGCCACGGCAAGTTCGAGGAGTACCTCAACGGCCTCGACCGGATGCTCGCCCACGCCGACATCGAGCCCTGGCTGCGCGGCCGCGCCCTGGCGATCCGGGCGATGATCGGTGCCTACTGCGGCGACTACGCGGCCGCCGCCAAGGCCTGCGCCGAGGCGATCCCGCTGTCGACGGGGCCCAAGGGCCGCCCGGCCCTGAGCCTCGCCTCCCTCCTCGCCGGCGTCCTGGAGGTCGAGGGCGGGCTGACCGGCGAGGAGGTCATCGCCAGGGCGAAGGCCGACGGCGATCTCGGCATGCGGGTCGTCGCCCACCTGGTGGGAGCGCAGGCCGCCCAGCGGCGCGGAGCCCTGCGGGAGGCCGCCGAGTCCTACGACAAGATGGTCGCCCTCATCGCCAAGGACAACTACTGGCCGCGCGCCATGGGGATCATCGGCCTGGCCGAGGTCGCGGAGGCGCGCGGCGACCTGACCGCGGCCCTCGAGCACTACGCGAACGCCAAGGAACTGCTGTTCGACGCCGAGGACGCCATCGATCACCGCAACGAGCGGATCCGCTGCCTGACCGGGCTCGGGCGGGTCGCCCTGCGCACCGGCGACCGGGCGCGCGCCGCGACGCTGCTCCGGCAGAGTCTCGAGCTGTTCCGCGGGCTCGGCATGCGGGCCTACGCCTGGGAGCTCGTGGCGGCCCTGTCCCTGCTGGCCTCCCGGGAGGGCGACCACGCGCGGTCCGTCGTGCTGGCCGGGGCCGCCGACGCGCTGCGCGAACGCACCCCCACGGCCGAGGGCGGCGCCGAGGAGATCCTCGACCCCGCCAGGAAGTCCCTCGGCCAGGCCGAAGTCGACCGGCTCTGGCGCGAGGGCCGGCTGATGCCGTGGAACCGGGTGGTGGCACGGGCCCTGGCACCGTCCGAGGCGCGGGTGATCGATTTTCCGCAGCCCGGTCCCGGCACCGGGCAGGTGCCCCGCGGGCCGCTCACCGAGCGGGAGAGCGAGATCGCCGCGCTCGTCGCCCGCGGGCTGTCCAACCGGAGGCTGGCCGAGGAGCTGTACATCAGCCAGGCGACCGCGGCCCGGCACGTGTCGAACATCCTGGCCAAGCTCGGCTTCAGCTCCCGCGCCCAGATCGCCTCCTGGGTGGCCGCCCACCAGGTGGAGCGCTGAATGGGGGCGACCCTGCCGCACGCCGCCAGCGCGTTCATCGGCCGCACCGACGACGTCACCGAACTCGTCGGGCTGGTGCCGGCGTGCCGGCTGGTCACCCTGTGCGGGCCCGGCGGCATCGGCAAGACCCGGCTGGCGGTGCGGGTCGGCCAGGAGACCGGGGCCGCCTTCGGCGACGGCGTGTGGCTGGTGGAGCTGGCCGACCTGCACGACGGCGGCCCGCTGCTGGAACGCCTCGCCTCCTCCCTCGGCCTCGACCCCGTGCCCGGCACCGACGTGCCGGGCGGCGGCTTCGCCACGGTCTCCGCGGCCCTGTCCACCGGGCGCCAGCTTCTGATCCTCGACAACTGCGAGCATCTGGTCGAGGCCTGCGCGACGCTCTGCACCGACCTGATGGCCGCCTGCCCCTCCCTGACGATCCTCGCGACCAGCAGGGAACCGCTGCGGATCCACGGCGAGAACCTGTGGCGGGTGCCGCCGCTGGCGCTCCAGCCCGCAGCCCCCTTCGTCCGCAGCGACGCCGAGTCCCTGTTCCTGGCCAGGGCGGGGGCAGCCGCTCCGCACGCCGACTGGTCGGCGGTGCGGGCCGAGACCGTCCGGGACCTGTGCGCCCAGCTCGACGGCGTCCCGCTGGCGATCGAGCTGGCGGCGGCGATGACCCGGGTCCTGTCGGTCGAGCAGATCGCCGATCTGCTGTCCGACCGGTTCCGGCTGCTGCGCGACGGTCCCCGCACCGCTCCCGCCCGGCACCGGACCCTGCGCGCGACCGTCGAGTGGTCGCACCAGATGCTCGGCGACGACGCCCGCACCCTGCTGCGCCGGCTCACCGTCTTCCGCGGCGGCTGGACCCTGAGCCTGGCCGAGGCCGTGGCCCCGGACGTCACGGACGTGCTCGGTTCCCTCACCGATCTGGTCGACAAGTCGTTCGTCCTGGTCGACGGCCGTCCGGGCGGGCAGACCCGCTACCGGATGCTCGACACCATCCGCGACTTCGCCCGCGACAAATTCACGCCCGAGGAGGACGCCACGCTGCGCGGCCTCCATCTGGACGGCATGGCCGCGATCGGCGTCGTCTGCTCCGACCTCGTCACCCGCCAGGACCCCGACCGCAGGCCCGAGCTCCAGCGCTACTACGCCATGTGCGAGGGCGTCCTCCCGAACTTCTTCGCCGCGCTGGACTTCGCCGCCGCGAGCGGGCGCACCGCGACCGGCCTGAAACTGCTCACCGACATCCAGCTCGGCGTTCTCGGTCACGGCATGTTCGAGGAGTGGCTGACCGTCCTCGACCGGCTGCTGGGCGCCGAGGGGACCGAGTCTGTGCCCGACGCCCTGCGCGGCAAGGCGCTGGCCTTCCGGTCGATGATCTGCCTGTTCTGCGGCGACCTCGACGGCGCCGCCCTGGCCGCCTCCCGGGCCCTCCGGTCGTGCTCGGAGACGGAGGGGCGGTCCGGGCTGGTCGCCGCCTCGGTCGTGGCCCACGTTCTCGGCCTGCCGGGCGGGCTGAGCGCGGAGCGGGCCCTCGCCGTCGCCCAGGAGGACCGCGACCGCGGTCTGCAGTACCTGGTGCACTACGGCATCGGCCAGGCGGCGCAGTTCGCCGGCCGGCTGCGCGAGGCGGGCGAGGCCTACGACCGGATGCTGGAGGTCCTGCGCGGCGCCAACGACTGGGGCATGGCCCTGGGCCTCATCGGGCTCGCCCAGATCTCCGAGACGCGCGGGGATCTGCCCGCCGCGCTGCGCCACTACGAGATGGCCCGCGAGCTGCTGTTCGACCCCGACTTCTCCATCGACTACCGGGGCGAGCGGATCCGCTGCCTGATCGGGCTCGGCCGGGTCGCGGCGCGCGTCGGGGACCATGCCACCGCCGGGGTGCGGCTGCGGGAGGGCATCGAGCTCTGCCGTGAGCTGGGCGTGCGCGTCCACGGCCGCGAGCTCGTCGAGGCGCTGGCCCAGCTGTCGCTGCGGCAGGGCGACCATGTGCGGGCCGTCCTGCTCGCCGGGGCCGCCGACGCCCTCACCGACGCGGCCGCCACGACCGGTTCCCCCGGCATCCTCGGCCCGGCCCGAGCCGCCATCGGCGCCGCCGAGGTGACCCGGCTGTGGTCGCAGGGCCGGGTCATGCCATGGAACCGGGTCGTCGAGCAGGCGCTCACGCAGGCCGGGCCGCCCCAGCCCGACCGGGTCGCGCTGATCCGGCCGGACGGGCTGCTCACCGACCGCGAGACCGAGGTCACGCTGCTGGTCGGGCGGGGCCTGTCCAACCGCCGGATCGCCGAGGAACTGACGATCAGCCAGGCCACGGCCGCCCGGCATGTGTCGAACATCCTGGCCAAGCTCGGGTACTCCTCGCGGGCGCAGATCGCGACCTGGGTCGCCGAACAGGCCTGACGGGGCCATGTCCAGGACGGGATCCGGTCGCGTCTACATATGTCGCTACACATATCAGGCGATGTGCTGGGCGGCGGGGAATGCGAACCTCGGTCCATGAATCTTCCCCCCGCCGACGATCGTCCCGCGCTGATCGACATGGAGGTCGGCGTCAGCCTCAGCCGGCGGCGGCTGGCCTCCGAGATCACCGGGGTGGCGACGGGGCTGCGCGCCAGGGGCACCAGGCCCGGTCATGTGGTGGCCGTGCTGACGGACACGATCTCGGCGCACGCCCTCGCGGTGCAGACCATCCTGGCGGCGGGTGCGGTGGCCGCGCCGCTGACCGTCCCGGACACGGCGGAGGACCTGGCACGGCGGCTGACCGACCTGGACGCCCGGATGATCGTCACGACGCCGAAACTCGCCGGCCTGGCGGTGGAGGCGGCCGAGTTCTCGCGGGTCCGGCAGGTCGTGTGCTTCGGTGAGGCCGAGGGCACGGTCGACTTCGCCTCACTGCACTCCCGGGGCCCGATCATGCTGCCGGGACCCTCGCCGCTGCGCGACGCCCTCGTCCTGCCGGACGGGCGGCGCCTGAACCACGCCGACCTGTTCTCGATGATGAACCGGATGGACGAGCCGCTGCGCCTGCTCCCGTCCGACGTGGTCCTGGTCGGCTGGTGCCCCGACGCCTCACCGCATCTCTCGGCCCTGATCGCCCTCGTACTGGCCAGGGGCGCGCTCCTGGTGGCCGGCGGCCTGCACGACGCCCGCCTGGTCACGGTGGTGGCCGAGCCGGGACGCCCCCCGCAGCGCATCTGAGGCGCCCTCGCCCGCCACCCCTCCCACCACCGATAACGATCCGGTCACCACCTCTTGCCCAAAGTTAGGAAAGGACCTTAACGTTCTCCTCCAAGCAAAGGTTAGGAAACTTTCCGAACCTTCGCGTCGAGAGGAGACGGCATGCGCACCCCTGGCGTCCCGCGCCTCCTGCGCGCCATCAACGACCGGGCCGCGCTGGAGCTCCTGCTGTCGCAGGGGCCGCTGACCAGGCCGGAGATCGGCAGACTGACCGGCCTGTCGAAGCCGACCGCCTCGGCGATGCTCGCCCGCCTCCAGCAGGCGGGGCTCGTCGTGCTCGACGGCGTCCGCGAGGGAGCGACCGGCCGGTCGGCCGAGCTGTACCGGATCAACGCCGAGGCCTCCTACGTCTGCGGCCTCGACGTCTCCCCCCTGCGGATCGCGGCCGAGGTCGCCGACCTGTCGGGCCGGGTCACCGGCTCCTTCGTCCTGGAGACCCCCGGCCGCTCCGGAGTGGACGCCGCCGCCCGGGCGGTCGCCGCGGCCGACGGCGCCGCCGCGGCGGCCGGGCTGTCCCGCGACCGGCTCGACCAGGTCGTGATCGCGATCCAGGGCGCCATCAACCCCGGGACGGGACGGCTGGCCTACGCCGCCCACATTCCCGGCTGGCAGGGCCCGGACCTGGTCCAACGGCTCCAGGAGTCGCTGGCCCTGCCGGTCATGGTGGAGAACGACGTCAACCTGGCCGCGCTGGCCGAGGCGGAGCACGGCGTCGCCCGGGACGTCCCGTGCTTCGTGCACGTCTGGGTCGCCGACGGCATCGGCATGGCCGTCGTGATCGGCGGCGCCCTGCACCGCGGCGCCACCGGAGGCGCGGGCGAGATCGCCTACATGCCGGTGGCGACCGCGCCGGTCATGCGCCATCCGCGCCGCACCCACACCGGTGGCGTCCAAGCGTTCCTGGGACGCTCGGCGCAGCTCAGGCTGCTGCGTGAGCACGGGGCGCGCGGCACCGACCCCGCAGCGATGATCACCCGTGCCCCGGGTTCCGCGCTCGACGCCCTGGCGGAGCGGTTCGCCTTCACCCTCGCCCCCGTCGTGGGAGTCCTCGATCCGTCCCTGGTCGTCCTGGCCGGGGATCTGGCCACCGCCGGCGGCGAAGAGCTGCGCCGGCGGGTGGAACACGAACTCCACTGCCTGACCGTGCCCCGCCCCCGGGTCGCGCTCAGCGCCCTCGAAGCCGACCCGGTCCTGTCCGGCGCCCTCCTCGCGGCGCTCGGCAGGGCCCGTGAAGAGATCTTCTCCCGTTCCCTCCCGATCCCCCAAGGAGAACAGCAGTGAGAACCCGTCCGATCGCAGCGGTGGCCCTGACCGCCGCGCTGGCCCTCGCCGGATGCACCTCCGGCGCCAAGAGGACCGACGTGAACACCGGTCCCAAGGCCGAGGAGCAGCAGACCATCGAGGTGTGGCACGGGTGGACGGCCGACCAGGAGGTCGCCGCCATCCAGCACGTCACCGACATGTTCACCGCCAAGCACCCCAACATCAAGGTCAAGCTGGTCAAGGGCATCCAGGACGACAAGATCACCCAGGCGATCCGGGGCGGCAACGCGCCCGACGTCGTGTCGTCCTTCACCACCGACAGCCTCGGCGCCTGGTGCAAGACCGGCGCGTGGCAGGACCTCGGCCCCTGGAAGCAGAAGGACGGCCTCGACCTGGCGAAGTACTTCCCGCAGGCGATCCTGGACTACACGCGGTTCAAGGGCACGCAGTGCGCGATGCCGCTGCTGTCGGACACCTACGGCCTCTACTACAACAAGAAGCTGATGGAGGGGAACCAGCCTCCGAAGACGGCCGCCGAGATGCTCGCGCTGGCCAAGAAGCTCACCAAGTTCAACCCCGACGGCTCGATCAAGGTCGCCGGCTTCATCCCCTCGGCGTCCTACTACGAGATGATCCCCGACCGGGTCGGCCCGACCTGGGGCCTCACCTGGTTCGACGACCAGGGCAGATCGAGCGTCGCGACGGACCCGCAGTTCAGGGAGTTCGCCGAGTTCAACAGGGCGCTCGTCGACTTCTACGGGTTCGCCAAGATGACCAGGTTCATCCGCAGCCTGGGCCAGGAGTTCGAGAAGAACAACCCGTTCCAGGCCGGCAAGGTCGCGATGGCCATCGACGGCGAGTGGCGCACCAAGTTCATCCAGAACGAGGCCCCCGACCTGGACTACGGCACCGCACCGGTGTTCACCGCCGACAACAGGGCCGCCAGCTACGGCGCCGGGTTCCTGTCGGGCACCCTCATCGGCATCCCGAAGGGGTCCGAGCACGCGCAGGCGGCGTGGGAGTTCGTCAAGTTCCTCACCACCGACACCGACGCCCTCGTCTCCTTCGCCAACGAGATCGGCAACGTGCCCAGCACGTTCGAGTCGGCCGCCTCGCCGAACCTGAAGCTGCCCGAGCAGTTCAGGACCTTCACCGAGATCTTCAAGAACCCGGGGAGCAAGTCCAGCCCGCCGACCGTGAACGGCAACGCCTACATCACCGACACCCAGAAGTTCCTCGCCGAACAGTGGGAACCGGGCAAGGTCACCGATCTGGACAAGAGCCTCACCGACCTCGCCACGAAGATCGACAAGGCCATCAAGCTGGCGGGCGGCTGATCCGCCGATGACCTCCGCATCCCTCGCCGGGACGCGGAGCCCGGCGGCGTCGCGCGAGCGGCGCCGCCGTCGGCTCCGGATCCTGATGTTCCTGTCCCCCTGGCTGATCGGATTCGCGTTCTTCTTCGCCTATCCGCTGCTGGCCACCTTCTACTTCTCCTTCTTCCGGTACGACCTGTTCACCCTCGAACCGGTCGGCCTGGACAACTGGAAGTTCTTCTGGACCGACGCCGACGCCCACCAGGCCCTGCTCAACACGCTCTGGCTGGTGGCCGTCATGGTGCCGCTGCGGGTGCTGTTCGGCCTGGGCATCGCCCAGCTCCTCACGCATGTCAAGCGGGGCGGCGGCCTCCTGCGGGCGATCTTCTACCTGCCCTACCTGCTGCCGCCCGTCGCGGGGGCCGTCGCGTTCGTGTTCCTGCTCAACCCGGCGACGGGCCCGATCAACTCGCTGATCGACGGCGTGCTCCTCGGCCCGCTCAACTCCGTCCTCGGCACGCACTGGACCGCCCCCGACTGGTTCAACGACCCCTCCTGGTCCAAGCCCGGCCTGACGCTCCTCGCGCTCTGGTCCGTCGGCGACGTCATGATCATCCTGCTGGCGGCGCTGCTCGACGTGCCGAAGTCGCTGTACGAGGCCGCCTCCATCGACGGGGCCGGCGCCTGGCAGCGCTTCCGCCGGATCACGCTGCCGACCGTCCAGCCGGTCCTGATGTTCGCCGCGGTGACGGGCGTCATCCAGACCCTCCAGTACTTCACCCAGGCGATCGTCGCGGGGAAGGTCGCCAGCGGGCAGACCGACCTCCCGGGCCAGGTCCTGCTGCCCGGCTACCCGAACGGGTCGACGCTGACCTTCCCCCAGTGGCTCAACGACGAGGGCTTCCGCCAGTTCAACATGGGCTACGCGAGCGTCCTGTCGATCATCCTGTTCGCCATCTCCATGTTCTTCACGCTGTTCCTGCTGCGCAGCTTCAGCGCCTTCGGCGAGGACGAGGCATCATGACCGTCACCGTGGACCGGCCCCTGCCGGCCTCCCAGCAGCGTCCAGCGCGCAGGCCCCGCCGCACGCGGCTCACCCTCTACTGGATCGCCCGGCACTCCCTGGCGATCACGCTCGCGATCATCTTCCTCGCGCCGTTCTTCTTCCTGTTCCTCACCGCGGTCATGACCGACGACGAGGCGCTGTCGGGGTCGCTGTGGCCGTCGCGGTGGGCGTGGTCGAACTTCGCCGACGTCTTCGGCTCCGACATGTGGCTGTGGATCCGCAACACCTTCATGTACGCGGCCCTCGCCACGATCTTCATGCTGATCTCCAGCGTCCCGGTGGCCTACGCGATGGCCCGGTTCCGGTTCAGGGGACGCAAGCTGTCGTTCGTGCTGGTCATCACGATGATGATGCTGCCGCCGCAGGTGACGGTCGTGCCGATGTACATCGTGTGGTCGCGGTTCGGCCTGACCGGGACGCTCTGGCCGGTGATCCTGCCGCTGCTGTTCACCGACGCCTTCTCGATCTTCCTGCTGCGGCAGTTCCTCATCACCATCCCCAAGGACTACGCCGACGCGGCCAGGGTCGACGGCTGCGGCGAGTTCCGGACCATGTTCCGGATCATCCTGCCCATGGCCAGGCCCGCGATCGGCGCGGTGGCCCTGTTCCAGTTCTTCTACGCCTGGAACGACTACTACGGCCCGCTGGTCTACGCCAGCCAGGACCCCGGCAGCTGGACGCTCGCGATCGGGCTGGCCTCCTTCCGCGCCCAGCACCACGTCGAGTGGAACCTGACCATGGCCGCCACCGTGGTCACCGTCGTACCGGTGATCGTGGTGTTCTTCCTCGCCCAGAGGGTGTTCATCCAGGGCGTCACACTGACGGGAGTCAAGGGTTGAAACTCGTTGTCATCGGGGGCGGCTCCACCTACACACCGGAGCTGATCGACGGGTTCGCGCGGCTGCGCGACACCCTGCCCCTGTCCGAGGTCGCGCTCGTCGACCCCGCCGCCGACCGGCTGGAGCTGGTCGGCGGGGTGGCGCGGCGCATGTTCACCAGGGCCGGGCATCCCGGTCTGGTCACCACCACGACGTCGCTGGAGGAGGCGGTGCCCGGCGCGGACGCCGTCCTCATCCAGCTCCGGGTCGGCGGGCAGGCCGCCCGCAACGTCGACGAGACCTTCCCGTTGGCCTGCGGCTGCGTGGGACAGGAGACGACCGGGGCGGGCGGGCTCGCCAAGGCGCTGCGAACCGTCCCGGTGGTGCTGGAGCTCGCCGAGCGGGTCCGCGCGCTGTCGCCCGAAGCATGGCTGGTGGACTTCACCAACCCGGTCGGGATCGTCACGCGGGCGCTCCAGCGGGCCGGGCACCGTGCGGTCGGGCTGTGCAACGTCGCGATCGGGTTCCAGCGCCGGTTCGCGGCGAACCTGGGGGTCGACCACGCCCGGGTGCGGCTGGACCATGTGGGGCTGAACCATCTGACCTGGGAGCGGGCGGTCTACCTGGACGGCGTGGACGTCCTGCCGTCCCTGCTGGACCGGCACGGCGACGAGATCGCGGCCGACGTCGGGCTGCCCGCCGCGCTGCTGCGGAGGCTCGGGGTGATCCCCTCCTACTATCTGCGCTACTTCTACGCCCACGATCTGGTGGTGCGGGAGCAGCTCGCGTCACCGCCGCGGGCGCAGGAGGTCGCGGCGATCGAGCGAAAGCTGCTCGAGATCTACGCCGACTCCACCGTCGACACCAAGCCCGAGCTGCTCGAGCAGCGGGGCGGGGCGTTCTACTCCGAGGCGGCGGTCGACCTGGTGGCGTCGCTGCTGGGTGACCGGGGCGACACCCAGATCGTCAACGTCCGCAACGACGGCACGCTGCCCTTCCTGGCCGACGACGCGGTCATCGAGGTGCCCGCGAGGGTCACCGCGACGGGGGCGGCGCCGTTGCCCGTCGCACCGCTACATCCGCTGATGGCGGGCCTGGTCGCGCATGTCGCGGCGTACGAGGATCTCGCTCTGGAGGCCGCGCTGCACGGCGGGTTCGAGCGGGTCGCCACGGCGCTTCTCGCCCATCCGCTCGTCGGGCAGGCCGACGTCGCCGACCGGCTGGCCGGCGATCTCATCGCCGCCGACCGCGACCACCTGTCATGGGCATGAGCCTCCTGGCCGTGGACGGCGGCAACAGCAAGACGGACGTCGCCGTGGTGACGGCCGAGGGCGAGGTCCTGGCGACGGCCAGGACGGGGGGCTTCCAGCCGCACGATGACGGGGTCGGTGGTGCGGTCGACGTGCTGGCGGGGGCCGTCGAGGAGGCTCTCGACCGCGCCGGGCGGCCGGAGATCGCGCACATCGCGGCCTACCTGGCGGGCGCGGACCTGCCCGAGGAGGAGGTCGCGCTGCGCAAGGAGATCCTGAGCCGGGGTTGGTCGCGGGAGGCGACGGTCGGCAACGACACGTTCGCGCTGCTGCGGACGGGCACGAGCCGTCCGTGGGGAGTGGCGGTGGTGTGCGGGGCGGGCATCAACGCCGTCGGGATCGGCCCGGACGGATCCGTGGCACGCTTCCCCGCGCTGGGGATGCTGTCGGGCGACTGGGGCGGCGGCGAGGACGTCGGCGACGCCGCCCTGTTCCACGCCGTCCGCGGCGAGGACGGCCGGGGCCCCGCGACCACCCTGACGGGGGCGGTCGCCGCGCACTTCGGCCGGTCGACGGCCGTGGACGTGGTCTTGGCGGTGCACGGCGGCGAGCTCGACCGGGATCTTCTGCTCGACCTGACCCCGGTCCTGTTCGCCGAGGCCGCGGCGGGTGACGCCCTGTCGCTCCAGACGCTGCACCGGCTGGCGGACGAGGTCGTCGGCATGGCGGAGGTGGCCCTGCGCCGCACCGGCCAGCTCTCCTCGCCCGTCGAGATCGTCCTGGGCGGCGGGCTCCTCGCCGCCCGCGATCCCCTGCTGGCCGCGGCGCTCTCGGCGGCCTTCACCCGGCTGGCACCCGCCGCGACCCTCGTCTACGCCGACGCCCCGCCGATCCTCGGCGCGGCCCTCCTCGGCCTCGACCATCTGGCCGCGGCTCCGGCCGCCCACGAGCGGCTCAGGGCGTCCTGGCCCCGCTGATCCACCGGACCGGCACCGCCCTCAGGCGGTGCCGGTCACCAGCAGGGCGACAGCGGTGAAGTGCATCCCGTACCCCACCACGGTGAAGGCGTGGAAGACCTCGTGATAGCCGAACACCGCGGGCACCGGGTCGGGCCGGCGCAGCGCGTAGACGACACCGCCCGCGCTGTAGGTCAGGCCGCCCGCGACGGTCAGCGCCGCCACCGCGGGTCCCGCCTCCGAAATCAGGCGCGGCAGCAGCAGGACCGCTCCCCACCCGAACGCCAGGTACAGCCCCACCGTCACCCATCGCGGCGCCCGGTGCCACCCGATCCGCACCGTGATCCCCGCGGCCGTCGCGGCGCCCACGGCCACCAGGGCCGCGGCCCGTCCCCGCCCGTCCAGGCAGGACAGCGCGAACGGCGTGTAGCTCGCCGCGATCACCAGGTAGATGTTGGCGTGATCGAGCCGCCGCAGCGCCAGGGAGACCCGGGGCGTCCACCGCCCCCGGTGGAACGCCGCCGACACCCCGAACAGCAGGACCGACCCCAGCACGAACACCACCGCCGCCAGCCGGTGAGCCAGCGTCGACCCCACCGCCACCAGCACGGTCCCGGCCACGAGCACCGGCGGGAACACCGCCGCGTGCAGCGCCCCCCGCAACCGGGGCCTGACCCGAACCCAATTCCCCACGACCCGGTCCGCACCCGCGTCGCCATCCAGCAGAACCACGCCCTGCCACCCCCCGCCCACAGAATGCCACCAACCCGGCGGCATCCCGGAGAGGCGCGACGACGCCCGTCCTCCGGCTCGATCCTTCCCCGGTCAGGACCGGAAGACCTGGTACACCTTAGTGATCTCGCCCTTGCTGACGGCCAGCGCGAGCAGCAGCCCACCCGGTGTCGAGTCCAGCGTCTTCCGGAGCCCGGCGACGCTCACCCGCTTGTACGCTCCCCCGTTGGCGTCGGTGAACAGGCGGCAGATCGTCCGTGACGCCGCGAACGTCCGCGTGGTCCTCTTCCCGGCCGCCTTCCCGTACTCGTAGTCGGGCATGAGCACGATGACGGCCTTGCGCGCGCTCAGCGCCGCCTTGCGCTTCCTGGCGACCGCCGGACCCTCGTCCTGGAACGCGAGACCGGGATAGGCCTTCTTCACCTGCTTGAACGTGGACCCGGCCCCGATCCCCCGCGGAGTCCCGGCCTTCTTCGGCGCCCTGATCAGCTCGACGCCGCGCCTCTTGGAGATGAGGATGTCGTTCACCGTCGGCGTCTTCCCGAAGTCGGCGACGACGCACGGTCCACCGGCCAAGGCCGCACCATCACGCCCGAGACCGGATCAGGCCGGAGCCGCTCCGAACACGCGGACCCGGTGGGCCAGGGTGCCCGTCCCTGGGGAAGGCGGGACGGGTCCACCGCGAGTGCCGGGGAAGGAGCAGCCCGCCGTCCCTGGAGGGGGACAGCGGGCTGCGGGGGTCTGGTCGATCCCAGGTGCCGTCACGGTACGTCGAAGGTTCTCGAGCCGCACAGCCCGGAGTTCCGGGGCCCAGGCAAGGTTTCCTCACGGCGGGGAGCGCCTTCGTGGCGCAACGTCGCCAGGACCGTCTGGAGAACGGGCGCTGGCTCCGGGATCAGCGGGGCCGCCGACGAGCTCACGGCGGCGCTCGCCCTGATGTCCACCGAACCAGGCCGGTCGCTCGACGCCACCGACCGGGCGGCACGCCTCATCGCCCAATGCGCCCGGCGGGACCTGGGACTGGAGGGCGCCGACCCTCCGCGATTCGGCAACGAGCACCCGGCCGCCGGCCGCTAGAGGCGCGGGGGGCGGCCCTCGTAGGGGGTGCTGAGGACGACGGTGGTGCGGGTGTTGACGTTGGCGGCGGAGCGGATGTTCTTGAGGAGGTCCTCCAGGGCCGAGGGGGTGGCGACGCGGACCTTGAGGATGTAGTTCTCCTCGCCGGCGACCGAGTGGCAGGCTTCGATGGCGTCGAGGTGGGAGAGGCGTTCGGGGGCGTCGTCGGGGGCGGCGGGGTCGATCGGCTTGATCGAGATGAAGGCCGTGAGGGGGAGGCCGATCTCGTCGGGGTCCAGGTGGGCGCTGAAGCCCTTGATGGCTCCGCGTTTCTCCAGGCGCCGGACCCGCTGGTGGACGGCCGAGACCGACAGACCGGTCTCCTTGGCCAGGTCGGTGAAGCTCATGCGGCCGTCTTGCGCCAGCAGGAGCAGGATCTGCCTGTCGGTGTCCTCCACGACCGGAAATCTACCGTCCCCGAGCGGTTCGGGTGGAACCGGTGACCGGTCCGCAGCTCGCGCGGACCACCAGTTCGGTCGGCAGGACCACCGGACGGCCCTGGGCACGGCCTCCCTCACGGGTGCCGGGAGAGCGCAGGAGCAGCTCGCAGGCGCGGTATCCCATGTCCTGAGCGGGGCGGGAGACGACCGTCAGGGGCGGGTCGCACAGCTCCGACCAGGGCACGTCGTCGACCACGGCGATCGAGACGTCCGCGGGGATCCGCAGGTTCAGCTCGCGGGAGGCGAGCACGGCGGCCTCGCCGAGCTGGTGGCTGGCCGCGACGACGGCCGTCAGGTCGGGACGGCGCATGAACAGGCTGGCCGCGGCGGCGTAGGCGCTGTCGGCGGTGGGCCTCGCCCGGACGACCAGTTCCTCCTCGACGGCCACCCCCAGCTCCTCCAGGGTCGCCCGGAAGACGCTCTCGTGCTCACGGCGGGTGCTGGACTCGGCCGGACGGCCGCCCAGGAAGGCCACACGGCGATGCCCGAGCCCCACCAGGTACTCGACCACCGAGCGGACCCCGCCCGCCTCGTCGGCCAGCACGGTGGCCGTCCCGGGCAGTTCCTCGACCGTCCGCCCGGCGAAGACCAGCCCCAGCCCGAGGCTGGCGACCGACTTCCACGTCTCTGGACGCCCCCGGACGGGCATCGCGATGATCCCGTCGACCCGCTGCTCGGCGAACCGCTCGACGATCTCCGCCTCGATGGCCGGATCGTCGTGGGAGACGTCGATGAGGACCTGCCCGCCCTGCCCGTGGGCGCAGGCGAGGACCCCGGCGGTGAAGTCGGCGCAGAACGGGTCGGAGATGTTGGGGATGATCAGCCCGATCCCGCCCGTCCGCTGGGTCTTGAGGCTCCGGCCGAGCGCGCTGGGCCGGTAGTCGAGGTTCTTGGCGGCGGCCAGGACCTTCGCGCGGGTCGCCGCGCTCACCGAACCGGTCCCCGTCAGCACCCGGGAGACCGTCGCGACACCCACGCCGGCCGCCGCGGCGACGTCCTTGATGGTCACGCTCGCCAAGATCCACCTCCTGATCAGGCATTCTCCCACGCGAGATCCGAATGGAAACGTTTCCATTCTACGATATCCCCAGCCTTTCGCCACGGATCTACCCCATCCAGCCCTGGACAGAGGATGCCCCAGCCTGCAGAGTTACTACAGAACGGTCCGAATCGGTCTTGACAGACCCTAGGATCCGTTAAGTAGGTTTCTTGGAAACGTATTCATTCCCGAGGGGGCCCCAGATGGCTGCGATCAGCCTGAGCGGTATCGACAAGATCTACGCCGGCGGCACGAAGGCCGTCGACAACCTGAACCTGGACGTCAAGGACGGCGAGTTCATGGTTCTCGTCGGCCCGTCCGGATGCGGCAAGTCGACCGCCCTCCGGATGATCGCCGGCCTTGAGGACATCTCCGGCGGCAGCCTGACCATCGGCGACCGGGTCGTGAACGACCTGGCCCCGAAGGACCGCGACATCGCGATGGTCTTCCAGAACTACGCGCTGTACCCGCACATGACCGTCGAGCAGAACCTGGCCTTCGGCCTCCAGCTCCGCGGCACCCCCAAGGACGAGATCAAGAAGCGCGTCGCCGAGGCCGCCAAGATGCTCGGCCTCGAGCCGTACCTCAAGCGCAAGCCCGCCGCGCTCTCCGGTGGCCAGCGCCAGCGTGTCGCCATGGGCCGCGCGATCGTCCGCGAGCCGCAGGCCTTCCTCATGGACGAGCCGCTGTCGAACCTGGACGCCAAGCTCCGCGTCTCGATGCGCGCCTCCCTCTCCCAGCTCCACGAGCGCCTCGGCGTCACCACGATCTACGTCACCCACGACCAGGTCGAGGCCATGACCCTGGGCGACCGCGTCGCGGTCCTGCGCGACGGCAAGCTCCAGCAGGTCGACACCCCGCAGCGCCTGTTCGACTTCCCCGTGAACCTGTTCGTCGCGGGCTTCATCGGCTCCCCGTCGATGAACTTCGCCGACGCGGTCCTGACCCGTGAGGCCGCCGGCTCGTTCGTCGAGTTCGCGGGCCTCAAGCTCCCGGTCCCGGCGGACATCTTCACCGCCAAGCCGGAGCTCGAGAACTACGTCGGCAAGAAGCTGATCGTCGGCATCCGCCCGTCGGACTTCGAGGACTCCGCCCACGCCAAGCCGGACTGGGCCGTCATCAACGTCAAGGCGAACGTGACCGAGGAGCTGGGCTCCGAGATCAACGTGATCTTCGCGATCGACGCTCCCCCGGTGGCCCACAAGGACACCCAGGACCTGGCCTCCGACGCCACCGACGGCGAGGAGGAGGACGTCGCCGCCGCGCTGCCGCTGCTGGAGAACAAGGCGCTGTGGACCGCGCGCGTCAACGCCCGCAGCCACGTCCGCCCCGGCCAGCCGCTGGAGCTGGGCATCGACACCCACCGCCTGCACTTCTTCGACAACAACACCGGCCTCGCGATCGGCCACGCCGACGCCGAGGCCGCCGCGGCCCGTATCGGCCTCACCAAGTAGGAAAGCGCCCCCGCGCCGGGCGCGCCGAAGCCCTCCGTTCCCCCGTCGGGGGTGGGAACGGAGGGCTTCGCGCTTCCTACTTGACCGATCCGGCCAGGACGCCCTGGACGAAGTACCGCTGGAAGGCGAAGAAGACCACCAGCGGGACGATCAGCGACAGGAACGAGCCGGTCGCGATGACGTCCAGACTCGAGCCGAACGACCGGGTCTGCTGCTGCAGGGCCACGGTGAGCGGCTGCGCGCCGCGGTCGGCGAAGATCAGCGCGATGAGCAGGTCGTTCCAGACCCACAGGAACTGGAAGATCGCCAGCGAGGCGATCGCGGGCAGTCCCAGCGGCAGGATGACCCTGAAGAAGATCGTCCAGTCGCGGCCTCCGTCGATCCTGGCCGCCTCCAGCAGGGAGGCGGGGATGGCGGCGAAGAAGTTCCGCAGCAGGAAGATCGCGAACGGCAGCCCGAACGCCACGTGGTAGAGCACCACTCCGGTGACCGAACCGAAGATCCCGATGGCGCCGAACATCTTGGCGAGCGGGATCAGCCCGATCTGGATCGGCACGACCAGCAGGCCGACGACGACGAGGAAGAGCCAGTCCCGGCCGGGGAAGTCCAGCCAGGCGAAGGCGTAGGCGGCCAGCGCCGAGATCGCCACGACCAGGAACGTCGCGGGCAGCGTGATGTAGATGGTGTTGAGGAACCCGTCGCGGATGGTGTCGTTCTCGAGCAGGTTGCCGTAGTTGTCGAGGGTGAGCTGGGAGGGCTTGGTGAAAACCGTCCACCAGCCGCCGGAATTGTTGTCCTGGAGGCTCCGCAGCGAGGCCAGGGCCAGGCCGAGGGTCGGGACCAGCCAGACCAGGGCGATGACGATCAGCACCGCCTGCAGGAAGCCCTTGCTGACCAGCCGCACCAGCCTGGGGCCGAGGCCGCCGGAGCGCCGCGCGGGCGCGGCGGTCTCGCTCTGCTCACTCACTGGTTCTCCCTCCGGAAGCGGCGGATATTGATGATCATGGCCGGGAGCACCAGCAGGAACAGGAAGATCGCGATCGCGCTGCCGAGCCCCTGGTCGGAGTCGGCGCCGCCGTAGGAGCGGATGTACATCTGGAGGGCCAGCACGCTGGCGTCCTCCTGCACGGGCCCCGGCGCGATGATGTAGACCAGGTCGAAGATCTTCAGCACGTTGATCACCAGGGTGACCACGACGACGATCAGGACCGGGGCCAGCATCGGCACCGTGATCTTGCGGAAGACCTGCCACTCGGACGCCCCGTCGGTGCGGGCCGCCTCCTGGACGTCGCGGTCGATGGCCGCCAGCCCCGCGCCGATGAGGACCATCGCGAAACCGGCCCACATCCAGACGTAGGCCCCGATGATCGCGGGCGTGATGAGGCTCGGCCCGAGCCAGTCCACCCCACCGTAGCGGGCCTGGAAGTTCGACGGCGGCAGCCGCAGGGTGGCCGCCCCCTCGACGCCGTCGACGGTGAAGGTCCCGTCGGCCCCGGTCTTGCCGGATCCCACGACCTTCCCGTCCTTGACGGCCTGGACCGTGATCCCCTTGAGCCCCTTCTCGCCGGGGTCGATCTGGCCGGCCTTACCGCCGCCGCCCTGGGAGAAGTCGACCCAGACGGTGCCGGTGATCTTGCCGGGGGCGGCCGGCGCGGCCTTGGCGGGCTGGAGCTTCGCCTGGACGTCCGGTGGCACGGCCACCAGGGGCACCAGGGCGGGCGTCCCGGCCGTTCCGGGGGCCTCCACTCCCCCGGCGGCGGCCTTGACGGGCCCGTTCTCGCGGGGCCGCGCGCCCGGGTAGGCCGACGGCGGCCCCCAGGTGTCGTGGACCCCGACGACGATCGCGTTCAGCACGCCCTTCTCGGGCGCGTGGTCGTAGACGAGAGTGAAGATCACGCCGGCCGCGACCATGGAGATCGCCATCGGCATGAACATGATCGTCTTGAACGCGGTGCCCCAGCGGACCCGCTCGGTGAGCACGGCGAAGATCAGGCCGAGGGCGGTGATGATCGACGGAGCGGCGATGACCCAGATGACGTTGTTCTTCAGGGACCTGAAGGTGGCGTCGTCGGTGAACATCTCCTGGTAGTTGCCGAGCCCGACGAAACCCGAGCCGTCAGCGTCGAACAGGCTGCGCCACAGGGTGTAGCCGATCGGGTAGACGACGAGCAGGCCGAGCAGGACCAGTGCCGGGAGCAGGAACCCGGCGCGCAGCAGGCCCGCCCGGCCGCGCGAGGCGGCCGGACGGGCACTGGACTTCGTTGTCGCGGGCGCGGTGGTCACGTTACTTGTAGGCCTTGGCCGCCGCGGCCTCGAGCTTGGCGGAGATGCCGTCGACGTCGGCCGGGTTCTTCAGGAAGTCCTGGAGGAGCTTCCACTCGCCCGCGCCGTCGGTGCCGCCGAAGGAGGCGGGCGCCAGGTCGGACATGTCGAACCGGACGTTGTCGCCGGCGTCCACGACCGACTGGGCGATCGAGCGCTGGATGTCGTCGGGGTAGGTCTTCAGGTCGACGTTCTTGTTCGGCGAGGTGATGCCGCCGAGCTTCGTCCAGATCTCGACCGCGGCGGGCGAGGCCAGGTACTTCACGAGCTCCTGGGCGCCCTTGCTGTCCTTGAGGATGACGGCGGCGTCACCGCCGGACACGACGGGGGCGTTCTGCCCGACCGCGGGGAACGGGAAGAACTTGGCGTCCGTGCCGACCTTCGCGCCCGCGTCGGAGGCGATGACACCGGCCACGAAGTCGCCCTCGTAGACCATCGCGGCCTTCTTCGCCTTGAAGGTGTTCACCACGGAGGTCGGGAAGTCGGTCTGGAGCGCCCCGGTCTGGCCGCCGTTGAGGTACTCCTTCTTGCCCCAGAGCTGGCCGAGGGTGGTCAGCGCCTGCTTGACGGAGGCGTCGGTCCACGGGATCTCGTGCTTGGCGAGCTTGTCGTAGTTCTCGGGGCCCGCCTGGGAGAGGTAGATGTTCTCGAACCAGTCCGTGAGGGTCCAGCCGGTGGCGCCGGCGACCGAGAACGGGGCGACGCCGGAGTCGGCGAGGGTGCCCGAGGCGGTGATGAGCTCGGCCCAGGTCTTGGGCGGCTGGACGCCCGCGTCCTCGAAGGCCTGCGGCCGGTACCAGACCGTCGACTTGTTCGCGGCCTTGAAGTAGACGCCGTACTGGTTGCCGTCGGTGCTGCCGAGGGTGTTCCAGATCGGGGCGAAGTTCTTGGTGGCCTCGGCCTTGACGTCGGCGCTGAGCGGCTTCAGCCAGCCCTTCTTGGCGAAGTCGTCGAGGGCTCCCTTGTTCGGCATCATCGCCACGTCGGGCTGGCTGCCGCCCTGGATCTTCGAGGCGAGGACGGTCACGAGCTTGTCGCCGCTCGAGGTGAACTTGACCGTCGCTCCGGTCTTGGCCTGGAAGTCGTCGAGGACCTTCTGGAAATTGGTCTGCTCGCCGCCTCCGGCCTGCCAGGAACCGCCGACCTCAAGCGTCACGCCCTTCAGGTCGACGGTGGTGGCTGGGGACTTGTCCTCCGACTTCTTGTCGTCACCGCAGGCGGAGACGGATGCGAGTACGAGACCCGCGGACAGTGCTGCGCCGATGAGACGGGGGGTGCGCATGCGTGAGCTCCTCGATTCGGTTTGAGGCACGAACTCCTACCCCTGCCTATCGGGTGCTAACACGACAAAAATATGAGCCGGAGGGACTTTCCCGGCTCATATTTTTGTGCGTGTGGATCTAGTGCTCGACGATCACCAGGTCGCGGGTGGTGAGGTTCAGGCGCTCGGATCCGTCCTCGGTGCACACGACGATGTCCTCGATCCGCGCACCGTGCGCACCCGGGTAGATACCGGGCTCGATGGAGAACGCCATGCCCGGTTCGAGGGGTTCGTGGTTGCCGAACACGATGTAGGGATGCTCGTGCGTCTCGAGCCCGATGCCGTGACCGGTGCGGTGCAGGAACTGCTCGCCGTACCCGGCGGTGGCGATGAGGTCGCGGGCGACGGCGTCGACGGCCTCCGGGGTCATGCCGGGCTTGACCGCGTGGCAGGCCGCCGACTGGGCCGTCTGGAGCACCCCGTAGTAGTCGAGGAAGTCCGCGGGCGGCTCCCCGACGCAGTACATGCGGGTGGAGTCCGAGCAGTATCCCGACGGCATGGTGCCGCCGATGTCGACGACGACCGGATCGCCGGGCTGGATGACCCGGTCGGACAGCTCGTGGTGGGGGCTCGCCCCGTTGGGCCCCGACGCGACGATGACGAAGTCGACGGTGACATGACCCTCGGCGAGGATCGCGTCGGCGATGTCCTTGCCCACCTCGCGCTCGGTGCGTCCGGGCTTGAGCAGCAGCGGAACCGCCCGGTGGACCCGGTCGATCGCGGCCCCCGCCTCCCGGAGCGCCGCGACCTCGGCGGCGGACTTGCGCATCCGCAGCCGCCGCATCACCTCGCCCGCGGCGACCTGCTCGACCCCGGGCAGGGCGTCGCGGAACCGCAGCGCCATCATCGCCCACATCCGGTCGGCGACGGCGACCCTCTCCACCCCGGCCACCCGCCGGGCGACCAGGGCGAACGGGTCCTCTGTCTCGTTCCAGGCGAGGAACTCCAGGCCGAGCCGGCCCGCGGGCGAGGCCTGGGCGGCGGGCAGCTCCAGCCGCGGCACGACCATGAACGGCTCACCGGCCGCGGGGACCACCAGACAGGTCAGCCGTTCCATCGCATGCGCGTCGTAACCGCTGACATAACGCAGGTCAGGCCCGGGTGTGAGAAACACCGCACCGAGCCCTGCACGGACTGTAGCCTCCTGTACACGGGCGAGGCGCTCTGGCGGATACAACTCCTCCGTTTGCATAGCCCCAAGTTATCCGAGGGAGCTGAGCGAGATGGGCGACGGGCAGGCGCTCGCGCTCGCGGCCACGGTCGAACGGCTGCGCCTCGAGCTGGAGGCGCACCGGTCCGCGGCCGGGGCCCGCGCTGTCGTGGAGCAGGCGACGGGAATGCTCGCCGAGAGACTGGGATGCGGCCTCCCGGAGGCGCGTGACCATCTCTTTACCGTCGCGGCGGCTGACGGCAGCCGGCTGGAGGACGCCGCGGCACTGCTGCTGGGCGTCGTTCCGCCCAGGACCTCCCCCGCGGAACCTCCACCACCCGAGAACGTGTTCGATCCGCTCCGCTATCTCCCCGACGTGCCTCGGCCGCGCGCGGACTCCGACCACCGTTCGCTCCTGCTCCAGGCGGTCCTCGAGGCCATGCAGGGCCCGGCGTCGCTGCTGTCCCCGATCCGGGACGGCGTCGGCCGGATCGTCGACTTCCACGTGGACGCCGTGAACGGCGACGCCCGCGACCGTCCGGGGACCCGCCCCGGCGAACTGGTCGGGCGGCGGCTGCTGACCTCCTATCCGGGCCTGGCGATGTCGGACCTGTTCGACTGCTACGTCCAGGCGTTCGAGACGGGGGTGCCGCTGCGCAGGCCGCCTCGGGAGTACCCCTCGGTGCAGCGCGGCCGGGTCGTGCCGACCCTGATGAGCGTCCGGGCCTGCCGGGTCGGCGACGGGCTGCTCGTGTCGTGGCAGTTCCACGACGACTCCCGCGACCTGTCGGCCCAGCTCGACCAGGCACAGCGGATCGGCAACCTCGGCTGGGCCGAGTGGGACCTCGCGACGGGCGGAGCCCACTGGTCGGACCAGCTCTACGTCATCTTCGGCCGGTCCTCGGCGGACGGCCCGCTCAGCCTGGAGGAGGTCGGCGCCCGCATCCATTCGGACGACACGGCGCTGGCGGGGAACCTGATGCGGACCCTGCTGGGCCTGCGCGAGCCAGCCGACGTCCAGCTACGCATCCGCCACGGCAGGGGGGCGCGGTACCTGCGGGTGATGGCCGAGCCCGTCCTGGACGGCTCGGGCGAGCCCTCGGTCCTGCGCTGCCTGTTCCAGGACATCACCAAGGGCCGCAAGGCCGAGCAGGAACTGCTGGAGAGCCGCAAGAAGGTCGAGGAGCAGCGGCGCAGGCTCGCCGAGGAGCGCGAGCTGGTCGTCGGCCTCCAGCGGGCGGTCCTGCCGCGCCGCCGCCCGTCGCCCCTGCCGGGGATCGAGGCGGCCCTGCGCTACCTGCCCGCCGAGATCGAGACCAAGGTCGGCGGCGACTGGTACGAGGCGACCGAGCTCCCCGACGGCCAGGTGTTCCTGGCGATCGGGGACGTCTCAGGGCACGGCCTGCCCGCGGCGGAGGCGATGGCCTCGCTGCGGAACGCCCTGCTGGGGCTGGCCTTCACCGGCGCCTCCCCCGACGTCCTGCTCGGCTGGCTGAACGAGCTGATGCTGCACCGGCAGGCCGCACTGACCGCCACCTGCATCGCGGGCCGGTTCGACCCGGCGACCAGGACCCTGGTGTGGGCGCAGGCCGGGCATCCGCCGCCCGTCCTGTGCTCGGGCGGCCGGGCGGTGATGCTGGAGCAGCCCGAGGGCATCCTGCTGGGCGCCAGCGACGAGGTCACCTTCGCCACCTCGGTCGTCCACCTGCGGAGTGACGACCGGCTGCTGTTCTACACCGACGGCCTCGTCGAGCGGCGAGGCCGCGATCTGTTCACCGGTTTCGAGCTGCTCACCAAGGCGGCCTCGGCGTGCACGGGCGACACCCTGGACGACTGGGTGGGGCTGCTGCTCGACACGGTCGGCGGCGCGAATCCCGACGACGACACCTGCCTGGTGGCGGTGAAGATACGCTAGGCACCATGCCGGGACTCATGCTGCTGGACACTCCCTCGCTGTACTTCCGCGCGTTCTTCGGGGTGCCGGAGTCGGTGAAGGCGCCGGACGGCACTCCCGTCAACGCGGTCCGCGGCCTCATCGACATGATCGCCCGGCTGGTCGCCGACCGGCGTCCCGACCGGCTGGTCTGCTGTTTCGACGCCGACTGGCGGCCGGCGTTCCGGGTCGAGGCGATCCCCTCCTACAAGGCGCACCGCGTGGTCGAGGCGACCGCGTCGGTCGACGTGGAGGAGACCCCGGACACCCTCGGCCCCCAGCTCCCCGTCATCGACGCGGTCCTGGCCGCGTTCGGGATCGCCCGCGCGGAGCTCGCCGGATACGAGGCCGACGACGTGATCGGCACCCTCGCCCACAACGATCCGGGCCCGGTCGACATCGTGACGGGCGACCGCGACCTGTTCCAGCTCGTGGACGACGACCGCGAGGTGCGGGTGCTGTACACCGCGCGCGGCATCAGGAACCTGGAGATCCTCGGCGAGAAGGAGGTGTCGGCGAAGTACGGGATCCCCGGCCGCGCCTACGCCGACTACGCGACGCTGCGGGGCGACCCCTCCGACGGCCTGCCCGGTGTGCCGGGGGTCGGGGAGAAGACGGCGGCCGCGCTCGTCACCCGGTTCGGCTCGCTGGCGGGCATCACCGAGGCCCTCGACACAGGTGTGACGGACGGATTCCCCGCGGGGAGCCGCAAGAAGCTCGAAGCGGCACGTGCCTACCTCGGCCCGGCGGAGATGGTCTGCCGGGTCGTCACCGACTTGCCTGTGGAAGTCGCGGACGGCCTCCCGCGCGTCCCCGCGGACCCCGAGACACTCGTGGCCCTCGCTGACCAGTGGAATCTCGCCTCTCCGATCAACCGGCTCCTCAACGTCCTGGTTTGAGCGCTTGTGCCGGGTGACACACATGACGCGTGCAGGGAGCCGCAACACTGGTCCTTGACTGGGTGTTTCCTCGGAAGCAGACGAACCACCTAGCGCACAGGAGGGTGTGGCGATGGCGATTCTCAGCAACCCCCGTACGGACCTGCCGCTCGACGCGGACCCGACCGATCTGGCCCGCGTGACCCGTGCGGCCAACCATGACACGTCCCTGGCGAGCTGGGCGGTCAGCATGATGGGGGTCGGTCTGCTCATCCAGGTCCCGACCCTGGCCGCCCTGGCGACCACCTCACGGGTGGTGCTGGCGCTCCTGCTGCTCCCGCTGCTGGGTGGCGGCACCCGGGCGATCCTGCATCTCCAGCGGGCCAGCGCCGGAATCAGCTCGGCGACCACCATGACACAGCTGCTGGCGGGACTGGAGACCCGGCAGTACTGGGCCTATCGCGCGCAGTCGTGGGCGATGGCCACAGGACTGGGCTTCTCACTCTGGACCCTGGTTCTGCAACTCCTGGCCTGAAATTCGGGGTAGGACAACTGGACGACCGGCGTTCCCGGGGAGCTGAGCGACAACCCCACTCCCCCGGCCTTCCCGCGGAACGCCGGTTCACCGGTCGCCGGCCCCTTCACGAACGGACCCCCCATGCTCGTGGACAGACCCCCGATGGACTTCTGGAACACCCTCGACGAGGCCGAGCAGACCGCGCTCACCCAGGCGGGCCGCTCGCGCCGCTTCCGGCACGGCGCTCCGCTCTGCTACCAGGGCGAACCGGCCGACCAGGTCCTGATCATCCGGACCGGGTGGGCGAAGGTCAGCGTGGCCGACGCCGACGGCCGGGAGCGGCTGATGGCGCTGCGCGGTCCCGGCGAGCTGATCGGCGAGATGGGAACCCTCGGCGACGACGCCCGCAACGCCACCGTCACCGCACTGCAGTCGGTGACGGCGATGTCGGTGTCGGGCAGCAGGTTCATCGCCTTCCTCGCCAGCCACCCCGGCGCATGGCAGAAGGTCGTCCGGACGATGGTCGACCGGCTGGTGCAGGCCGACCGGCGGATCGTGAAGACCGGCACCCTCATCGGGGCGGGACGGCTCGCGCTGTTCCTGCTGGAGCTCGCCGAGCGCAACGGGCGGCCCTTCGCCGGCGGCGGGATCGAGGTGCCGCCGCTGTCCCAGGCCGAGCTCGGCTCCTACGTGGACGCCTCGCGGGAGACGGTGGCGAGGGCCTTCAAGGACTGGCGCGCGGCGGGCATCATCGCGACGGGCTGGCGGCAGACCGTCATCCTCGATCCGGCCCGGCTGCGGCTGTTCGCGGAATCGTTGGACGACCTGTAGGTCCGCTTTGCCGGTAACTGGTTAGTCTTCACGGGTGGCACATCGTCGTGTACTCCTGAAGCCGGACGCCGTCGACGGCCGGGTCGCCGAGGGGCTGACCAGGATCCGCGCCGACCTCGCGGTCCCCGGTGACTTCCCGCCCGCGGTGCACGCGGAGGCGGCGGTGGCGGCGGCGCCCGAGCCGCCGCTGGACCTGAGGGACCTGGAGTTCTTCACCCTCGACCCCGCCGGATCGATGGACCTGGACCAGGCGATGTTCCTGGAGCGGGCGGACGGCGGATACCGCGTCTGGTACGCCATCGCGGACGTCGCCGGATTCGTGACACCCGGCGGGGCGATCGACGCCGAGTCGTGGGCGCGCGGCGTCACCCTGTACCTGCCGGACGGCCGTTCGCCGCTGCATCCGCCCGAGCTGTCGGAGGGCGCGGCCAGCCTGCTGCCCGCGGTGGACCGTCCGGCGGTGGTGTGGACCATCGATCTCGGCCCCTCCGGCGAGGCGACCGGGACCCGGGTGCGGCGGGCGCTGGTGCGCAGCCGCGACCGTCTCGACTACGCCACGGCCGTCCCGGACGATCCGCGGATCGCGCTGCTCAAGGAGATCGGCGAACTCCTGATCGAAGCGGAGGCGGCCCGCGGCGGGGTGTCGCTGCCGCTGCCGGAACAGGAGGCCGTCAAGGGCGCGGACGGCTGGCGGCTGGTGTTCAGGGACGGCCTGGGCAGCGAGCAGTGGAACGCCCAGATCTCGCTGCTGACCGGCCGTGCCGCCGCGCAGATCATGCTCGAGGGCGGGGTCGGCTTCCTGCGGACCATGCCGCCGCCGCAGCCCGAGGCCCTGGAGCGGCTGCGCAGGATCGCCTCGGCGCTCGGGATCGGCTGGCCGGACGGCTGGTCCTACGGTGCCGTCATCCGGTCGCTGACCACAGTGGGCGGCAGAGAGGTGGCGTTCTTCCGCGCCGCCTCGACGCTGATGCGCGGGGCGGGCTACACCGCCTTCGACCGCGGTGCCGCCGACCTGCCGGTGCCCGAGGGCGACGACGCCAGGCACGCGGCCGTCGCCGCCCCCTACGCGCATGTGACGGCCCCGCTGCGGCGGCTCGCCGACCGGTACGCGCTGGAGATCTGCCTGGCCCTGACGTCGGGGAGCCCGGTTCCCGCCTGGGTCACCGAGGCGCTGCCGAAGCTCGGCGAGGTGATGGAGCGGAGCCTGCGGCACGGTTCGGAGATCGAGCGGGCCTGCCTGGACCTGGTGGAGGCGGTCCTGCTCGCCGACCGGGCCGGCGAGGTCTTCGACGCCGTCGTGGTCGAGGCCGAGCTGCCGGGAGAGCACCGCAAGGGCGGCACGGTCCAGCTCGTCGACCCGTCGGTCCTGGGGAAGGTCACCGGGGAGGGTCTGCCGCTGGGTGAAGCGGTGCGGGTCCGCCTCAGTGAGGCGGACCCGCGGTCGAGGAAGGTGCTGTTCGGCTATCCGGCATTACCTGCGGGTGCGGCGGCGGTTGTTCCAGCCGCTGCGCCAGTTGGTCGCGGTGCCGAAGCCGGCGAGGTGCAGTGAGATGAACAGCAGGCCGACGGTGACGAGAGTCGCGTAGTCGAAGGCGTCCGAGGAGACGTCGGCGAGATCGAACAGCAGGGCGAGGCCGAAGACGATGGCGGCTGCGATGGCGAACATGGGTCCTCCTTTGATGGGGGTGTGCAGCCCACTGATCACCGAAAACCGGGGGGACTAACATCCCCCCGGTTTGGGTTTGTCCGTAATTGCCGCATATCCCCTGGTGGCTAGGCCACCGAGGAGTAGGCGATCACTCCGCGTCGCATGGCGTCGGCGGCCTTTCTGGCGGTCGTTCTCACCCTTCCCTCGCCTGCGGCGTCGGCGATCTGGCCGAGCAGGTCCATCAGCTGCTTGACCGCGCGGACGAAGTCGCCCGCGGTCATCCCCGCCTCGCCGAGCACGTCGTCGAGGTCCGCGCCACCGGTCCAGCGGTAGGCGGCCCAGGCGAAGCCCAGGTCGGGCTCGCGCTGGAAGGCGACCTGGTTGTCCTTCTCCACGTTCTCCAGCTCACCCCAGAGCCTGACCATCGAGGTGAGGACGTCGCGGGTGCCCGGGGGGATCTTCGGCGGGGTCGCGTCGTCCGGCTGACGCGACTCGAACACCAATGCGGAGACGCAGGCGGCCAGCTCCGCGGCTCCCAGGTTCTCCCAGAGCCCCTCGCGCAGGCTCTCTGCCGTCAGGAGGTCCAGCTCGGAGTAGATCCGCGACAGGCGCTTTCCTGCCTCGGTGACGGTCCCGTTCTTGAGATAGCCGAGCTGCTCCAGGACGCCGCAGACCCGGTCGAAGGTCCGGGCGATCACCTGCGAGCGGGACTCGACCCTGCGCCGCAGGCCCGAGCTCTCGCGCTCGAGCCGGAAGTACCGCTCGGCCCAGCGGGCGTGGTCCTCACGCTCGTCGCAGCCGTGGCAGGGATGGCGCCGCAGCTCGGTCCTGATCCGGTTGATCTCGGCGTCGTCGCCCTCGGAACCGCCGCCGCGGCCGCCGCGCGCCGCCTTGACGTCGCCGTGCGGGACCTTGGCGCGCAGCGTCGCGGCCATGTCCTTGCGGTGCTGGGGGTTGCGCGGGCTGAACCACTTGGGGATCTTGACCTTCTCGACCGGTTCCGCCGGCGCGGCGAAATCGGCGAGCGTCAGCCGCTTGACCTGGCGGCTGTCGAGCAGCACCAGCGGCGCGGGCCCGTCGGAGCGCTTGGCGATGCCGGTGTCCAGCACCAGGGCGGCCCCGGCGCTACGGCCCGCCGGAACGATGATCACATCACCGGGGCGCAGCCGCTCCAGGGAACGGGCCACCTCCAGGCGCCGAGAGCCGGCCCGCGAGCGCGACAGGTCGGTCTCGGCGTCCGACAGGGCGCGGCGCAGCGCGGCGTACTCCATGAAGTCGCCCATGTGGCAGCGGGCCGCGTCGGCGTAGCCCTGCATGGCCTCCTCGGACTTGCGCAGCTGGCGGGCCAGGCCGACGACGGCCCGGTCGGCCTGGAACTGGGCGAACGACTCCTCCAGCAGGGTGGCGGCGCGCTCACGGCCGACCGCCCCGACCAGGTTGGCCGCCATGTTGTAGGACGGCCGGAAGCTGGAGTTGAGCGGGTAGGTGCGGGTGCTGGCCAGGCCCGCGACGCTCCCGGGGTCCATCCCGGGCTGGTAGATGACCACCGCGTGGCCCTCGACGTCGATGCCGCGGCGGCCGGCCCGCCCGGTGAGCTGGGTGTACTCCCCCGGAGTCAGGTCGACGTGGGCCTCGCCGTTCCACTTGTCGAGCTTCTCGATCACTACAGTGCGGGCGGGCATGTTGACGCCCAGCGCGAGGGTCTCGGTGGCGAACACCGCCTTGATCAGGTTCCGGGCGAACAGTTCCTCCACGACCTCCTTGAAGACCGGGAGCATGCCGGCATGGTGGGCGGCCAGGCCGCGCTCGAGCCCCGCCAGCCAGTCGTAGTAGCCCAGGACGTGCTTGTCGGCCTCGGGGATGTCGTGGGTGCGCTCCTCGGCCAGCTCCCGGACGATCTTCGAGTCCTCGCGGGAGATCAGCCGCAGCCCCGAGTGCAGGCACTGCTCGACGGCCGCCTGGCAGCCCGCCCGGCTGAAGATGAAGGTGATCGCGGGGAGCAGGCCCTCGCGGTCGAGGCGCTCGATCACGTCGGCGCGCATGGGCGGCCGGAACCGCTGGGGCCTGTGGTCGCGGCGGCGGCCCGTACGGCGGCCCGAATTGATCTTGTTCTTGCGGACGTCGTCGAGGGAGATGCGGCGGAGCTCGGGGTTGACCTTGGCGCGCTCGTCCTTGCCGGAGTCCACGAACAGGTCGTACAGGCGGTGCCCGACCAGCATGTGCTGGAACAGCGGGACCGGCCGGTGCTCGTCGACGATCACGGTCGTGTCGCCGCGGACGGCCTGCAGCCACTCGCCGAACTCCTCGGCGTTGGAGACCGTCGCGGACAGGGCGACCACCCGCACCGACTCCTGGAGGTGGATGATCACCTCTTCCCAGACGGCGCCGCGGAACCGGTCGGCCAGGTAGTGGACCTCGTCCATGACCACGAACGCCAGGTTCGCCAGGGTCTGCGACCCCGCGTACAGCATGTTCCGCAGGACCTCGGTGGTCATGACGACGATCGGGGCCTCGCCGTTGACGCTGTTGTCGCCGGTCAGCAGGCCGACGTTCCGGGCGCCGTACCGCTTGGCGAGGTCGCCGTACTTCTGGTTCGACAGCGCCTTGATCGGCGTGGTGTAGAAGCACTTGCGGCCCTCGCGCAGGGCCATGTGGACGGCGAACTCGCCCACGACGGTCTTTCCCGAGCCCGTCGGGGCCGCCACCAGGACGCCGTCGCCGCCTTCGAGGGCCCGGCAGGCCTCGAGCTGGAACCCGTCGAGCTCGAAGTCGTACAGCCCCCGGAACTCCCGCAATGCGGGCCCGTTCTGGTCGACATTGCGTTTGTGGGCCGCGTAACGCTCAGCGGGAGAACTCATGCCTCCAGCCTAGGGTTTCACGGCCCACGATTCCCACCGGGTTTCACACCGGTCCGGAAACGACCTATCGGTCGAGCGGCTCGGGAGTCCCGATGTCGTAGGGCTCGTCCTCGATCACGGAGGCCTCGTCGTCGCTCAGGCCGTCGTAGAGCTCGGTCCGCTTGGCCTTGCGCTTGTCGTGGAAGAACGCGATCAGCTCGGCGAAGAGGAACAGCACGACGGTCGGCAGGGCCAGCGCCAGCATCGTGAAGGGGTCGGCGCTGGGGGTGGCGACCGCGGCGAAGACGAACAGGCCGAAGATGATCATTCGGCGGTGCTTGGCGAGCTTCTCGTGGCTGAGCACGCCCGCGAGGTTCAGGATGACCACGAACAGCGGGAGCTCGAACGAGATGCCGAAGATCAGCAACATCGCGATCATGTAGCCGAGATAGCTGTCGATCGTCACGATGTTCGTCACCCCGCCCGGGGTGAACCCCAGCAGGATGGTCAGACCCTTGTCCAGGGTGAAGTAGGCCAGTGCGGCGCCCGAGAGGAACAGCGGGATAGCGCAGGCCAGGAAGATGTAGGTCCACCGCTTCTCGCGGTGGTGCAGCCCGGGGGCGACGAAGGCCCAGAGCTGGTACAGCCAGAAGGGCGAGGAGAGGATCGCGCCGATGATCAGGGCGATCTTCAGGTAGACGAAGAAGCCCGCCGTCAGGCCGGTGACGTAGAGACCACAGGTCCCGGCGTCCTCGCCCTTGTTGACCTCGAGCTTGCAGTACGGCTTCTGCAGGAAGTCCCACACCTGGTCGAAGACCAGGAAGCCGATGATCGCTCCGATGAGCAGGAAGAAAAGGGCCTTCAGGAGGCGGCTGCGTAGCTCGCGAATGTGTTCGAGCAAAGGCATCCGGCCCTCGGGGTCGCCTTCGCCCCGAGAGCCATTCATCAGCTTCATCAGAAGATCGTTCGCCTGTCAGGAAGGGGAAGGGATCAGGAGGTGCGGTTGACCTGGTCCTGGTTCACCGGAACGCCGTTCAGCGTGGTGCCCTCACCGGCAGGCAGCTGACCCTGCTCGATCTTGGCGGCCTCCTCGCGCAGCTGCGCGGCGCGCTCGGCCGGGGTCGGCTGAGCGGGCGTCGCGGGAGCGGCGGCGGCGGCCTTCTCGTCCTCGTGAAGTCCCTTGGTCTCGGACTTGAAGATACGCAGGGAACGACCCAGCGAACGGGCGGTGTCCGGCAGCTTCTTCGAGCCGAACAGCACCAGAATGACGACCGCGATGATCGCGATCTCCCAGGGGCCCAGATCCATGTCACGTCCTCTATCCGCAGGTCTACTGGCTTCGATCGTACGCCAGCTTTCCGGTAACACAGCGCTTCCGCCAGGTAAAACATGCAAGTTTGTTACCAGTAAGCGGTTTCCTTGCCGAAACGCCTGAATACTACTCGTCTCGGCGCTTATGGGCATCGACCTGACGCTTCAATTCCGCCTGGTGCGGTTCCAGCCGTTTCCGCGTCCGTTCCAGTTCACCTCCCAGCGACCTGACCCCCAAGAAGACCTTGAAAGCACAGAACGCCAGGACACACAGGCCGGCGGAGGCCAGCAGCACAGAACCCATCGCCCAACCCACGACGCCCAACCTAGCGCATCAGGCGTAAAGCGCCAGGGCCGCTTCGGCCTCGGACCTGACCCGCTGGGCCAGGTCACCGGGGGCCACCAGGCGTCCCTGGTCGCCCAGGCGAAGCGCCAGCGCGACGACCCAGCGCGGATCGGCGGTCCGCAGGACCACCCGCAGCCGCCCCTCGCCCAGTTCCTCGGCCGACTCGCACGGGTAGTACTCCGCGACCCACCGGCCCGACGGGGTGAGGTCCAGCACCGCCCGGATGTCGGTCGCCGACGCCTGGAACAGGCCCGCGTCGACGTCGCGGAGCTTCGCCTCGGCCGGGATCTCCCTGGCCACGTCCAGGATCTCGATCTTCACGATCTGGTCGAGGCGGAACAGCCGGACGGCGTCCGCCCTCCGGCACCAGCCCTCCAGGTAGGAGCGGCCCTCGACGACCAGGACCCGCATCGGGTCGACGTCGCGGGCGGTGTTCTCGTCCCGGCCCGCCACGTAGTAGGTGAGGTGCAGCCTGCGGCCGTCGCGCAGGGCGTCCTGGATGGCCGTCAGGGTCGGGCCGCGCCGCTGGTCGACCTGGACGGCCACCTGACGCGCCGCGATCCCCGCCGCTTCTCCCGCCGCCGCCTCCAGTTTCGCGATCACCCGGGTGATGGCGTCGTCCTCGGCGGCGCCCGGCAGCTCGGCCAGCATCCGCAAGGCCACCAGCAGCGCGGCGGCCTCGTCCGCGCCCAGCCGCAGCGGGCGCGAGATCGACTCGGCCTCGGAGACGGTGATGTCGCCGCCCTCGTAGGACAGGTCGATCGGGCAGTACGGATCGGGCGAGCGCAGCTCCACGCACCACAGCAGGTTGAGATCCTCGCGGAGCTGCTTCTCGGTGACGCCGAACGCCTCGGCGGCCTCGGTCACCGACACGGTGTCCCGCGCCACGACGTAGGGGACGAGCGCGAGCAGCCTCGACAGCCGGTCGGCAGAGGTCGTCGGCCTCACGCGAGCACCCCTTTCAGCTGCCGGATCACCGCGTCGCGCAGGTCCGGCGGATCGATCACGTGGACTTCGGCGGCGAACCGCGCCAGGGTCGCGGCGAACTGGTCGACGTCCCAGACCGCGAGGACGGCCTCGTCCCACTCGTCGTCGACGAAGGTCACGGTGCTGGCCCACCGGCGGACCCCCTGGGCGCCGCCCCTGCGCAGCCGGACCTTCGCCGTCCTGCGCTCGGCCGGCGGCTCGCCCCACTCGAAGGCGATCTTCTTGATGTCGACCCCGTCGGGGACGGTCACCGCCCCGGCGGCACCCCGCTGGACGACCTCGCTCTGGACCCGGCTCAGCCGGAAGACCCGCTGGGCCTGCCGCATCCGGTCGTGCCCGACCAGGTACCAGCGGCCCCGCCGCGAGGCCAGCCCCCAGGGCTCGACGACCCGGTTCTGGAGCCCGCTCCCCGACATCGACTTGTAGGCGAACTCGACGACCCGGCGGTCCCTCACCGCCTCGTAGAGCGCGGGGAAGGCGGGCTCGTCCGCGCCGACCCTCGGCTCGAGCACCGAGGAGCCCGAGGGGTCGGCGTCGATCCCGGCGGCGCGCAGCTTGAACAGCGCCCCGGAGGCGGCCTCGGCGAGATTGGTCTGCTGCCACACCCGCGCGGCCAGGCCCAGCACGGCCACCTCGTCGGGGGTCAGGTGGATGTCGGGGAGTTCATAGGCCTGCGGCGGGATCCGGTAGCCGGTGTCATCCTCGTCGCTGCCGACCTCGAGGGGGATCCCCAGCTCCCGCAGCTCTTCCTTGTCGCGTTCGAACATGCGCTTGAAGGCCTCGTCGGAGTCCGGGTAGCCCGGAACGGCCTGCCGGATCTGCTCGGCCGTCAGGTACCGGCGTGTGGCCAGCAAAAGGACCACCAGATGCAGGAGACGTTCCGTCTTGCGCCGCGACATTCAACCTTCCCCTCGTTGCGCCAAACGCTACCGTCTTCCACGTGATCCGATGGCGCAAAGGAACAGTAGAAGGCATCCGCCGGGAGTGGCCGGGGGCGGTCGAGCTCGATGTGACGATCGACGGGACGGCCGCGCGCGGCCTCGCCTACCCCGCGCTCGTGGGACGGCCCGAGCCCGGCGACGAGGTGCTCCTGAACACCACCGCCCTCGCCATGGGGCTGGGGACGGGCGGTTACGCGATGGTGGTCGCGATCCCCGACCGGCTGCCGCCCGACCCTACCGGCCCCGGGCACCTGGTCAAGGCCAGGTACACGCCGCTCCAGGCGACCGTGCTCGGCGCCGACGAGCAGGACTCCCCCCACCATGACGTCCTGGCCGAGGCCGACTCCCTCGGCGGGATGCCGGTGATCGTCGCCGATCTCCACTCGGCGCTGCCCGCCCTGCTGTCGGGGCTGCTGCGGGACCGGCCCGACGCCCGGGTCGTGTACGTGATGCCCGACGGCGGCGCGCTGCCGGCCTGGTTCTCGATGTCGATCGCCCAGCTGAAGGACGCCGGGGCCCTCGCGGCGACCGTCACGGTCGGGCAGGCGTTCGGCGGCGACCTGGAGGCCGTGACCGTCCACACCGGGCTGCTGGCCGCCCGGCTCGTCCTGCACGCCGACGTCGCGATCCTCGCCCAGGGCCCCGGCAACCTCGGCACCGGCACGAAATGGGGCTTCTCCGGGGTCTCGGCGGGCGAGGCCGTGAACGCCACCGCCGCGCTGCACGGCCGCGCCGTCGCCTCGCTGCGGGTCAGCTCGGGCGACGCCAGGGAGCGCCACGTCGGGATCTCCCACCACAGCCTGACCGCCTACGGCCGGGTCGCCCTCGCCAGGGCCGAGGTCCCCGTTCCCGTGCTGCCGGGCGAGTTCGGCGCCCGCGTCACCGCGCAGGCCACCGCGCTCGCCCAGAAGCACGACCTCGTGCGCGTCCCCGTCGACGGCCTGGCCGACGGCCTCGCCGCCGACGAGAAGGCCTGGGGCGTCCGCATGTCGACCATGGGCCGCCGCCTCGACGGCGACCTGGAGTACTTCCTCACCTGCGCCGCGGCGGGCCGCCACACCGCGACGCTCCTCTAGTACGCGCCTCTAGTAAGCGCCGAGGACGTCGATCACGTAGACGAGGGTGTCGCCGGACTTGATGCCGTACTTCGGCAGCCCCTTCTGGCCCTTCGCCCCGTACGCCATGGCCGGCGGGGTGATCACCAGGAGGCGGCTGCCGACCTTCTGGCCGACCAGGGCCTCGTCCCAGCCCTTGATGACCCGCTCGGCGCCGATCACCGCGGCGTAGACCTTGTTGTCGCCCCAGGAGGAGGAGAAGACCTTCCCGTTGCGCCAGAGCGCCCCGACGTACTGGATCGCCAGGAGCTGGCCGGACCGCACCGTGTCCCCGGTGCCCTGGGTCAGCGCCCGGACCGTCAGCTTCGAGGGGGCCGCGCCCTTCGGGATCCCGATCGTGGGGACCGCGTCGCCGGAGACCGTCGGGAGACCGGCCTCGTCCAGGGCCTTCGGCGCCTCGACCGAGGCTCCCTTGGGGTAGGTGCCGACGACGTCCAGGACGTAGACCAGCGTGTCCTCGCCCGTCACCTGGAGCCGCGCCGACCCCTGGGTGCCGTAGCCCTCCTTGGGCGGGATGACGGCCACCACCCGGCTGCCGACCTTCGACCCGACCAGCGCCTTCTTCAGCCCCGGCACCAGGTTCCAGGAGGGGAAGGCACCCGGCCCCGCGCCCTGGTAGCTGCTCCCCAGCAGCTTCGGGTCGGAGGCCTTCCGCCACGCGTAGCCCACGTACTTGGCGATCACGAGATCCCCGTCGGCGACCTTCGCGCCGTCGCCCTTGATCTGGGTCGACAGGGCCAGCTTCCCGTCCGGCGACGACTTCTTGGGAAACTCCACCTCGGGACGCGCCCCGAAGGACCCCTTCACCTTCACCTCGGGCTCCGCCGACCCACCGCTACACCCCGCCAACGACGCGCCCAGCACAACGGGAACGGCCAACAGCACAGCTCGACGACGCATCTGCGCAACTCCGGGGTGGAAAGAACCTCATGGGACGGGCAGTCACACTACCGGGCGGTAAGTCCGAAGCAACAGGACACACGCAGGTCGGCGAGGGTTCGGCCACGACACACCAAGATCCTGCGTCTCGCCGTGCGTCAACCGACGACGTCGCCCTCGTCGGCCAGCGGCGAGCGCTTCTCCCCATCCCTTGGAACGGCTTGCATCGCGACATTTCCGGAGCCTCCGGAAACACTCTCATCCCTCACATCCAAAGGAATTCCAAGGACGGCCATCGGGCGATATCCAGCCCCCCATCAGAATTGTTGATCATTCGGGATCGTCCTGCACCACGGTCGTCCAGTGAGGCCTCTCACCTCCCGGGACCAGGGCTTCTTCGTCGAAGTCGAGGATGATGACGATGACCGGCCATGCCGTGGTGGCCGGAGCGGGATTCGGGGGCCTGATGGCCGCTCGGTTCTGGCCGGCCATTTTTCCGGGGTCACGATTCTCGAGCAGGATGTGATCACCAAGGAGACCGGGTATCGCAGTGGAATTCCGCAGGCGAGGCATCGGCATGCGCTTCTGTCGCGGGGGGCGAACATTCTCGAGGGCCTTTTTCCGGGCAGCGGGACGAGCTCACGGCGTCCCGTGGATACCGGGGAGTTCCTTGACTTCGCCGAGTCCCTGACCCAGCCGCTTGTCCCGAGGCCGTCGCCTCGGGCGATCCCGACAGGCCGCTCCACCACGCCGTCAAGCTCCAGAACGGTGGATCCCCTACCGCGCTCAGGACCGCAGGCCCGAACGCCTCCTCTTCCTGGACGACGCGGCGATCGAGGCGGAGATCCTCCTCCGCTCCTCGACGCGCCGTGTACCCGCCGTAGGACTACGGGCGTCTGAACTTTTCTGGCGATATTTCGGTAATCCTCCTGTAGGAGCGGGGTCTTGAGAGTGTCGATCCACTTGTCCAGAGGTGAGAGCAGTGCGGGTGAACATGAGAGTCCTTTCCAGGTCGTTGGCGTTGGGTGCCGTGGTGGTCGTGCTGGCCGGGTGCGGGCCGTCGGAGAAGCCGGTCGCGCTGCCGCCCGAGGCCGACGTCTCTCCGGTGTCCAGCCAGCCGGAGGAGGTCGCGGATCCCACCGAGGAGCCCACGACCGGCCCCGCCGAGGACGCGAAGAGCCCCAAGGCCACGCCCACGAAGACGAAGGCGGTGAAGAAGAAGACTCCGGCCAGGCCGGTGCCCACGCCGAAGCCGGTGAAGACGAGCACGCGGCCGAAGCCCACGCCGAAGCCGTCCTCGACGCGGCCCACCCCCAAGCCGTCGCAGGCGCCGCCGGTAGGCTCCACGACGATGAACTCCAGGGAGGAGCAGGTCTTCGTGCTGACCAACGCCGAGCGCGCCAAGGCGGGCTGCCCGGCCCTGCGGCGCGAGCCGAAGCTGGTGATCTCGGCGCGGGCGCACTCCAAGGACATGGCCGTCAACAACTACTTCTCCCACACCTCCCAGGACGGCAGCTCGCCGTGGGACCGGATCAAGCGCACCGGCTACACCGGGGGCGCCGCCGAGAACATCGCCGCCGGCTACACGAGTGCGAAGGCCGTCATGGACGGCTGGATGAACAGTGCCGGGCACCGCGCGAACATCCTCAACTGCGACCTGAAGGCGCTCGGCGTCGGCTGGTACGACAACTACTGGACCCAGAACTTCGGCCGGTCCTGACCCGGCGAGCCGAGAGGAGGGCGTGTGGAAGCGGGCGAGCGGCAGCTGGTCATGGCCGCGCAGGCGGGAGACCCCGCGGCCAGGGACCAGCTCATGGTCCACAGCCTTCCCCTCGTCTACAACGTGGTGGGGCGGGCCCTCGACGGGCGCGACGACGTCGACGACGTCGTCCAGGACACCCTGCTGCGGGCCCTGCGCGGGCTGGGCGGGCTGCGGGAGCCGGAGCGGTTCCGCGGCTGGCTGGTGACGATCGCGATGAACCAGGTCCGGCGGCGCTGGACGGCGCCGGACCGGGCGCGGGCCGTCGCGCTCGAGTCGGTTCCCGAGCCCGCCGACCCGGACTTCGCCGAGACGGCCATCACCCGTCTCGGCCTGTCCGAGCAGCGGCAGGAGCTGGCCGAGGCCACCCGCTGGCTGGAGGAGGCCGACCGGGATCTGCTCGCCCTGTGGTGGCTGGAGGCGTCGGGGGAGCTGACCCGCGCCGAGCTCGCCGAGGCGCTGGAGGTGTCGCCCGCGCACGCCGCCGTGCGGGTCCACCGGCTCAAGGACCATCTCGACGTCGCCAGGAGCGTGGTCGCGGCCCTGGCGACGGCCGGCGTCTGCGCCGAGCTGGAGCAGCTCACCGCCGGCTGGGACGGGCGGCCCGCGCCCGTCTGGCGCAAGAGGTTCGCCCGGCACATCCGCTCCTGCCAGGCCTGCGGAGGCCGTCGCGGCGCGCTCCGGCCCGCCGAGACGCTGCTCGCCGGGATGCTGCTGGTGCCCCCGCCGCCCCAGCTCACCGTCCCCGTCAGGCCCGTGTCGGCCGCGCACGCGCTCCCGTCGGGCCGCGGAGCGCTCGTGCCCGCGGTCGCCGCGGGCACCCTGCTCGTGGCGGCCCTCATCTGGGTCCTGCGGCCGGACGACCCGCCACCGGCCGCCGCACCCGCCGTGACCTCCGCGCCCACGGCCGTCACTCCCTCCCCCACCTCGGTGGAGACGCCGCCCCGGCTGCTCAGGCGCTCGGCCCCACCGCCGCCGACGCGTGCGGCCACCCCGGCGGACGAGGTCGTCCGCCTGGTCAACGCCGAACGCTCCAAGAAGGGCTGCCGCCCGGTCACCACCGACCCGCGCCTCACCAGGTCCGCCCAGGCCCATTCCGCGGAGATGGCGCGGCGCCGGGAGATGACCCACACCGGCGCGAACGGCAGCAGCCCCGGCGACCGCATCTCCGCCCAGGGCTACCGATGGGGCGCCTGGTCGGAGAACGTCGCGGTCGGCGCCCCCGCCCCGTCCGGGGTGATGACCATGTGGATGAACAGCCCGGGCCACCGCGCGAACATCCTCAACTGCGCCTACACCCAGGTCGGCGTCGGCATCGCGAGCGGCGACGGCAAACTCTGGTGGACCCAGAACTTCGCCACCCCCGCCTGAGCCCGCTCACAGGAGGGCGCGGAGGGCGGGCTTGAGCACCTTGCCCGAGGCGTTGCGGGGCAGGGCGTCCACGAGGAGCAGGCGGGTCGGCTTCTTGTAGGGGGCGAGTCGGTCGCGGCACCAGGCGGTGAGGTCGTCGAGCGAGGGCGGGGCGGACGGGTCCCGCGCGACGACGACCGCCACCGGGGTCTCGCCCCAGCGGGGATGCGGGGCGCCCACGACGGCGACGTCGGCGACGGCCGGGTGGGCGGCCAAAGCGTTCTCGACCTCGGCGCAGTAGATGTTCTCCCCACCCGAGATGATCATGTCCTTCTTGCGGTCGACGACGTAGAGGAAGCCGTCGGGGTCCTCGCGCACGAGGTCGCCCGAGTGGAACCAGCCGCCTCTCAGCGCCTCGGCGGTGGCCGCCGGGTCGTTCCAGTAGCCGGTCATGACGCCGGGGCCGCGGTAGACGATCTCGCCGACCTCGCCGCGCGGCACGTCGTTCATGGCGTCGTCCACGATCCGGACGCTCGTGGTCGCGACGGGCCTGCCGACCGAGCCGATCCGGGCGAGGGCGTCGTCTCCGTCCAGGACGCAGGTCACTGGCGACATCTCGGTCTGGCCGAAGGTCGCGACGTTGGCGACGCCGGGGAAGGCCTCCGCCATCGCCGTCAGGAGCGTGACGCTCGCGGGCGCGGCGCCCCAGCACATGACCCGCAGGGACGCGGCGCGGCGTCCGGCCTCCGGCAGCGCGACGAGCTCCTGCCACTGGGCCGGAACCAGGAACAGATGGGTGACGCTCCACCGCTCGACGGCCCCGAGCAGCCCCCCGGGGTCGAACCGCCCGCTCGGCATGATCACCGTGGTGCCGCCGAGCGCGATCATCGGGGCGATCGAGCCGATGGCCGCGATGTGGAACATCGGCGACGCGCACAGGTTCACATCGTCGTCGCGGAACAGCCGCCAGTGCCGGATCACGGTTCCGGCCTGGGCGTGGAGATTCAGGTGGGAGAGCACCGCGCCCTTCGGCCGTCCGGTGGCGCCGGAGGTGTACATGATCAGGGCGGGGGCCCGTTCGTCGATCAGCACGGCCGGCACGGGAAGGTCCGGCCCCTCCATGATCGCCTCATGGGACAGGGCGTCCGCCGCCCCGCCCGCGGCCACGAACACGGCCGGTCCCGACAGCGACCCCCGCACCGAGGCGGCGAGCGGGGCGAGGTCGGCGTCGGCGACCAGCGCGACCGCGCCGGAGTCGGCCAGGACGTAGGCCGCCTCCTGGGCGGTCAGCCGGAAGTTCACCGGGACCGCTATCGCGCCGAGCACGTTCGCGGCGAGCACCGTCTCGATCATCTCCGGGCGGTTGCCCATGAGGACCGCCACCCGGTCGCCCGGCCCCACCCCTGCCGCCGCGAGGGCGCCGGCGAACCGGCGGATCCTGCGGTTGAGGGCGTCCCAGGTGATCGCCCGCTCCCCGAACCGGAACGCGATCCGCTCCGGGGACTGGTGGGCGTGGCGCAGGATCTGGTCGATCCAGTGCTGCCCGGCGCCGGGCAGCGAAGTGCGCCCGCCCGTCACCCGGGGTACCGGCGGCGTGACCATGTTCTCCTCCTCCGCCCCGCGGACGATCACTGTCGCTCGCCCGCCGCCGGCTGTCAACGCCTCGCGCGGGCCGCCACCGGGTCCGGCACGGGGAAGTGGATCAGCCCTCCCCCGCCAGGTCGGCGGAGATGTCCCGGTTTCCGTAGCCCTCCGGCGCGGCGACCTCGATGATCGGCTCGGGACGGTCGTCGAACTCCAGCCTCAGCACCTTGGACATCGTCGCGTGCATCTCGTACAGGCAGGTGATGTAGGTGAGCTGGAGGATCTCGGCGTCGGTGAGCTCCTTGCGCAGGACGGCGAAGACCTCGTCGGCGACGCGGCCGCCGTCCAGGACGATGCCGTCGGTGTAGGCGAGGACCGCGCGCTCCAGCGGGGTGTAGCACTCGGCGGTCTGCCAGTACGGGATCCCCGCGATCTTCTCCTCGGGCATGCCGAGGGCGCGCATCTGCTTGCAGTGCTGGGAGAACACGAACTGGCTGCCGCGTGCCCAGCCCGCCCGGCACTGGCCGAGCTCGCGCAGCACCGGATCGAGGGCGGCGTTGCGGTAGAGGGCGAAGCCGCGCACGGCGTGCCGGAAGACGTCGGGGGAGTTGGCGAAGACCGTCCACCAGTCGCCGGGGCTGCCGGTGGCGGTGCCGTGGTCGACGGCGGGGTCGCGGTCCGGGGCGAACAGATGGTCGTAGAAGAAGAGGATCTGCTCGTCGGTGACCTCGGCGCGGGGCACTTCGCGGAGACGTGGCATGGTGTGTCCTCTCAGGCTGGGGTGGGGGCGGGGGCGGTGCGGTCGGCTGCGGTGCGGGGCGGGTGGGAGACGTCGGCGTCGGTGAACGCGCGCGTCCAGCAGGCGAACTCCAGCAGGGCCCCGTCGGGGTCCTGGAAGTAGAAGGAGCGGACGAAGACGCCCTCGTGCGGGGTGCGGGCGACACCGGCGGGGCTGTCGTCGTGGTTGAGGATCGGGCTGACGGCGACGCCCTTGGCCTTGAGCCTGGTCCGGTACTCCTCGAACCGGCCGGCGGGCACATGGAAGGCCACGTGGTTCATCGAGCCGGTGGCACTGACCAGCTCGCCCTGCTCAGGACGGGTGGCGGGGGCCGAGAGACCCGGGACGCCGTCGGGGGCGCCGGGGAACCAGAAGAAGGCCAGGCAGTTGCCGCCGCCGCAGTCGAAGAAGAAGTGCTGGCCCATGCCGTTCGGCAGGTCCAGGGTCTTCACCAGCGGCATGCCGAGGACACCGGAGTAGAAGTCGATGGTCCTCCGCATGTCCGCGCAGACCAGGGCGAGGTGGTTGATGCCGCCGAGCTCGAACTCGGTGTTGGCGACGGGGGGCGTCATGTTGTCTCCTTCTCCACCAAGGCGACTTGACAGTCATATCAAGTTGGCCGACGCTCGGATCATGTTCCTGCGATCATCGGATTGTCAACCCCCACGGGGAACGCGCGAGGAAAGGGACCGCCCATGGACAGCGGCGATACGCCACTCACCGAGCGGGGCATCCGGACCCGGGAGAAGCTGATCGCCGCCGCGCGCGAGGTGTTCGAGGAGCGCGGGTTCATCGACACCCGGGTCAGCCACATCGCCCGGCACGCCGCGGTCGCCTACGGCTCCTTCTACACCTACTTCCCCTCGAAGGAAGCGATCTTCCTGGAGGTCGCCGACCGCCTGTTCGCGGACATGACGGCGCATCGCTTCCCCTCCCCCGGCCGGGAGCCCGCCGACCGGATCCGCCGCGCCAACCGCGAGTACTACGAGGGCTACCTGCGCAACGCCAAGATCATGGCGATCATCGAGCAGGTCGCCACGTTCAACGAGGAGTTCAAGGAGCTGCGGCGCAAGCACCGCGCCACCGCCGTCGCCCGTTCCGCCCGCGCGATCGAACGCTGGCAGGGTGAGGGCCTGGTCGACGCCGCCCTGGACCCCGAGATGACGGCCCGCGCCCTCGCGGCGATGGTCGACCACTCCCTCTATCTGTGGTTCGTCCAGGGCGAGGAGGACTCCGACGCCACCGGCAGGCTGCTCGACACCCTGGACGCCCTGAACATCCGGGCCCTCGGCCTGCCGCCCGCCCCCTGACCTTTCGAGCGGACACCGTTCAGGAGGGGAAGGGCCCCGCGCGGCCGAGGAGAGCCGGGGCGGGCTTGCCGAGCAGGGTGCCCAGCCAGGTGCCGGTCTCGGCGATCGCGGCCATGTCCATGCCCGTTCCGACGCCGCTGCGCTCCAGGGCGTAGAGCAGGTCCTCGGTGGCGATGTTGCCCGTGGCGGCGGGGGCGAACGGGCAGCCGCCGAAGCCGCCCGCGCTGGCGTCCAGGACCGCCGCACCCTCCTCGACGGCGGTGAGGGCGTTGGCGTAGCCGGTGTTGCGCGTGTTGTGGAAGTGGAAGCGCAGCGCCGCCGAGGAGGCGGCCGCGCGGGTGCGGCGGGCCAGATCGCGGACCTGGGCGGGCACCCCCACCCCGATCGTGTCGGCCAGCGCCACCTCGAACGCGCCCGCGGCCTCGGCCCTGCGAGCGATCTCCGCGACGCGCTCCGGCGGTGTCTCGCCCTCGAACGGGCAGCCGAAGGCCGCAGCGATCGTCATCCCGGCGGGCACGCCCGCGTCGTGCGCCGCCGCGGCGATCACGTCCCAGGCGGCGAGGGCCTCGTCGGTGGTGCAGCCCTGGTTACGGCGGCAGAAGGTGTCGGAGGCGACCACCACGACGTTCACCTCGTCGACCCCGGCGGCCAGGGCACGGTCCAGGCCGCGGCGGTTGAGGACGAGCCCGCTGTAGGACACTCCCGCGCCGCGCGGGACGCCCTTCATGACCTCCTCGGCGCCCGCCATCTGGGGCACCCGGCCGGGGTGCACGAACGAGACCGCCTCGATCCGGCGGGCCCCGGCCGCGGCGCAGCGCTCGATGAGGGCGATCCGGTCGTCGGGCGACAGGACCCGCTCCTCGTTCTGCAGCCCGTCGCGGGGCCCGACCTCCAGCACTGTGATGTGCGAGTTTGTATGCAATGTTTGTCCCAGTCCCTGGACAGTGCTTGTCTCCATCGGGATTCTTCCTTAGATTGCATACAACATCCAGAGGAGAGGGGAACACATGCCGACCGGAGGCCGCGCGGCGGACACCGCCTACGACGCGCTCCGGCGGATGATCCTCGAGCGGGAGATCCTTCCCGGGGCCCGCCTGGGCGAGGCCGAACTGGCACAGGCCCTCGGCCTGTCGCGCACCCCGGTGCGCGAGGCGCTGCAGCGGCTCGACTCCGACGGGCTCGTCGAGGTCCTGCCGCATCGCGGCGCCCGGGTGGCCCGGTGGTCGGAGTCCGACATCGCGGAGATCTTCGAGCTGCGCTGCCTGCTGGAGCCCTACGCCGCCGCCCGGGCCGCCCGCGTCGGCGTCGGTGAGGCGGCCCTGGCGAAGCTGCGGGGCCTGTGCGAGGCGATGGACGAGGCCGTCGCGCGAGGCGAACTCGCCGAGGTCGCCCGGCTCAACTCCCGCTTCCACACGGCGCTGATCGACGGCTCGGGCAACGGGCGCCTCCCGGCGATGCTGACGTCCGTCATGCACGCCCCCCTCATCCTCGACACCTTCCGCAGGTACGACCCGGTGACGATGGCGCGGAGCATGGCCCACCACCGCGAGGTCGTCGACGCCGTGGCCGCCCGCGACCCCGACTGGGCGGCCTCGGTGATGCTCTCCCATCTGCGCGCGGCCGCCGCCAGCCTTTCCACCACCCCGACGGAGGAACCATGACCGACCCCCGGCCTTCCCTCAGCGCGCTGGGCGACGTTCGCGTCGTGGAGATGGGCCAGCTTCTCGCCGGTCCGTTCTGCGGGCAGCTCCTCGGCGACTTCGGCGCCGAAGTCATCAAGCTGGAGCCGCCGGGCACGGGCGACCCGATGCGGGAGTGGGGACGGGAGAAGCCGCACGGCAAGTCCCTGTGGTGGCCGATCCTCGCCCGCAACAAGAAGTCGGTGACGCTCGACCTGCGCACCGGGGACGGACAGGACCTGGCGCGGCGGATCATCGCCGAGGCGGATGTGCTGGTCGAGAACTTCAGGCCGGGCACGCTGGAGCGCTGGGGCCTGTCCCCGGAGCGGCTGTGGGAGCTGAACCCCGGCTTGATCATCACCCGGGTCACCGGTTACGGCCAGGACGGTCCCTACTCCCCGAGGGCCGGGTTCGGCTCGATCGGTGAGGCCATGGGCGGCATCCGGTACGTCACCGGAGACCCCGGCAGCCCGCCCGCCCGCGCCGGGATCTCCCTCGGCGACGAGCTCGCCGGCATGTTCGCCGCCCTCGGCACCCTCGTGGCGCTGCACGCCCGGCGGCGCACCGGCAGGGGCCAGATCGTCGACTCCGCCCTCTACGAGGCCGTCTTCGCGCTGATGGAATCCCTGGTCCCCGAATGGGAGATCGCCGGATACCAGCGCGAGCGGACCGGCTCCGTCCTCCCCAACGTCTCCCCCAGCAACGTCTACCCGACCCAGGACGGCCCGATCCTCATCGCGGCGAACCGCGACACCATCTGGACCCGCCTGGCCCAGCTCATGGAGCGTCCGGAACTCGCCGACGACCCCCGCTACGCCACCCACGGGGCCCGCGGCGCCAACGCCGACGAGCTGGACGATCTCATCGGGGCGTGGACCGCGACCAGGGAGTCGGCTCCGCTGCTGGAACTCCTGCACGACAACGGCATCCCCGCGGGCCTCACCTACCGCGCCAAGGACATGCTCGCCGACCCGCACTTCAAGGCCCGTGAGGCGATCATCCGCCTGGCCCACCCCGAGTTCGGCGACTTCCCCATGCAGAACGTCTTCCCGCGCCTGTCCGGCACCCCGGGCGAGGTCCGCTCCCTCGGCCCCGAACTGGGCGAGCACAACACCGAGATCTACACCGCCCTTCTCGGTCTCGCCCCCGAGGCTGTCGAATCGCTCCGCTCCAGCGGCACGATCTGAGCGCCGGGAGCATTCACCGGACGGCGAAGGGGCCGTCCCTGTCGAGGGAACGGCCCCTTTCGGGTGAGGCGATCACTTGACCGTGCGGCGGGCTTCCTTCGCGGCGTCCTTGATCTGCTCGCCGACCTGCTTCACGCCGCCCTCGTAGCGCTCCTTGCGGCCCTCGGCCTCCAGGTAAGGGTCGCGCTGGTCGCGGCCGACCTGCTCCTTGGCGGCGCCCTTCTCGCGCTTGAAACTGTTCTTGAGCTTGTCCATGAAACCCATGAGGATCACCTTCTGCTTCGTCTGTGGGGAATTGCGGAAGACATAGCGATCCATGCCCGCTCCTCCGGAACGAAACAAAGGGACTCATGCGGTACTCCGATGCGGATCCGCGCCCTGTGACCGTCGATCCCGAGGGGCCCGTCCTGCTGGAGAGGCCGGTGAAGAACCGTCGCGCCCGCTCCCCCGGCCCGAGCCGTTCCAGCGCCGAGGCCATCCGGCCGGCGCCGGGCGAGGCCGTGACCTCCAGATGCGTCAGATGCCCGACCAGCGAGCCGCGCAGCGACCGGTGCAGCCCCAGAAGCGACATCAGGTTGACGTTCGCGAGCGTCACGGCGGGCACCCCTCATCGAAAGGATGATCGACATGGACCGTCGGCTCACTACGGAGCAGGTGGAGGAGCTGTCCAGGCGGCGGCGCGAGGCGAGCGCGGCGATGTCCGCCGAGGAGGTGGAGCAACTGCGGCTCGCGCGGGATGAGGCGGTGCGGGGTCTCTCGCCGGAAGAGCTCGCGGTGATGCACCGCCGACGCTCCGCATCGATGCCCGGCTGAAGCGCAGGTGGTGCCGCGAGAGTCCTTGGAAACAAGATTCTCCGGACCGAAAACGGTCATCCGCGGGCGTCCGGGTGCCCTGGCTGCGGAACGGTCCGAACGATCATGATGCTGCGTGCAGGACGGCCCGCGGAAGGCGGGCGATGGGATCGATCGACGAAGGGGTATCACGTGCATCACGACGTCCGTAAACGCACGAGCCGCAGACATCGTCACCACCTGCTCACCGCCGCGGGGACCGCGCTGGCTCTGGCCCTCGGGCTGCTGACCGGGCCGCTGGCCACCGGCGCCTCGGCCGCGACCCCGGACACGACCCGCAACAGCACCTGGACGAGTTTCGCCAACAACACCAACACCTCGATCGGGCAGTGGAGCGGCGGCGACGGCACCATCGGGGTCGGGCTGCCCGACGGCCGGGTCTCCTTCGCCTTCAGCGACACCTTCCGCGGCCCCGTCACCTCCGACGGCATCCACCCGCCGTTCCAGACGGCCGGAGTCTTCAACTCGATGGTCATGGCCTCCGGCACGGCCGCGAACGCGAGCCTCAGCACCGTCACGGTGCCCGGCGAGACCAACAACTGGGGCGCCAAGCCGCTGGTCGAGAATCCGGCCGGCTTCGGCTACAAGCTGTGGGCCGGTGACGGCGCGGTCTACGGAGGACAGCTCGTCCGCCTCTACACCGGCCTGACCGCCGCCGCCGGGTCCGGCTGCTTCATCTTCGGCGAGCCCCTCACGACCTACGTGGCGAAGTTCGACCTGCCCTCCGGGGGCCAGCCCACGCTCAACACCAGCGCTTCCTTCACCGTCTCGTCGAGCTCCGCCCCCGCGCACATCTCCTGGGGCACCGCCATCCTCAACGACGGCGCCTACACCTACATCTACGGCGCCGAGGACGTGTTCAACGCCGGCTGCGGCGTCACGGGCCGCAGGCTCCACATCGCCCGTGTCCCGCTCGGCCAGTTCGGCCAGCCCTGGACCCAGATCGCCGACATCGCCATGCCCGCCGGCCTGTTCAGCGAGTTCAGCGTCGCCAAGCTGGGCAGCCTCTACTACCTGATCACCCAGAACTACGGCCAGAACATCGTCGCCTACGCCTCGACGACGCCCGGCTCGTTCAGCGGCACGCCGACGAACCTGTACAGCATCCCGGTGTACAAGTCGGTGGACCTGCTCCGCTACGCCGGACGCATGCAGCCCGCGCTGACCACCTCCAGCGAGATCGTGCTGAGCTACAACACCAACTCCATCCGCGTCGCCCAGGACAGCTGCATCGACGAGACCGTCCTGGACGCCTCGGTCTACCGCCCAAGGTTCGTCCGGGTGCCGCGCACCGCGCTCCCGACCTCGGCCTCCAGCCTGAGGGCGCAGACCACCTCGACCGCGCCACCGGGCGGCGCCGCACAGCGTCCGGCCCTGTCCTACGACCCCGAGACCACCGCGACCGGCACCGCACCGGCCGCGGCTCCCACCGCCGCGAAGGCCGCCGCCAAGGCCGCGATCCCGATCCCGACCGGGAGCATCGTCTGGGCGTTCCGGCCGAACTGCGGGACCGGCGCCACGCCCACCAACTTCACGGCCGTCCCCGGCATCCAGGCACCGTCCCCGACGACCCAGGTCTCCTGGGACTACAAGGGCCCGACCGTCGACACCGCCGCCGCCCGCTGGACCCCGAACGACGGCTGGGGCGCGCTGCCCCTGCTGATGCTCGGCGCCTCCCCGCTGCCCGCGGTCCCGGCCAACGCTGGCCCGCCGATCTCGCTTCTGGCGGGCAGCCCCCAGCGCATCCGCTGGACCGACACCCCGTTCGCCGCCCCCGGCCAGACCGTCCGCTACCAGCTCTGCATCAAGCCCGCCGGCAGGCTCATCGAGCCCGACCCCGCCGACCCCGACCAGCACTGGGTCGTGGGCGAGCAGAGCCCCGACTGCAAGGACGCCTACGTCACCATCCCGACCTAGGATCCACCGCATGACGACGAGGGCGCCCGCTCCGGCGGGCGCCCTCCCCCGGCGCCCTGGAGGAAGAGGGGGGCCAGCCAGCGCTGGAAGTAGGCGCGCAGCTGCTCGGGGGTGCGGGGCGGGCTGCCCGGGTCGACGACGAAGGACTGGAAGAGCCGGAGCATCAGCTCGGTGAGGTCGTCGGTGTCGGCATCGGTGTAGCCGAGGCCGTCCCAGTCGATGGGGAAGCGGCCGAGGATGGCGCGGCCGAAGGCGCGGGCGGTCGGCGAGGTGATGCCCTGCGTGAAGGTGGCGGCGTGGCCGCTGGCCAGCAGGATGGCGAGGTAGGGCTCGTCAGGGAGCCGGATGAAGGTGTAGGCCATGGCCTCGGCGAGGATCTCCGCGGGCTCGGTGAGCGGCTCGACGTGGATCGAGAGCCGGTCGAGGAAGCCGTCGGCCGCGCTCATCGCGGTGGCGACGAACAGGTCCTCGGTGCCGGCGTAGTAGCCGTAGACGGTCTGGCGGGTGACGCCCAGATCGGTGGCGACGTCGGCGAGCCTGGCCTTCGGCCCGAACCGGTCGATGCACCGCTTGGCGGCGGCGATGATCCGCGCCCTGGCCTCGGCGTCGTCGCGCGGTGGATCGCCGCGCCACCCGTGGGTCCTCATGAACTGTTCACCGTACCGGGTCCCGCCGGTCCGGTGGGACGGCACCCGCCCGGCGGGGCACGAGCACGCTGGCGAGCATCAGGACGCAGATCACCGCGCAGCCCGCCGCGTAGCCCGGAACGCCCGTCGGCAGGCCGCCGGAGGTCAGGCCGTGCCGGGCGCCGAGATACCCGGGCAGGGCGTAGGCCCAGATCGCTGCGGCGACGGCGAGGTAGACACCGCCGGAGACCAGCAGGAAGCGGGCCGCATCCGCCCCGGACGGCCGCAGCCCGGGGCGGGACAGGGCCCACGCCGCCGCCAGGCCGGTGGCGGCGACGAGCAGCCAGGTCCCGGTGATCCGCGCGAAGGCCACGCTCCCTCCGGCGAGGTCGATGACCACCGACGGCAGCGACGACAGGAACAGCACCGGCCAGGTGCCGAAGGAGACCGCCAGCACCCGGCGGACGGGACCCCAGCGCGGCCGGAGCCTGGCCACGAGCGGGGTCAGCAGCGCGATGCCGAACGGGATCCCGATCGCGAACGCCTGGAGGTTCAGGTACGGGACCGCCCCGAACCTGGGCAGCCCGGACGGCGCGTCGTAGTTCCACACCCACCAGCCGAGCTGCGGCCCCACCTGGTCGATGACCTCGTAGAAGCAGTGGAAGACGAAAGCGGTGCAGGCCGCGCCGAGCACGGCCCCACCGCGGCGGGAGGCCACCCCGGCGTGCTGGACGAGCAGGTACGCCGGATAGGCGAAGGCGGGGTACATCGCGACGATGTAGAGCGGCAGCCGGTCGTAGAGGAACTGCACCGAGAACTGGTTGTGGACGAACGTCAGGCCCAGGCTCCGTTCGAGGCCGAACCACTGCGGGAAGTAGGCGATCGGCTCGATCAGCAGCAGGCACAGCACCCCCGAGCACCACACGACCAGGCCGCCGAGCTCTCCGGTGCGGCGCCGGCTCCTGATCGCGTGGGCGAGACCGGCCGCGGCGCCCGCCACCAGGAGTAGTTCGATGACCGCGAGGGAGGCATTGTCGAGGGAGAGGGGGCTGCGGACGGTGACGAACGGGTGAGAGCGGCAGCCGATCCCGCCGACCTGGGCGGCGAGGCGTTCGAACTCGGCGGTGCAGGTGTCCCACCCCGTCGCGGGGCTCGGCCGACCGGCCATGCGGACCTCCCGTGCTCGGCGCGATCTCGGCCCGTGCGGACCGGGCAAACCCAGTAAAGAGCAGCACCAGGCATCTTGACTAGACTCCAGACGAAGTATGTATGGTCGTCGCATGACTGGACTCCAGGCATCTCCCGGCACGGTCGCGGCACCGCTCGGCGCGTCGCTGACCGAACGCGCGTTGAAGCTCGCCGCCACCAGGACCACGGACATGGCGGCGGCCACCCTGAAGGTGCCGCTGACCTACTACCGCGACCCCGGCCTGTACGAACGCGAGCTGGCGCTGCTCCGGCGCACCCCGCTCGCCATCGGGCAGAGCGCCCGGCTCGGCGCGCCGCACTCCTACTTCGTCCGGTCCGTCCTGGGCAGCTCGCTGCTCGTGACCAGGGACGCCGACGGCCGGGCACATGTGTTCCTCAACTACTGCCGTCACCGCGGAGCCGTCCCGGCCTCCGGAGAGGGCGTCGCCAAGCGCTTCACCTGCCCCTACCACGCCTGGTCCTACGACACGAAGGGCTGCCTGGCGTCCTTCCCCGGCCGGGCGGGCTTCACCGGGATGGACAGGAGCGACTACGGGCTGGTGGAGCTGCCCTCCGAGGAGCGGCACGGCTTCGTCTGGGCCGTCCTGACCGCGGGGGCTCCCCTCGACCTGGACGCCCACCTCGGCCCGCTCGACGCCGAACTCGCCCGGTGGGGCTACGCGGGCTACGGCTACCTGGAGACGCGGGAGTTCACCTCCGGCGTGAGCTGGAAGGGCGCGCTCGAGGCCTTCGCCGAGGGATACCACTTCCCGTTCGTCCACGGCTCGAGCGTCATCGGCCAGAACACGCTGCCCGACACCTCGGTCCACGACGCGTTCGGCCGCCACCACCGCATGGGCTTCCCCTTCACCTGGATCACGGCGCTCGCCGGTTCCGCCGGTGGGGACCGCGACCCCGGTTCCAACATGGGGATCATCTACTGGGTCTATCCGAACCTGATCCTGGCCAACAGCCCGGTCGGCGTCGAGATCATCGACCTGCTCCCCCACGACGGCCCCACCACCTGCACGGTGCGGCACGGCTGGATGGGCACCGCCCCGGCCGGAGACGAGGCCACCCGCGCGATGTACCAGGACGTCTACGAGCAGGTCCACGCGGCCGTCCGGGACGAGGACTTCGCCATGCTCCCGCTGTGCGGCGAGGGCGTCCGCAACGCCCAGCACGACCACATGATCATCGGCCGGAACGAGATCGGCGTCCAGCACATGATCCGCACCATGGCCGACGCCCTCGGCATCGACCTGGGCCCCGAGGCGAGCGCGCCCCGTGACTGACCCGGACGGGCCCGGTGCGAGCGGGCCGCCGGGCTCCACCTCCCTCACCGTCCGGCGGATCCGTTTCGCCTTCGACGAGCGGACGCCGTTCCAGTGGAATCCGGCCAATCCACGCTTCGCCCTGATCTGCAACGGCCTGAGCTTCCTGTCGCCGGGCTTCGAGAAGTTCATCGTCATGGCCGTCCGCGAGGCGCAGCAGCGCATCACCGACCCGGACGTGCTGGCCGAGGCCGAGGCGTTCCTCGGGCAGGAGGCCCGCCACGCCCAGGCCCACCGCCTGCACGTCGAGGCGCTGATCGGCCGGTATCCAGGGCTGCGCCGTACCGTGAACGCGGTGGCCGCGGACTTCGACCGGCTGTACGCGGCGGAGTCCCTGGAGTTCGCCCTGGCCTACGTCGCGGCGATCGAGGCCACGTTCACCCCGATGTTCACCCTGTGGCTGGACCACCGCGCCGACCTGTTCGACCAGGGCGACTCGAAGGTCGCCTCGCTGTTCCTGTGGCATCTGGTCGAGGAGATCGAGCACCGGAGCTCGGCGTACGCCATCTACAACGCGGTGACCGCCGACCGCTGGTACCGGCTGCGCGTCGCACCCCGGGTTTTCGCCCACATCGTCCGGATGTACGCCGTCGCCGCCCGGGGCTTCGACGAGCACGTTCCGCAGGACGAACGCCTCGCCGACGCCCGTCTCACGGGTGAGCCCCGCGCCCTCCGCCGGTGCCTCGCCGCCCTGGCACCGCGCCGCCGCGACGGGGAGAGCGTGCCCGCCGCGCCCTTCTCCGCCGTGCCCCGCCGCGAGATGGCGGTGACCGCCTGGCGCCTGCTGCGCTCGCAGTGGCCCGCCCGCTCGCCCGCCCACGAGACAACTCCCCGCTTCGCACGGGAGTGGGCCGAGGCCTACGACGAGGGCAGGGACGTCACCGACTGGTACCGGCGGTAGAGAGATGCGGGGACGGCCGCTCCCGGGCCGTCCCCGCCGGGTCGTCGGCGCGGTACGTGGTCGCCTCGGCGATTTCCACGGATTCCCGGTCGCCCACGGGCTCTCGTTCTCGTTCCGTTCCAGTGTGGGGGAAGGGGGTTGCGCCGTCGTCTCCCTGTCGTGAAATCGGTGTGACGGGTTCTGCCACCGGCGGGCGTCAGGGGCGCGTGGGCGCGGGGTGGGTCAGTTCGATGATTTTGGTGATGAGGTCGGGGAACGTGAGGCCGGCCGCGCGGGCGGCGTGGGGGAACATGCTGACGGGGGTGAGGCCGGGGTGGGCGTTGACCTCCAGGCAGTGGGGGACGCCGAAGCGGTCGCAGCGGAAGTCGACGCGGGAGCAGGTGTGCTGGTCGAGGCCTATGGCGTGGTGGGCGGCCAGGGCCAGGGCGCGGAGGGTGCGTGCCTCGGGTTCGGTGAGACGGGCCGGGCACTCGCGGGCGTCGAGGCCGGGCAGGCGTTTGTCCTCATAGCCGTAGAGGGCGTCGGCCGGGGTGATCTCGATGATCGGGAGCACCTGGTCGCCGATGATGCCCACGGTGAACTCCCGGCCCGGCAGGTAGCTCTCGAACAGCAGGTCGCCCGAGGACGAGGCCAGGACCGTGTCGAGTTCCCCGAGCGTCCTGACCAGCTTCACGTGCAGGCTGCCGCCGCCACGGACCGGCTTGACGACGACGGGGCCGTCCCGCAGCAGCGCGGCGACGCCGGCGCGCAGCTCCGCGGGCGACCGCTTCTGCGTGGTGGCGACGGCGGGCGCGACCGGGACGCCGGAGGAGTGCAGCAGCCGCCGGGTGACGGTCTTGTCCAGGGCGTGCGAGGCCGCCGCGGGGCCCGCGCAGGTGTAGCGGACCTCCATCATGTCCAGGACCGCCTGGATGTGCCCGTCTCCGCCCCAGCCCCCGGTCAGCGTGACGAACACCAGATCCGCCCTCCGCATCTCCTCGACGACCTCGGGGCTGGTCAGGACCTCCAGGCACCGGCGCCGCTCGGGGATCTCACGGATGTCGCGGGGGTCCATCGTGAGATCGACGCGCGGCAGATCGCTTTCGCTCTTGACCGGGAACGCCCCGTACAGCGGGTCCACCAGCGTGACCTGGTCCCCCCGCTCCAGCAGGACCTCGGCGACCGCAGTGCCCGAGGCCAGGGACAGATCACGTTCGTCGCTCTCACCGCCGTACAGGATCACGATTCTCATTCGCGCGCACCTCCGGTCATTCGCTTTCGGGATGGACCAGCACCTTGCGTTCGCCGAGCCGTTCGGCCAGCCGGGTCGCGGGCGGGACGAGCAGGCCGGTGACGGCGAAGAGGGCCCCGAGCACGAACCAGCCGGGACGCCCCCAGTCGAGGCAGAGGGCCGTGACCAGGCCGGGCCCGAGGAAGTCGGCCGCGCTCAGCCCCATGCCGAACAGCCCCTGGTACTGGCCGATCGCATGCGGCGGCGCCAGCGTGTAGGACAGTTCGAAGCCGCCGGCGGCGTGCCACAGTTCGCCCACGGTGTGCACCGCCACCGCCAGCAGCAGGACCGCGACCGTGATCCCGACCGGCGGCCCGGCGGTGCAGGAGAGGGCTGCGCACGACAGCAGGAAGGTGAACCCGGCCCTGCGCAGGGCCCGGCCCGCGGCGGCGGGCGAGTCGACGCCCCGCGAGACACGCGTCTGGAACACCCCGACGATCACGGTGTTGACGAGCATGGTCGCGCTGACCAGCCAGGTCGGTGCCTCGGTCCGCAGGACGATCCAGAGCGGGAGGGCGATCGTGAGCACCCTGAACTGGATCGCCATGACGCCGTCCAGGACGGTCAGGATCGCGTAGGGCCCGTCCTTGAGCACGATCCACCGCGACCCTCCGTCCGGCGGGACGGGCGCGGTCGGCGGCAGGAACGCGGTGACCGCCGCGGCGGCGAGATGGAGCCCGGCCGCGCCGAGGACGAGGGCCAGGTAGGCGAAGGAGGTCCCGGCCTGTACGGCCCATCCGGCGGGCAGGGTCCCGAGGCAGATGCCGATGTTGCTCACGGCGCGCAGATGCCCGCGGAACTCCTGCGGGCGGTCCCTCCCGTGGTCGGCGACCAGCGGCCCGCGGGTGGCGAGCCCCGCGTTGTGGGCGCACGCGACGGCGACGGCGGCGGAGAGGAAGCCCCAGAACCCGGCAGGCACGGTGAACGCGGCCGTCGCCAGGGCGCAGCACAGCAGGCTGGCCAGATGGGCGCCGCGCGCGCCGTACCGGTCGGCCAGATGCCCGGCGGGCGGGCCCGCGGCCATGCCCACCAGGCCCGCGACGCTCAGTCCCACGCCGACCTGGCCGATGCCCAGGCCCAGGGACTGGGTGAAGTACAGGACCGCCGCCGTGACGTAGGCGCCCCGGCCGATCGCGTGGACGAAGGTCACCGTCGCGAGGGTCCGCTGTGGTCCGCGGGCCGGTGTCCGGCGCGCGGGCGCCCGGCTCACATCGGCGCCTCGGACGGTGACGGCTGCACGGAGTCGATGCCGACGGCCGCGCGGACGCGCGCTTCGACGGAGTCGATGTCGGCGTCCAGAGGGGTGTCGAAGAGCGCGGTCACGGCCCGGTGCCCCGACTCGGTGATCTGCCGGAGCACGGCGCCGCGCTCCTTCTGGATCATCACCTCGTGGAGCGTCGGCGGGCCGTCGCGGCGGCACGGGCGCGGCTCCGGCCAGATCCCCGAGTCGACGAGCCAGTTCGGCACCGTGCCGGGCCAGTCGACGGTGACGGACCGCAGCGACCCCGGCGGGGGCTCGAAGTAGATCTGGCGGGTCCGGCGGCGGGGCTCGGGGTAGATGACGTCCTGTCGGCCGAGGGCGGCGTCGATGAGCAGGGGCTCGAGGGCGCGTCCCGTCGCGAGGTGGAACAGCGCCATGCATCCGTCGCCGGGCGGGCGGGCGGCGATCTCCATGAGACGGGCCTCGCCGTCGTCGCCCACCCGGTACTCGGCGTGGGCCCAGCCCGTCGCGAAGTCCAGCCGCCGGACGACCTCGGTGGCGGTCTCGAGCAGCCGGCCGCGCTCGGCCTCGGTCAGGTCGACCGCGGGAAAGGTGTGGATCAGCTCGGCGAAGTAGGGCGTCGCACCCTCGTTGGTGCCCTTCTGGGTCACCGCGGAGAAGACCGGCCGCCCTCCGGCGGTCACGATGTCGACGTTGAACTCCCGGCCCTGCACCCGGGGCTCGACGAGGAGCTCGTCCCCCGGGCCGAGACCGGCGAGATGGGCGGCCAGGTCGGCCTCGTCGTCGAACCTCCTGACCCCGATGCTCGACGACAGGTGCAGCGGCTTGACCACGACCGGCAGGCGCGGCGCGCACCACCGGGCCGCCTCGCGGCGCGACGCCCGGGTCACCAGCCGGGATTCGGGGCTCCACTCCGCGAGGTACTGGCGCTGGAGCAGCTTGTCGCGGCAGACGCGGGCGGCCCGCAGCCCCACCCCCGGCAGCCCGAAGGCGTCCGCGACGACTCCCGCCACCTCGGAGAAGACCTCGCTCGCTCCGAAGAGCCCCTTGATCCGGTAGCGGCCCGACCAGCGCCGGATCCGGTCGACGATCCCCGACAGGTCGTCGCCGCCCAGGCAGGCGATCTCGTCGATGACCGCGAACGGATGGCCGGGAAGCTCCAGGAACGCCCGCGAGGCCTCGTCCAGGTCCGATCGGGGCGGCCCGACGACCATGAGGATCGCCAGTCCCCGCGCGTGCAGGTCGGCCAGATAGGGCCCGACCTTGGGCGGATCGCCGAACAGCACGAATGCGGGCGGCTCGTCTTCGTCTCGTGGCATGTCACCACACAACACCAGAAAGGGACCGACACACGACAGGAGGAGCCGGTGCCCCACCGGACACCGGCTCCTCCCGAACCCCTCCGACGCCGGTCAGCCCAGGATGGGGGCGTAGCCGAGGATCGAGGCCAGGGTTCCGCCGACGATCGGTGCCCGTTCGTCGTCGGGCAGGTCGCCGAGCTGCTTGGCGAGGAGCTCACGGCTGCCGCGGAAGGTCCCCTCCGCGTGCGGGTAGTCGTTGCCCCACACGATCGTGGACAGGCCGGTGATGTGGCGGCACGCGACGGCCACCGGGTCGTCCTGGAAGGAGATGTGGAACTGCCGCTTGACGTACTCGCTCGGCTTGAGCGGGTAGGGCCACTTCTCGTTGAGCTTGAACAGCTGCGCCATGTTCGGCTGGTCGGTCGCCGGGCGGTCGGTGTCCCAGTGGCCGAGCCACCAGTCGGAGTCCTGGCCGATCCCCGTCACCCAGCACTTGTCCATCGAGCCCACCAGCGAGGCGAGCCAGTGAGCGTTGAACTCGATGAGCGCGAAGTGCAGGTCGGGGTAGCGCTCGGGGACGCCGCCGCCGATCAGCTCGCAGATCACCTGCTGCGGGGTGATGGTGCTGTAGATGCACTGGGTCACCATCCGCTTGGACGCGGCCTTGTCGGTCATCGGCTGGTTGACCTGGGCCGCGTTCTGCATGACGACCTTGAGCGTGGTCGACTCCGGGTCGTTGACCTTCACCCCGCCGGTCTGGGTGTGGATGAAGATCTGCACGCCGTTGGCCTGCGCGGCCGCCCACACCGGGTCGTAGTCGCGCGAGTAGTAGGGCTTCGGCGGGATCGCGGGCAGCAGGACCGCCCGGAACCCGGACGCCGCGACCCGCTCGATCTCCGCCACAGCCTCGCCGATGTCGGTCAGCGGGACGGGCGCGGTCGGCGCGATCCGGTTGAAGTACGGAGTGAAGCGCTCGACGACGTAGTCGTTGTAGACCCGGGCGTGGGCCATCGACAGCTCGTGGTCGTCGGAGTAGAGCCCGAACAGCGACAGGTTCGGGTGCATCACCTGCACGTCGACGCCGTCGATGTCCATGTCCTCGAGGACCTGCTCGGGATCGCCCTCCGGCATCCGGCCGGTGGTCTGCCGGTAGCGGGAGATCGTCCAGCCCTCGAATCCGGGGGTGTGGAGCCGCCGGAAGTGGCGGGCACCGCCCTCGACCAGCGGCTCGATCTCGAAGTCCTCCTCCCAGACCGCGCGATCGCGGAGGTGTTTCGGGAGCCGGGTCTTGAACAGGTCCACCGGCTCGAGGATGTGCCCGTCGGCCGAAACCACGAAGTCCTTCCGCGTCATGACGCGTCCTCTCGGTCTGAGAATGATGTTAGCGATTGAGGAAAATACCATTCTCATCGTACGCCGCCCGCCCGGCCCTCGGCAACGACGCGGGGCGTTGACGCGGGACACACCTCATGGAAACCTATGATTCAAAAGTGAGAATCGGATTCTCGCCAGAGAGAAGGAATCCATGCGACTGCCTACCGCGAGGAGGACGGCATGCTGACGCTGCGCGCGGCCGGGCTGCTCGATCCCGCCACCGGCGAGCTGGTCAGGCCCGGCATCCTGGTCGTCGACGGCGAGCGCATCGCCAGGATCGGCGGCCCGCCCGAAGGCGAGATCATCGAACTCGGCGACCTGATTCTGCTGCCCGGCTTCATGGACATGGAGGTCAACCTCCTCATGGGCGGGCGCGGCGAGACCGCCGCCTACTCGCCCGTCCAGGACGATCCCCCGCTGCGGATGCTCCGCGCCGTCGGCAACGCCCGGCGCACGCTGCGGGCCGGGTTCACGACCGTCCGCAACCTCGGGCTCTTCGTCAAGACCGGCGGCTACCTGCTGGACGTCGCGCTGGCCAAGGCCGTCGACGCGGGCTGGATCGACGGGCCGCGGATCATCCCGGCCGGTCACGCGATCACCCCGACCGGCGGCCATCTCGACCCGACGATGTTCGCCGCCTTCGCCCCCGGTGTGCTGCCGCTCAGCCTGGAGGAGGGCATCGCCAACGGCGTGGACGAGGTGCGCAAGGCCGTCCGCTACCAGATCAAGCACGGGGCGCAGCTGATCAAGGTGTGCGCGTCGGGCGGCGTCATGTCGCACTCGGGGCTTCCCGGCGCCCAGCACTACTCCGACGAGGAACTGCGGGCGATCGTCGACGAGGCGCACCGCCGCGGGCTGAAGGTCGCCGCGCACACCCACGGGGCGGAGGCCGTCCGGCACGCCGTCGAGGCGGGCATCGACTGCATCGAGCACGGCTTCCTCATCGACGAGGAGACGATCAAGCTGATGGTCGACCGCGGCACCTACCTGGTCCCTACGACCTACCTGATCGACGGCATGGACGTCTCCCGGGCCGCGCCCGAGCTCCAGGCGAAGGCCGCCGAGATGTTCCCGCGCGCCCGCGCCTCGGTGCTGGCCGCCTACGAGGCCGGAGTGCGGATCGCGGTCGGGACCGACGCGCCCGCCATCCCGCACGGCAAGAACGCCGAGGAGCTCGTCGCCCTGGTCGAGCGCGGTCTCGCCCCCCTGGACGTGCTGCGCGCCGCGACCGTCTCCGCCGCCGAGCTCCTCGGCGTGCAGGACCGCGGCCGCCTCGAACCCGGGCTGCTCGCCGACGTCATCGGCGTCCCCGGCGATCCCGTCGCCGACATCACCGTCACCAGGAACGTCCGTTTCGTCATGAAGGGTGGGAAGGTCTTTGTCCACAGATGACCACATCGAGATCCAGCAGCTCCTCGCGCGCTACGCGGTGACCATCACCCAGGGCGACATGGAGGGCCTGGTGAAGGTGTTCACCCCGGACGGCACCTACAGCGCGTTCGGCGACACCTATCCGCTGGAGGAGTTCCCCGAGCTCGTCGCCGCCGCCCCCAAGGGCCTGTTCCTGACCGGCACCGCGGCCGTCGACCTGGACGGCGACAAGGCGACCGGCACCCAGCCGCTCTGCTTCATCGACCACCGCAACCACGACATGCGGATCGGCTACTACTCCGACACCTACGTCAGGACCGAGGACGGCTGGCGGCTGCGGACCCGGGCCATGACCTTCATCCGCAGGAGCGGCGAGCACGACTCGGGCATCCCCCACTCCTACAAGAGCGCGGGTAAGTGAACACCGGGGAGTTCCGCTCCCGGCTGCGGAAGTGGCTGGCCGACAACGACCTGTCCCCCGGCGCCGACCACTCGCTCGACGGCCAGGTCGCCCAGCTCGCCCGGGTGCGGCGGGCGCTGTACGACGCCGGCTGGATGCGGCACGGCTGGCCGTCCGAGGTGGGCGGCCTCGGGGGGCCGGCCGTGCTGCGGGCGGTCCTCGGCGAGGAGGTCGCGAGCCGGGGCCTCGCCGAACCCGGCATCTACTCGATGATCGAGGTGCTGGTTCCGACGATCATCTCCTACGCCCGTCCCGAGCTGGCCGCGGAGATGGTCCCGCGCCTGCTGAGCGGGCGCGAGCAGTGGTGCCAGGGGTTCTCCGAGCCCGGCTCCGGCAGCGACCTGGCCTCCCTGGCGACGCGCGCGGTCCCCAAGGGCGACCGCTGGGTCGTCACCGGCCAGAAGGTGTGGACGAGCCTCGCCCAGTACTCCGCCCGCTGCGTTCTGCTGACCCGCACCGCACCCGGGCACGCCGGGATCACCGCGTTCCTCGTCGACATGGACTCCCCCGGCATCACCGTCCGCCCGCTGCGCACCATGCACGGGGTCGACGAGTTCGCCGAGGTCTTCTTCGACGAGGTGGAGGTCCCCGCCGACCGGATGCTGGGCCGTCCGGGGGACGGCTGGAAGCTCGCCATGGACCTGCTCCCCCACGAGCGGTCCACCTGCTTCTGGCACCGGATCGCGCATCTGTTCTCCCGGCTGGACCGGCTCCTGGTGGAGGCGGACCCGGACACCGGAACGTCCGGCCGGCCCGCCGGAGGCGAGGCGAGCTGGAAGGACGCCGCGCTCGGTGAGGCCTATCTCGCGCTCCACGTCGCCCGCTGCCGTTCCCACTCCACCCAGCGGCGCCTGGCCGAAGGCGAGCGGCTCGGCCCGGAGACCTCCGTGGACAAGGTGCTCCTCGCCACCGCCGAGCAGCGGCTGTTCGACACCGTCAGGGAGCTGCTGCCCGGGACCCTGGAGCTCACCGAGACGCCGTGGACGGAGGAGTACCTGTACTCCCGCGCCGCCACGATCTACGGCGGAACCGCGGAGATCCAGCGGAACATCATCGCCCGCCGCCTGCTCGACCTCGGAAGGGACTGACCGACCCATGGGACGCACCGATCTGGACCCGGCCGAACGGGACCTGCTCACCGAGACCCTGCGCAAGATCATGGTGGGCGCCTCGGGGCAGGTGCTCGACCTGGCGCTGATCGAGATCGGCTGGCCCGATCTGCTGGCCGACCTGCCCGACCTGGCGATCCCCGTGGTCTTCCGGCTGCTCGGCGAGACCGGCGTGCAGGCTCCGATCCTGAACGACGTGCTGCTCGCCGCTGCCGGACGGCCGCCCGGCGGAACCCTGCCACTGCCCTACACGGGCGGGTCCTGGGTCGTCTGGGAGCGGACCGACCGGCCCGGCGCCGGGCTGGACGGCGAACTGCCGCTGCGGCCGGTCCCCTCGGGCGACCCGATCCCGCTCGCGGCAGGTCGGCGGGCGCTCGGCTGGTGGCTGGCCGGCACCGGCCGGGCCATGCTGGAGCTCGCCCGCACCCACGCGCTGGACCGTACCCAGTTCGGCCGTCCGGTGGCCTCCTTCCAGGCGGTACGGCACCGGCTCGCCGAGACGCTCGTCGCGCTGGAGCGCGCCGAGGCCACCCTGGCCGCCGCCACCGACCCGCTCGGCTCGCTGCTCGCCAAGGCCGCGGCCGGGCAGGCCGCGCTGACGGCCGCCCGCCACTGCCAGCAGGTGCTCGGCGGGATCGGCTTCACCGCCGAGCACTCCCTCCACCGGCACGTCCGGCGCGCGCTCGTCCTGGACGGGCTGCTCGGCAGCCACGGAGAACTGGTCCGCGAGGCCGGGGCCCTGCTGCGCGAGGAGCGCTCCGCACCGCGGCTGGTGCAGCTGTGACCGCCACCGAGGAGGATCCGGCCTGGAAGCAGCGCGCGGTCGAACGCTCGACCAAGGCCGCCAAACAGCGCGCCGAACAGCGCGTCGACCGCTTCCTGGACGCCGCCCAGAAGATCATCGGCGCGAAGGGCAGCACCGACTTCACCGTCCAGGAGATCGTGGAGGAGTCGCGGCAGTCGCTGCGCAGCTTCTACCAGCACTTCGACGGCAAGCACGACCTGCTGCTCGCCCTGTTCGAAGACGCCCTGCTCCAGGCCGCCGGCCAGATCAGGGCCACCGCGGCGCTGACCGCCGACCCGCTGGAGCGGCTGGGCGTCGCGGTCCGGCTGCTGTTCGAGATCTCCCGGCCCGACCCGTCCGCCCAGCGGCCGCTGTTCACCGACTTCGCGCCGCGGCTGCTGTTCTCCCACCCCGACAAGGTCCAGTCGGCGCACGCGCCGCTGCTCGAGCTGTTCACCGAGCTGATGGGACAGGTCGAGGCGGCCGGACGCCTCAGGCCGGGGCTGCGGCCCCGCCGCGCCGCGGCGCTCGCCATGCAGACCGCGATGTTCATCGCCCAGTCCAGCGGGCCGCCCGAGGACGACGACCCGCACACGCTGACGGCCACCGAGGTCTGGGAGTTCTGCGCCCTCGGCGTCACCGGCCGGTGACGCATCGACTCAGAAGGGCTCGGCTTCAGGAGGGCTCGGCGGCGAGCACCCCCGTCAGGGAGGCGATGTACTCGCCGAACACCTCGGTCAGCGGGATCGTCGGGTCGAGCAGCCACGACGTCTCGATGCCCTGGAGGAAGGCGACGACCTCCACGGCCTTGACCTCGGGATCGAGGTCCGTGCGGTAGCGCCCGGTCGCCTGGCCGCGCCGGATGCTGTCCGCGACGGTCTCGATCGCGGTGCGGTAGCGCTTGAGGAACCGGGGATGCATGGGCGCCTCGGAGTCGAGGTTCTCACCCAGCAGGACCGTGAACAGCCCGATCAGCTCGGGGGCGTCCCGGAAACGCCGGGCCACGCCCTCGAGCTGGTCGCGGATGTCGCCCGCCCGGTCGGAGTTGGCGTCGTCGAAGGCGTCACGGGCGTCCAGCGCCGCGTGGACGAGCTGCTCCTTCGAGTCGAAGTGGTGCAGCAGCCCCGCCGAGGTCACCCCGGCCTCCTTGGCGATCTGGCCGAGGGTGGTGCCCCGCATGCCGTTGCGGGTCAGCAGCCGCTGCGCGGCCGCGAGGATCTGCAACCGCCGGTCCTCGCCCTTGGCGAGCAGAGCCGCGTACGGTCGCGGATCGGACACCGTGCCGTCGGACAAGGTTCCCCCTTCACCCGTTCCATCCCGCCAAGCCTAGTTCCGCGACGGAGCAGGCCCTCGCACGGGCTACTTGATCTTGCTCTTCATCTCGTCCAGGTTCACCAGGATCGGGTAACCGCCGACGCTCAGCGCGTTGCCATGCCCCGTCTCGTGCACGTCGAACACGGACTGGATCGCCGCGTAGAAGCCCTGCACGTCGAGGGTCTGGTTGACCGCCCGCTTGGCCTGGCGCAGTCCGAACGAGGGCATCTTCGCGATCTGCTCGGCGAGCTCGCGGGTCTCGGTGTCGAGGCGCTCGCGCGGCACCACCCGGTTGACCATGCCGACCTTCTCCGCCTCGTCGGCGGTGATCGGCCGTCCGGTGAAGAGGATCTCCTTGGCCTTGCGGGGGCCGAGTTCCCACGTGTGTCCGTGGTACTCGACGCCGCCGATGCCCATGTGGACCACCGGGTCGGAGAACTGGGCGTCCTCGGAGGCGATGATCAGGTCGCACGGCCAGCAGAGCATGAGCCCGCCGGCGATGCACTTGCCCTGGACGGCCGCGATCGACGGCTTCGGGGTGTTCCGCCACCGCAGTGTGTACTCCAGGTAGCGGCGCGTCTCCTCCCGGTAGATCCACTCCAGGGTGATCTGCTCGGGCGCGGGCCAGCCGCCGCTCTTGAGGTCGTGGCCGGAGGAGAAGTGCTTGCCCTCCGCGCGCAGAACGATCACCGCGACGTCCTCGTCGCGGGCCGCCTTCGTCCACGCCTCGTCGAGGGCGTCGAGCAGGGCGGCGTTCTGGGCGTTGGCGACCTCCGGCCGGTTCAGGGTGATGGTCGCGATCTTGTCTTTGACCTCGTACAGGATGGTCATGGAACGGGCTCCTCTAGCTTCTGGGCAGGCCGAGCACGCGCTCGGCGATGATGTTCCGCTGGATCTCGGAGGTGCCTCCGGCGATGGTGCCGCCGAAGCTGCGCGCGTAACGCTCGAACCAGCCGGCGCTGAACGCCTCCGAGCTCATGTGGTTGTAGGGGACGGTGCGCGCGGGGTGGTCGAGCGCCTCCGTCCCCGCGGCGTCCAGGGCGTGGCCGAGCGCCGTCTGCACGGCCTCGGATCCGAAGACCTTGAGCACCGAGAGCGCCGCGACGTCCTGCTCGCCCCTGGCGGCCCTGGCGAGGGCCGCCGATCCCATCAGGCGCAGGGCGCGGGCGTCCATGACGAGCGTGGCGAACCGGTCGCGGTCCAGCTCGGTGACGGGGCGGAACTGCCCGGTCAGGTTCTCGAGCTGCTCGGCGAAGCCCATCCAGAGCATGGTCCGCTCGTGGCCGAGGGAACCGGTCGCGACATTCCAGCCCTGGTGGGGCTCGCCGATGATGTTCCCGGCGGGCACCCGGACGTCGGTGAGGAAGACCTCGTTGAAGTCGAGTTCCTCGGAGCTCGCGATGGAGCCGAACGGGCGGCGGGTGACGCCCGGGGTGTCGGTGGGGATCAGAAGGACGCTGATGCCCTTGTGCTTGGGCGCGTCGGGATCGGTCCGCACGAACGTGAGCAGCACGTCCGCGTCATGCGCGCCCGAGGTCCACACCTTCTGGCCGTTCACCACGTACTCGCCGTCGACCAGGTCGGCCCTGGTGCGCAGGCCCGCGAGGTCGGAACCGGCTCCGGGCTCGCTCATCCCGAGCGCGGCCGTGATCTCGGCCCGCAGGATCGGGACCGCCCACTTCAGCTTCTGCTCCTCGGTGCCGAACGACAGCAGCGAGGCCGCGATGATCCCCAGGCCCTGCGGGTTGAAGCTGCGGTGGATCCCGCGCCTGGACAGCTCCTCGAGATGGACGTACTGCTGGAGCAGGGTGGCGCCCCGGCCGCCGAACTCCGGCGGGTTGCCCGGCAGCAGCCAGCCCTCGTCGAACAGCAGCCGCTGCCAGCGTCGCGCCCATTCAGGGATGTGCGCGCTGGAGCGGGACCGCTCGGTGGCCTCGGCCTCAGGAGGGAGGTTCTCGTCCAGGAACGCCGCGAACTCGGCCCGGAACTTCTCCACGTCCTCGTCAAACGTCAAACGCATGCTGGTACTCCTCGGCGATCAGGGCCCGGTGCTCGGCCGCGCCGCCGAGCAGCAGCTCGCCGGCCTTGGCCCGCTTGAGCGGGAACTGGATGTCGTTCTCCCAGGTGTGACCCATGGCCCCGGTCAGCTGGTGCCCGTTGCGGAACACGACCGCCTGGCACTCCCCCGCGGCGGCCTTCGCCATCGAGGCGGCCTCGCGGCGGCGGGGGTCGCCGGCGGCGATCGTCAGGGCGGCGAAGTAGGCGAGCGCGCCCGCCCGCTCGATCGCGACGTGCATGTCGGCGGCCTTGTGCTTGACGGCCTGGAAGGAGCCGATGGGCGCCCCGAACTGGTGGCGGGAGGACACGTGCTCCAGGGTCAGCTCGAGGACGCGCCGGCAGGCGCCGACCATGGTCAGGGCCAGGCCGGTGAGCGCGAGATGGCGGGCGAGCGCCGGGTCCGCGGCGCTCCGGTCGTCGGCGGTGACGCGCACACCGTCGAACGACACGTCCGCGAGGTGCAGGACCGGGTCGAACACCGCGACACGCCGGGCGGTGACGGCCGTGGCGGGCACGAGGAACACGCCTTCGGCGGTGTGCACGGCCAGGTTCTCGGCACGGTCGCCGTCCAGGACGTGGCGGCCGGTCCCGTGCAGGGTCCAGCCACCTCCGCCGGGCCGGGCGGTGACGCCGTCATGGACCACGGCTCCGGGCCGAACCGCCAGGTCCGGGGCGAAGGGCGCGAACTGGGTCATCGTCGCCAGGAAGGGGGTCGGGTCGGCGGCGCGGCCCAGCTCCTCCAGGACGATCGCCAGCTCCACGGTCTCCTCGGGCCCGGTCAGCTCGGTCCAGCCGAGCTTGGAGAAGGTGTGCCAGAGCGGATCGGGATCGGCGTCCCGGTCGACGACACCGCGGACCAGTGACAGCGGGCACTCCTTGGCGAGAACGCCGCGGACGGTCTCCTGCCAAAGCCTCTGGTCGGAATCGAACTCGAAAAGCATGAGCGGAGAATAACATTCTCGTATATTGAAAGTAAGAGTCTCGTCAGCGTTTCGATGTTAGAGGCAAGGTGTGGAGGAGTCCTACCGGTGCGGTGCAGTAAGGTTCTACCTATGGAGCAGAAGACCGATGCGACCGTGAGCACACAGAGCGAAGAGCCGGCCTGGAAGCAGCGGGCGGTCGAGCGTTCCACCAAGGCCGCCAAGCTCCGTGCCGAACAGCGCGTCGAGCGTTTCCTCGACGCCGCCCAGGCGATCATCACCGAGAAGGGCACCACGGACTTCACGGTGCAGGAGGTCGTCGAGCGGTCCCGTCAGTCGCTGCGCAGTTTCTACCAGCACTTCGACGGCAAGCACGAGCTGCTGCTCGCCCTTTTCGAGGACGCCCTGCGGCGCGCCTCCGAGCAGATCCGCGCCGCCGCCTCGGTACAGACCGACCCACTCGAACGCGTCAAGGTCGCCGCCCAGCTCCTGTTCGAGCTCTCCCGGCCCGACCCGGCGGCCCAGCGTCCGCTGTTCACCGACTTCGCCCCACAGCTCCTGCTCTCCCACCCGACCGAGGTGCAGGTCGCCCACGGTCCGCTGCTGGGGCTGTTCGCCGAGCTGATGACCCAGGCCGAGAAGGCCGGACGGCTGCGTCCCGGCCTCTCCCCGCGCAGGGCGGGTGCGCTGACCATGCAGACCATCATGTTCATCGCCCAGTCGAGCAGCGTCGCCGAGGAGGAGAGCGGCCACCCCATCTCGGCCGACGAGGCCTGGGAGTTCTGCGCGTCGGGTTTCGCCGCTTCCTAGGCGCCGGGCCGAGACGAGAACCTCATTCTCATACTGAAAGAATGTCGTTACACTCGGGGTCATGCCCTCTTCGACCGATCTCTGGACCGACCTCCTGTCCTGCCTCGACCTCGACGAGGCCCCCGGCCCCGTCTATCGGGGAGCCAACCAGCGGCTCGGTTACCACCGGCTGTTCGGCGGCCAGCTCCTCGCCCAGTTCGTCCGGGCGGCCTGCCTGGCCTGCCCCGGCAAGACGGTGAAGTCGCTGCACACGCTCTTCCCCCGCGCCGGGAGCGACGCCGAGCCCGTACGCTACGAGGTGGCCCTGCACCACGAGGGGAGCACCTTCGCCTCCCTGACCGTCACGGCGCGGCAGGAGGCGGGTGTGATCGCGACCGCGTCCGTGTCGATGCACTCCGCCGAGGACGGCCGCGACGTCCAGAGCACGCCGCCCGTCCCGTCTCTCCCCGGCCCCGAGCACCTCGTCAAGTACGACCTGCTGCCCTGGGAGAACCGCACGACGGTCGATCTCGACGACCGGGCCGCCGCTCCACCGGAGTTCGAGCTCTGGATGCGCGTCCCCGAGACGGCGCCCGAGCTGGCGCCCGCGGTGGCCGCCTACGCGACCGACCTGACCCTCATCGGCACCGCGGTCCTCGCCGTGGACGGGCTCAGCCAGCTCGACGCGCACAAGGTCTTCACCTCCGCGGTCACCTCGCACACCCTCTGGTTCCACCGGCCCTTCACCACCGGGGACTGGCTGCTGCTGCGCCAGCACGCGCCCCTGCTGGCCCACGGCCGCTCCTTCGGCCGCGGCGACCTGCTCACCGGGGACGGCGCGCTGGTGGCCTCCTACGCCCAGGAGTCGCTCGTCCGGTTCCCCGCGGGCTGACCGGCGGAACCGTTGGCCCGCCCGTCAAGGCCGCACAGGAGGCGGGCGGCCTGGTAGGGATCGCACGTGCCGGCCGCCACCTCGGCGGCCAGCCGCGCGAGATCGGGGGCGGTCCGCAGGCGGGTGTAGGCGAGGGAGAGGATCTGGGCGCGCGCCCTGGCCTCCCGCTGCGCGGGATCGTCCGCCCTGTGATGGGCGTCGATGGCCTCGACCAGCGCGGGCAGGCCCTCGCCGCGGTTCGCGACCAGGGTGAGGATCAGCGCGCCGGTCTCGATGTGGAGGTCCCGGACGGTCTGCTCCGCGCCCTCCCGGTCGGCCTTGTTCACCACCAGCAGGTCGGCGATCTCCAGCAGACCCGCCTTGGCGGCCTGGACGGCGTCGCCCGCGCCCGGGGCGAGCACGACGATCGCGGGGTCGGCCACGGCCGAGATCTCGATCTCGGACTGGCCGACCCCGACCGTCTCCAGCAGGATCAGGTCGTAGGCCAGGGCGGCCAGCAGCCGGACGGCGGCCGGGACGGCCTCCGCGAGGCCGCCGAGATGGCCGCGGGCGGCGACCGAGCGGATGAGGACGCCCGGATCGTTGGTGTGGGCGGCCATCCGGATCCGGTCCCCGAGCAGGGCCCCGCCGCTGAACGGCGACGACGGGTCGACCGCGAGGACCGCGACCTTCGCGCCCCGCTGCCGGTAGGCCCCGACCAGCGCGGCGACCGTGGTCGACTTGCCCGCGCCGGGCGGCCCGGTCACCCCGACCACCCGCGGCGCCCCGGCCCCCGCCGGGGCGGACGCGGGTTCGAGCGCCAGGAGGACCTCGGCGCGGCGCTCTCCCTCGACGAGGGTCAGCAGCCGCCCCGTCGCGCGCATCGAACCCGCCCTGGCCTGCGCGAGCAGGTCCTCGACGGTCGGCTCCTTCGTCACGGAGCGGGCACCTCGATGACGGTCGCCGAGCCCATCCCGCCGCCCGCGCACATCGCGGCGACGCCGATGCCGCCGCCCCTGCGGCGCAGTTCGTGCACGAGAGTGACGATCATCCGGGCCCCGGTGGCGGCGACGGGGTGCCCGAGCGAGCAGCCGCTGCCGTTGACGTTCACCCGCTCGGGGTCGAGGCCGAGCAGCCCGACCGTGGCGACGCACATGGCGGCGAACGCCTCGTTGATCTCGTACAGGTCGACGTCGGAGGGGGCGAGCCCGGCCCTGGCGAGCGCCTTGGGGATGGCCTTCACCGGTGCGAGCCCGGTCTCGGCGGGGTCGACCCCGACCGAGGCCCAGGACCGCACGGTCGCCAGCGCGGGCAGCCCGAGCCGGTCGCTCGCGACGACCAGGGCCGCCGCTCCGTCGTTGGCGCCGCCGGCGTTGCCCGCGGTGATGCTGAACCCCTCGATCTCGGGGTGGAGCGGCTTGAGCGAGGCCAGCTTCTCCAGGCTCGTCTCGCGGCGCGGGTGCTCGTCGACGGAGAACAGGCCGTGCGGGGTCGCGATCGGGAGGATCTCGGCGTCGAACCTGCCCTCGTCGATCGCGCGGACGGCGTTGCGGTGCGAGCGCAGCGCCCAGGCGTCCATCTCCTCGCGGGAGACCCCGGCGCGGACGGCCGCGTTCCAGGCGACCGTGATCGACATGTCGAGGTTGGGGGCGTCCGGGCGGTTCGGGTGGGTCGGCGGGTGCCAGGGGTCGGCCCACTCGCCGTCGATCCGGAAGCGCGACTTCGGCGACGTCGAGGCCGAGTTCACCCCGCCCGCGATGATCAGCTCGTCCATGCCGGCGCGGATGCTCGCCGCCGCCCCCTGGACGGCAGCGAGGCCCGCGGCGCAGTGCCGGTTGTGGGCGAGCCCCGGCACCTCGGTGAGCCCCGCCGTGATCGCGGCGTGCCGGGCGATCACCCCGCCGCCGTACAGGCCCTCACCGAGGATCACATCGTCGACGAGGCCGGGGTCGACGCCCTCGGCCGCGGCGGCCACGACATGGTGGGCCAGGTCGAAGGCGGTGGTGTCGCGCAGGGTGCCCTTCACGGCGGTGCCGATGGGGGTGCGCAGCGCGGAGACGATGACGGCTTCAGGCACGGGAGGACTCCTGATCTGAGGGTTCGGCGGCGGACAGTTCGGCGACGAGGTTCCGCCGCAGCAGCTTCCCGGTGTCGGTCCGGGGCAGTTCGTCGCGGAAGACGATGACGTCGGGGGTCTTGGAGGAGCGCAGCCGGTCGCGCACCCAGGTCCGCAGTTCCTCGGGCTCTCCCCCGCCGACGACGACGGCGACGAGGCGCTGTCCCCACTCGGGGTCGGGCAGGCCGAGCACGACGGCCTCGGTGACGTCCGGGTGGCCGAGCAGGACGTCCTCGATCTCGGCGGGGGCGATGTTCTCCCCGCCGCGGATGATGGTGTCGTCGGCGCGGCCGTCGATGAACAGGTAGCCGCCCGCGTCGAGCCTGCCGAGGTCGCGGGTGGCGAACCAGCCGCCCTCGTCGAGGACGCTGCGGGTTCCGTACTCACCGGAGATCTGCTCACCGCGGGCGAACACCAGGCCGGTCTCGTCCGCGCCGAGCACCCGGCCGTCCTCGGCGCGGATCTGGAACTCCACCCCGGGCAGCGCCCGGCCGACCGAGCCGAGCCGCGCCCGTTCGGCGGGGTCGGTCGCGGCCAGGGCCTTGCGGTGGTCGCCCGGCCCGAGGACGGCGATCGAGGACGCCGTCTCGGTCAGCCCGTAGGCGTTGACGAACCCGGTCTCGGGGAACACCTGGAGCGCCCGTTCGAGCACCGGCCGGGGGGTGCGGGCGCCGCCGTAGGCGAGGCTGCGCAGGCTCGGGGCCTGCGCGTCGTCGCCGGAGACGGAAGCGACGATGCGGGCGAGCATGGTCGGCACGACGAGGGCGTGGCTGATGCGCTCGCGCCGGACGGCGTCCAGCCACTCCTTCGGCTCGAAGCGCTCCTGGTAGACCACGCGACGGCCGGTGTAGAGGTTGGTCAGCAGGTTCGCCAGGCCGGCGATGTGGTACGGCGGGACGGCCACCAGCGCGGCGTCGTCCTCTCCCGCGGAGGCGAACTCGAGGGTGTTGAGCACGTAGGCGAGCAGGTGCCGGTGGCGCAGGATCGCGGCCTTCGGCTCGGCCGTCGTACCGCTGGTGTACAGGAGCACGGCGACGCCGTCGCGGTCGGAGGGGACCGGTTCCGCGCCGGCGGCGCCGTCGGCCGGGTCGGTCAGGGAGGCGAGGTCGGCGGGCCGCAGGACCAGCGCGCCGGGATGCCGGGCCTCCAGCGCCGCGAGCTGCTGCTCGCCGAGGCGGTAGTTGAGGGGGACGAAGGGGACTCCGGCCAGCGCCGCGCCGAAGAGCGCGATCGGGTAGGCCAGGTGGTTGGCACCCAGGTAGAGGACTGCCGGGTACGCACGGAAGCGGTCTGCGGCGATGCCGGCCAGGCGCAGGAGCTCGGCTGCCGTCAGCGAACGCCCGTCCGCCGTCACGGCCTGCCGGTCTCCGGCCGAAGCCGCCATCTCAAGGATCATCGCGATATTCATGAGAATGCTATTCTCGCTCAGCAAGAGCCACACTTGCAAGAGAGGTGAATCGCATGGAGATCAGCGGAAGCTCGGCGCTCGTCGTGGGCGGCACCGGCGGGCTGGGCGAGGCGACCGTCCGGCGGCTGCACGCGGCGGGCGCCAAGGTGGTCGTGGCCGACGTCGCCGACGAGAAGGGCAAGGCGCTCGAACAGGAGCTCGGCATCCGCTACGTGCGCACCGACGCGACGAGCGAGGAGGACGTCAGGGCGGCGGTCGCCGAGGCGGAGGCCGCGGGCCCGCTGCGGATCTGCGTCGACACCCACGGCGGGCCCGCCCAGGGCGGCAGGCTCCTCAACCGGGAGGGCGCGCCGCTCGACCTGGAGGGCTTCCGCACCACGATCGAGTTCTACCTGACCGCGGTCTTCAACGTGACGCGGCTGGCGGCCGAGGCCATGGCCAGGACCGAGCCCCTGGAGGAGGGCGGGCGCGGCGTCATCGTCAACACCGCCTCGATCGCCGGGTACGAGGGCCAGATCGGCCAGCTCCCCTACGCCGCGGCCAAGGGCGGGGTGATCAGCATGATCCTGGTCGCCGCCCGCGACCTGTCGCCGCTCGGCATCCGGGTCATGGCGATCGCCCCGGGCACCTTCCTCACCCCCGCCTACGGGAAGGCGGGCGACCAGCTCGAGGCCTACTGGGGCCCGCAGATCCCGCACCCCAAGCGGATGGGCCGCTCCCCCGAGTACGCGGCCCTCGTCGAGCACATCTGCGCCAACGACTACCTCAACGGTGAGGTGATCCGCCTCGACGGCGCCCTCCGCTTCCCGCCCAAGTAGCTACTTCCCGGACGGCTGCCGCGCGGCGAGCCGTTCGACGATGGTGCGGAAGTCGTCGGTCTGGAAGGTCAGGTCCTCGGCGGTCATGGCATAGTCCAGGGTCGCCAGGACCGCCCGCTCCAGATGCAGGTTGAGCAGCCGCTTGGTGCTCTCGACCGCCTTGCGCGGCAGCTTCGCGATCCGCTCCGCGCAGGCCGTCGCCTCGGCGAGGGGATCGGCGGCCACATGGTTGGCCAGGCCCAGGGCCACCGCCCGTTCGGCCGTGATCCGCGCCCCGGTCAGCGCGTACTCCTTGGCGACCAGCAGGCTGGTGTGCAGCGGCCACGTGAGCGGACCTCCGTCCGCGGCGACCAGCCCGACCTGGACGTGCGGATCCGCCAGATGGGCGTTCTCCCCCATGTAGACGATGTCGCTGAGGGCGACCAGGCTGCAGCCGAGCCCGACGGCCGGCCCGTTGACCGCGGCCACGACCGGGATCCGGCAGCGGACCATGCCGAGGACCAGTTCACGGCCGTGGGCGATGGTCTTGGTGCGCAGCTCGGCGTCGTCCTTCAGCTCGTTCAGGTAGGCGAAGTCGCCGCCCGCCGAGAAGGCCCGGCCGGCGCCGGTGAGGACGGCGGCGCGGGCGTCACGGTCCTCCGAGATCTGCGGCCAGAGCCGGGCCAGCCCGGTGTGCAGGGCGTCGTTGACGGAGTTCAGCTCTTCCGGCCGGTTCAGGGTGATGAACCGGAGGGGCCCTTCGGCCCGGACGTCGATCTCCTTGGGCACGTCGTACACGGTCAGGCTCCCAATCCGAGGATGCGTGAGGCGATGATGTTCTTCTGGATCTGCGAGGTGCCGCCCATGACGCTCTGCGCGCGGCTGTAGAGGTAGGCGTTCAGCAGTTCGGGATCGCGGGTGCCGCCGACGGTGAGGGCGGCGTGCCCGACCGACTGCTCGACCCAGGTCATGAGCAGCTTGTCGAGGGAGCCGTCGGGGCCGTGCACGACGCCGTCGAGCTGCTCCGACAGCCGACGGCGCACGTGCAGCCGCAGCATCTCCGCCTGGACGGCCGCCCAGGCGAGCTCGGCGGGCGGATTCGCCCCCGCGCGTTCGGCCAGGGAGCGGACGAGCTTGCCGTAACGGGCGGAGTAGCCGAGGGTCGAGGGCTCGCGTTCGTGGCCGACGACCGTCATGGCCAGGGCCCAGCCCTCGCCGGGGGCGCCGACCATGTTCTCGGCCGGGGTGCGGGCGCCGTCGAAGAGGACCTGGCCGAACTCGGTCGTCACCCCGTTGATCATGCGCAGCGGGCGCTGTTCGACGCCCTCCTGGTGCATGGGGACGATGAAGGCCGAGATCCCCTTGTGGCGGGGGGCCTCCGGGTCGGTCCTGGCCAGCAGCAGGCACCAGTCGGCGACGTCGGAGTAGCTGGTCCAGATCTTGTGGCCGTGGATGACCCAGGAGTCGCCGTCGCGGGTGGCGGTGGTCGTCAGGGAGGCGAGGTCGGAGCCGGCGCCGGGCTCGCTGAACCCCTGGCACCAGCGCTCCGAGCCGTCGATCATTCCGGGCAGGAAGCGGCGGCGCAGGTCCTCGTCGCCGTGGCGGCCGAGGCCGTGCACCAGGTAGCCGAGGCTGGGGCGCGGCGGGGCACCCGCCCTGGCCAGCTCCTCGTCGAGGATCACGTCGTAGACGGGCGGCAGGTCCTGGCCGCCGTGGGCGGCGGGCCAGGACAGCCCGAAGAAACCCGCCCCGTGCAGGGCCCGGTGCCAGGCCGCCTGCTTCTCCCAGTACTCATCGCCCGAGGCCGAGAAGGCCTTGGCGTGCTCGGCCAGCCAGGTGCGGAGGCGGTCGCGGAAGGCGGCCTCCTCCGGCGCGTCACGAAAGTCCAAGATCGATCTCCTCCAGGCGGACCGGGAACAGCTCGGCGGACGTGAGCGCCCGCCGCAGGTGGACGTGGGCGAGACACTCCCAGGTGTTGCCGATGCCGCCGTGGACCTGGACGGCCGTCTCGCAGACGGTCAGCGCGGCACGCGCGCAGTACAGCTTGGCCACACGGGCGGCTTGAAGCGCCTCCGCCGGGGGCAGGGCGTCCACGGCCCAGGCGGCGTGGCGCAGCACGCTCACCGAACCCTCGATCAGCGCCAGCCCCTCGGCGAGCGGGTGGGAGACGGCCTGATGGGAGCCGATGGTCCGGCCGTACTGCTCGCGGACCTTGGCGTAGCCGACCGCCAGGGAGTGCGCTCCCCTGGCCGCGCCGAGCAGGTCGGCGCAGGTGACGACGAGCGCCAGGGCGTGCCATCGGCCGGCCCTCTCGGCGCTCACCTCTCCCGCGGGTGCGAGGTCCGCCGCCTCGGCCGAGCGGCGGGTCAGGTCGGCGGTCGGCACGGCCTCCCCGATCCGGCCCGTCAGCAGCGTCTCTCCGCGCAGGGCGACGGCGTGGCCGGCACCTGCGGCGTCGAACGCGACGCCGTCCGCGCTGATCGTCCAGGGGCCGGGGCCTCGCAGGTCGTCGGCGAGCAGGGGGCCGAGGAACGGGACGTCGACCAGGCCGCGGCCGAACTCCTCCGCGACGATCGCCGCCTCCACACCGGAGGCGCCGTCGGAGCGCAGCGCCCGCCAGCCCGTCGAGGCGACGGCCTTCTCCAGCCGGGCGGTCCGCTCGGCGTCGTCCAGGTCGAGCACGGAGCCCGGGCCGAGGTCGTCGGCCAGCCGGGCCGCGGCTTCGCGCAGCTCACGCTGCTCAGTGGTCAGACGGGCGTCCATGGCGCTCCTTCAGGACTCGGCGCAGCACCTTGCCCGAGGGCAGGCGGGGGATGTCGGCCACGAGCACGATCCGGCTCGGCCGCTTGTAGGAGGCCAGCCGCTCCCCGACGAGCTTCACGAGCTCCGCGGGGTCGACCGGCCCGGTGGGAAGAACCGCGGCGATGATCGCCTCACCGTCGGCGCGATCGGGCACGCCGTAGACCGCGCAGTCGGCGACCGACGGATGGCCGTGCAGCACCGCCTCGATCTCGGCGGGCGCGACCTGGAAACCCCTCACCTTGATCATTTCCTTGGAGCGGTCGGTGATCCGGAGCCAGCCGCCCTGGTCGAGATGGCCCACGTCGCCGGTGCGGTACCAGCCGTCGTCGAAGGCCTCGGCCGTGGCCTCGGCGGGCAGGTATCCGGCCATCACCGAGGAGGCGAGGACCTGGATCTCGCCCGTCTCGCCGGGACCGACGGGTTCGCCGGTCTCCAGCGAGACCACCCGCAGCTCCACCCCGGGCACGGCCCGGCCGGCGCTGTCGAGGTCGGAGGCGCCGACCGGGTTGCACGTGATCACGGGCAGCTCGCTCGCCCCGTAGGCCGGGACCCAGCCGACCCCGCTGCGGGCCGTGACGGTCTCCGCGACGCTCCGGGTGACCGGAGTCGCGCCCCACATGATGAAACGCAGCGAAGACAGGTCGTAGGACTCGAGCTTGGGGTGCGCGGCCATCGCCAGGGCGATCGGCGCGACGGCCATCTCGATGGTGATCCGGTCGTTCTCGACGCACTCGAGCAGCCGGTCGAGGTCGAACCTGCGGTGCAGCCGCATCCAGGCGCCGGACTCCAGCGCCGTGACGATGTTGAGCAGGCCCAGGATGTGGGAGGGCGGGGTGGCGATCTGGATGCGGTCGCGCCCGGTCATGCCGAGCGCCTCCCTCCAGTGCTTGACCGCGGCGCCGAACGAGCGGTGGGTGTGCCGGACGGCCTTGGGCAGGCCCGTGGTCCCCGAGCTGAAGACCAGGACGGCGTCGGCGTCCAGGTCGGCGGTGCGGGGCCGGACCCAGCCGGGCTCGATCGGCTCGTCGAGGCTCAGCATCGGCATCAGCTCGGCCAGCACGGGGTGGTCGCCGACGGCGTGCGCCGGCTGGGTGATCGCCAGCGCGTGTTCGGCCTCGGCGCGCTTCCACGCGGGGCTGAACAGCACGACGGCGGCGCCGAGCCGCCAGATCGCCTGGACCGCCACCACGAACTCGGGGCGGTTGGACGACATGAGCGCCACCCGGTCTCCCGGCCTGACGCCTTCCCGCTGGGCCAGCCGGGCCGCGAGCCCGTCGCTCAGCGTGTCCAGCCTCTCCCGGCTGAACTCCTGTTCCTCGAAGACGAGGGCGATCCGGTCGCTCATGCGAGAGGCTCCCATCTGTTGAACGAGAATAGTATTCTCGCATTGCTAGAACTTTCATACCAGAAGGAGGCAGTAAGTGCCGAGACCCCCCCTCTTCCAGCGGGCGACCGTCCTCCGGATCGTCCGGGAGACGGACGACGCCCTCACGTTCGTCCTGGCTCCGGAGGGCGGGCCGTTCGCCTACCGGGCCGGGCAGTTCTGCACGTTCCGGGTCCCCCTCGACGGCACGGACCATCTGCGCTCGTACTCCATGTCGAGTGCGCCGGAGACCGACACCGAGCTGATGACGACGGTCAAGCGGGTGCCGGGCGGCCGGATCTCGAACTGGCTGCACGAGAACGTCTCCGAGGGCGACGTCCTGGAGCTGACCAGGCCGGCGGGCGTCTTCTGCCTGCGCGAGACCGAGGAGCCGCTGCTCGGCTTCTCCGGCGGCAGCGGGATCACGCCGATCCTCTCCCTCGCCAAGAGCGCGCTGGCGGGCACCGACCGCAGGGTGCGGCTGCTGTGCGCCGACCGCGACCGTGACGCGCTCATCTTCGACAAGGAGCTGACCGCGCTGGCCGAGAGGTATCCCGGACGGCTGGAGGTCGTGCGGCACCTGGACGCCGAGGACGGCTACGTCGACGCCGCCGCCGTCGCGGAGTTCGTCGGGGCGGACGCCGGAGCCGACTGCTACGTCTGCGGCCCCGAACCCTTCATGGACGTCGTGGAGGCGTCCCTTCCCGGCCCCGGCACCCTGTTCATCGAGCGCTTCGGCGCACCGGCGGCCGTCCCCGCCGAGGAGGCAGCCGGATCCCCCGCCGAAGCCGACGGGGAGATCAGGATCGTGCTGGGCCGCAAGCGGGCCACCGTTCCCCGCCACGCGGGCGAGACCCTGCTGCAGAGCGCCCGACGCGCCGGGCTGGCCCCGCCCTTCTCCTGCGAGGCGGGCAACTGCGCGACCTGCATCGCCCGGCTCACCGAGGGTTCGGCGACGATGCGGGTCAACGACGCGCTGACCGAGGACGAGATCGCCGAGGGCTACATCCTCACCTGCCAGGGAGTGCCGGACAGCCCGTCGGTGACCGTCGTCTACGAGTGACAGGCGAGGCCGGGGCCGGGGCCCGCGCCGGGCCCCGGCCGTCAGGCCTCGTCGTGCTCGCCGAGGCCCGGCGGGGGCCCGTAGGCCGGGGTGTAGCCCGCGACCCGGACGGGATTGGCGACGAGCCGGAAGTCTCCCGCCGTGACGATCGCCTCGGGGGTGGCCTCCAGCGCCTCGGGCAGGGTGCGGACCGCCGCCGCCGGCACGCCCCAGGGACGCAGCCGCGCCTCCCAGGACAGGGCCGAGTCCGCCGCCAGGGCCCGGGTGACCGCGGACAGCACCTCCTCGCGGCGCGCGACCCGCTCGGCCATCGTCGGGAAGCCCTCGATGCCCGCCTCCGCGGCGAACGCCTTCCAGAAGGCGTCGTGGGTGACGAACAGGGCGAGATGGCCCTCGGCGGTGGGGAAGAGCTGGGCGGGCACGTAGAAGGAGTGCGCGCCGTTGGGGTGGCGCCGCGGTTCGACGCCGTCGTTCAGGTAGGCGGCCGCCCGGTAGTTGAGCTGGGAGAGCATGACGTCGCGCAGGGAGACCTCGACCTGGCCGCCGCGCCCCGACACGATCTGGGCGAGGAGCCCGATCGCCGCCGTGAGCCCGGTGGAGTTGTCGGCCGAGGAGTAGCCGGGCAGCGTCGGCGGGCCGTCGGGATCCCCGGTCAGCGCCGCGACGCCCGTCGCGGCCTGCACGACGTAGTCGAAGGCGGGGTCGTCTCCCGCGTGGAGCCCGAATCCGGTGAGCGCCACGCAGACGATGCCCTCGTTCCACCTCCGCAGCGCCTCGTAGGTGAGGCCGTACCGGTGGATCGCCGACGGCTTGAGGTTCACCAGCAGCGCGTGCGCCCCCGCGACCAGGCCGCCGAGGCGCTCCCTGCCCTCCTCCGAGGTCAGGTCGAGGCGGACGCTCCGCTTGCCGCGGTTGAGGCTGGCGAAGTAGGAGTCGCCGACCTGGCGGGAGATGTCCCCGCCCGCCGGTTCGATCTTGGTGACCTCGGCGCCGAGGTCGGCGAGCATCATGGTCGCGTACGGCCCGGCCAGCATCGTGCCGACCTCGAGGATCCTGATGCCCGCCAGCGGACCTCCGCTCATCTGAGCGAGGCCGCGACCGAGGCGATCATCTCGCGGGTGCGGCGCTTGGAGGCGATCAGCTCCTCGCGGTTCTCGCCGATCGGCAGCAGGCGCACCGAAAGGTCGGTGACGCCGGCGTCGGCGAAGCGCCGCAGCCGGGCCGCGATGGCCTCCTCGTCGCCCGCCGCGCACAGGTCGCCCACGTCCCGGGCGTCACCGTGCTCCAGCAGCTTCTGGTAGTTCGGGGAGATCTCGGCCTCGCCGAGGATCCGGTTGGCCCGCTCGCGCGCCTCGTCGACCCGCGACGGCTCGCACAGGCAGACCGGGACCCCCGCGACGATGCGGGGCGCCGGGCGGCCCGCATCGTCCGCGGCCTTGGTGATCCTGGGCGCGATGTGCTCGGCGATGTTCCGCTCGTCGGCCATCCACAGGACCGTGCCGTCGGCCCGCTCCCCCGCGATGCGCAGCATCACCGGGCCGAGCGCCGCGACCAGCACGGGCAGCGGCGCCACTGGGGCGATGCCGAGCGGGTTGTGCACGGTGAAGGTGTCGTTCTCGACGTCCGCGGAGCCGGTGCCGGCGAAGGCGGCGTCCAGGACCTCCAGGTAGTCGCGGGTGTAGGCGGCGGGCTTGTCGTAGGGCAGCCCGAGCATGTCCTGGACGATCCAGTGGTGCGAGGGGCCGACGCCGAGCGCGAGCCGTCCCCCGGTGGCGGCCTGCGCCGACATCGCCTGGCGGGCCAGGGCGATCGGGTGCTGGGCCTGGAGCGGCACCACCGCGGTCCCGAGCTCGATGCGCGAGGTGGCGGCCCCCATGAGGGACACCGCGATGAGGGCGTCGAAGTCGGTGGGGACCTGCGGGATCCAGGCGGTGTCCATCCCCGCCTCCTCGGCCCACCTGATGTCGTCGATCATGCGTGCGGCCTTGCGGGACGAGTCGCCCCGCTCCGGCCCGATCATTACTCCGATGCGCATGGTGGCTCCTAGGGTCTGTTTCGAAGTCGGCGCCCGTGGCGAGCGGCGTCCAGGTGCGTGCCTCGGGGGTGCGGAGGAGGGAGTCGGCCTGGTGTGGCCGGCGACTGACGACAAGCCCCCGAGGTGCGTGCCTGGACGTCGCGTAGTAGGGCAGGTGGCTTTGAAACAGGCCCTAGACCGAAGAGTCGGATGCGGTGAGGGCGCGGACCTCGTTGACGAGGGTGTCGAGGGAGGTGCCCGTCGGGAACACCGCCGCCGCGCCCGCCAGCTTGAGCCGCGGCACGTCGCCGAGGGGGATCGTGCCGCCGACGATCACGTCGATGTCGTCCGCGCCTGCGGCCCTCAGTGCCTCGACGGTGCGGGAGGTGAGCGCGACGTGGGCGCCGGACAGGATGCTCAGCCCGACCAGCGCGACGTCCTCCTGCAGCGCGATCGAGACGATGTCCTCGACCTTCTGCCGGATCCCGGTGAAGACCACCTCGAACCCGGCGTCCCGCAGGGCACGGGCGACGATCTTCGCGCCGCGGTCGTGGCCGTCCAGGCCGGGCTTGGCGATGAGCACGCGCACCGGCATCAGAACACCACCGGCTGCTGGAACTCGCCCCAGACCGCCTTGAGGGCGGCGACCATCTCGCCGACCGTGCAGTAGGCGTTGGCGCAGTCGATCAGCGGATGCATGAGGTTGTCGGTTCCCTCCGCGGCGCGGGTGAGTGCGGCCAGGGTGTCGCGCACGGCGGCCTGGTCGCGTTCGGACTTGACCCTCGCCAGCCGTTTGAGCTGGCGTTCGCGCCCGTCGGCGTCCAGCTCGTAGGTGGCGAGGTCGGGGGCGGGCTCGTCGGAGACGAACCGGTTGACGCCCACCACCGGGCGCTCACCGCTCTCGATCTCCTTGTGGATCTTGTAGGCCTCGTCGGCGATGAGGCCCTGGAGATAACCGTCCTCGATCGCGCGGACCATGCCGCCGTGCCGCTCGAGGTCGTCCATGATCTCGATGATCTTGGCCTCGGTGGCGTCGGTGAGGGCCTCGACGAAGTAGGAGCCGCCGAGCGGGTCGGCGACCCTGGTCACCCCGGTCTCGTGGGCGAGGATCTGCTGGGTGCGCAGGGCGAGCGTCGCGGACTCCTCGCTGGGCAGCGCGAACGGCTCGTCCCAGGCGGCGGTGAACATCGACTGGACCCCGCCCAGCACCGAGGCCATCGCCTCGTAGGCGACCCGCACGATGTTGTTCTGGGCCTGCGGCGCGTACAGCGAGGCGCCGCCGGCGACGCAACCGAACCGGAACATCGACGCCTTGTCGGTGGTGGCGCCGTACCGCTCGCGGACGATCGTCGCCCAGCGGCGGCGGCCCGCCCGGTACTTGGCGACCTCCTCGAAGAAGTCGCCGTGGGTGTAGAAGAAGAAGGAGATCTGCGGCGCGAACTTCTCGATGCTCATCCGGCCGCGCTCGAGCACGGTGTCACAGTAGGTGACGCCGTCGGCCAGCGTGAACGCCATCTCCTGGACGGCGCTCGCGCCCGCGTCGCGGAAGTGCGCCCCCGCGACCGAGATCGCGTTGAACCTGGGGACCTCGGCGGCGCAGAACTCGATCGTGTCGGCGATGAGCCGCAGCGACGGCTCCGGCGGCCAGATCCAGGTGCCGCGGGAGGCGTACTCCTTGAGGATGTCGTTCTGGATCGTCCCGGTGAGCTTCTCGCGCGGCACTCCCGAGCGTTCGGCGGCGGCGACGTAGAACGCCAGGAGGATCGCGGCCGTCCCGTTGATGGTGAAGCTCGTGCTGATCCGGTCGAGCGGGATGCCGTCGAAGAGCACCTCGGCGTCGGCGAGGGTGTCGACGGCGACGCCGACCCTGCCGACCTCCTCGGTCACCTCGGGGTCGTCGGAGTCGTAACCGCACTGCGTGGGCAGGTCGAGTGCCACCGAGAGCCCGGTGCCGCCCTGCCCCAGCAGGTACCGGTAGCGCTGGTTGGACTCCTCGGCCGTCCCGAATCCCGAGTACTGGCGGAAGGTCCACAGCCGTCCCCGGTACCCGGACGGGAAGTTGCCCCGGGTGAAGGGGAAGGTCCCCGGCGGGGGCGGGTCACCGGGCCGGTCCTCCGGTCCGTAGATGGGCTCCAGGGGAATCCCGGAGGAGGTCTGCTCGCTCATTTCAGCTCGTCCTTCATGACCTTGCCGGTGGCGTTCAGGGGGAGTGTGTCGAGGAACACCACTTCGCGGGGGATCTTGTAGCCCGCCATGCGGGTGCGGCTCCACTCGATCAGCGCCTCGGCCGTCAGATCGCCCCGCCTGACCACGAAGGCCTTGCCGACCTGGCCGAGCCGCTCGTCCGGGACGCCGATGACGGCGGCCTGCGCGACGGCCGGATGCTCCATCAGGAAGCCCTCGATCTCGGCGGGGTAGGCGTTGAAGCCGCCCACGATGAACATGTCCTTCTTGCGGCCGACGATCCGCAGGTAACCGCGGTCGTCGAGGGTTCCGAGGTCGCCCGTGTGCAGCCAGCCGTCGGCGTCGATCGCCTCGGCGGTGGCCTCGGGATCGTCCAGGTAGCCCTGCATGACCGTGTAGCCGCGGACCAGGACCTCTCCGTCGTCGGCGACGCGGACCTCGACGCCGTCGCAGGCGGGGCCGACGGTCGTGGCGATCGACTCGAAGGAGTCGCCGGGCCGTGAGGCGGTGGCGGTACCGGCCTCGGTGAGCCCGTAACCCGTCATGATCGAACGGAACGGCAGCCGCTCGCGCATCCGCCGGATCAGCTCGACCGGGATGTCGGCGGCGCCCGTGACGGCCGAGCGCAGCGACGACAGGTCCCGGTCCCCGCCGGCCTCCAGCAGCGAGTGGTAGAGGGTCGGCGGGCCGGGCAGCATCGTCACCCGTTCCCGTTCGACCAGCTCCAGCACCTGGTCCAGGTCGAACACCGGAACGGGGAGCACGGTCGCGCCACGGATCATCGCGGCGATGCAGCCCGCCTTGTAACCGAAGGTGTGGAAGAACGGGTTGACGATCAGGTACCGGTCGCCCTCGCGCAGGTCGGCCAGGTCGCACCACTCGGAGTAGAGCCGGAGCGTCTGGGCGTGGTTCATCATCACGCCCTTGGGCCGTCCCGTGGTGCCGGAGGTGAAGATGACGTCGGCGATGTCGGTCGGCTCGACCGTCCGTTCCAGCGGTTTGCCGCTCTCCAGGAAGCCGGACTTGAGATCGATCACCGGGACGCCGGGCGGCGCGGGGTAGTCCCGGCCGAGGAAGCCCTCCTGGACCAGGAGGGCCCTGGCGCCGCTGCGGGCGATCACGTCGGCCGCCTCGCCGGTCTGGAACCGGGTGTTGACCGGGACCACCACGCCACCGGCGGTCAGCACGCCGAACGCGGCGATCATCCACTCGGCCGAGTTCGGGGCCCAGAGCGCGACCCGGTCGCCCCGGTCGATCCCCGCCTCGGCGAAGGCGCCCGCGGCGACCCGGACGCGCTCCGCCAGTTCGGCGAAGCTCAGCCTGAGCGGGCCGTCCACGACTGCTTCGGCGTCGCCGAAGCGGTCAGCGGCGCTCAGGACCATCCGGGGGATGGTCTCGGCCCTCATGCGTCGATCAGCCTTGCCAGGTTGCCACCCATGATCTTCGCCTGGTCGGACGGGTCCATCTTCTTGATGGCCTCCAGGTAGCTGGCGGGGTCGGCCAGGCCCTCGGGGTGGGGGTAGTCCGAGCCGAACAGGACCCGCTCCACACCGACGATGTCGGAGAGCGCGGCCATGTCCTCCTCCCAGAACGGGCTGATGTGGATCCGGTTGCGCACCTCCTCGACGGGGTCGCCGAGGAAGCCGTTCGGCTGCTTCTTGTAGACCGAGGCGAGCTGGTCGAGCAGCGGCACCAGCCAGGTCGAGCCGTTCTCGATGACCGAGACCTTCAGCTCGGGGAAGCGGAACAGCGCGCCGTGGCAGACCCAGGAGGACACCGCGTCCATGACCGGGCGCCACTCGTTGACCATCCGGAACACCTGCGGCTTGAAGGGCGTCATCTCCTGGGAGCGGCCCTCCCACTCACTGGAGTAGCGCGAGTAGCCGCTGTCGGAGGAGTGCATGCCGACGAGCACGCCGTTCTCCTCGACGATCTTCCAGAAGGGGTCGAACTCCTCGTTGGCGAAGGAGCGCGGGCCGCGCGGTCCCGGCACCGGCGCGGGACGCACGAGGATCGCCCGCGCGCCCCGCTCCAGGCACCATTCCAACTCCTCGATCGCCTTGTCGACGATCGGAAGACTGATCACCGGAGTGGTGTAGATGCGGTTCTTGTGGTTGAACTGCCAGGTCTCGTGGAGCCACTGGTTGAGGGCGTGGACGACGACGTGGATGAGTTCCGGGTCGTCCCGCATCCGTTCCTCGATGAGGCTGGCCAGGGTCGGGAACATCAGGGTGCGGTCGATGCCCTGCTCGTCCATGAGCTCCAGGCGCGAGCCGGGCTCGCGGAAGGCGGGGATGGAGCGCATCGGCTCGCCGAACAGCTCGCGGTGGGACTTGCCCTCGGGGTTGCCCTCGCGGAAGTAGGTCTCCCACGCGCCGGGCCTGGCCACGACGTCGAAGGTGGGGTTGGGGATGTAGTCGCTGATCTGACCGCGGATCGCGATCTTCTTGCGGCCTTTGACCTCCACGAACTGGATCGCGCTCGCGTACTCCTTGGGGAGGTACCGCGTCAGCGCGTCCTCGGCCTCGTAGAGATGATTGTCCGCGTCGAACAGCGGATAGGGCGTCTCGCGCACAGCCACTGGAACACTCCTTTGTCAATAATGAGAATACTATTCTCAATGCGAGCGAGCCGCAATGTCCCGCCTGAGGACGAACTTCTGGATCTTGCCGCTGGCGGTCCTGGGGAAGTCCGCGACCTCGTGGACCTCCTCGGGCCACTTCTGGCGGGCCAGACCGGCCTCCTGCAGGTGGTGGCGCATCTCCCCGAGGGAGGGCAGGAGGTTGCCCGGCAGCATCCGCAGCACGGCGGCGGCGTGCTCGCCGAGGCGCTCGTCGGGGGCGGCGACCACCGCGGCCTCGGCGACGCCGGCGATGGTCAGCAGGACGTCCTCGACCTCGAGGGCGCTGATGTTCTCCCCGCCCCTGATGATGAAGTCGGCCTTGCGGTCGGTGATGGTGAGGTAGCCGTCGCCGTCGAGGACCCCGACGTCGCCGGTGCGGTACCAGCCGTCGGCGTCGAAGGCGCTGGCGGTGATCTCCGGGTCGGTGTAGCCGAGGCAGAGGTCGGGACCGCGGCTGAGGATCTCGCCGTCCTCGGCCAGCCGGATCTCCACGCCGGGCAGCACCGCGCCGTCGGTGTAGAGCCGCTTGGCCGCGGCCGACGTGTGGTGCGAGCAGGTGATCGACGGATGCTCGGTGCTGCCGTAGGCGCGGAAGACCGTGATGCCGAGGCCGTCCAGCCGCTCGGTCACCGCCGACGGCACGGAGGAGCCGCCGAGGCCCGCGTAGCGCATGTGCTCCAGATGGGCGGAGGTGAAGTCGGGGTGGTCGAGCAGGCTGGTCATGTAGTAGGTGGCGCCGCCTCCGATGCTCAGGCCGTCGCTCTTCATCAGCCCGAGGACCTGCGCGGGGTCCCAGACGTCGGTGAGGTCGACGGTGTGCCCGTGCACGACCGGGATGAGGAAGGCGTTGATCATGCCGATGAAGTGGCCGACCGGTGCCGCGGTGAGCGAGCGCCGCATGGTCTCGGGGTAGGTGGAGGCGAGCTGGTGCGTCTCGTGGCCGAGCGTCTGGTGGCTGTGCACGACGCCCTTGGGGTCGCGGGTGGTGCCGGAGGTGAAGGCGATGAGCGCCGCGGACCCCGGGTCCACGGGCAGGACGCCCGGCATCGGCTCGTCCGCGAGCAGGTCGTCGAAGGCGGGGCCCTCCGCCCCGTCGCCGACCACCCCGACGACCGGGACGTCGGCGCACAGGTCGGCGTGGAACTCCAGGCGCCCGAACCCGCCGGCCCCGACGAAGACCTTCGGCTTGATCGAGCCGAGGATGTAGCCGACCTCCTTGCGCCCGTAGAAGTGGACGATCGGGACGACCGGCGCGCCGATGAAGGACGCGGCCCAGAAGACCGCGGCGGCCTCCATCCAGTTGGGGAGCTGGAAGGCGATCACGTCGCCCGGGCCCACCCCGCGCTCGCGCAGGCCCGCCGCCAGCCTGCGGGCGGTCCGCTCGACGTCAGCGAAGGTCCCCTCCCAGGGACGGACCGCCGAATGCACCCGGAAGGTCCTCTCCGGGTGGGCCGCCAGGCCCTTCGCCAGCAGGTCGCCGATCGTTTCCTTGGTCCACCAGCCCTCCCGCTCGTAGCGCTCGGCCAGCTCTGGGGGGATCGTCCGCATCACAGATACTCCTCTCGGGGTGGTGGATATGGTATTACCAAGTTGCGAGAATGGCACTCTCATCGAGGAGACGCGTGGTAGAGCTCGAAACGGCCGACGGGCTGGCCGTGATCACCATCAACCGGCCCGAGGCCCGCAACGCGATCGCCCAGGCGACCATGGAGGAGCTGGACAAGGCCATCGACGCGGCCGAGGGGGCCAGAGCCCTGGTCATCACCGGGGCCGGGGATCGCGCCTTCGTCTCCGGCGGCGATCTCAAACAGCTCGCCGCGGTCCGGACCCTCGAGGACGCGATCGCGATGGCGGTCCGGATGCGCCGGATCTGCGACCGGCTCGCCGCCTTCCCCGCTCCGGTCATCGCGGCGCTCAACGGGCACGCGCTGGGCGGCGGCGCGGAGGTGGCGGTGGCCGCCGACATCCGGGTCGCCGCCGACGACGTCCGGATCGGCTTCACCCAGGCCAAGCTGGCGATCATGCCCGCGTGGGGCGGCGCCGAGCGGCTCGCCGCCCTGGTGGGCCGCGGCCGGGCCATGATCCTGGCCGGGGAGGGCTCCGTCCTCGGCACCGCCGAGGCCGAGCGGATCGGGCTGATCGACCGGGTGCTGCCGCGGGCGGAGTTCGCGGCGGGCTGGCGCGATCTGGCCCGGTCGCTCGCGGACGGACCGGGAAGAGAACTGAAGCACATCACGACGGGCCCGCCGTCGGAGGAGAACGCGACGCTCGCCTTCGCCCGGCTCTGGGTCGCCGACGAGCACTGGAACGCAGTGGAGAGGATGACGCGCCGTGACGACTGAACTCAGGGTGGACGCCCATTCGCTGGGCCTCAGCATCCGTCCGCCCACGCGCTCCGGCGGCGTGGTCCTCTACCTGACGGGCGACCGCGACCTGGCGTCCGACCCGGAGGGCGCGCTCGACCGGGCCGGGCATCTCGCCATCAGGACCGGCTGCATCGTCGTCTGCGCCCGCTACCGGTCCGCCTTCCCCGAGGCGCTCGACGACGTCCGGCGGGCCTACGATCTGTGCGAGCGGGCCGACCCGATCGTCGTGGCCGGTGAGCGGGGCGGGGCGGGACTGGCCACCGCCCTCCTGGTCAGGCTGCGTGACGAGGGAGCCGTCCAGCCGCACCGGGCGATCCTCGTCTCTCCGATGCTCGACTTCACGCTGGAAGCTCCGAGCCTCTCCTTCAACGCCGCGGCCGATCCCGGCTTCTCGCTCGCCCACCTGCGGCAGCGCGTCTCGGAGTACGCCGGCGGCACCCCGCTGACCGACCCTCTGCTCAGCCCCCTGTTCGCCAACCTGCACGGCCTGCCGCCGATCCAGATGCAGACGGCGGGCACCGACCCCCACCTGGACGACGCGCTGTCCTTCGCCGCCCGCGCCGCCCGCTCGGGCGTCACGGTCGACCTGCACGTGCGGCCCGACACGGCCGCCCTGCACGCCGCCCTGCTCCCGACGATGGCGGCCTTCCTGACCGGCTGACCCGGAACGAGAGCGGCGAACTCCGGGGCCGCGCTCAGGGGCGGCGCGGTCACGTCGAACTGGACCGGGCTCGCGGCCAGCTCCAGCTCACCCGCCTGGACCAGGTAGTCGTTCGCCCTCACCTGAGGGTCCACGGTCACCTGGAGGGAGTCCTGCACGGGCGCCCAGGGGCCCGCCAGGGTGCCGAACCGCTCGGTCCACTCGATCAGTGTCCTGGACCCGATCGCCTCGCGCAGGATCTCGACCCCCGCCGCCGTGTTCTCCGCGATCAGGGCCGCGGTGGCGAAGCGGGGGTCGTCGGCCGCCTCGGGACGGCCGACGTGCCGGCAGACGTCGGCCCAGAACTTGGCCGGCTGGAGCATGACGAACGACAGGTAGCGGCCGTCGGCCGTCCGGTAGAGGCCTGACAGCGGGTTGGTGGGGGCCCCGTGCGCGCCGGGCGGCGAGGCCACGAGCGGCTGGTCGAGATGGGCCGACAGCGCGATGCCGTGGCCCATGGCCCACACGCCGCTGCCGAGCAGCGACACGTCCACGACCGAGGTCTCCCCGGTGCGTTCGCGCCTGAACAACGCCGCCGCGATGCCCCCGGCGAGGTTGGTGCCGGAGATCGTGTCGCCGTAGGCCGGCCCGGGCGGCATGATCATGCCCTCGGTCCCGGGCGCGGTGAGGCTGGCCGCGGTGGAGCCGCGGGCCCAGAAAGCGGTCATGTCGTAGCCGCCGCGAGCCGCCTCCGGGCCGCGCGGGCCGAGTGCGCTGCCCCGGGCGTAGACGATCTGCGGGTTCACCTTGCGGACGTCGTCGACGTCGATGCCGAACTTCTCCCGCGCCTCGGGCAGGAAGCTCGTCAGGAAGACGTCGGAACGGCGGATCAGCTCGTGCAGCACCTCCTTGGTCTCGGCCTTGCCGAGGTGCAGGCCGATGCTCCGCTTGCCGCGGTTGGCGTGCTCGACGTTGGGGTTGAGGTCGCCCTCGACCTTGAGCGTGCCGATCTGCCGCAGCCCCCGCTGGGGGTCGCCGTTGACGGCGTGCTCGACCTTGATCACATCGGCGCCCCAGTCGGAGAGCACCGCCCCCGCGCTCGGGACGAAGCCGTACATCGCGACCTCGAGGACGCGCACACCCTCCAGCGGCCTCATTTTGCGATCACCGCGAGGGTCTTGTGCTCCAGGAACTCCTCGAGCCCCGCGACGCCGCTCTCCCTGCCGATGCCCGACTGCTTGTAGCCGCCGAAGGGCGCGTCGGCGGCGAAATAGTTGCCGCCGTTGATGCCGACCGTGCCGCTGCGCAGGCGCCGGGCGATGCCCAGGGCCCGCTCCTCGCTCCCGCTCATCACCCCGCCGGACAGTCCGAACACGGAGTTGTTGGCGATGCGGACCGCGTCGTCGTCGTCCTCGTAGGTGATCACGGCCAGGACCGGGCCGAAGACCTCGTCCTGGGCGATCTCGCTGTCGGCGTCGACGTTGGTGAGCAGGGTCGGCTCGTAGAAGAAGCCCGGATCGATGGGCTTGCCCCCCCGCACCAGCACCGCGCCGTCGGCGACGGCCCGCTCGACCATGCCGTGGACCTTCTCCCGCTGCTTCGCGCTGATCAGCGGACCCATGAAGGTCCTGGGGTCGGCCGGATCCCCGACGGTCACCTTGCCCATGAAGTCGGCGACCAGGCCGACGATCTCGTCGTGGCGCTCCCTCGGCACCAGCAGACGCGTGGTGATGGCGCAGCCCTGTCCCGCGTGGGAGCAGACCATGAAGGCGCTCATCAGCGCCGCGGCGGTGAAGTCGGCGTCGTCCAGGACGATCATCGCCGACTTGCCGCCCAGCTCGAGGAAGGTCTTCTTCACCGTCTCACTGGCCGCCGCCATGATGCGCTTGCCGGTCGCGGTGGAGCCGGTGAAGGTGACCATGTCGACGTCGGGGTGGGTGGTGAGGATCTCGCCGACCGCGACCTCGGAGGAGGTCAGCACGTTGACGACCCCGGCCGGGATGCCGGACTCGGCGATGATCTCACCCAGCAGCCCGGTGACGAGCGGGGTGTCGGGAGCGCCCTTCAGCACGACCGTGCAGCCGGCGGCGAGCGCGGGGGCGAGCTTGGCGAGCGCGAGCTGGTTCGGGAAGTTGTAGGCGATGATCGCCGAGACGACGCCCGCCGCCTCCTTCTCGATCCAGCGGCGGTGCTTCTGCCCGCGGATCTCGACGTCGGGGAGGTCCTCCGTCAGCGGGTAGTCCCTCAGCAGGTCGGCGTAGTAGCGCACGATCTCGATCGGGTGGTCGAGCTGCGGACCCTGCGTCAGCATCACCGACGCCCCGACCTCGGCGATCGTGAGCTCGCGCAGCCTCTCCTTGTTCTCCTCCAGCGCCTTGTGGAGCTGGTCGAGGCAGCGGACGCGCAGCTCCACGTCGGTCGCCCAGGCGGTCGTGTCGAACGCGCGCCGGGCGGCGACGATCGCGGCCCGCGCCTCCTCGACGCCCGCGTCCGCCGCCGCTCCGACGGTCTCGCCGGTGGCCGGATTGACGGACTCCAGCGTCCGCCCCGTCTCGACGAGCCTGCCGTCGATGAGCAAACGCGTGCTCTCCTGAACTGGCATCTGGTCTCCTCCCTAGTGAAGTGGAAACTACATTCTCGCTATTTGTGAATCAACCTCTTGAGAGTATGGTTCTCAAGGACTGGAACGAAGGTTCTCACGTCAAGCGAGGAGAAGACATGGGACGAGTAGAGGGCAAGGTCGCCTTCATCACCGGCGCCGGACGCGGGCAGGGACGCAGCCACGCGGTGCGGCTGGCCGAGGAGGGCGCCGACATCATCGCGGTCGACATCTGCGAGGACCTCCCGACGGTCGGCTACAAGCTGGCCTCGCCGGAGGACCTCAAGGAGACCGCCCGGCTGGTCGAGGCGCACGGACGCCGGATCGTCGCGCTGAAGGCCGACGTCCGCGACGCCGCCCAGCTCAAGGACGCCGTGGACCGCGGCGTCGCCGAGCTCGGCCGCCTGGACATCGTCGTGGCGCAGGCGGGCATCGCCCCGCTGCACGGCGAGCCCGCCCTCCAGGCCTGGATCGACGTGATCAACACCAACCTGATCGGCACGATGAACGCGATCCACGTCGCGATCCCGCACCTGAAGGAGGGCGCCTCGATCATCGCGGTCGGGTCCGCGGCCGCCCTCATGAACATCCCGATGTCCCAGACGGTCGGCACCAACCCCGGCGGCAACGGCTACCAGGTCGCCAAGCGGATGCTCGCCGACTTCGTGCACGAGCTCGGCCGGAACCTCGCCCCCCGCGGGATCCGCTCCAACGTCCTGCACCCGACGAACGTCAACACCCCGATGCTCATGAGCGAGCCGATGTACAAGTCGTTCCGGCCCGACCTCGAGAACCCGACCCGCGAGGACGCCGAGCCCGGCTTCGCCGTCCAGCAGGCCATGCCGATCCGCTACGTCGAGCCCGTCGACATCAGCAACACCGTGGTCTTCCTCGCCTCCGACGAGGCCCGCTACGTCACCGGCATGCAGATGCGCGTCGACGCGGGCGGCTACCTCAAGTGGCACGACTTCCACAAGTAGAACGCGGAAGGTCCGGATCAGATGAAGGTCAGAGTCGACCCCGAGCGGTGCCAGGGGCACACGCTCTGTGCCATGAAAGCCCCTCAGGTCTTCGAGCTCGACGAGGTCGACGGCCACTCCTCGGCCGTCGCCGAAGAGGTCCCGGCCGCCCTGGAGTCCCAGGTGGTGGCCGCCGTCCGATCCTGCCCCGAACGGGCGATCTCCGTTTCCTGAGGAGGAGTGCGTGACCCACGAAGAAGTCCCGGCCGAGGAGGAACGGAAGCAACCCCGCTTCCTCTTCGACCGGCACACTCCCGACTACCGTCCCCGGTTCGAGGACATCACCCGGGAGATGCACTCCAAGTGCCCGATCGCCTGGTCGGAGACCTACGGCGGTCACTGGGTCGCCGCGGGCAACCGTGAGGTGTTCCTGCTCGCCAGGTCCGCGGAGTACCTGTCCAATGACCACGACGTCACCGGGACGGGCACCGGCTACAAGGGCATCACCATCCCGCACGCCCAGCGTCCCGGCAGGGGCGGGTTCCTGGAGATGGACCCGCCCGACCAGCGCTTCTACCGGCAGGCGCTGAATCCCTACCTGTCCCCCGCGGCGATCAGCCGGTGGATCCCCCTCATCGACGAACTGGTCACGGCCTGCCTGGACGAGCGGATAGAGGAGGGGCGGATCGACTTCGTCGACGACCTCGCCAACATCGTCCCCGCGGTCTTCACCCTCGCGATGATGGGGATCCCGCTCGCCAACTGGACGATCTACAACGAGCCGGCGCACGCGGGCATCTACACACCGCCGGGCTCACCGGACATGGCGCGGGTCATCGAGCTTCACATGGCGATGATGGCCGACCTGTCCGCCCAGCTCTCGGCCGTCCGGGCGAACCCCCGGCCCGGGCTGGTCAACGCGCTCGTCAACGCCGACATCAACGGCAGGCGGCCCGACGACGCCGAACTGCTCGGCGTCATGGGCCTGCTGATCGGCGGGGGCTTCGACACCACGACGGCGCTCACGGCGCACGCGCTGGAGTGGCTGTCGGAGAACCCGGCGGAACGCGCGCGGCTCGGCCGGGACCGGGAGACCCTCCTGGACTCGGCGACCGAGGAGTTCCTCCGCTACTACACGCCCGCTCCCGGCGACGGCCGCACGATCTCCCAGGACTGCGAGATCGCCGGCGTCGACTTCAAGGAGGGCGACCGGCTCTGGCTGTCGTGGGCGATGGCCAACCGCGATCCGGCCGCCTTCCCCGACCCGGACCGGATCGACCTCGCCCGCGAGGCCAACCGGCACAGCAGCTTCGGTCTCGGCATCCACCGGTGCATCGGCTCGAACGTGGCCAGGACCGTGTTCAAGCGGATGATGCTCCAGGTGCTCGACCGGATGCCGGACTTCCGGTGCGATCCCGAGGGCACGGTCCACTACGAGACCGTCGGTGTCATCAACGGCATGCGCCACCTTCCCGCGACCTTCACCCCCGGACCCCGGGTCGGCGCGGGACTGGAGGCCACCATCGCGGCGCTTCAGCGGATCTGTGACGAACAGCGGCTCGCCGAGCCGGTCACCGTCCGCAGGGCGCGCGCGAGCATCACCCCCGAATAAGGAGAGAAAGTGGCCGAACCGTCCGGGCGTCCCCTGCCCGCGCTGACGGAGGAGAACTCGTTCTTCTGGACGTCCGGGGCGGACGGCCTGCTGCGTTTCCAGCAGTGTTCGTCCTGCTCCGCCCTGATCCATCCCCCGCAGCCGGTCTGCCGGTACTGCCGCTGCCGTGAGCTCACGGTCACGGCGGTCTCGGGCCGGGCGTCGCTGGTGGGGTTCACCGTCAACCACCGGTTCGGCCTTCCCGGCCTGCCGCCGCCCTACGTGGTGGCGCAGGTCGCGATCGAGGAGGATCCCCGGGTCAAGCTCACGACGAACGCCGTGGGTTGCGACCCGGGCGACCTCGAGCCGGGGACCCCGATGGAGGTCGTGTTCGAGCGGCACGACGACGTCTGGCTGCCGCTGTTCCGGCCCGCCGGAGGCGATCTCCTGCCCCCGCCTCCCGACGAGATCCCGCCGGAGGACTTCGGGCGTCATGTGCGGCCGATGGTCTCCCCCGACAAGTTCGAGGAGCGGGCGGCGCTGACCGGGATCGGGGCGTCGCGGATCGGCCGGCGGCTGATGGTCGCGCCGCTGTCCCTGACGGTCGAGGCGTGCGAGCGCGCCGTGGCCGACGCCGGGCTCACGCTCGACGACATCGACGGGCTGTCGACCTATCCGGGCGCGGGCGCCTTCGGCGGGTTCAGCGAGGGCGGGGTGACGGCCCTGGAGTCGGCGCTCGGCCTCCGCCCGACCTGGTACAACGGCGGTCCCGAGACCTTCGGCCCCGGCGGCTCGCTGATCGCGGCGATGCTGGCGGTGGCGGGTGGTCTCGCGCGGCACGTCCTGTGCTTCCGCACCCTCTGGGAGTCGACGAACGCCGAGCGGATGCGCGCGGCCGGAACCGGTTCCCTGCCCGGCCGGGTCCAGGGCGGCCAGTCCTGGAACTTCCCGTTCGGGGCGACGTCCGCGGCGCACACCCTCGCGATGAACGCCCAGCGCCACTTCCACCGGTACGGGACCACCCGCGAGACGCTCGGCTGGATCGCCCTGAACCAGCGGGCGAACGCCGGGCTCAACCCGGACGCGATCTACCGTGATCCGATGACGATGGACGACTACCTGTCCGCCCGGACCATCACCACGCCGTTCGGGCTCTACGACTGCGACGTCCCCTGCGACGGCGCCATCGCGGTGGTCGTCTCGGCGGTGGACGCCGCCCGCGACCTCCCCAAGCCGCCGGTGTACGTGGAGGCCGTCGGCACCCAGATCATCGAGCGGCTCGACTGGGACCAGAGCACCGCGACGCACGAGCCCCAGGTGCTCGGCCAGGCGGCGCACCTGTGGTCGCGGACCTCGCTGCGCCCGTCCGACGTCGATCTCGCCCTCCTCTACGACGGGTTCAGCTTCAACTGCCTGTCGTGGATCGAAGCGCTCGGCTTCTGCGGCATCGGCGAGGCCAAGGATTTCCTGGACGGCGGCAAGAACATCGCCAGGGACGGGGTCCTGCCGCTCAACACCCACGGCGGCCAGCTCTCCGCCGGCCGCACCCACGGCATGGGGCTCGTGCAGGAGGCGATCCTCCAGCTGCGCGGCGAGGCCGGGGACCGGCAGATCCCGGACGCCCGTGTCGCGGCCGTGAGCAGCGGCGGGCTGACCCCGAGCGGTGTCCTGCTGCTGAGGACCGGCTCATGACGGGCGTTCCGGTGGAGGAGGTCGTCGAGGTCGACGGGATCCCGATCTCCGCCCTGGTCCTCGCGGTCCCCGAACCCAGGGCCGTCGTCCTGGCGCTGCACGGCGGCGCGACGACGTCGATCTACTTCGACGCCCCCGGTCGTCCCCGGCACTCGCTGCTGCGGATCGGGGCGGCGCTCGGCTACACGATGATCGCCGTCGACCGTCCCGGATACGGGAGGTCGGCCGGCCACACCGGGGCGATGCCGTCCGAGGCGCACCGCCGCGACCTGGTGTTCGGGGCGGTGGACCGGTTGCTGGAGGATCGTGGACGCGGCGCGGGCGTGTTCCTGCTCGCCCACTCGCGCGGCGCCATGCTCGCGCTCCAGATGGCGGGCGGACCGCGCGGCGCGGAGCTGCTGGGACTGGAGATCTCCGGCAGCGGCCTGAACCACACCGAGCTGCTGACCGAGGCGACCCGGGCCCGTTACCCCGAGAGCGGTCCGCCGCAGCCCTCGAAGATCAGCCTGCGCGACCTGCTGTGGGAGCCGTCCCGGCTGTATCCCGAGGACATCCTGGCCGGCGGCGGCATCGCCTCGCCCGCGCCCGCCTTCGACGGCGAGGTCGAACGGCCCTGGCAGGAGGAGTTCCCCGAGCTGGCCGCGAAGGTCGTGGTGCCCTTCCGGTACACCCTCGCCGACCACGAAAGGGTCTGGCGGGCGGGTCCGGAGGGCCTGGCCGAGGTCGCGGCCCTGTTCACGGCGTCGCCGCGGGTGGTCGTGAACGAGCAGGCCGACAGCGCGCACAATCTCAGCCTGGGCCTCACCGCCACGGCCTACCATCTGGGTGCGCTGGCGTTCGCCGAGGAATGCGTGCTCCTGCGGGAGCGGACCGGAAGACCCGAGATCGAACGAGAAGGCGGAAGACTGGGATGAACGGTTCCGAAGCGGCTCTGCTGCTGCTCAGGGTGGTCATCGCGATCATCATGATCGCGCACGGCGTCAATCACTGGATCGGTGGCGGCAAGATCGAGGGGACCGCCCGCTGGTTCTCCGGGCTGGGACTGCGTCACGGCCGGCTCCAGGCGTGGATGAGCGTCGTCACCGAGATCGGCGCGGGCGTCCTGCTGGCCCTGGGGCTGCTGACCTCGCTGGCGTGCGCGGCGGTGGTCTCGGTGATGCTGGTCGCGGGGATCCTCGCCCACCGGCCGAACGGGTTCTTCGTCTTCAAGGACGGCTACGAGTACGTGCTGCTCCTCGCCGCGGCCTCGGTGTCGCTCGCCGCGCTCGGCCCGGGGAAGATCTCGCTCGACCGTGCCGCGGACATCGAGGTGACCGGCTGGGCCGGGGGCGGTGTCGCGCTCGGCGTGGCCGTCGTGGCGACGGCCGGGATGCTCGCGACGTTCTGGCGTCCCGGCGGGGATTCGGCCGCCGAGCCGGAGCCCGACGTCAAGGCCGAGGAGAGCGTGTGACCCGCGTCGGGTTCATCGGCCTGGGCAGCCAGGGCGCTCCGATGGCCCGGCGGATCATCGAGGAGGGACATCCGACGACCCTGTGGGCTCGGCGCCCCTCCTCGGTGGAGCCGTTCGCCGGCACCTCCGCGAAGATCGCCGCCTCGCCCGCCGAGCTGGCGGCCGCGAGCGACCTGGTCTGCGTGTGCGTCGTCGCCGACGACGACGTGGAGCAGGTCCTGACGGGCGACGACGGCGTCCTGTCCGGGCTGCGGGAGGGCGCGGTGATCGCGGTGCACAGCACGATCGCCCCCGCCACCTGCGAGCGGCTCGCCGAGCGGGCGGCCGCGTCGGGGATCCGGCTGGTCGACGCCCCCGTCAGCGGGGGCGGGCCCGCCGCCGCGGAACGGCGGCTGCTGGTCATGGCCGGAGGGGACGACGACGCGGTGGAGTTCTGCCGTCCGGTGTTCGCCGCGTTCGCCGACCCCGTGGTGCACCTCGGGCCGCTGGGCTCCGGGCTGCTGGCCAAGCTGCTGAACAACGTCCTGTTCACCGCGAACCTCGGGGTGGCGGCGGAGACGCTGGCGCTCGGCCGGTCGCTGGACCTCGATCCGCGGCGGCTGGCCGAGGTCCTCGGTCACGGCAGCGCGGCGAGTTTCGCGCTGGGACGGATCGCCGGCTCCGGCGGGGATCTCGAGGGGTTCGGCTCCCGCGCGGGGGCCCTGCTCCGTAAGGACGTCGCGATCATGGACGGGCTGCTGCCGGGCGCGGGCTCCGCGGCCCCGGTGATGGCCGCCGCCGACGCCGCGCTGGAGCTCATGCTCCATCCTCGGTGACGGCGTCGACCAGGCCCCACTCCAGGGCGGTGGCCGCGTCGACGCTCCGTCCCGACAGCGCCAGCCAGGCCGTCCGGTGCCGGCCCGCACGAGCCGTGACACTGACGGTGCCGCCCGCCCCGGGGACCAGGCCGAGGGCCACCTCGGGAAGGGCGATGCGCGTGCCGGGGGCGGCCAGGACGGTCCCGGCGAAGGCGGGCAGCTCGATGCCGGAGCCGTAGCAGGCGCCGTGCAGGAACACCGTCGTCCGCTCGCGGATCTCCCAGAGGGCGCGTCCGGCGCTGCGGTGCAGCCTGATGAGGTGCGCGGTCGCCGGGTCGGGGCGGGAGCCGAACTCCTCCAGGTCGCCGCCCGCGCAGAATGCCGGGCCCGCTCCCCGCAGCTCGACCCGGCCGATGGTGGGATCGGCCGCCGCGACGGCGCAGGCCTCGACCAGTTCCTCGCTCAGGGCGGCGTCGACGGCGTTCCGCACCTCGGGGCGGTCGAGGGTCAGCAGGAGGACGTCGCCGTCGCGCTCGACCAGCACGCGCGGCCCCTTTCTCTGCGGCCGCTCCCGGACGGGCCGCGTCCTCCGCCAGGCGGCGAACTCGGGACCGGCCTGGAGCGCGGAGTACACCGCCGACTCCGCCGCGAGCCCCTCGGGGACGGGACGGTGCTCCTGTCCCCGCAGCAGGACGGCCAGCGAGGTCGCCGCGACGGGCCGCGCCTCGACCGTCCCGATGATCTCTTCGAGCACCGGATCCCCGGCGGGGACGATCACGTCGGCCAGGTTCCGCCAGCCGGGTCCGGGCGCGCCGACCGCGATGACGATCAGGGGCAGGCTTCCCAGAGCGGCCACCGTTCCGTGCGGCGGCTCGGGCTCTGCGCCGTCCAGGCGGACCACCACGGCCCCGCCGCGCGGACCGGTGAGCCCACGGCCCGCTCCGCCCGGTCCCAGCCAGGCGAGAAGGTCTCCGGGCCCGATCTCGGTGATGACCTGCGCTTCCATGAGGGCATGCCTATCACGCGATCGTTGCGCATCGCTTCTCCATGGTGAGAACATCCGTCTCATGAAGGAGGAGGCGGTCTCTCGCTGGGCGGCTTCGGGCGCGATGTCGCTGACCGGCCGTCCCGGGGCTCCCGGTCTCGGCCCCCCGGGTCCGCTGGTCGCCGCCCTGGACGCGCTCGCCTCCCCCTTCCCCGGCCTCGACCCGCTCGTCCTGCTGACCGAGCGCGCCGCCCTCGCCGGGCTGACCCGTCAGGGCGCCACGAGCTGCGGAGGCGGGACCCGGCTGCTGCGCGCCCGCGACGCCTGGATCGCCGTCTCCCTCCCCCGGGCCGGCGATGTGGAGGCGCTGCCCGCGTGGCTGGAGGGAGCCGTCCCCGGCGACGGCGCGGAGCCGCCGTGGGAGGCGGTGGCCGCCGCGGTGGCCGGGCGGACCGGCGAGGCCCTCCTCGAACGGGCGGAGCTGCTGGGCCTCGCGGTGGGCGTGCTGCCCGGGCGGCGGCCTCTGCGTCCCGCCGTGGTCCGGAGCAGGCTCGGGGACGCTCCGCCCCGGGACGATCTGCGCGGGCTGCGCGTGGTGGACCTGACCTCGCTGTGGGCAGGACCCCTCTGCGGTGATCTTCTCGGCCGGAGGGGGGCGGAGGTGGTGAAGGTGGAGTCTCCGGTCCGGCCCGACGGGACGCGTCGCGGCTCTCCGGCCGTGTTCGACCTGATCAACGGGGGGAAGCGGAGCGTCGCGCTCGACTTCTCCACCCGCGAGGGCGTCACCGCGCTGCGGGCTCTGCTGCGCTCGGCCGATGTCGTCCTGGAGGCCTCCCGGCCGCGGGCGCTGGAGCAGGCCGGTGTCCGGGCCGCGGAGATCGTCGCCGAGGGCGGCCCGTCCGTCTGGGTGTCGATCACGGGCCATGGCCGCGAGCGTCCGATGCGGGTCGGGTTCGGTGACGACGCCGCGGTGGCGGGCGGGCTGGTCGTCCGCGACGCCGCGGGGCCGTGCTTCTGCGCGGACGCGATCGCCGATCCGGCGACCGGTCTCACCGCCGCGCACGCCTGCCTGGAGGCGCTCCGCTCCGGTGGCCGGTGGCTGCTGGACATCGCCATGAGCGCGGTCGCCGCGTCCCTCGCGGGGCCGTCGCTTCCGGTCTTCCCCGGCCTCACCTGCGGTCCGCTCCGGGCCCGCTCGCCCCGTGCCCCGTCACGGCCGCTCGGCGCCGACACCGCCGCGGTCCTGGCCGCCACGGCGGGCGCCGGGTGACCGGCTTCCTGCTGCGCGACGTGACCGTGGCCGGGCGGCGGACGGACGTGCGCCTGGCGGAGGGGATCATCGCGGAGATCGGGCCCGGCCTGACCGGGCACGGTGCGGAGGTCGTCGACGGGCGGGGCCGGGACCTGATCCCGGGGCTGCACGACCACCATCTGCATCTGATGGCGACGGCGGCCGCGGGAACGTCGGTGCGCGTCGGGCCCGAGGAGGCCGAAGATCCCGCCGGGTTCGCCGCCGTCCTGCGCGGCGCCGACGCCCGGCTCCCGGAAGGGGGCTGGCTGCGCGCCGTCGGATACGACGAGTCGGTGGCGGGCCCGCTCGACCGGGACGCCATCGACGCGGTCGTGGCCGGGCGGCCCGTGCGGATCCAGCACCGGTCCGGTGCCCTGTGGTACCTCAACGGCGCCGCGTGCCGGGAGGCCGGGCTCGACGGCGGCGGCCTTCCGCCCGGCGCCGAGACCGATGCGGCGGGGCGCCCCAACGGGCGGCTGTGGCGGGAGGACGCGTGGCTCAGGGACCGGCTCCCCGCCGGTCCCGCCCCGGACCTTCGGGGTCTGGGACGGCGGCTGGCCCTGCTGGGCGTCACCGGGGTGACCGACGCGACCCCCTACGAGCGTCCCGCCGATCTGCTGGCCCTGGCCGGGGCCGGGCTGCCGCAGCGGGTGGTCGCGACCGGCGGGCCCGCGCTGGCGGGCGCCGTCTTCCCGCCCGGGCTCGGACGGGGCCCGGTCAAGGTGGTCGTGGCCGACCACGAGCCGCCGCCGTTCGAGGGGCTCGCGGCCGCGATCGCCGCCGCGCACGAGGCGGGACGGTCCGTCGCCGTCCACTGCGTGACCGCGGCGGGTCTCGCGCTGACCCTGGCGGCGGGGCTCCGCCCGGGCGACCGGATCGAGCACGGCTCCGTCATCCCGCCCGAGGCCGTTCCGGTGCTGGCGCGGCGGGGGGTGACGGTCGTGACCCAGCCGGGGTTCGTCGCGGCGCACGGCGACCGCTACCTCCGTGAGACCGGTCCCGCCGACCGGGCCGACCTCTACCGGTGCGGGTCGCTGCTCGCGGGCGGGGTCGCGGTCGCCGGGAGCACCGACGCACCGTACGGGCCCTGCGACCCCTGGCGGGCGATGCGGGCGGCGGCCGGGCGCAGGACCGCCGGCGGGCGGCTGCTGGGCGGAGGCGAGCGGATCGGCGCGCGAGCGGCGCTCGACCTCTTCCTCGCCCCCCTCGACGACCCGGGCGGGCCTCCCCGGACGGTCCGGGCGGGCGCGCCCGCCGATCTGGTCCTGCTGGCGGCGCCGCTCGCGGAGGTCCTGGCCCGCCCCTCGGCCGAGGCGGTCGCCGCGGTCTTCGCCCAGGGTGTTCTCTTCGCGCCCGGCACCTGAGAGAGTAGCGTTCTCGAATTCAGAGAACGGAGATTCCATGAAGGTCGTCCAGTGGGCCACCGGGAACATCGGGAGCCGCGCGCTCCGGGGCGTCATCGAGCATCCGGAACTGTCCCTGGCCGGGGTCTACGTCAACGCCGCGGACAAGGCCGGGGTCGACGCCGGGAAGCTGTGCGGCCTGCCCGACACCGGCGTCACGGCCACCGCGGACATCGCCGACGTCCTCGCCGCCGGGGCCGACTGCGTCCTCTACATGCCGCGTCTCATGGACCTCGGCGAGGTGTGCCGGATCCTCGAGTCCGGGGCGAACGTGGTGACCACGTGCGGGACGTTCCACCATCCCGCCGGGCTCGATCCGCAGGTGCGCGAACGCGTCGAGGCCGCCTGCTCGCGCGGTGGGACCTCGCTGCACGCGACCGGGAGCAGCCCCGGGTTCATCACCGAGGCGCTGCCCCTGGTGCTCGCCTCGCTCCAGCGCAGGCTGGACTCGCTCGCCATCAGTGAGTCCGCCGACCTGTCCCGGCGCAACAGCCCCGAGCTGCTGTTCGGCATCATGGGATTCGGGACGCCGCCCGCCGAGTTCGCCCGTGAGCGGGCCGCCCACATCGCGGCGAGCTTCGGGCCGTCCCTGCGGCAGGTGGCCGAGGACCTGGGCCTCCCTCTGGACTCCATCGAGTCGGACGGGGAGTGCGCCGTCGCCCCCGGGCCCGTCACGATCGCGGCGGGGACCATCCCGGCGGGAACCGTGGCCGCCCAGCGGATGACGGTCTCCGGCGTCCGCGGCGGCCGGACGGTCCTGTCCTTCCAGTCCACCTGGTACTGCACCGCCGATCTCGACCCCGCCTGGCGGGTCCGCGACACCGGCTGGCACGTCTCGGTCGCCGGTGACGCCCCGCTGGAGGTCTCCCTCCTGCTCCCGGTGCCGCTGGACCGGATGGCCGAGGTCTCCCCCGGCTACACCGCCAACCGGGCGGTCAACGCCGTGCGCGCCGTCTGCGAGGCCCCGCCGGGGATCCTGACGGCCCGCGACCTGCCGCATCTCGTCAGCGCGCTCGTGACGGAGGGATGACCATGCGCGTCGGATTCGTGGGGGCGGGGCGGATGGGCCGTCCCATGGTGGAGCGGCTGGTCGGAGCGGGCCACGAGGTCCGGGCGCTGGGCCGGACGGCCGAGGCGCGGGCGGCGCTCGCCGGGATCGGGGCGCGGCCCGCCGCCACCCTGGCGGCGGCGGTGGCGGACGCCGAGGCCGTGATCGTGTGCGTGTTCACCGACGCCCAGGTCCGCGAGATCGCCCCGGGCCTCCCCCCGCGGGTGCCGGTCGTCGTGCACACCACGGGCAGCCCGAGCACGGTCGAGGAGCTGGCCGGGCGCGGCCTCCCGGTGATCGACGCGCCCGTCAGCGGCGGACCGCACGACATCGCGGCGGGACGGCTGACGGTGTTCCTCGGCGGCCCCGGAGAACTGGCCGACCGGGTGGAGCCGCTCATCGCCTGCTACGCCGATCCGGTCCTCCGGGTGGGGCCGCTCGGCTCGGGCCAGCGGGTGAAGCTCGTCAACAACGCGCTGTTCGCCGCCCAGATCGGGCTGCTCGCCGAGGCCGTCCGGCTCGGTGAGCGGCTGGGCGTCACCGAGGAGGTGCTGCTGCGGGCTCTGCCGCACGCCAGCTCCGCGAGCCGGGCGCTGACCGGGGTCGCGGCCCGCGGGTCGGTCGCGGCGTTCGCGGCCACGGCCGGGCCGTTCGTCGGCAAGGACGTGCGGATCGCCCGGGAGGTCGCGGCCGAGACCGGCGGCGGCCTCGGCGCCCTCGACCCGCTGCTGGGCGAGGGGTGAGCGGCGGGCGTCCGCGCGCCACCTCGCGGGCCTCCCTGGAGCGGGCCGGGTTCGAGCTGTTCGCCCTCAAGGGCTTCGACGCCACGACCGTGGACGACATCGCGGCGGCGGCGGGGATCGCCCGGCGCACCTACTTCCACTACTTCGCGTCCAAGAACGACCTGGTCTGGGGCGATTTCGAGGACCATCTCCGGCGGTTGCGCCTGCTCCTGGCCGAGGCCGATCCGGCCGTTCCGCTGGCCGCGACGCTGCGGGCGGCGATCGTCGAGTTCAACCGCTTCGACCCCGCCGACGTCCCCTGGCACCGTCAGCGGATGCGCCTGATCCTGCGGGTGCCGACCCTGCAGGGCGACGCCGCGGTCCGCTACACGGCCTGGCGGGCGATCATCACCGAGTACACCGCCCACCGGACCGGCCTGGCGCCCACGGTGGCCTTCCCCCGGCTGACCGGCCACGCCGCGCTCGCCGCCGCGGTCTCGGCCTACGAGCACTGGCTGGACGCCCCCGGCACCGATCTGACCGCGCTCATGGACGCCGCGCTCCGCCAGATCGCGGCCGGGATCGCGGCGGGCCCGCTCTCACCGGAGGCCGGCGGCCACGATCTCGCCGACGAGCAGGGCGGTGGCCGCGGGTCCCCGCAGGGGCGCGGTGGGCAGGATCGAGGTGTCGGCGACGCGTAGCCCGGCGACGCCGTGGACCCTTCCCGCGCCGTCGACGGCCTCTCCCATCGGGACGGTGCCGCAGGCGTGCTGGGCGGTGCCCAGGCGGGCCCGGATCCAGGCGTCGAGAGCGGAATCGGAATCGGGGATCTCCGGTGGTCCGGCGGAGTGCTCCGCGAAGGCGTCCGTGCCGAGCAGGGCCGCGGCGGCCCTGACGGCCTCGCGCAGCCTCCGCCGGTCGTCCCCGGTCTCCAGATAGCCGAAGACGATGCGGGGAGCGACCCGGGGGTCGGGCGACAGCGTGGTGAGGCCGCCGGAGCGCCGGGGCGTCTGGACCGAGACCAGCAGCGGCAGCGGGTCGCCCGGGGCGGCCTCGGCACGCCCGCCGGTCAGTGCCCCGAGCGGCAGGAGCGACTGAAGGATCTCCAGGTCACCGGAGTCTCCCGAGCCCTCCGACGACAGGTGCAGCGCCCCGCCGAGCCATGATCCACCGGGCGCGGACCACGGTCCTGAGGGCGTCCACTCCACGACGACCTGCGGATGGTCGCTCACCGCGGCGCCGACGGACGGGGAGGCGACGGTGACGGAGATCCCCGCCGCCTCGAGGGCCGCCGGGGGGCCGATCCCCGACAGGTGCAGCAGGTGCGGGGTGGCCAGGGCGCCCGCGCACAGCACGATCTCCCCCGCCCGCAGGGTCTCCCCGCCCGCCAGGACCGCGGTGGCCCTGCCCCTGCTCACGACGACGCCGTGGACCGGGACACCGCCGGAGATCGTCAGGTTCGGACGGCCCCGCGCCCCCTCCAGGAAGGCGAGCGCGGCGTTGACCCGCGTGCCGCCTTCCACGTTGCACGGGACCGCCCCGGCCCCGGGAGGCTCCTGGGCGTTCTTGTCGGGCTCGGCCGGGAAGCCCAGCTCGTGTGCCGCAGCGGCGAAGACCCCGTACAGCGGATGCGCGGCGCCGGGGCGGCCCACCGGAACGGGTCCCGCGCCGCGGGGGAAGTCACGATCGCTCTCGAGCGAATCGAGCAGGGGGAGCACCCGCTCGTAGGACCACCGGTCGTCGGCGGCCGACCAGCGGGCGAAGTCGGCGCGCCTGGCCCGGATGAAGTAGCCGCCGTTGACCGTGGTCGAGCCCCCGAGGATCCGGCCGCGCTGGACGCCGTACGGACGCCCCGCGAACAGCTCCACGGGGTGGGTGGCGACCCCGGCCTGGCCCTGCCGCGCCCCGGGAACCAGGCGGGCGTCGAGCAGGTCCGGAGCGAACCGGAGCGGGGCGGGCCCGGCCTCCAGCAGCAGGACGGTCCGCGAGGGGTCCTCGCTCAGCCGGGCGGCCAGAACGGCTCCGGCGGCGCCCCCGCCGACGATCAGCACATCAGGGTCAGTCGTCATCGGGCCTTCCCTTTTGGCACGGGATGCAAATATTGTTCGATTCATACGAGAACGTCAAACTCACAGGAGAGTGGGGAAGACTCATGGAAGAGAACGTTATTTCCGTCGACGAGGCGCTGGCGGAGGAGCTCGTCGAAGAGGTCTCGATCGACGGCATGTGCGGCGTCTACTGATGATCGACCTCGACCGCGCCTGGGACCTGCATCCGCAGGTCGCGCTGCGCGACGAGCCGTTCGGCGCGCTCGTGTACCACTTCGGGACCCGCAAGCTGTCGTTCCTCAAGGACCGGCGCCTGCTCGCGGTCGTCCGGGGGCTCGCGGGCGCGCCCACGGCCCGGCAGGCCTGCGCGTCCTGCGCGGTGCCGCCCGCGGAGCTCCCTCGGTTCGGCGCGGCGCTCGGGGCGCTCGCCCGGTCGGCCATGCTCGTCGAGCGGGCTCCCGCGGCGGGCGCAGGGGACGGCGCCCCATGAGCGCCCCCAGGCTCACCGACCTGTTCGAGACCGGCCTCGACGCTCCCATCTGCCTGACCTGGGAGCTGACCTACGCCTGCAACCTCGCCTGCGCGCACTGCCTGTCCAGCTCGGGACGGCGCGACCCGCGCGAGCTGACCACCGCCGAGGCCAAGGCCGTCATCGACGAGCTCGAGGCCATGAAGGTGTTCTACGTGAACATCGGCGGCGGCGAGCCGACGGTCCGGCCCGACTTCTGGGAGCTGCTGGACTACGCGACCGCCCACCGGGTCGGCGTCAAGTTCTCGACCAACGGGGTGCGGATCACGCCGGAGGCCGCCCGCCGGCTGGCCGCCGACGACTACGTCGACGTGCAGATCTCCCTGGACGGCGCGACGGAGGAGGTCAACGACGCGCTGCGCGGCCCCGGGTCCTACGCGACCGCCGTCCGGGCCCTGGAGAACCTGGCCGCGGCCGGGATGAAGAACTTCAAGATCTCGGTGGTCTGCACCCGGCACAACATCCCGCAGCTCGGTGCGTTCAAGGCCCTGGCCGACCGGTACGGGGCCCAGCTCCGGCTGACCCGGCTGCGGCCGTCGGGGCGGGGCGCCGACGTCTGGGACGAGCTGCACCCGACCGCGGCGCAGCAGCGCGAGCTGTACGACTGGCTGGTGGAGCACGGTGAGTCGGTCCTGACCGGCGATTCCTTCTTCCATCTGTCCGCCTACGGCGAGGCGCTGCCGGGACTGAACCTCTGCGGCGCCGGACGGGTGGTGTGCCTCATCGACCCGGTCGGCGACGTCTACGCCTGCCCCTTCGCCATCCACGAGGAGTTCCTCGCGGGGAACGTCCGGGATCGGGGCGGGTTCGCCGGGGTCTGGCGCGAGTCGGAGCTGTTCGCCGAGCTCCGCTCCCCGCAGACCGGCGGGGCGTGCTCCTCCTGCTCGTTCTACGACTCGTGCAAGGGCGGCTGCATGGCGGCGAAGTTCTTCACCGGCCTGCCGCTCGACGGCCCCGACCCCGAGTGCGTCCGCGGGTTCGGCGAGACGCTGCTGGCCGAGCGCGGCACCGTCGAGATCCCCCGGCCGGCCGCCGACCACTCCCGGAAGGTGTTCGTGCCGCTGTCGCGGCGCCCGCCGGTACCGGCATGCGACGAGAGCCCCCTCGTCCGGGAAGGAGCCCGATGAGCAGGAATCCCTGGTTCGAGAGCGTCGCCGAGGCCGAGCGCCGGGCGAAGCGGCGGCTGCCCGCGATGGTCTACGGCGCGCTGGTCGCCGGGTCCGAGCGCGGCCGCACCCTCGAGACCAACCGCGACGCCTTCGCCGAGCTCGGGTTCGCGCCGGTCGTCGCGGGCCACAAGGCCGACCGCGACCTGGCGACGACGATCATGGGCATCGAGAGCTCCCTCCCGGTGCTGATCTCGCCGACCGGCGTCCAGGCGGTCGATCCCGAGGGCGAGGTCGCGGTGGCGCGGGCGGCCGCGAACCGTGGCGTGATCATGGGACTGAGCTCGTTCGCCAGCAGGTCGGTCGAGGACGTCTGCGCCGCGAACCCCAACGTCCTGTTCCAGATGTACTGGTGCGGGTCGCGCGAGGCGATGAGCGAGCGGATGGAGCGCGCGCGCAAGGCGGGCGCCCGGGGCCTCATCGCCACCCTCGACTGGTCGTTCTCCCACGGCCGCGACTGGGGCAGCCCCACGATCCCCGAGCGGATCGACGTCCGCACCGCGCTGCGGCTCTCTCCCGGGGTACTGGCGCGGCCGGGCTGGCTGTGGCGGTTCGCCAGGACGGGGAAGCTCCCCGACCTGACGGTCCCGAACATGACCGTGGGCGATGGTCCCGCGCCGACCTTCTTCGGCGCCTACGGCGAGTGGATGCAGACCCCTCCGCCGACCTGGGAGGACGTCGCCTGGCTGCGCGAGGAGTGGGGCGGGCCGTTCCTGCTGAAGGGCGTCGCGCGGGTCGACGACGCGCGGCGCGCCGTGGACGCGGGCGTGACGGCGCTGTCGGTCTCCAACCACGGCGGGAACAACCTCGACACGACCCCCGCGGCGATCCGGCTGCTGCCCTCGGTCGCCGAGGCCGTCGGGGACCAGGTCGAGGTGCTCCTCGACGGCGGGGTCAGGCGCGGCGGCGATGTCGCCAAGGCGCTGGCCCTCGGGGCGCGCGCGGTGCTCGTCGGCCGGGCCTACCTGTGGGGGCTCGCCGCCAACGGGCAGGCCGGGGTCGAGAACGTCCTCGACGTCCTGCGCGGCGGCCTCGACTCCGCGGTCCTCGGGCTCGGGCACTCCGGCGTGGCTGAGCTGTCCCCCGCCGATCTGCACGTGCCGCCGGGGTTCGCGGTGGCCCTCGGGGCGGGCTGATGCTCGCGGACGCGGCCTGGCCCTCTGTCGTCCGCGAGACGCTGGTGCTCGTGCCGCTCGGCTCGACCGAGCAGCACGGCCCGCACCTGCCGCTGTCCACCGACACCGTGATCGCCGCGGCCGTCGCCGCGGGCGCGGCCGCCGCCCTGGCGGGGCCGGTGACGGTCGCGCCCGCGCTGCCCTACGGGGCGAGCGGCGAGCACGCGGGGTTCCCCGGCACCGTCTCGCTCGGTCACGAGGCGCTCGCCGCGGTGCTGGTCGAGACGGTCCGGTCGCTGGGCCTGTGGGCGGGCAGGACCGTCTTCGTCAACGGCCACGGCGGCAACACCGAGGCCCTGCGCCGGGCGGCCGGACGACTCAGGACGGAAGGGCACGACACCGCCTGGACCCCCTGCGCGGCTCCCGGCGGCGACGCCCACGCGGGATTCACCGAGACGTCCCTGATGCTCCACCTGGCCCCGCAGAGCGTCCTCCCCCACCACGCGGTCACGGGTGACCGGCGGCCCCTCGCCGAGCTCCTGCCGGCGCTGCGCGCCCACGGCGTCGCCGCGGTGTCCCCCTCCGGGGTGCTGGGCGATCCGGCGGGGGCCGGCGCGGAACACGGCCGCCGGATCCTGGCGGAGATGACCTCGGGCGCCGCCCGGCGCGTCACCGCCTGGCGGCCGGGGCCCGACGGGCTCCTGTCATGACGCCCGTCGTGATCGACCGGCGGGTGGCGTTCCGGTCCGGCGGGCGGGTCGCGATGGGCGGCGCGCCGTGGAAGGTCGTCCGGTTCGCCGACGCCGCCCTGCCGTTCCTCGGCGAGCTGCGCCGCGCCGGGGAGGCGGGAGTGGTCCCGGTGTCCCCCGTGGAACGCGCCGTCGCCCGGCGGCTCCTCGACCAGGGCCTCGCCCATCCGGGGCCCGCGCCCCGGCCGGGACCGCACCCGGTGACGGTCGTCGTGCCCGCCTACGGCCGGGCGGACCGGCTCCGCCGGTGCCTCGCCTCGCTCGGCGGGCTGCCGGTCATCGTGGTGGACGACGCCTCACCCGACCCGGGGCCGGTGCGAGCAGCTGCCGAGGCCCACGGTGCCCGGCTGGTGCGCCACCGGGTCAACCGCGGGCCTGCGGCGGCCAGGAACACCGGGCTGCGGCTGGCCGGAACCCCCTTCGTGGCCTTCGTCGACTCCGACTGCCGGGTGGAGCCCGGCTGGCTCGACGCGCTGATGCCCTGCCTCGATGACCCGGGGACCGCGGCGGCCGCGCCGCGCGTGGTCCCCGCTCCCGGCGGCCCCCGGATCCTCGCCCGGTACGAGCGGACGCGCTCCGCTCTCGACATGGGCGGCGCGCCCGCCCTGGTCCGGCCGGGGGCGCGGCTGTCCTTCGTGCCCTCGGCGACCCTGCTGGTGCGGCGGGAGACGGTCGCGGCCCTCGGCTTCGACGAGGCGCTGCGCCTGGGCGAGGACGTCGACCTCGTCTGGCGGCTGTCGGACGCCGGTCACCACGTCCGGTTCCGTCCCGCGGCCCGGGTCGCGCACGATCCCCGGCCGACCTGGCGGGAGTGGGCGGTGCGCCGCCACGAGTACGGCACCTCCGCCGCCGAGCTGGCCGCCCGGCATCCGGGACGGCTGGCCCCGGTCCGCCCGTCGCCGTGGAACCTGGCGGCCCTGGCCTTGCTGGTCTCCGGCCGTCCGGCCGCCGCCGCGGCGACCGCCGCGGTCTCCGCCGCCCTCCTCGCCAGGGGTATGGGGCATCTGCCCGGGCACCGCGCCCTGAGCGCCACGATCGTCGCCCAGGGCGTGGCCGCCGACCCCGCCGCGCTGGGGCACGCCCTGCGCCGCGAGTGGTGGCCCCTGGGCCTGGTCTGCCTGGCCGCCGCCCCTCGCCGCCGGGCCGCCCGCGCCGCGGCCGCCGCGATGCTGCTCCCCATCGCCGCCGAGTGGCTCCGCGCGCCCTCCCTCGACCCCGTCCGCTACACCGCCGTCCGGCTGGCCGACGACCTCGCCTACGGCACCGGCGTCTGGGCTTCGGCCCTCCGCCACCGCACCGCGGCCCCCCTCCTGCCCCTCCTCCGCCGCCCGAAGGCCCGGCGGACGTAGGGGTTCTCAGTCGGTGCGGACCCAGACGGCCTTGGTCGTCAGGTACTCGTCGAGGGCGTCGGGGCCGCATTCGTGGCCCCAGCCGCTCATGCGGTGGCCGCCGAAGGGGACGGCCGGGTCGAAGAGGTTGTAGGCGTTGACCCAGACGGTGCCCGTGCGCAGGCCGGAGGCCAGGCGGTGGGCATTGGAGAGGTCCCTGGTCCAGACCCCGCCCGCCAGGCCGTACTCCGAGGCGTTGGCACGGACCGTGACCTCCTCCAGGGTGTCGAAGGGCAGGAGGCAGCCGACGGGGCCGAAGATCTCCTCGGTGGCGACGCGCATCCCGTCCTCGACGTCGGTGAGCAGGGTCGGGGCGACGAAGTAGCCGTCGGCGAGGTCCCCGGAGCCGAGCCTGGTTCCGCCGAAGACGGGCCGGGCCCCCTCCGCCGCGCCGAGCTCCAGGTACCCGGTGACGCGCTCGAGCTGAGCCTGGGAGACGAGGGGGCCGATGCGCGTCGAGGGATCGAGGCTGTCACCGACCCTGAGCCCCGCCGTGTACTCGGCCATCGCGGCGGCGAACTCGTCGAGGATCGGGCGCTGGACGAAGATCCGGGTTCCGGCGCTGCACGCCTGTCCCGAGTTGGCGAAGACCCCCATCGACACCCCGGCCACGGCCCGGCGCAGATCGGCGTCCGCGAAGACGATGTCGGGCGACTTGCCGCCCAGCTCCAGGGTGACGCGCTTGAGGTTGCCCGCCGCCGCCCGGACGATGTGCTGGCCCGTCGCCGTCGACCCCGTGAAGGCGATCTTGTCGACGCCGGGGTGGGCAGCGAGCGCGGCGCCCGCCTCCGCCCCGCCGGTGACGACGTTGACGACGCCGTCGGGGAGCAGCCCTGTCAGCAGCTCGCCGATCCGCAGCGCGACCAGGCTCGCCTCCTCCGCCGGCTTGAGCACCATCGTGCAGCCCGCCGCGAGGACGGGGGCGAGCTTCCACAGCACGTTGTTGATCGGGCTGTTCCACGGGATGATCGAGCCGACCACCCCGACCGGATCCTTCAGCGTGTACGTGAGGATCTCCCTCGGCATCGAGTTCGGCAGGGTCTCCCCCTCGATCCTCGTCGCCAGGGCGGCGCAGTACCGGAGCACCTCGACCGCGCCCGCGGCGCCCGCGGCGGGATCAGGGCCGATCGGCAGGCCCATGTCCGCGGACTCCAGCCGCCGCAGCTCGGCGTAGTGCTCCTCGATCACGTCGGCCAGCCGCCAGATGATCCGCTGCCGGTCGGCGGGCCGGACCGAGCGCCAGGGACCCTCGAAGGCGCTCCGCGCCGCGGCCACGGCCAGGTCCACGTCCGCGGCACCGCCGTCGGCGAGCAGGGCGATGGCCTTGCCGGTGGAGGGATTGACGCTCGGGAACGTCCCGCCGGAGGCAGCCTCCACCCACCCTCCGCCGATGAGCAGCCGGGCGGGCACGGAGATGTCTACGGACATGCGGGCATCCCTTCCGAGAACGTCCCCCGATGTTAATAACTGAGCATTCACTTATCAAGGCTTGGCCACGGACGCCTGTGGGAGCTTGGCAACCGGCCGACACAGCCCTCTAAGATAAAAGTATGTGCCCACTCACCTTTCGCCGGGTCTCGGCCGACGGGAGATCATCATGAGCGAACCGATCGCCGCCCCCGCACCTCCGGCCGAGGAACCGCCGCGCCGCCGCCGGCTCAAGGCGGAGGCCCGCAAGAGCTCCATCCTCTCAGCGGCCCGGCGCGCGTTCATCGAGACCGGTGACATGAACGGCACGACCATCAAGGTGATCGCCGAGCACAGCGGCATCAGCGAGGGCGTGATCTACCGTCACTTCGCGAGCAAGGACCAGCTGTTCTACGAGGCGGTCGTCGAGCCGCTGAAGCAGGCCGTCGACGAGCTGGTCGCCGCCACCGCCGCGGTCGACCGCGACCAGCCGCTGACGCCCGAACGCCAGCTGAAGACGATGACCGGGCTCTACCGGCAGCTCATCTCCACCTTCGAGGAGATCCTTCCGCTGCTCGGGCTCGTGCTCTTCGGCGACCCGCACGTCGCCCGCCGGTTCTACCAGGAGGACTTCACCGCGGCCATGGACCGCCTGGCCGAGGCGTGGCGGGAGGTCGAGGCCAGGTACGGCTACCCGTTCGAGTCTCCCGACATCTCGGCCAGGGCGGTGATGGGGATCGCGCTCGTGCTCGCCCTGGAGAGCCACCACGGGCGGGGCTTCGACCGTCAGCGCACGATCAGCCTGATCAGCGAGGGCACGGTGCGGGGCTTCTTCCCGCTGCTGGAGGCGGACCGCCGGTCCAGGTGACCGGCGGCCGGGGCGGCCGTCAGGCCACCTCGATGACCACGGCCGTGCCCATGCCGCCGCCCGCGCACATGGCCGCGACCGCGAGACCGCCACCCCTGCGGCGCAGTTCGTGGACGAGCGTGAGCACCATCCGGGTCCCGGTCATCGCGACCGGATGCCCGAGGCTGCACCCGCTGCCGAGGACGTTCACGAGATCCTCATCGAGGCCGAGGGCCCGGGTGCCGGCCAGGGGCACCGAGGCGAACGCCTCGTTGATCTCCCACAGGGCGATGTCCCCCGCGGCCAGGCCCGCGCGCTCCAGCACCTTGGGGATCGCCAGGATCGGGGCGAGGCCCGTGTCCGCGGCGGGCACTCCCACCGAGGCCCAGGCCCGGACGGTCGCCAGCTGCTCCAGCCCGCCGCTCTCGGCGAAGGCGCGGTCGGTGACGACGACCGCCGCGGCCCCGTCGTTCACCCCGGCCGCGTTCCCCGCGGTGATCGAGAAGCCGTCGATCTCCGGATGCAGCGGCTTGAGCGACGCGAGCTTCTCCAGCGTCGAGGCACGGCGGGGATGCTCGTCCACCTCGAAGCTGAAGGCGGTGCCGCCGCGGGTGACCTCCAGCGGGAAGATCTCCTCGGCGAAGCTTCCGGCGTCGATCCCGGCCACCGCCCTCTGGTGGGAGCGGTAGGCCCAGGCGTCCATCTCCGCCCGCGTGATCCCGGCCTTGACCGCCGCGTTCCATCCCACGGTGATCGTCATGTCGCGGATCGGGGCGTCGGGGGTCTCGCGGTGACTGGGGGACAGCCAGTCCTCCTCCCACTCCTGGGTGCCCGGCCGGCGGAGGCTCACCTTCGGCATCGTCGAGCTGGACTGCACGCCGCCGGCCACGACGACGCGGTCCATGCCCGCGATGATCGAGGCCGCGGCCGTCTGGAGGGTGGCCAGCCCCGACGCGCAGTGCCGGTTGTGAGCGATCCCGGGCGCGTTGACCAGCCCCGCCTCGATGGCCGCGTACCGGCCGATCGCCCCTCCGCCGTACAGGGACTCCCCCAGCACGACGTCGTCGAAGACCTCGGCGGGCAGACCCGACCTGCGAACGGCCTCCGCGACCGCCTTCGTGCCCAGCTCCAGGGCGTCGACCTCGGCCAGCGATCCCTTGAACGCCGTCCCGATCGCGGTCCGCGCACCGGCGACGACCACCGCTTCCCGGCTCATCCGAACTCCTAAGTAAGTAAGCGTTCCCTAACATATGTTGGAGAGAGTAACTTCGGACCATGGCGACGGCAAGGGTGAACGGCCTCCGGGTCGGCTACGACGTGATCGGCGAGGGCAGGCCCTGGGTGCTGACCCCCGGAGGCCGCGAGGACCGGCGCACGCCCGGTCTGCGGGAGTGCGCCGAGGCGCTCGCCGCGCGGGGCAACCAGGTCGTGATCTGGGACCGCCCGAACACCGGCGAGTCCGACGTCTCCTTCGACGGCCCGACCGAGTCCGGCCTCCAGGCCGACACCCTGGCGGCGCTGCTCCGCCATCTCGGCACCGGCCCGGCAGTGATCGCGGGCGGCTCGGGCGGCTCGCGGGTCTCCCTCCTGACCGCCGCGCGCCACCCGGACACCGCGTCGGGTCTCGCCCTGTGGTGGATCAGCGGCGGCGTCTTCGGCCTTCTGTCGATCGGGCTGCACTACTGCGGGGCCTCGATCAGAGCGGCCTGGGAGGGCGGCATGAAGGCCGTCGCCGAGCTCCCGGAGTGGGCCGCGATCATCGCCCGGAACCCGGCCGCGGAGCAGCGGCTCCTCGAACAGGATCCGGCCGTTTTCATCGCCACGATGGAGCGCTGGCTGGCCGCCTACTGCCCGTCGGACGCCGCCCTCGTGCCCGGCCTCTCCGACACGGAGGCGCGTTCGCTCACCCTCCCCGCCCTGGTGTTCCGCAGCGGCGCGAGCGACATCCACCACCGCCGCGAGACCTCCGAGCGGATCGCGGCGGCCCTCCCGAACGCGACGCTCGCCGAGCCGCCGTGGGGGGACGGGGAGTGGCGCGAACGCCAGGCCGCCCGCACCTCCGGCGAGGCGCCCGGCCTGTTCGTCCGCTGGCCGCTCCTCGCCCCCGTCCTGCACGAGTGGGCGGACGGCGCCCTCAGCCCGGGGTGACCAGGCGTCCGGCTCGTTCATCGGTGAGCTCGTCATGGTCGACGAGGACGGCCCCGTTGACCAGCGTGTAGTCGTAGCCGCGCGCCCGCTGGGTGAAGCGGTGGGCGCCCAGCGGGAAGTCCGCGACCATCTCGGGGGTGTGCAGGTACAGGCCGTCGAGGTCCAGGACGTTGAGGTCGGCGTGGTACCCGGGGGCCACGACGCCCCGGCCGGTGATCCCCCACAGGTCCGCGGCGTCGGCCGTCAGTTTCCGCACGGCCGTGCCGACATCCAGGAGACCGCGCTCCCTGACCCAGTGCCGCAGGAGGAACGTGGAGTTCCCCGCGTCCATGGTGAGCGCGACATGGGCGCCGGCGTCGGCGACGCCGAGGACCACGTCCGGATTGGTGATCATCGCGGCCACGGCGTCCAGGTCCTGGTTGAGGACGGGGTAGTACAGGAGCCCGCCGCCGGCCGTCTCGCGCAGGTAGGCGATGAAGGCCGCGGGGGCGCTCAGCCCGCGCCGCTCGGCGAAGGCCGCGAGGCTGTTGTCAGGAGAGACGTCGTAGTCGGCCGAACCCGGCGGCAGCAGGTAGATCTTGGCCGGGTCCTTGGGCGCCAGCGGGCCCGACAGCTCGGAGGGCCGCTCGGCCTCCTCGGCGAGCCGGGCGCGCAGCGGCTCGTCCGCGAGGGCGGCGAGCCGGTCGGGGAACGGCAGTTCCATCAGAGCGGCCCAGGACGGGAGCGTGTCATAGGGGGTGCGGCTCACCAGCCCGTAGACGATGGCGCTGCCGCGCACCGCGGTCATCGGCCGCAGGTCGGCCCCGCGGGCGCGGGCGGCGGCGGTCTCCTCCATCACCCAGGACCACAGCCCGGGACGCCGGTCGCTCTGCATGATGGAGAAGGCGAGGGGACGTCCGGAGCCGCGGCTGACCTCCTCCATCCACGCCATCTCGCTGATGGAGTTGCGGCGCTCGGCGCCGTCGCGTTCGCCGATGCGCGGCACGACCTGGAAGGTGCCGCGACCGCGGGCGGCCATGGCCCCGGCGATGGCCGCCAGCTCGGCCGGCGCGGCATGGGTGCCGGGCACCGGACGGCCGTCGGGGACGGTGTGCATGAAGGTGCGCGAGGTGGAGAACCCGAGCGCGCCGCCGTCGAGCGCCTCGGTGACGAGCGCCGTCATGGCGGCGAGGTCGTCGTCGGTGGCGGGGGCCTCCTCCAGGCTCCGCTCCCCCATCACGTAGTAGCGCAGCGCGCAGTGGCCGATGAGCCCGCCCGCGTTGACGCCGAGCGGCAGGCCCCCGAGCGCCTTGAGGTAGTCGCCGTAGGTCTCCCACCCCCAGCCGAGCCCCGCCATGATCGTGTCGGCGGGGATGTCCTCGACCGACTCCATCATCGCGGCGAGGTACCCCTCCTGGCCCGGCCGGACCGGGGCGAAGGTGACGCCGCAGTTGCCCATCACGACCGTGGTGACGCCGTGGTGGCAGGAGGGGGTCGCGGCGGGGTCCCAGAAGAGCTGGGCGTCGAGATGGGTGTGGACGTCGATGAAGCCGGGGGTCACCAGGCGGCCGGCGGCGTCGAGCTCGCGCCGTCCGCGGGCCGGGACCTCGCCGACGGCGGTGATGCGGTCGCCGTCGATGGCGACGTCGGCCTTCCGCGGGGCCGCGCCCGTCCCGTCGGCCACCTCGCCGTGACGGATCACGATGTCATGCATGATCGGTTCCTCCGGATTTCGTCCTTAAAGAGCGGGCGTTCACTTACAATAGCCTCGGCCGCCTGCCAAGATAAGAGAGTAGGCACTCACTTTTATCTGGGGGTTCTCTTGGGATCCATGGACGGCCGGGTGGCGATCGTCACCGGAGCGAGCCGGGGCATCGGTCAGTGCATCGCCGAGAAGCTGGCGGCCGAGGGCGCGGCCGTGGCCCTGGTGGCCCGGACCGTCACGCCGGGCTCCTCCGCCCTGCCCGGTTCGATGGAAGAGGTGATCGCCCGGATCCGCGCGCACGGCGGCGAAGCCGTGGCGATCGCGGCCGACCTCACCGACTCCGAGCAGGTCGAGACGGTCATCACCCGCGCGGAGGAGGCGCTCGGACCGGTCGACACGCTGGTCAACAACGCGGGCGTGAACTTCTACGGCCCCGCGCTCGACATCCGCCCGCGCCGCTACGGGCTGATGTTCCAGATGATGGTGCACGCCCCGTTCCGGCTCTGCCAGCTCGCGGTGCCGGGAATGGTCGAGCGCGGCCGGGGCTGGATCGTCAACATCACCTCCAAGCAGGCCCGCCATCCGCTGGGCCCGCCCTATCCCGACTGGGCGTCCGACGGCTGCGTACCCTACGGGATGTGCAAGTCCGCGCTCGACCGGCTCACGACCGGGCTGGCCGCCGAGGTCCACGGCACGGGCGTCCATGTCAACGCCCTCGGCACGGCGGGCCTGGTCATGACACCCGGCGTGGCCGTGGTCTCCCCGCACACTCCCGACAACACCCCCGTCGAGGACGACTCGGCGATGGCCGACGCCGCGCTCGTTCTGTGCGGGCCCGACCCGGGGACGGGCCGGATCGTCTACAGCATGGAGCTGCTGGGGCGCCCCTTCCCCGACGGCCCCTGGGCCCTGTCGGCCACCTTCTAGAACCCGCGACCCCGAGGAGGACGTCTCATGAAGGCCACCGTGGATCCCGGACGCTGCCAAGGGCACGCCCGCTGCTGGGACATCTCGCCCGAGGTGTTCGACCTCGACGAGGAGGGGCACGGCACCGTCCTGGTGGCGGAGGTCCCCGCCGAGCACGAGGAGGCGGCGCTCAGGGCCGCCCAGAACTGCCCCGAACGCGCCATCACCGTCGCCTGACCGGCGACCGGCACCACGAAGGCCCGCCGTCCCCGCTTCCTGCGGGGCGGCGGGCCTTCGGCTCGCTCAGGACGTCGCGATGGTGGCCGGGTCGGCCGGGGTGAAGTCGTACACCCGGGCGGCGTTACCGACGGTCAGCTTGTGCTGCACGTCCTCGGGCAGGTGCCCGAGCCACTTGTTGGCCATCTGGATGGTGTCGGGCCAGGTGGAGTCGGAGTGCGGGTAGTCGCACTCCAGCATGACGTTGTCCACGCCGATCGTGTCGAGGAGGGCCAGGCCCGCGTTGTCCTCGATGAACGTCCCGAAGACGTGGTCGGCGAAGAGCTGACGGATGTCGGTGTCGAGGTCGAAGCCCGCCGCGCCCTTCTCCTCCCCGCGCTCGTGGGTGGCGTTCATGCTGATGTCGAAGCGGGACGCCCAGAACTTCTGCTTGTCGACGACCTGCTCGGCCCGCTCCAGGAAGTAGGGGATCCAGCCGATCGATCCCTCGGACAGGGCGATCTTCAGCTGCGGGTAGCGGGCGAAGTTGCCGCTGAACAGCCAGTCGAGCAGGGTCCCCGCCTGGTTGGCCGCGGCCGAGTAGGCCATGAAGGCCAGCGTCGGCATGTCCTCGGACGTGCGGATGAGGTTGGAGGAGGACCCGACGTGCATCGACACGACCAGGCCCGTCTCGTCGCAGGCCCGCCAGACCGGATCCCAGTGACCGGTGTGGATCGACGGCAGCCCGAGCTTGGTCGGGTTCTCCGAGAAGGCGATCGACTTGGCGCCGCGGCCGGCGGTCCGCTCGATCTCGGCGGCGGCCGCCACCGGGTCCCAGAGCGGGATGATCATCATGGGGATGAACCGGCCGGGGTAGGCGTCGGCGAACTCCTCCAGGATGAAGTCGTTCCAGGCCTGCACGCACAGCAGTGCGAGCTCCTTGTCCTTGGCCTCGTGGAAGACCTGCCCGCAGTAGCGGGGGAAGCTCGGGAACAGCATGGACGACAGGACGTGGCCCTGGTCCATGTCGGCGACGCGGGCGGCCGGGTCGTAGCAGCCCGGCCGCATCTCGTCGTAGGTGATGGGCTCGGGTGAGAACTCCTCGCGCTTCTTGCCCGCCACGGCGTTGAGGCCGATGGTGGCGATCTGGCGGTCCTCGTACGCCCAGAACTCCGCGTCACCGTCCCGGACGATCCGGGGGCCGATGTCGCGCCAGCGTTCGGGCAACCGCTCCCGCCACAGCCGGGACGGTTCGATGAGGTGGTCGTCGACCGAGATGAACCAGCTGAACGCCATGGAATCTCCTAAGAAAGCGAACGCTCACATACAAGTTATCATCGGGGGTAGCGCAAGGCCAGACGCGCGCGGTGGTCGGCGGGCGATCCGAACAGGGAGCGGTCGAGCATCGCCCGCTTCAGATGGACGTGGACGCCGCTCTCCCACGTGTAGCCCATGCCTCCGTGCAGCTGCATCGCCGTGCCCGCGACCTCGACCGCTCCCTCGCAGGCGTGGGCCTTGGCCATCGCCACGGCGACCGGGGCTCCGGGATCGTCCTCGGCGATCGCCGTGACGGCGGCGCCGACCAGCCGCCGCGTCACCGAGACCCGGACGAGCATGTCGGCGCAGGCGTGCTTGACGGCCTGGAAGGAGCCGACCGGCCGCCCGAACTGCTCACGGGTCCCGACATAGGCGACCGTCGCCTCCAGCATCGCCTCGCTGAGGCCGAGGGCGTCGCAGGCCAGTGCCGCGGCCGCCCGGTCGGACAGGCGCCGCAGCCCGTCCAGGGGGTCTCCCGCGAACCGCAGGACCCTTCCCTCCGCCCCCTCCGCGGTGACCACCGCGAGGCTCCGCGTCTCGTCCAGCACCGGCTGCCCGGTGATCTCGAGCCCGGCCGCGGCTCCGCCGAGCACCACGACCACGGGGACTCCGTCGGCGTCGAGTGCGGGCACCAGCAGACGGTCCGCCTCCACCGCGTCGAAGACGAACTCCGCCCGGCCGATCACTTGCCCCGCCGCCACCGCGAAGGGCGGTGCGGCGGACGCGGCGTCGCCGGGCAGGGCCACGGCGGGGCGGAGCGCGCCGGAGGCGGTCGCGGCGAGCAGCCGGTCGCGCTCCTCCCCCGGTTCCAGCAGGGAGAGGAGCCCGGTGGCCAGGACGGTCCCGAGACAGGGGGTCCCGGCGGCGGCGCGGCCCAGTTCGGTGAGGACCACGGCCGTCTCCGCGAACGTGGCACCGGCGCCGTCAAGATCGGCGGGAACCTCGAGTCCCGTCCATCCGGCGGCGACGAGCGCGGGCCAGGTGACGGGCGGCTTGCGCCCGAGCAGGTCACGGGCGATCTCGCGCAGCTCGTCGTGCAGTTCGGTGAGCATCAGGCCCCCCTCGGCAGGCCGAGCCCGCGTTCGCCGATGATGGTCCGCTGGATCTCGCTGCTTCCGCCCGGGATCGTCCACTCCCACGAGCCGATGAAGTCGAGCGCCCAGGCGCCCGACTCCCAGCTGCTCGACAGCGGCCGGTGGAGCTCGGTCAGGGCGGCGGGGCCCGCGACCTCGGCGCCGAAGTCCGTCATGCGCTGGAGCAGCTCGCTGTAGTAGAGCTTCACGATCGAGGCGTCGGCCGGGCCCGGATCCTCGGCCGCGACCAGGTCCGCGCAGAGCAGCCGCAGCCCGGCGATCTCGGTCTCGAAACCGGCGAGCCGGTCGGCGATCCGCGCGTCGGTGACCGGGGAGCACAGATCCACGAGCCGCCGGAATCCGCTGTGGCCGAGACGCTCGGCCAGCTCCAGCATGGTCATGCCGCGTTCGGTCCCCAACGTCGACTGGGCGACCCGCCAGCCGTCGTTCTCGGCGCCGACGAGGTTGGCGACCGGGACGGCGACGTCGTCGAGGAAGATCTCACAGAAGTGGGACTCGCCCTGCGCCTGCCGGATCGGCCGGATCTCGACGCCGGGGCTGCGCAGGTCCAGCAGAAGGTAGGAGATGCCGCGGCGCTTGGGGGCCTCGGGGTCGGTGCGGGCCAGCAGCAGGCACCAGTCGGCCTGGGCCGCGCCGCTCGCCCAGAGCTTCTGCCCGTTGACGATGTAGGAGCCGCCGCTCCTGCGGGCCGTCGTGGAGAGGGCGGCGAGGTCCGATCCGGCACCGGGCTCGGAGAAGCCCTGCGCCCAGATCTCGCCGTCGAGGATCGCGGGCAGATGGCGGCGGCGCTGCTCGTCCGTGCCGGCGACCAGCAGGGTGGAGGCCGCGTGGTGGATGCCGACGAACGCCAGGACCAGGCGCGGGGCGTCCGCGGCGGCGAGCTCCTGGTAGAGCACGGTCTGCTCGGCGACGGAGAGCCCGCCGCCCCACGCGGCCGGCCAGTGCGGCACCGCGAACCCGGCCTCGCGCAGCTCCTGGAACCACGCGCGCTGGAAGGCGGCGAACTCCTCCTCCGAGGCGCCGGTCTGGGCCCGCCGCCAGTCCGCCGGGACGTGCTCGGCGCACCAGGCGCGGACGCTCTCACGGAATCCGGCGAGCTCGCTCACTTCCGGGCCTTGCCGGCGAAGGCGAGAAGGCGTTCGCGGTGTTCGGGGGAGCGCATCGTGGCGGCCTCGGCGGCGAATCCGGTCTGGAGGGCGCCGCTCAGCGCCTGGGAGAGGTACATGTTGGCGACGCGCTTGGTGCCGCGCAGCGCCTCGGCGGGCTGGGCGGCCAGCCGGTGGGCGAGGCGGCGGGCCTCGGGGAGCAACTCGTCCGGGGCGGTCGTCCGGGAGGCCAGTCCCAGCTCGACGGCGGTGGCCGCGGGGATGCGGTCGCCGGTGTAGAGGTACTCGCGCGAGCGCAGGATCGGGGTGAGCAGCGGCCAGAACGCCGCTCCGCCGTCGCCCGCCACCAGGCCGACGGTGACGTGCGGATCGGCCAGGTGGGCGGTCTCGGAGATCAGCACGATGTCGCTGAGCACCGCGACGCTGCAGCCGAGGCCGACGGCCGGGCCGTTGACCGCGGCGATGACCGGCAGCGGGAAGCGCAGCATCTCCTCGATGATCTCGGCGCCCTCACGCAGGCTCTCGTCCCTGGCGACCGGGTCGTCGAGGAACGAGGTGATCCAGTCCAGGTCGCCGCCCGCGCTGAACGCCCGCCCGGCCCCTGTGATGATCACCACCCGGGCGTCCAGGTCGCGGGCCAGGCACCGCCAGACCTGTGCGAGCCCCCGGTGCAGCGCCCGGTCGACGGCGTTCAGCTCGGCGGGCCGGTCCAGCACGACCGTGCGGACCGGGCCGTCGCACTCCACGCGCAGCCCCTTGGGCAGATGGTCGTACCTCACACGTTCTCCTCTGAGTACAGGCCGGTCAGACCCCGGCCGTCGATGCGGCGGGCCAGCAGGTCGCGGGTGGCCGACGGCCCGAACGGGCGCCTCCGCAGGTCCTGGCTGCGGCGGGACAGCCACGACAGCGGGGCCTCGTCACAGAAGCCGAGCGCGCCGTGCAGCACGTGGGCCGTCCGGAAGACCGTCTCGGCGGCCTCCAGGGCGGCGAGCCGGAGGGCGAGGGCGTCGTCGACGGCCTCGGGACGGCCGGAACCGGCGCTCCACAGGGCGTAGGCCGCCAGCATCTCGACGCCGACGCGCTCGACCTCGGCGTCACTGAGCTGGAACCGGACGCCCTGCTGCTCGGCCAGCGGACGGCCGAACTGCCTGCGGACGAGCACGTGCTCCCGGGTCAGGTCGATAGCGCGGTCGAGCATCCCGAGCAGGGTCCAGCACTGGAGCGTCAGGACCAGGGCGACGTCGCGGGGATCGGCCGTCCCGCCCGGCTCCAGATGGGCCTGGGTGACCGGCCCGCCGAGGGGCAGCAGCCGGTCGGCGACCGGGTGGTCGACCGCGCGGTATCCGGCCGAGCGGCAGAGCGCCGCGGCCGCCTCCAGGTCGTCGGCGTCGCCGCGCGGATCGAGGTCCCACGCGCCGAGTTCGCCGAGGACCGCGACGGCCCGGTCCTCCCCGGCCGCCGCCAGGGCCCTGCTCGCCTGGCCGCCGTAGTCGGCGGCCTCCTTGCTCAGCTCGGTGTTCATGAGACCGCCAGAAGTTCGCGGGCCAGCAGGACGCGCTGGATGTCGATGCTCCCCGACGCGACGGTCGCGGCGTGGGAGTAGCGGAAGTGGTCCTCGACCTCCTCCTGGAAGCGGGTGCCGCCGCCGAGCGCGGCCAGGTCCATGAGGACCTCGGCGCTCTCCTGGTCGAGGCGGGTGACCGCGATCCGGTAGGCGGCGGCGTCGCCGGGGCGGACCGTGCCGGCGTCCTGGAGGGCGATGACGCGGTAGGCGAGCAGCCGGGCGCGGCGGCAGTGGGTCAGCGCCCTGGTCCAGCGCACGCGCAGCTCGTCCGGGGCCTCGGCCCAGGCGTCTCCGAGCGCTGCGGGCGCGTCGTGGAGGAGGCGCTCGCAGCGGGCGTACCTGGCGATGCCGACCCGCTCGAAGGAGAGCACCTCCTGGACGACCCGCCAGCCCTCGCCCTCCGTGCCGAGGACGGCGTCCGCGCCGACCCTGACGTCGCTGAGGAAGACCTCGTTCAGATGGTGCGGCCCCATCAGGCAGCCGATCGGGCGGACCTCGACGCCCGGCGCGTCCATCGGCACCAGGAAAACGGTCAGGCCGTCCTGCCTGCGGTCGGCCTTGGTGGTGCGGGCCAGCAGGAAGCACCACTGCGCCATCGTGGCGTAGGACGTCCAGACCTTCTGGCCCGAGATCACCCAGCCGTCGCCGTCACGCCTGGCGGAGGTCCGCAGGGACGCGAGGTCGGAGCCCGCGTCCGGTTCGCTGAAGCCCTGGCACCAGATCACCTCGCCGCGCGCGATCGGCGGCAGATGGCGTTCCCGCTGCCCGGCCGTGCCGTGCCGCATGATCGTCGGCCCGACCCAGTTGACGCCCATGTACTGGGCCCCGCGCGGCTCGTGGTGCGCCCACATCTCCTCGCGGACGACGGTCTGCTCCCATGCCGACGCCCCTCGCCCGCCGTACTCGGGCGGCCAGGCCAGGCAGAGAAGACCCCGCTCCGCGAGGATCCCGCAGAACCGCTGGGCGGTCGCCAGGTCGGCCGGATCGTCGGTGAACGCACCGAGGAAACCGGGAGGGAGGTGCTCGTCGATCAGCGCGCGCAGCTCACCGCGGAGCCCCGCGGCGTCCTGCCCCATCGAGAAGTCCATGAGGGGAACGTAGGCAATCATTATAATGATTGCAATACTTGTGCCAGATCCTGCGGTCACTAGAATCCAGGGGTGAGCCGAGTCCCGCAGCGCCGCATCGCCGAGACCGTCGCCGCCGAGCTGCGCGCCCGCATCCTGGCGGGCGACGACGGCTTCCGGCTGCCGGCCCAGGAGCAGCTCGTACAGGAGTTCGGGGTCAGCCATCCCTCGGTGCGCGAGGCGCTGCGGATCCTCGAGACCGAGGGGCTGGTGACCGTCCGGCGGGGCAGCGTCGGCGGGGCCGAGGTGCACCGGCCCGACGGGGCTTCGGCCGCCTACCATCTCGGCCTGGCCTTGCAGGGCGGCCGGGTCACGCTGCGTGATCTCGCCGAGGGGCTCCAGCTTCTGGAACCGCTGTGCGCGGCCGAGTGCGCCCGCCGTCCCGACCGGGCGGAGGCGGTCGTCCCCGCGCTGGAGGCGAGCGTCGAGGCCTCGGCCGGGCTGCTCGACGACGGCGTGGCCTTCACCCGCGCGGCCCGTGAGTTCCACGACCTGCTCGTCGCCCTCACCCCGAACGCGACCGTCCGGTACGTGGTGAGCGGGCTGGTCGCGCTCTGGTCGGCACAGGAGGAGGCCTGGGCGGAGGTGCGCACGGGACTGGGCGAGTACCCCTCCCGGGCCCAGGCCGAGGACGCGCTCCGCGCCCACCGGCGGCTCGCCGGGCTCGTCGCGGCGGGGCGTGCCGACGACGCCGAACGCACGGCCCGCGCCCATCTGGTCGCCACCCAGCGCCTCGTCCTCGACCGCTTCGACGGCGGCATCGTCAACGCCTCCTCCGCCGGATCCCGGCAGGCGATGCAGTCCGCCCTCGGCACCCGTATCTAGCGGGCCGTCCAGCCGCCGTCGATGACGATCGTCTGGCCCGTGACGTAGCGGCCCGCGTCGCTCGCGAGCCACAGGACGGCGCCCACCTGGTCCTGCGGGGTGCCGTCGCCGGGCAGCGGGATGTTCCGGCGCAGCCAGGAGTGGGAGCGCTCGTCGTCGTACAGCCCGTCGGTGATCTCGCTGCGGAAGAAGCCGGGCGCTACCGTGTTGACGCGGATCGCGTGCGCCGCCCACTGGACGGCCAGCTCCCTGGTCAGCCCGGACAGCCCCAGCTTGCTCGCGGCGTAGGAGGCCTGTGGGATGCCCGGCACCCCCACGTGGCCGCTGATCGACGACACGTTGACGATCGAGCCCCGCCCGGCCGCGACCATGTGCGGGTACACGGCCTGCGCCAGCCGGAACGGCGCGACGAGGTTGAGGTCGAGGGTGCGGCGGACGTCCTCGAGCGGCTCCCGCTCGGCCGGGACGCTGCTGAAGATCATCCCGGCGGCGTTGACGAGGATCTCCGGCCCGCCCAGCTCGTCCGCGACCCGGGAGACGACCCCGCCGAGCCGGTCGAGGTCGAGCAGGTCGCAGCCGACGGCCAGCCCGCCGATCTGCTCGGCGAGCTTCTCCAGCCGGTCCACCCGCCGCGCCGTCACGGCCACCCGGGCGCCCGCGGCGGCCAGCCCGCGGGCGATCGCCTCCCCGAGCCCCGAGGAGGCCCCGGTGACCAGCGCCACCCGCCCGTCGAGGCGGAACATCTCATCCATCGGCGGTCCCCGGGGTGATCACGGTGCGGACGCCCTCGGCCCTGGCCGCGAGGTCGAGGCCGTGGACGATCTCGTCGAGCGTGATCCGGGTGGAGACGAGCGAGGCCAGGTCGAGACGGCCGGACTCGGCGAGGCGGATGTAGCGGGGGAAGTCGCGCAGGATCTGGGCGCCGCCGAGGACCGACCCGGCCAGGCGCTTGCCCGAGAACACCGCCTGCATGGCGGGCAGGCTCAGGGTGGAGCCGACCGGGGGCATGCCGACGAGCGTCACGGTGCCGTGCGAGCGCGCCATGTCGAACGCCTGGACCATGAGCTCGGGGCGGCCGACCGCCTCGAAGGTGTAGTCGGCGCCGCGTCCGCCGGTCAGTTCCCTGATCCGCGCCACCGGGTCCCCGTCACCGGGGTCCACCGCGTGGGTGGCGCCCGATCGCAGGCTCGCCTCGCGGCGTCCCGGCGACGGGTCGACGGCGATGACGACCGCGGCCCCGGCGATCCCCGCGCCCTGGATCACCGACTGCCCGACCCCGCCGCAGCCGATCACCGCGACGGACGACCCGGGCGTGACGGCGGCCGTGTTGAGCACGGCGCCGAGCCCGGTCGTGACACCGCAGCCGAGCAGGGCGAGCTGCTCGTCGGGCAGATCGGTCTCGACGGGGACCAGCGAGGCCTCGTGAACGACCATCGCCTCGGCGAAGGTCCCGCAGCCGCAGACCGCGGCGGCGCTCCGGCCGTCCGGCAGGGCGAACCGGGGCTCGGCCTTGACCGCGGCGTTCAGCGCGCACTGGTTCGACATGCCGTTGAGGCACGACCAGCACAGCCCGCAGGCGGGCGCGACGGACGCCAGGACCCGGTCGCCCGGTTTCACCCGGCGCACCTCGGATCCGGTCTCCTCCACGATGCCGCAGCCCTCGTGCCCGAGGGCGATCGGCAGTCCCAGCGCCGACCGGCCCTCCAGCACGTTGAGGTCGGTGTGGCAGATCCCGCTGGCGCTGATCCGCACGAGGACGTCGCTCGGGCCGATCGCGGGCACCGGCAGGTCCTCGAGGACGGGCGGCTTGCCCGCCTCGTAGGCGATCGCGACCCTCATCCCGGCACCGGCGCGAGGTCGGGCAGGCCGAGGAGGCCCGCGGTGTTGCCGCGCAGGACCTTGCGGCGCACCCCGGCGTCGCAGTCGTCGAGGCGGGTGACGTAATCGCGGGGTTCGCGCAGCCCCTCGGGGTGGGGGTAGTCCGAGCCGAACAGCACGTGCTCCGCCCCGATCGCGCCGATCAGGTCGTCCACGTCGTCCTCGGGGAAGGGGCAGACCCACAGGTGCTCGGCGAGGCTCTCGCTGGGGCGCGCCGGGAGCGCCCCGCCGATCATCGGCCCCTTGCGGCCCAGCGCCGCGGCCTTGTCGACGGTCTTGAACAGCTGCTTCAGCCAGGCCGAGCCGTTCTCGATCGACAGGATCCGCACCTTGGGGTGGCGGCCGAACAGGTTGTGCAGGGTGAGCGCGGTCAGGGTGTCGACGAGCGGCCGCTCGGTGTTGCACAGCGCCCACTGGAGCGGCGACTGCCGGTGCGAGGGGTTGGCCGGGTGCTCCGACCAGAGTTTGCCGTAGAAGTGCTGGTAGCCGCTGTTGGAGACGTGGAAGACCACGGGCACTCCGGCCTGGGCGACGGTGTCCCAGAACGGGTCGAACAGCGGGTCCGCGGGAGAGCGCCCGCCGGTCGGCCCCGGGCACAGATGGACGAGCCGCGCCCCCTCGCCGAGCACCCGGTGGAGCTCGATCATCGCGTGCTCGGGGTCGAGGAGCGAGAGCATCGGCACGGCGAACAGCCGGCCGTCGGCGCCGTAGCCCCAGTCCTCCTCCAGCCACCGGTTGAACGCCCGCAGGCTGGCGTAGGTCAGCTCGACGTCGTGGCGCATGTCGTTCTCGACAGCGACGCCCAGCGTCGGGAGCATGATCGAGGCCTCGACGCCCTGCTCGTCCATCAGCTCCAGCCGGGCCCCGCGCTCCATGAAGGCCGGGAAGTCCCTGGCGTTGATCACCTCCCGGTGGGTGAAGCCGTCGGCCACTCCCCCGGCGAACAGCCCCTCCAGCGCGCCGGGGGCCGAGGCGTAGTCGCCCGGCATGACGCTCATGAAGGTGCGGCTGTCGCCGAGGAAGATCCGGCCGAGGCCGTCGCCCCGGCGGTCGACGCGCAGGGTCCTGTCCCGGAACCGCGCCTCGATGTGCCGGGTGAAGCAGTCGTCGGGTTCGTAGTAGTGCGCGTCCGCGTCGACCAGACGATAAGTAAGTGAGTGCATAGTTACTTATGCTCCTTTCCTTCCGCGGGCCGGTCAAGGGTGGCCAGCAGGGCATGGGTGTCCTGCTGGAACACCCTGATCTCGCGGATGAGGTCTCCGTCGGCCGTGAACAGCTCGACGACCTCGACCGTGGCCGAGCGGCCGGTGGCGAGGGACGTCCAGGTCTGGGCCGTGGTCTGGGCGGCGAAGTCCCCGTCTCCGAACAGGTGCGCCTCGCCGATCGTCCGGGTCCAGTGCTCGGCGAACCGCGCGCCCATCTCCGCCATCCCGGCGGAGCCGTGGTGCCAGCCTCCGTGCGGCAGCGACCCGGGCTGCAGGATCCGGAACTCGGGGTGGAGCAGGGCGAACGCGCCGTCGAAGTCTCCCGCCCTGAAGCGGCGGCCCATCTCCCGGGCCAGGTCGGAGGCGGTCACGGCTCCACCAGGCGGCGGGCGGCCTTGGCCACCAGCAGGGCCTCGATCTCGGGGCCGGTGAAGCCCAGGTCGGACAGGACTCCGACGGTGTGCTCACCGACCTGGGGAATCATCAGCGGCGGTCCGTACGGGGCACCGGGACCGCAGCGCACCAGCGGGCCGATCTGCTCGAATCCGCCCCAGTCGGCGGTGCTGTAGGCCGCGACCCTGCCGAGCTGCCGGTTCACCGGATCGTCGAGGACCGAACGGCGGAAGGCGTCCCGGTCCAGGTCCTCGATCGGCTCGGCGAGCAGGCCCCTGGCCGTCAGCCGTGCGGTCCACTCGGCGGCGGGGGCGGTGGCGAAGGCCGCCTCCAGGGCGGTCTCGGCGGTCCTGGCGTCGGCGTCGGCCGCTCCCCCGCGCAGCGGGGCGTAGCGCTCCGGCAGCGGGACGGTCTCCTCGGCCAGCCGCCGCCAGGCCTCCTCGTCCGGAACGACCAGCGCGAACCACGCGCCGTCGCCGCCCCGGTAGAGACGGTGGCCGGGACCGTAGCCGGTCTGTTCCGCGTCGAGCTCGGGCCCGCGGACCAGGGCCCCGTCGCGCAGGAACACCCCGCTGTGCATGAGCATCCCGGCGCCGAGCAGGCTCGTCACCACGTTCTGCCCGTGCCCGCCGGTCTCCCGCGCGTACAGTCCGGCGAGGATCCCCGCCGCCGCCAGCCAGCCGCCCGCCATGTCGACGGGGATCCAGGTGGCAGCGATCGGCTCGTTGCCCTCGCCGCCGATGGCCCGCTCGACTCCGGTGACGGCCTGCATGAGGGCGTCGTTGCCGGGGAAGCGGGCCCGTGGCCCCGTCGCGCCGAACGCGCTGGCGTGGCAGTAGACGGCGCCGGGGTTCAGCCGGGCGACGTCCTCGGCGCCGATGCCGAGCCGCTCGGCGACCCCGACCCTGAAGTTGTGCACCACGACGTCGGCCCACTCCACCAGCCGCTCGACGACCTGCCGCGCCTCGGGCGCGCCGAGGTCGAGGGCGAGGCTCCGCTTCCCGCGCTGGCAGGCGGCGACGGCGTAGGCCGCGGCCCGCATCGCCTCGCCCTCGGGCGGCTCGATCTTCACGACGTCGGCGCCGAGGTCGGCCAGGACCTGGGCGGCCAGCGGCCCGGCCACGAACGCGGAGAAGTCGGCCACCCGCACTCCGGCGAGGGGACCCGATCCCGCCCGTCCGGGAGGCGGCGGGCCCTTTTCCCCCTGGGCGATCGCGATCGGCGAGCCCAGAAGAACGTCGCCGCCGTCGCGGACCGCGAGCCCGACCTCGGCCAGGTGGGGATCGGTGAAGGGCTCGCCGGGGGCGAGCACCGGTTCGCAGGCCACTCCGGCGGCGCGCAGCGCGGTGATCCAGTGCTCGCGCGGGCGGGCGGCGAACAGGGAGGTCCAGTGCCGCGCCCGCACCCCGAGCCGACCCGTCATCTGGTCGGTGTAGTAGCCCTCGGCGCTCGGCTCGTCGCCGAGGACGTCCAGCAGCGCCGCGTACATGCCCTTGCCGCCGAACCAGACCTGGATCAGCTCTCCGTCGGAGCAGCGGTAGAGGAAGTTGGGGAAGGTGGAGCCCTTCTCCCAGTAGCCCTCGATCTCGGGGGCGGCCCGCTCGGACCGGCCGATCATGCAGCCGAGGGTGGCGAGCATCCCGTCGTAGAGGGAGGTCTCGGCCCAGCCGCCGGCACCGGTGAGCTCGCGCCGGCGCAGCAGGGCCAGGACGGAGACGGTGAGCAGCGAGGCGGTGCCGACGCCGGAGGCCCGGACGTCGTTGAAGATGGGCCCTGGACGGTGACCGTCGAGCTGGGTGCAGAACCCGGCGGCGGCCTCCACCAGCAGCCCGTAGTCGGCGGTCGTGCCCTTGGCGGTCCGGCTGGGACGGCACCGCGCGTAGACCAGCCGCGGATGGGCCGCGGTCAGGTCGCGGTGGCCGAGGCCGCGCCGCTCGACGAGCTCCTCCGGCCCGTAGACCAGGGCGACGTCCGCGGAACCCAGCAGCGCGAGGATCTCCTCGCGGCCGCCGGGGGCGAGGATCCGCTTGCCGCGGTGCCAGGCGCGGCCCCAGGTCACCTCCGCGTCGATCGGCGCGGCGTCCGTCACCCGGACCACGTCGGCGCCGAGACCGGCCAGGAGCATGCCCGGCACTCCCCCGGCGAGGCCGAGACCGAGATCGCTCACGCCCACCGCGAGCTCCACCACGGTCAGCCCCGTGCACGGCCCGCTCATGTCAGCGCTCCGGCCGTGAGGCGCGGCAGGACTTCCTCCGCCGCGAGACGGACGATCCCGAGGGTGTCCGCACCGGCCGCCGGCGCGATGACGAAGTGCCGGACACCGGCGTCGACGTAGGCCTGGAGGGAGGCGGCGACCTCCTCGGGGGTACCGGCCGGAGAGATCCGGTCGAGCATCTCGCGCGGCTTGCCGCCGTAGGCCGAGCCGAGGAACGCGGCGCGCTCGTCGCGGGCGCGGTCGCCGTCGGCGCGGACCGAGCAGTAGAGGTACATCATCCACTCGAAGCCGTCGAGGTCGCGGCCCGCGGCGGCGGCCTCCTCCCGGATGGCGGTGACCGAGCGCGCGTAGGCGCCGGGGGACATCAGGTAGGGCATCCAGCCGTCGCCGAGCAGGGCGGCGCGCCGCATCGCGGGGGCCTTGCGGCCCGACACGATGACCGGTGGCCCGCCCTGGCGTCCCGCTCCCGGCGCGACCGGCCTCAGCTCGGTGTCCGCGAACTCCCAGAAACGCCCCTTGTGGGTCGCGGGTCCCCCGCGCCAGAGCTTCCTGAGCACCTCGATGGCCTCGTCGGTCCGGGCTCCGCGCTCGGACAGCGGCACTCCGACGGCGTCGAACTCCCGGGGGAACTCCCCTCCGACGCCCACCCCGACGCTGACGCGCCCACCGGAGCGGGAGTCGAGGTCGGCGAGCTGCTTGGCGGCGATGACGGGGTGGTAGAGCGGCAGCATGAGCACGGCGGTGCCCACGCGGACCCGTTCGGTCCAGGCGGTGAGCAGGGCGAGCCGGGTGACGGCCTCACCGGACGGTCCCGGCGGGAGGACGTGCCCTCCCTGCCAGATCGAGGAGATCGGAAGACGTTCGGCGGCGGCGAGCCAGGCCCGTTCGGGCTCCGGAATCGCTGCGGCTCCGAAGATGATGCGATCCATGCCGCGAAGATAGCAAACGCTCACTCACTTAGATAGGCTCACGGGAAGCGAGCGAGAATCACCTTCTCCGATAGTGAGAGTAGACATGGAAGACCCAGCCGGGATACCCCCCGACGTCACCGACGAGACCAGGGACTTCTGGGACGCCGCCCGCGAGGGCCGCCTGGTCGTCGAGCGCTGCTCCACCTGCGGCGCCGAGGCGTTCCCGCCCCGCGGCGTCTGCCGTTCCTGCCGGTCGCGGGAGACCGGGCCCGCCGAGATCACCGGCCGGGGCAGCGTCTACAGCCTCACCGTCAACCATCAGCGCTGGCTGCCGGGGCTCGAGGTCCCCTACGCGATCGTGCTCGTCGAGTTCGCCGCCCATCCGGGCGTCCGCGTCGCGGGACGGCTGCGAGGCTGCCCGCCGGAGGACGCCGCCATCGGCATGACCGTGGAGATCGGGTTCGAACCCGGCCCCGGCGGCTTCGCCGTCCCCAGCTTCGTGGCGGTGCGATGAGGCACTTCGAGCACCGGGCCGTCATCTCCGGAATCGGCCAGTCGGCCATCGGCAGGCAGATCGGCCGCTCGGGATTCCAGCTCACCCTCGACGCGATCCTCGCCGCCGTCGCCGACGCCGGGCTGACCCTGGACGACATCGACGGGCTGGCCATGTTCCCCGGCGGCGGAGCGGCCAACCTGCCCGGCTACGCCAACGGCAACCTCTACGAGGTCCAGGACGCGTTGCGGATCACGACCACCTGGCGTCAGGGCATCGTCGAGGGGATGGCGCTGCCGTTCTACGGCCCGGCCATGGCCGTCGCCACCGGCCAGGCCCGGCACGCGGTCATCTGGCGGACGGTCAAGGAGGGCAGCGCCGCCCGCGCCGCCGGGGGCCGGCCCGCCTACGGAGCCGCGAAGCCCGTCGCCGAGGGCCCGCTGGCCTGGCTGCTGCCGATCGGGATGCTGTCTCCGGTCTGCCAGGTCGCCCCGTACGCGGCACGCTACATGCACGAGTACGGCGCCACCCGTGAGCAGCTGGCCTGGATCCCGGTGACCCAGCGGGCGCACGCCGCCCTCAATCCCGACGCGGTCTACCGGACGCCGCTGACCGTCGAGGACTATCTCGCCGCGCGGATGATCTCCACCCCGATGTGCCTGTACGACTGCGACGTGCCCGCCGACGGCGCGACCGCGATCGTCGTCTCGGCCGCCGAGACGGTTCCCGACCTGCGGTCGCCGGTACGGATCGAGGCGATGGCCGGGGTCGTCGAGGGCCGTCCCGCGTGGGAGCAGTGGGAGGACATGGGCCGGGTCGGCCACGGCGCCGCCCGCGCGATGTGGGCCCGGACGGACCTGCGCCCCGCCGACGTCGATCTCGCCCAGCTCTACGACGGCTTCACCATCGAGGCCGTCTGGTGGCTGGAGGCCATGGGCTTCTGCGGGACCGGCGAGGCCGGCGCCTTCGTCGAGGGCGGCGAGCGGATCTCCCTGGGCGGCCAGCTGCCGCTCAACACCTGGGGCGGCCAGCTTTCCGGCGGCCGCCTGCACGCCGCGTTCGGCCACACCGCCGAGGCCGTCCGGCAGCTGCGCGGCGAGGCCGGTGACCGGCAGGTCGCGGGCGCCGAGGTGGCCGCGGTCACCAACGTCGGCGGCATCGAGGCGGGCGCGGCACTACTCACCACCTAGGAGGAGCGGATGGAACGCAGCGGACGGGTCGAGGGCAAGGTGGCGATCGTCACCGGGGCGGGGTCGACGCCCGGCCCCGGGATCGGGACGGGCAAGGCGACCGCGGTCGTGCTCGCCAGGGAGGGCGCCAGCGTGCTGCTGGTCGACCTGTTCCCCGAGCGGGCGGAGGAGACGCGGCGGCTGATCGAGGAGGAGGGAGGCAAGGCGGAGGTCTTCGCCGGCGACGTCTCGGAGAACGCGGCCTGCGCGGCGATGGTCGACGCGGCCGTCTCCGCCTTCGGGACGGTCGACGTGCTCGTCAACAACATCGGACGGGCCGCGCTCGGCACCGTCGTGGACACCACCGAGGAGGACTGGGACACCGCGTTCCGGATCAACCTGCGCACGGCATTCCTCGCCTCCAAGCACGTCGTGCCGATCATGGCGGCCAAGGGCGCGGGATCGATCGTCAACATCGCCTCCATCTCCGCGCTGCGCGGCGACGGCACGGTCGCCTACTCCGCGGCCAAGGGCGGCCTGATCGCCATGACGGTCGACATGGCCTACTCCCACGGGCGCGAGGGCGTCCGGGTCAACGCGGTGGCGCCGGGCCACATCACCACGCCGATGGTCATGTCGGTGTCCGATCCCGGCCCCAAGGCGGAGTTCATGAACGCGATGCGGAGCGAGGCGGGCCTGCTCGGAACCCCCGGCGACGGCTGGGACGTGGGCTGGGCCGCCGCCTTCCTCGCCAGCGACGAGGCCCGCTGGATCACCGGGGTCACCCTGCCCGTCGAGTCCGGGGTGCTGAGCGTGACCCCGTTGATGATGGCGCCGCATCTACGGGCCGTTCCCGGGGCCTGAGCATTGCGCGCCCCGCTCCCCGGAAATAAAGTAAGTGAGTACACACTCTCAAAGGAGCTGAGTCGCATGACCGACCAGGACCCGGCCGCCACCGCTCTCTGTGAGCGCTACGCGGTCGCCGACGTCGACTCCCACATCATCGAGCCGGCCGACCTCTGGACGTCCCGCGTCTCGACGGCCAAATGGGGCGACCTCGTCCCGCACGTCCGCTTCCACGAGCGCCGGCAGGAGGACGTCTGGTACATCGGCGACCGCAAGCTGTACGGCGTCGGGGCGTTCGCGCAGGCGGGCTGGCCCGAGTTCCCGCCCTCGCACCCCAAGCGGCTCTCCGAGGCGCTGCCCGCGGCCCTCGACCCCAAGGAACGGCTGACCTACCTCGACAAGGTCGGCGTGTACTACCAGGTGCTGTATCCGAACATCGTCGGCTTCCACAGCCACCGCTTCCTCACCCAGATGCCGCGTGAGCTGGCCACCGAGTGCGTCCGGGCCTACAACGACTGGATCAGCGAGTTCTGCTCCGCCGACTCCCGCCGCCTCATCCCGATGACGATGCTGCCGTTCTGGGACATCGACGAGTCGGTCGCCGAGCTGAAGCGCTGCCATGAGATGGGCCACAAGGGCGTGCTGTTCGCGGCCCGCTACGACAAGATCGGGCTGCCCCGGCTGATCGACGACTACTGGGAGCCGCTCCTGGGCCTGGCCCAGGAGATGGACCTCAGCATGAACTTCCACGTGGGCTTCCTGGCCTCCGACGAGGACCTCAAGGGCGCGGTCGACCAGTCCAAGAAGATGGACTTCACGCGCGAGAGCTCCCTGGTGCTGCTCGGCAACGCCCAGAACATCGCCGAGGTGGTCCTGAGCGGCGTCACCCACCGCTACCCCGACCTCAAGTTCGTCTCGGTCGAGAACGGCGCCGGCTGGCTGCCGTTCTTCGCCGAGACCATGGACTGGCAGTGGCTGAACGTCGGCGCGCACAAGGACCACCCCGAGCGCCTGCTGCCGAGCGAGTACATGCGCCGCCAGATCTACGGCATGTTCTGGTTCGAGCGCGAGTCCGTGCGGGCGGTCATCGACCAGCTCGCGGACAACCTCATGTTCGAGACGGACTTCCCGCACGCCACGAGCCTGTCGCCGGGCCCCGCCTCGGAGTCGCCGAGCCCCCGCGACGTCATGGAGCGCACCCTCGGCGGCCTGCCCGAGGAGACGATCGGCAAGGTCCTCCAGCACACCGCGACGCGCCTCTACAACCTGGAAGCACCGGTTCGCGGCTGACCCCGGGCGAGTGAAGAGGAAGGCCGGTCTCCCACGGCGCAGGGGGACCGGCCTTCCCGTCGGGGGGCACGTCAGGCGCGCAGGAGGCGTCCCGGCCTGGTGCCGTCGAGCTCCTCGCCCGCGGCCCTGGTGGCGACGCCGTTGACCCAGACGCGTTCGACACCGGTGCTGCGGACGACCAGGCGGTCGGCTCCACCGGGCTGGTCGGCGACCCGCTCGACCGCGGTGGTGCCGACCGTCGCCGGGTCGAAGGCGACCAGGTCGGCATGGAAACCCGGTTCGACCAGGCCGCGGTCCTTGATACGGAAGGCGTGGTGGGGATGGCCGGTGAGGCGCCAGACGGCCTTCTCGAGGCTGAGCGCGCCCCGTTCGCGGACCCAGTGACCGAGGAGGTGGGTGGAGTAGCAGGCGTCGCAGAGCTGGGTGGCGTGCGCCCCGGCGTCGGACAGGCCCAGCAGGGTGCGGTCGTCGGCGAGCAGCTGGCCGACCTCCTCGTCGCCGTCGTTGTCCAGGACGATCCGGAAGCGGGTCGCCATGCCGTCGGACAGCGCCAGGTCGAGCATCAGGTCGAACGGGGTCGTGCCGCGCTCGTCCGCGAGCAGGTCGAGCGGGATCCCGACGGTCTCGGGGTGGGCCCCGGTCTCCTCGACGCTGGTCTTGGGCCAGCGGTGGCTCCACGCCTTGAGGGTCGTCTCGCGGGCCCGGTCGCGCCAGCCGGTGTCCCGGTAGAGGGCCTCGCGGTCGGCGCGCGGCAGGGCGAGGACCTCCTTCCACTCGTCGATCTCGGCGAGCGGCATGGGGTCGGCCATCCCGATCTGCATGACGATCGGACGGCACGCGATCTGCGGATAGACCTCACCCGGCAGGCCGGCGCCGCGCTCGACCGTGCGCATCGCCGCCCCGGGCTTGTCGGCGCGGGCCATCAGGGCCGTCCAGGTGACGGGGACGCCGTAGCGGACGGCCAGGTCGGAGAACTGGCCGACGAACAGGCCGGGGCCGATCGACACCTGGAGGACGCCCTTCCCCGCCTCGCCGAGGACCTCGGCGATCGCGTACACCTCGTCGACCTCGGCGAACCGGCTCGGCACCGGCCGTCCGAAGGCTCCCTGGTGGGCGGGCTGGCGCGAGGTCGAGAAGCCGATCGCCCCCGCGTCCAGGGCCTCGCGGACGAGGGCGCGCAGGGTGTCGAGCTCCTCGGGCGTAGCGGGACGCTCCTCACCGCCCGTCGCGAACAGCCGCAGCGGGGTGTGTCCGAGGAAGGCCGCCACGTTGAGGCGCTTGGGCCGCCGGTCGAGGGCGTCCAGGTACTCGGGGAAGGTCTCGAAGCACCAGTCGATGCCGGCGTCGAGCGCCTCCATCGACATGCCCTCGACGTTCTCCAGCGTGCGGACCACGATCTCGCGGTGCTCCGGCCTGGTCGGCGCGACGCCGAAGCCGCAGTTGCCCATGACCACGGTGGTGACCCCGTGCCAGCTCGACGGCGTCAGGTCGGGGTCCCAGAGGATCTGCGCGTCGTAGTGGGTGTGGACGTCGATGAAGCCGGGCGCCAGGGTCAGCCCGCCGAGATCGACGACCTCGGTCTCCGGGCCGGGCGTCAGTTCGCCTGGACCGGCGACCGCGACGATGCGGTCGCCCTCGACCGCGACGTCGGCCGGGCGGGCCGGGGAGCCGGTCCCGTCGATCAGCGAAGCTCCGCGCAGGAGCAGATCCATGGAGACTCCCTTAACAAGTGAGCGTTCACCTACTTTTGCCCTAGGATAGCGGGCGATGCCCGACACGGCTATGTTTCGAAGCCCCCGGGAGGCGGCATGGACGAGCGGCTGACACAGCGCCGGCACTTCTTCATCGGCGGCGGCTGGGTGCCGCCGTCGGGCGATGGCCGCCTCGGCGTGGTCTCGCCCTCCACCGAGGAGCGGATCGGTGAGGTTCCCCTCGCCGAGGACGCCGACATCGACCGCGCGGTCGCCGCCGCGCGCGCCGCCTTCGACGAGGGGCCGTGGCCGGGGATGGCACCGGCCGAGCGCGCCGGGGTCCTCTCCCGCGCCGCCACCCTCCTGCGCAAGCGCGAGGGCGAGATCGCCGCGGTGACCGTCGAGGAGATGGGGTGCGCGATCAGCCAGGCGCCCCGAGCGCAGACCGGCATGGTCGCCGGCCTCTTCGACTACTACGCCTCGCTCGCCGCCTCCCACCCCTTCGAGCGGGAGGTGACGGCCGGGGAACGCCGCGGGCTGGTCACCGAGGTGCCGGTCGGGGTCGCGGCGGTCATCGTCCCGTGGAACGCCCCGGTCACCCTGGCCGCCTGGAAGGCCGCCCCTGCGCTGGCCGCCGGGTGCAGCATCGTGATCAAGCCGCCGCCGGAGGCCCCGCTCAGCGGATACCTCCTGGCCGAGGCGCTGGCCGAGGCGGGCGTCCCGGACGGGGTGGTCAACCTCGTCCCGGGCGGCCGCGAGGTCGGCGAGCATCTCGTCCGCCACCCCGGCACCGACAAGATCGCCTTCACCGGCTCGACAGCGGCGGGCAAGCGCATCATGGCCCTGTGCGCCGACCGGGTGAAGCGCCTGTCGCTGGAGCTGGGCGGCAAGTCCGCGGCCGTCGTCCTCGACGACGCCGACCTCGCCGTCACTCTCCCCGCCATCGTCGGCGGGGCCATGCACCTGTCGGGGCAGGTCTGCGGCGCCCACACCCGGGTCCTGCTCCCCCGCCGCCGCTACGCCGAGGCGGTCGAGATCGCGGCGGCCACGGCGGCGTCGATCCCGGTCGGCGATCCCCACGATCCGGCGACCGTCGTCGGCCCGCTGGTCGCCGAGCGGCAGCGCACGCGCGTCGAGGGTTACATCGCCCTCGCGACCGGCGCCGGAGCCCGGATCGCCGCGGGCGGCGGGCGGCCCGCCGATCTGCCGCGCGGCTGGTACGTCGAGCCGACGATCCTCGCCGACGTCGACAACGGCATGCGGGTGGCCCGTGAGGAGATCTTCGGGCCGGTGCTGTGCCTGATCCCCTACGACTCCGACGACGAGGCCGTCCGGATCGCCAACGACTCCCCCTTCGGCCTGTCCGGCGCCGTCTGGTCCGGCGACACCGCCCGCGCCCTGGCGACGGCCCGGCGGCTGCGCACCGGCAGCGTCGCCGTCAACGGCGTCTATCCGCCCTTCCCCCATGTGCCCTTCGGCGGCTTCAAGGAGTCGGGACTCGGACGAGAACTCGGCCCGGAAGGTCTCGCGAGTTTCCTCGAACTCCGCAGCATCGGACTACCCTAGAACGTATGAGCGATACGAGCGGTACGGGCAAGGTCGTCGTCAACCGGGCGATGTCGCTGGACGGCTTCATCGCCGGTCCCGGCCACGCGATGGGCTGGATCCCCGAGCACCTGACGGCGGCCGACGTCCCGGAGGTGATGGCGGCCACCGGTGCCATGCTCGTCGGCCGGGGCACCTACGAGGTGGCCAGGGGCATGGGCCAGAAGGACTACGACGGGGGGCCTCAGTTCATCCTCACCCACCGGCCTCCGGACGAGCCGGATCCGTCCGTCACCTTCCTCACCTGCGGGCTCGAGGAGGCCGTCGCCACGGCCCGCCGCGCCGCGGGCGGCGCGAACCTGGAGGTCCTCGGCGCCGACGTGGCCGCCCAGTGCCTGAAGGCGGGGCTCGTCGACGAGATCCTCGTCTACGTCCTGCCGGTGATCCTCGGCGACGGCGTCCGCTTCGCACCGCCCGGCCTGGGCCGGATCGACCTCGAGCCCTACAGCAGCACCAGTTCGGGCAACGTCACGACCCTCCGCTTCCGCGTGCCGAAGCCGGCTCAGAGGAGCTCGTAGAGGGTCGCCTCCGGGGGCGGGTCCATGCGGACGACCTCGGGCATGCGGGCGCGGCTGGGGGCGTCGGCGGAGCGGAGGGCCTTGATCGGAGCGGTCAGGTCCTCGGCTTCGAGGTCGTAGACGGCCAGGTAGGAGGGCTCGGGGTCGAGGGTGCGGTAGCGGCGGGCGGCGAGGACTCCGGGGATCGCGAGGACCTCGGCGAGGTGCTCGGAGTACCAGGCGTCGAATTCGGCGGTGCGGGCCGGATCGGCGGGGGCGGAGCGGACGACCAGCACGCCTCGGGGCACGGTGACTCCTCAGGGGATCGGGATGAGCTGTTCGCGGAGGGCCAGGAAGCGGGGGCGGGCGAACAGCGGATCGTCGTCGCCGGGGAGGTTCGCGCGGAGCCAGGCGTCGCGGTGGCGCAGCGACTCCTCGTCGTCGAAGTAGGCCTCGTTGACGGCGTCGTAGGGACCGGCGCCGTCAACGAGGGGACGACACTGGACGTAGGCGAGCCCGCGGGCGGTGTCCGGGATCGGGACCCCGGTCGCGGCCGTTCCCGCGTGAGCGCGCCAGCGGGCAGAGAACTCCTGCGGGGTCAGGCCGTCCGCGCGTCTGGCCAGCGCCATGTGCTTCAGTTTCGGGACGCCCCGGGACCAGCGTTCGTGCAGCCAGTCCGCGCCGCGCAGCACCGCCTCGGCCGTGACGATCTCGACGCTTCCGGAATCCTCCGGCCACCAGGCGAGGAAGCGGCGCAGACGCTCCTCTCCGGTGAACCAGGCGATCGCGACCGCCTGGTGCGGGGCGTCATCGAAGCCGGGCAGGACGGTCGCGGCCGACAGCCTGGACGGGCGGGCGTCGGCCGGTGCCAGCGCGGCCGGGGCGACCTCCGCCGGCCAGCCCGCGGCGAACTCCGCGGCCGGCGTCCCGTCCGGGCGGCCGGCGAAGCGGATCCACCGGATCACGGGTAGGTCCGCTGCCGCCAGGCCGCCACGGCCGCCTCCTTGAGCGGGCCGTACCCCTTGATCTCCTGGGCGGAGGCCGCGGCCTCCAGCAGGGTCGCGTACGGACGGTCCTCGGCCAGCAGCGTGGTGATCAGCCGCTCGTACTCGGTGATCAGCGCGCGTTCGGTGCGGCGGTCGGGATCCAGTCCCCAGAGGTCGAACGGGGTGCCGCGCAGCCGCCGCAGCGGGCGGAGCAGCCGGAACCCCAGCTCGTAAGGGCGGCCCAGGGGGAGCTTGCGGGACATGCCGAGCCTGCGGAGCGTCGGGGGGTGGAGATGATAGGTGACCTTGTAGCGGCCGTCGATGCCGAGGTCGCGGGCCATCGCGTCGTAGTCGGCGGCCAGATGGAGCCGGGCCACCTCGTACTCGTCCTTGTAGGTGAGGAGCTTGAACCAGGACTCGGCGACAGCCGTCGTGAGCGCCCACTCCCGCTCGGCCGAGTCGTGCGGGAGCGTCCGGGCGACGAGGTCGAGGAAGCGGGCCCCCCGCGCCCTGTCCTGGTAGTCGACGGCCTGAGCGGTGCGCCGGAGCAGCAGCTCGTGCAGGTCCTCGGGCGGCGGAGCGGCGGCGAGCAGGTCGGCGGCTGTGGTGAGCGCGGCGGGTGAGGGGTCGAAGATCGAGCGCCCGGTGGCGGCGGTCTCCAGGGCCGCCTCGACCGCGGCCGGGTCGTGGGCCGCCCAGCGGCCCCAGGTGAAGGCCTCCAGGTTGGCCCACGCGGAACGGCCGGCGCCGATGGCCGTCTCGACGGCGTCCAGCGGGATCGGCAGGCCGCCGAGCTGGAAGGCCGCTCCGAGCAGGATGAGGTTGGCCGGGAGATGGTCGGCGAAGACGGCCTCGGCGATGCGCTTGGGATCGAGGAAGAGGGTGTTCTCCTTCCCGGCCGACTCGGTGATCTCCCGTTCGAGGACGGCCGGGTCGAGGGGGGCGGCACCGGTCTGGAGCATCGCCGAGGTGGGGGTGAGACGGCCGTCGACCACGGCGATCGTCCGGCCGGGACGGATCTTGGCCAGATGGGGTGCGGCGGCGGCCTGGAGCAGGTCGCCCGACAGGTAGAGGTCGGCGCCGGCGTCCCCGATGGCGGGCGAGCCCAGCGCGGCGGGGTCGGCGGCGAGGCGCAGGTGCGAGACGACCGCGCCCGCCTTCTGGGACAGGCCCGTCTGGTCCATCCCGCCGATCGCCAGGCCCGCCGCGCGCGCCGAGGCGGCGATGACGCGGTTGGCGGTGACGACTCCGGTGCCGCCGATGCCGGTGAAGTAGACGCCGTAGGCTCCGTCGATGGCGGGGACGGCCGGGACGGGGAGCGTCCCCGAGGGCGGAACCGGCCGGGCCGCGGGACGCGGGCGGCGCCCCCTGCGCGACGGGGTGATCGTGACGAAGGACGGGCAGTCCCCGTCCAGGCAGGTGTAGTCGCGGTTGCAGGAGGAGTCGTGGATGCGGCGCTTGCCGCCGAACTCGGTCTCGACCGGCAGCACCGACAGGCAGTTGCTCTTGGTGCCGCAGTCGCCGCAGCCCTCGCAGACGGCCTCGTTGATGATGACGCGCCGCGGCGGCTGCGGCAGCAGGCCCGCCTTGCGGAGCCGCCGCGCCTCGGCGGCGCAGCGCTGGTCGTAGATGACGACGGTGACGCCGGAGACCTTCCGCAGTTCCTCCTGGACGGCCGGCAGCCGGTCCCGGCCGTGCACGGTCACGCCCGGGGCCCAGCGGGCGCGCCGCCCGTAGCGGCCGGGCTCCTCGGCGCACACGACGATCCCGGCCACGCCCTCGGCCTCGAGCGCGCGCGTCAGCGCAGGGACGTCCATGAGGCCGGTGACGTCCTGGCCTCCGGTCATGGCCACGGCCGCGTTGTAGAGGACCTTGAAGGTGAGGTCGGCCCCTGCGGCCACGGCGGCGCGGATCGCCAGGATCCCCGAATGGCTGAGGGTGCCGTCGCCGAGGTTCTGGATCAGATGCGGTTCGGCGACGAACGGGGCGAGCCCGAGCCACGGGACGCCCTCGGCCCCCATCGGGGTCGGGGGCAGCCTGCGCAGGCCCGCGTTCCGCGCCTCGAAGTACATGATCCCGTGGCAGCCCACCCCGCCGCCGGCCAGCGCCCCCTCGGGCACCAGCGTGGAGCGGTTGTGCGGGCAGCCGCTGCAGTAGCCGGGCGCCCTCGAGACGATCGTCAGCGACGTCCGGCGCGGGGCGGCCGCGGGCCGGGCCAGGGCGGGCAGGACCCGTTCGAGGATCTTCCCTACGCCGGAGGGGTCGAGCTCACCGGAGGCCGGGACGAGCGGGGCGCCGGTCCGGTCGCGTTTGCCCAGCACGGGCACCCTGCTGCCGGCCTCGTGCAGGATGCCGCGGAGCTGGGTCTCGACGAACGGCCGCTTCTCCTCGACGACCAGGATCTCCGCCACGGACGCCGCGAACTCCAGAACGGTCTCCTCGTCCAGCGGGTAGACCATGCCGAGCTTGAGGATCCGCAGGCCGAGCTCGTCGGCCGAGGCGCCCCGGTCGGTGAGGGCCTGGAGCAGATCGTGGTGGGTCTTCCCCGAGCAGACCACGCCGAGGCCCGATCCTGAGCCCGTCACCCGGTCGAGCCCGTTGTGCCGGGCGTAGGCGCGGGCGGCGCGCAACCGGTGCTCCACGACCAGGATCTCCTGGTCGGGCACGGCGTGCGGGCCGATGGTCGTCAGCGGCCGGTGCCGCCAGGGCACGCCCCCGACGACGAGGTCGGCGGGATCGGCCGGAGCGTGCCGGGCGGGGTCGAGGTCGACGGTGCCGATGCCGTCGGCGACCGCGGTGACGATCCGCAGGGCGGTCCAGGCGCCCGAGTACCGGGACATCCGGAACGCGTGGACGCCGAGGTCGAGGACCTCCTGCTGGTCGGCGGGGACCAGGACCGGCACGCAGGCGTCCTGGAAGGTGTACTGGCTGTCGCAGGCCAGGGTCGAGGACTTGGCGGAGGGGTCGTCGCCGCAGAACATCACGGCACCGCCGCCGGGACCCGCGCCCATCGCGTTGGCGTGGCGGAGCGCGTCGCCGGCCCGGTCGAGTCCCGGGCCCTTGCCGTACCAGGCCCCCGCGACGCCGTCGAGGCCGTCGTACTCGACGACCGCTCCCATCTGGCTGCCCCAGACGATGGCGGCGGCGAGCTCCTCGTTCAGGCCGGGACGGTGGACGATCCGGTTCTCCGCCAGGGCGGGACCGAGCCGGTCGAGGGCGAGGTCGAAGCCGCCCAGGGGCGAGCCGGGGTAACCCGAGACCATCGTCCCGGTCCGCAGGCCGTCGCGTTCGTCGAGGTCACGGCGGAGCAGCAGCAGGCGGACGAGGGCGTCGACGCCGGAGAGGATCTCTGCGGTCACGGATAGATCCCGGGGTTGAGGTAGGCGAACGTCCCGTCCTTGAGGACGGCGCGGCGCCGGGCGGGGTCCTGCAGGATCGTCACGTCCTCGGTGGGGTCTCCGTCGACGACGAGCAGGTCGGCGAGCAGGCCCTCGCGGACCTCGCCGGTCTCGACGCCGGCGGCCGGGCCCATGTTCCGGGTCGCGGTGTGGATCGCCTCGGCGGCGGTCATCCCGGCGAGCTCGACGTACCGCTGGAGCTCGGCGGCGTAGGTTCCGTGCCGGGTCCACTGGTGACCGAAGTCGCCACCGGAGAGGATCTTGATCCCGGTCTCGCGGAGCCGGTGCAGCCCCTCGATCTGGGAGGTGAGCTCGCGGGGGTAGCCGGACGCCTCGACCCGGTCGGGCGTCATCCCGTAGGGCGCGGCGTGGCCGGAGACCACGGCGTACAGGTAGTGCAGCCCGGGGCAGACCCACAGGTCGTCGCGGCGGGCCTCGAGGGCCTTGAGCGCGTCGTCGTCGAGGAAGCAGGCGTGGTGGACGATCCGGACTCCGGTCCGCGCCGCCATCGCGACGCTCGCCGAGCCGCGCGCGTGCACCGTGATGAACGCGCCGTGCCGGTCGGCCTCCGCGACGGCGGCCTCCAGCATGGCGTCGTTCATGTAGACGTCCTCGGAGGGGTGCTCGGGGACGACGCCGTCGCCGGAGATGAACAGCTTGAGCGCCTTCACGCCCAGGTCGCACTGGCGGGCGACGAGCTCGCGGAGCTGCCGGGCGTCCGCGGCGACCTCCATCAGCTCACCGTCGCCGCCGAGCCCGCCGACCTCGGCGATCATCGGCCCGCTGGGGACGATGCGCGGGCCCGTGATCAGGCCGCGGCCGATGGCGTCCCTGGCGTGCAGGTCGTCGAGCGGCTGGGTGGTGCCCGCCCCGATGATGAGGGTGTAGCCGCTCTCCAGGAAGGTCCGGACGACGGCGGCGACGTCCAGGAGGTGCGGTCCCGGAGCCGCCGCCGCCACGGCCGCGTGGTCGAACACGAAGTCCAGCGGCCAGCTGATGTGGGTGTGCGCGTCGCCGAGGCCGGGCAGGACCGTCGCTCCCCGCAGGTCGGCGACGCGGGCGCCGGGCGCCTCGATTCCCGGTGCGACCCGGGCGATCCGGTCCCCCTCGATGAGGACGTCGGCGGCGGCCGGCCTCTCGTCGCGGGCCCCGGTACAGCGCAGGACGCGGGCGTTGGTGAGCAGGAGGCGCCCGGTCATGAGCGTGGGGTGAAGGTGATCGGCAGGGAGTCCGGCGAGCGGGTCAGGCCGCGGTGGTAGGTGACCTCCGCACCCTCCTGGAGCCGGAAGCCGTCCAGCCGTGCCAGGAGTTCCTCCAGGGCGATCCGCAGGTTGAGCCGGGCGAGGTTGGAGCCCGCGCACCGGTGCGGTCCCGCGCCGAAGCTCAGATGCCGGTTCCGTTCGCGGTCGAGGTCGAAGGAGTCCGCGGCCTCGAACTCTCCCTGGTCCCGGTTGGCCGACGCCCAGTGGATCAGGACCTTGTCGCCCGCCGCGATCCGGTGGCCGCCGAGCTCGGCGTCCTTGACGGCCGTGCGCCCCACCGCGACGAACGAGGGCTCCAGCCGCAGCAGTTCCTGGATCGCCGACGGGATCAGCTCGGGCCGGGAGCGCAGGAGCGCGGGGATCTCCGGCTGGGCGCAGAAGCGGTCGATCATCAGCCCGAGCGCCCCGGCGGTGGTCTCCAGACCGCCCAGGATGAGGAGCTGGACGGTACCGATGACCTCGTCCTCGGTGATCGGGCGGCCGTCGATCTCCGCGTGGATCACCGCGTCGATGACGTCGCCGCGCGGGAGCTCCCCGCGTCTGCGCCGGGTGAACTCCTTGATCCACTCATAGAGTCCGAGCCAGGACTCGCGGGCCCGCGGGTCGTCCGGCGTCGAGGACGTGGACGCCAGGTGGGCGACGTGCTCCAGGTCCTCGGCGGGGGCGTTGATGGCCAGCTCGAAGAACGACAGGCTCGGCAGCGGCCGGGCGAAGTCGTCCATGAACTCGCAGCTCCCCTTGTCGATGAAGCCGTCGATGAGACGGGTCACCAGGGCGCGGGTCGGCGCCTCCCAGGGCGCGACGGCCGCGGGGGTGAAGAACGGATTGATGAGCCGCTTGTAGATCCGCTGTTCCGGCGGGTCGACCTGGACGGGGAGGTTGCGGACGGCCATCTTCGTGGTGATGATGTTGAGGCCGTGCGCCGAGCTGTAGGTCGCCCAGTCCTGGGCCACGGCCAGCGACTCCTCGTATCCCGACACCACCCAGTAGCCGCCGTGCTCCTCGCTGCGGGCCACCGGGCACATCTCACGCATCCTGGCCATCGTCTCGGGCATGGACTGGGCCAGTTCGGGCGAGAGGTGGTCGAAGTGCCGCAGGCACCATTCGTCGGGCAGTGCGTCCATGGAGGCGACCTCAAATTCAGTAAGTGAATGCTCGCTTATTTACGAAGCCGGCCCGCGGCCTCCAGCGCGGCGTCGAAGCCGCGGTGCAGGTGCTGCGGCGCGGGCTCGTTGCGGCCGAAGACGACCGTGTCGAGCAGGCCGGTGCGCACGCCCGGCTCGGTGCGGGCGGCGACCCAGAAGTCCTCGCCGTCGACGACGGTCTCGCAGATCCACGGCGCCATCTCCGCCGCCTTCGCGAGCTCCTCCTCGCTCAGGTCCGGACGGAAGTAGGAGGTGTGCAGGACGGCCGAGCGCGTCGCGTCGACGGGCATGATCTGCCAGAGCTCGATGTGCCGGCTGTCCAGGGTGAGGCTGGTGTTGGGGAACAGCGCGTACTGGTAGCTGAAGTGCTTCGCGGCGTCCTCCCACTCCTCCTCCGGCACGTCCTTCAGCTCGTCGATCGAGCGGAGCGCCGAGCAGTTGCGCAGGTGGCGGCCGAAGGGGTCGAAGGTCAGCACGCCGCCGTAGGCATAGGTCGCGAGGGTCGAGCGGTGCAGGAAGTTGAAGTGGTAGTTCTCCCGGAAGGTGTCGAGCGTGACCTTCCAGTTGGCGCCGACCTCGTGGACGTGCGGATCCCCGTGGGGACGCCAGGTGGCGAAGTCGAACATGGCCAGCTCGTCGGCGAGGCCCGGGCCCAGGTACTCCGCGACGTCCGGGGCCGGCCCGGGGCGCAGGCATCCGATGATCAGGCCGTATCCCTCGGCGACGGGCAGCTCGACCAGGCCCTTCCCCGCCTTGTCCATCCCCGCGAAGGCCTCCGCGACGGGCATCCGGACGAGCCGTCCCGCCAGGTCGTAGGTCCAGGCGTGGAACGGGCAGGTGAACCGGAGGGCCTCCCCGGCCCCGTCGGCGACCCGCACCCCGCGGTGGCGGCAGGCGTTGGCGAAGGCGTGCACCTCACCGGCGGAGTCCCTGGTCAGCAGGATCGGGATCCCGCACAGGTCGACCGTCCGGTAGGTCTCCGGCTCCGGCAGGGCGCCGGACAGGCACAGGACCAGCGGCTGGTCACGGAAGAGCACATCGACCTCGGCCGCGTGCCGTTCGGGTGCGTAGATGTCCGCCGGCAGCTCCATGACGGAGTCGGCGAGGTCTGTCGTACGGAGCTCGATGTGGTCCAGCAAGCGACGTGCCAGACCGCGCTCCAGTGCTTCCCTGTCCACGGCCCGGACGCTAACAAGTAATCGCTCACTCTTCAAGGGTTCTGGCCCGGTGAGTGAATACTCGCTTAGTTATTTCGGAGAAGACCGTTCTCATCGCCGATCGGGAAGGTCGGCAGCGCCTCGCCCTCGAAGTGCGTGAGCAGCCGCTCGACCAGCTCGAGCGTCTCGGCGTGCCCGGCGCTCATGCCGATGGTCTCCTCCAGGCCGAACACCCGCGACAGGCTGGTGACCAGCACCGACATCACCACCGGCGTCAGCTCACCAGGCAGCTCCGGACGGCGCTCGCGGAAGGCGGCGAAGGCCTCGGCCTGCTGCGCGCGGAACCGCTCGGAGTACAGGGCGATCTCGGCGCGCAGCGCCTTGCGGTGGTTGGCGAGCGCGGCGAACTCCATGGTGAGCGCGCTGCCCCGGCGATCGACGCTGAACTCCCACAGGGCCCGCAGCGGCTGCGGCGAGGCCAGGATCCGCGCCTGCGCGGCCAGCCCCTCCTCGGCCCGGCGGCGCAGGACCGCCAGGAAAAGGTCGTCCATGGTGCGGAAGTAGTAGTGGACGAGCTGGGGCTTGAGCCCCGCCCGCTCGGCCACCCGCCGCGAGCTGACCGCGGCGTACCCCTCCTCGACCATGAGCCGTTCCACCGCGTCGAGCAGCACCGTGCGGTTCTTCGCGTCCGGGGAGCCGATCCTTCGATCCGCCGCCATGTCCTCCACCTCCGTCGATCTCCGCCGATGGTAGCGCCGGGCCCGCGGAGGGCCTGCGGGCCATTGATCCCCCCTGGGCGTTCATGCTAAGCATATGCACAGCAATGCTGAGCGACTGCTCGGCACCGCCTTTTCCCGGCCCTTAGGAGGGCGCCATGCAGGGCGTCACAGCGCACGGCGAGGCCGCGGCGGCCCGCTACGCGGGCGCACGCGTGCGGCGGGTGGAGGATCCGCGGCTGCTCACCGGCCGCGGCGCCTTCGTCGACGACATCACGCCGCCCGGAACACTGCACGCCTGCTTCGTCCGCAGCCCCCTGGCGCGCGGCCGGATCACCGGTGTCGACACTGCCGAGGCGCTCGCGCTCGAGGGAGTGCACGCGGTCCTCACCGCGGCCGACCTCAATCCCGGCGCGCACGAGCAGTGGTACACGCTCATCGGCCGCGACGTGCCCGACTCCCCGCGCCCGCCGCTGGCCGACGGCGAGGTCCGCTTCGTCGGCGATCCGGTCGCGCTCGTCGTCGCCGACGACCGCTACATCGCCGAGGACGCCGCCGAGCTGGTCTTCGTCGACTACGAGCCGCTCGACCCCGTCGTCGACTACGCCACCGCGGGGCAGCGCGAGGATCTGGTGCACGAGGGCTTTCCCGGCAACGTGTCGGCCGAGCTCACCCTGCGCGACCCCGCCGACCTCGACCCGATCTTCGCCGGCGCCCCGCACACCGTCAGGGAGACGATCCACCAGCAGGCCAGCGCGCCGGTCCCGATGGAGACCCGCGGGCTGATCGCATGGTGGTCGGCGCCCGAACGCGAGCTCACGGTCTGGGCGGCCACCCAGTCACCGCACGAGCTGCGCATGTTCGGCTCCCGGCTGCTGGGCGTCGGCGAACACCAGGTGCGGGTGATAGCAAAGGACACCGGCGGCGGCTTCGGCCAGAAGGTCATGCCGATGCGCGAGGAGATGTGCGTCCTGCTGGCCTCCAAGCTGGTGGACGGGCCGCTCAAGTGGATCGAGGACCGCCGCGAGAACCTGCTCTCCGCGGGCCAGGCACGGCGCGCGCACGGCGACGCCAGGATGGCCTTCGCCGAGGACGGCACGATCCTCGCCGCCGTCCTCGACTACGTGGAGGACGTGGGGGCCTACCCCGTGCCCTGGCCGCTCCAGTCGGCCGCGGCCGTCGGCATGCTGTTCCCCGGCCCCTACCGCGTCCCCGAGGGCGCGTTCACCACGACCTGCCTGTTCTCCAACACCGCGGGGCGCGGTGCCTACCGCGGGCCGTGGCAGTTCGAGTCGCTGGCCCGCGAGATGCTCCTCGACATCGCGGCCCGCCGCCTGGGCATGGACCCGGCCGACCTGCGCCGCCGCAACCTGCTGGACCGCACCGAACTGCCCTACACCAACCCCAACGGCATGCCCTACGACGACATCAGCCCGAAGGAGACCTTCGAGCTGGCGCTGGAGATGCTGGACTACCCGGCGTTCCGCGCCGAGCAGGAGCGGGCCAGGGCCGAGGGCCGCTACCTGGGCGTCGGCACCTGCACCTATGTCGAGCCGACCGCGGGCGCGCTGCCCCTGTACGCGACCGAGGGCGCGACGATCCGGATCGAGCCCTCGGGCAAGGTCAACGTCTACATGTCGGGCGGATCGTGCGGCAACAGCCTGGAGACGACCGTCGTGCAGCTCACCGCCGACGCGCTGGGCTGCGACATCGAGGACGTCCACACCATCCAGGGCGACACCGCGATCGCCCCGATGGGCGGCGGGACCGGAGGCAGCCGCTCGGGCCCGATGACCGCCGGGGCCGTCGCGGAGACCGCCTCCCAGCTCCGGGAGCGGATCACCGCGATCGCCGCACACCGGCTGGAGGCCGACCCCGTCGACATCGAGCTGGCCGGAGGCCGCGCCTCCGTCCGCGACGATCCGTCGCGCGGGCTGACCCTCGCCGAGATCTCGGGCATCGCCTACTTCCAGTCCGAGTCCCTGCCCAAGGGCGTTCCGCCCGGCCTCGAGGCCAGCGGGCGGTACCGGGCCGACAACCCGATGATCTGGGCGAACGCCACCCACGTGTGCACATGCGAGGTGGACGCCGAGACCGGCGAGGTGACCCTGCTGCGCTACATCGTCGCCGAGGACTGCGGGCCGATGATCAACCCGGCGGTCGTCGAGGGGCAGATCGCGGGCGGCACCGTCCAGGGCATCGGCGGCGCGCTCTACGAGCACCTCGCCTACGACGCCGACGGCAACCCGGTCGCCACGACGTTCATGGACTACCTGCTGCCGACCGCCGCCGAGACTCCGGTCATCGAGTACGGCCATGTCGAGACCCCCAGCCCGGGACCGGGCGGCTACAAGGGGGTCGGCGAGGGCGGCGCGATCGGTGCGACGCCCGCCGTGGTGAACGCCGTCGCGGACGCGCTCGCCCCCTTCGGCGGGACGATCACCCGGCTGCCCCTCACCCCCGAGTCCCTGGTGACCCTGATCCGGGAGGCGAGGCGATGAGGCTCCCGGCCCCGGCCTCGGCCGTCCTCACCACGATCGTGGAGGCGGTGGCGCCGTTCGGCGCGGCGCTCGCCTGGCTCCCGCTCGTGCCCGAACCGCCCGCCGAGCCGGTGCACGAGGTGACCCGATGAAGCCCGCCCCCTTCGACTACCACTCCCCCCGCACCCCGGAGGAGGCCGTCGGCCTGCTCGCCGAGCTGGGCGAGGACGCCAAGGCGATCGCCGGCGGGCAGAGCCTGGTGCCGATGCTCGCGCTGCGGCTGGCCGTCTTCGAGCACCTCGTCGACCTCGGGCGGGTGTCCGGGCTGCGCGGGATCGAACGGCGCGGCGACGCGGTGTGGGTCGGCGCGTCCACGACCCAGACCGCGATCCTGCGCTCCCCCGACCTGGCCGCGGCCGTCCCGCTGCTGACGAGGGCCACGCCCCTGATCGGCCACTTCCAGATCCGCAACCGCGGCACCGTCGGCGGCTCCCTCGCCCACGCCGACCCGGCCGCCGAGTACCCGGCGGTCGCGCTCGCGCTGGACGCCCGGCTCGAGGCCCTCTCCCCGCGCGGAGCACGGACGCTGCCCGCCGCCGGGTTCTTCACCGGCATGTGGACCACCGGCCTGGCCGAGGACGAGATCCTCACCGGGGTCTCCTTCCCCGTCAGGGGCGAGCGGAGCGGGCACGCCGTCGAGGAGTTCGCCCGCCGCGGCGGCGACTTCGCCATCGCGGGCGCGGCCGTCGCGGTCGACCTGGACGGCGCGGGCCTGATCCGCCGCTGCGGCATCGCCCTGTTCGGCGTCGGCGCGACGCCGCTGCGCGCCTCCGCGGCCGAGGCCTCGGTCCTGGGCGTGAAGGCCGCCGACGTGGACGCCGCCGAACTCGGTGCCACCGCGCTGGCCGAACCCGCGTCCGTCCCGTCCGACCTGCACGCCTCGGGCGACTACCGCCGGCACATCGGCGCGATCATGGTGACCCGCGCCTGGCGGCGCGCCCTACGGGAGGCCCTCGATGCCTGACCTCGACATCCAGCTGCAGATCAACGGCCGGGCCCGGCGGGGGACGGTGCCGCCGCGGCTCACCCTCGCCGACTTCCTGCGCGAACGCTGCCGACTCACCGGCACCCATCTGGGCTGCGAGCACGGTGTCTGCGGCGCCTGCACGGTCCTGATGGACGGCGAGGCGGTCCGCTCCTGCACCGTCCTCGCCGTGCAGGCGGACGGTGCGGAGGTCACCACAGTGGAGGGGGTGGCCGCGCCCGACGGCACTTTGTCGGTGGTGCAGGCAGCCTTCCGCGACCACCACGGGCTCCAGTGCGGCTTCTGCACGCCCGGCCTGATCGTCTCGGTCACCGCGTTCCTGCGCGACCATCCCGCCCCCTCCGACGAGGAGATCCGCGACGCCCTGTCGGGGAACCTCTGCCGCTGCACCGGCTACCAGGGGATCCTCAACGCCGTCCGGGCGGCGGCCCAAGCCCTGGAGGAGTCCGGATGAAACTGGAGAACACCCTCACGATCCCCGTGCCGGCCCGCGAGGCGTGGCTGGTCCTGCTCGACATCGAGCGGATCGCCCCGTGCGTGCCGGGAGCCGTCCTCACCTCCAGCGAGGGCGACAGCCATCACGGCACCGTCAAGGCGAAGCTGGGCCCGGTCGGCCTCACCTACGGCGGGACCGTCACCTTCCTGTCCCGCGACGCCGAGACCCTGACGGCCGTCCTCGAGGCGAGCGGCCGGGAGAAGCGGGGCGCCGGGACGGCCAAGGCCGTCGTGACGTGCCGCCTCCTCGATCGCGGCCCGAGCACCGAGGTCGTCATCGAGACCGATCTGGCGATCACCGGCCGTCCCGCCCAGTTCGGGCGCAGCACCCTCTCCGACGTCGCCACGGCCCTCATCGACCAGTTCGCCGCCAACCTCGCGGCCGAGCTCGCCGACGATCCCGGCGCGGCCGCCGCCGAGGAGGCGCCTTCGGCTCCCGAACCCGCCGGCGTCGTCACGCAGCCCTCCGCCCAGCCGCTCGACCTGCTCGGCGCGGGCGGCGGACGGGTCGCCGTCCGGGCGGGCGCCGCGCTCGCGGCGGTCGCCGCCTTCCTGCTCTTCCTGATCGGCGCCCGGCGCAGGCGCTCGAACGATTCCCGGTAACAGCACCCCCTCGAAGCAGCACCCCCGAAGCAGCACCAGCGAGAAGGAGACGGACATGACCGGACGCGTAGAAGGAAAGGTCGCGTTCATCACCGGCGCGGCCCGCGGCCAGGGCCGCAGCCACGCCCTGCGGCTCGCCCAGGAGGGCGCCGACATCATCGCCATCGACCTGTGCGAGCAGGTGGAGGGCGTCCCCTTCGCCATGTCGACGCCCGAGGACCTGCAGGAGACCGCCGACCTGGTCACCAAGCTGGGCCGGAAGATCATCACCGCCAAGGCCGACGTCCGGGACTTCGACGCCGTCAAGGCGGTGGTCGACGAGGGCGTGGAGCAGTTCGGCAGGCTCGACATCATCGCCGCCAACGCCGGGATCGGCAGCGAGGGCAACTCGCTCGACAAGCTCGGCGAGAAGGCCTGGCGCGACATGATCGACATCAACATGACGGGCGTCTGGCTCAGCGCCAAGGCCGGCATCCCGCACATCATCGCGGGCGGCCGCGGCGGCTCCATCGTCCTCACCAGCTCGGTCGGCGGGCTGAAGGCCTACCCGAACGTCGGCCACTACGTCACCGCCAAGCACGGCGTGGTCGGCATCATGCGGACCCTGGCCGTCGAGCTGGGCCAGCACAACATCCGGGTGAACTCCGTCCACCCGACGCAGGTCAACACCCCGATGGTGATGAACGAGCAGACGTTCAAGATGTTCCGGCCCGACCTGGAGAACCCCACCAAGGACGACTTCGCGATGGCCTCCCAGTTCATCCACGTGCTCCAGACGCCGTGGGTCGAGCCGGAGGACATCAGCAACGCCGTCCTGTTCCTGTCCTCCGACGAGGGCCGCTACATCACCGGCGTGGCCCTGCCGATCGACGCCGGCGCCCTGCTCAAGTAGCGCCGATGCGCGAGGTCCTGGACGAGCTGTTCGCCTGGTGGGAGGCGGGGGAGACGGTCGGTGTCGGCACCGTCGTCGCCACCTGGAACTCCGCGCCCCGCGCTCCCGGCGCGGCGATGCTCGTCGGGCCCGGCGGCGAGGCCGTCGGCAGCGTTTCGGGCGGCTGCGTCGAGGGAGCGGTCTACGAGCGTGCCAGGGAGGGAGGCTCGCCCTCCCTGGCGCAGTACGGGGTCTCCGACGACGACGCCTTCGCCGTGGGCCTGACCTGCGGCGGCACCATCGAGGTGTTCGTCGAGCCGGTGGACCGGTCGACCTTTCCCGAGCTCGGCGCCGTCGTGCGCTCGGTCCGCGGCGGCGAGGCCGTCGCCACGGTCACCTGCGTGGGCCCGCCGGAATCCGCCCGGTTCGGCCGGCGGATCGTCGTGTGGGCGGACCGGACGTCCGGGACGCTCGGCTCGGTCCGCCTGGACGAGGCCGTCACCGGCGACGTCCGGGGCCTGCTCGCCCAGGGCAGCACCGCGACCCTGCACTACGGGCACGACGGCGAGCGCCTGGGCGACGAGCTCACCCTGTCCGTCATCTCCTACGCGCCACCGCCCCGGATGATCGTCTTCGGGGCGATCGACTTCGCGTCCGCGCTGGCCCGCACCGGGGCGTTCCTCGGTTTCGACGTGACGGTCTGCGACGCGCGCCCCGTCTTCGCCACCGAGCGGCGCTTCCCCGACGCCCATCGCGTCATCGCCGACTGGCCGCACCGCTACCTGGCGGGCGAGGTGGAGGCGGGCCGGATCGACGCCCGCACCGTCCTGTGCGTGCTCACCCACGACCCCAAGTTCGATCTGCCGCTGCTGGAGTCCGCCCTGCGGCTGGACGTGGCCTACGTGGGGGCGATGGGTTCGCGCCGCACGCACGCCGACCGGGTCGCCCGCCTCAGGGAGGCCGGGCTGGCCGAGGCCGAGCTGGCCCGCCTGCACTCCCCCATCGGTCTCGATCTGGGAGCCCGAACCCCCGAGGAGACGGCCATCAGCATCGCCGCGGAGATCGTCGCGTCCCGGTGGTCGGGCGGCGGCGCCCCGCTGCGGCTGCGCGCGGGACCCATCCACCACGACGCCGGGTGACGACCGACGTTCCAAAGGCCCGGTGGGCGGCGCTCTCCGCCGCCCACCGGGCTCCCTGCTCTCCTGCTCCTCGCTACTTCACGTCGGCGAGGGACTTTCCGACGTCCTTGAGGGTGACGGGCTTGGGGAAGGCGGGACCCTTCAGCTCCAGAGCCGGGGCGTCACACCGGAAGGCACCGCTGTCGGGCTTGAAGTCCGCGGGCTTCCAGCCGTCGGCCGTGGCCTGCTCGACATTGAAGCAGCGCGGGGCTCCGGGGGTCGTCAGGTCCGCCGGGGCCTGGAGGCCACCGCCCGTCCAGGACTTCTCGGCGCGGGCCGCGTCGTAGACGCACTTGCGGGTGAGGGCGTCGCCGCAGCTGCCGGCGGCCTTGGCGAACAGCAGCCACGAGGAGAAGGCGCCGATCGCGGGGAAGGTCGCCTTGCCCGAGAGGTTGGCCTTGTCGTACATCTCCTGGAGCTGCTTGATCGCCGGGTTGGTGGCGGAGCTCTCCAGCGGGGCGAAGCCCGACAGGTCGGCCACGTTGTTCTGGAACGAGGCGGCCTTGCCGAGGGCATTGATGAACTCGAAGCCGTAGGCGTTGCTGTTGGCGTCGATCCAGTCGAGCTTGTAGTTCAGGTCGGTCAGCTTCTGCTCCAGCTTGGCCAGGAGCGCCCACTGCCCGTAGAACTGCAGGCCCTTGACGCCCTTGTTCTTGATCGCCACCGCGTAGGGGGTCCAGTCCGCGACGCCCTGGATCGGGTACTTGTCATCGTAGATGATCGTTCCACCGCGGGCCGGAACGCCCTGCCGGGTGCGTTCACCGAGGACCTTGGTGATCGGGGAGTCGCCGTTCAGCACGCCGACGGCGCCCTTCGAGTCCGGGTAGGCCTCGAACAGGTACTTGTAGTAGCCCTGGTAGGGGTCGTACTTGGCGCTCTCGCCGCCGACGTAGACCTGGAGGTCCGAGCCGACGTTCTCGAGCTGCACGACCTGCGCGGGGAAGTCGGGGAGCAGGCAGTTGAGCCGGTCCTTGACGCCCATGCCGTCCAGCGCGGCGCTGCCGCCGGCGAGGACGAAGTCCTCCCGGCAGGCCTCGAGCACCCGCTGGCGGACCTCCATCAGCTTGGTGTCCCTGACCACGTAGGAGATCTTGCGGCCGTTGATGCCGCCCGCGGCGTTGCACCAGTCCGTGAAGACCTTCGCCGCGTTCACCAGCTCGGAGTTCTGGGTGAAGCCGCGGTCGGTGAGCACACCGATCTTGATCTCGCTCGCGGTGACGCCCTGGGCGGGAGTGCCGGTCGCCTGACCGGGCTTGCACACGCTCTTGAGGTCTCCGAAGTCGCCTGACGCGACGGTCGCGGCCGGTGGCGATTCCTCGCCGTCTCCGCTACGGCCGCTACAGGCGGTCAGTAGCAGGGCGACCGCCACAAGAGCGGCCGGGATTGCGCGTGGTTTCACGGGTTGTTCCTCCTCGATGAAGTCCCCGACCGGTGGCCTGAGAGGTCGAACACCCCTCTCGGTAGAAGGAAATTAGCTTCTCACTGATGAAGAATCAACCTAGCGATAGACGTTCTGAAAGTGCAGAATGGCGTTCTGTACCGTTCAACCGCTTCGGACGCGTCGATGACGCTCCAGCGAAGGGAAGATCATGTGGGACTTCAGTACCGATCCGGAGTACCAGGCGAAGCTCGACTGGGCCGCCCGGTTCGTCCGCGAAGAGGTCGAGCCGATCGACCTGCTCTTCCCGGGGTTCGCCGAACCGTACGACCGCGAGGGTGAGGCCTACCGTGAGCTCGTCCTGCCGCTCCAGGCCCGGGTCCGGGAGCAGGGGCTGTGGGCCGCGCACCTGCCGCCGTCGCTCGGCGGGATGGGCATGGGCCAGGTCGGGCTGGCGCTGCTGAACGAGATCCTCGGGCGCTCCCAGTGGGCTCCGATGGTCTTCGGCACCCAGGCCCCCGACTCCGGCAACGCCGAGATCCTCGCCCACCACGGCACCGAGGAGCAGCGCCACGAGTTCCTCGAACCGCTGCTGGGCGGGCGCATCGTCTCGACCTACGCGATGACCGAGCCGACCGGCGGCGCCGACCCCGGCGGCTTCACCTGCCGGGCCGTCCGCGACGGCGACGGCTGGGTGATCGACGGCGAGAAGTGGTTCGCCTCCAACTACCCGCACGCGGCGTTCGTCATCGCCATGGTGATCACCGATCCGGAGGTTCCGGTCCACCGCGGCTCGTCGATGTTCATCATCCCGGCCGGGACCCCCGGCATGGAGATGGTGCGCGGCACGGGCCTGGCCGGTGAGCCGGTCGGCGAGGGCGTCCACGGCTACCTGCGGTTCACCGGCTGCCGGGTCCCCGCGGAGAACCTGCTCGGCGAGCCCGGCACCGGCTTCGCGATCGCCCAGCAGCGGCTCGGCGGCGGGCGCCTGCACCACGCGATGCGCTCGGCCGGCCTGTGCCGCAGGGCGCTCGAGATGATGATCGAGAGGATCGCGAGCCGCACCACCAGGGGCGGACCGCTCGCCGACCAGCAGGCCGTCCGCCAGTCGCTGGCCGACGCCTGGATCAAGCTGGAGCAGTTCCGCCTCCAGGTCCTGCACGCCGCCTGGCAGGTCGACCGGGCGAAGGAGACCGGCGACCGCGACCACGCGCGGGCCGCCCGGCTGCACATCTCGGCCGTCAAGGCGGCCACGCCGGGCACGCTGATCGACGTCGTCTACAAGGCCATGCACCTGCACGGCGCCCTCGGCGTCTCCAACGAGCTGCCGCTGGCCCGCATGTGGCAGGCGGGCCCGACCCTGGGCATCGCCGACGGGCCGACCGAGGCGCACAAGGACGTCGTCGCCAAGCTCCTGCTGCGCGACGCCGTCCCCGCGCAGGACCGGCTGTTCGGTTCCGAGCACATCCCCACGCGGCAGATCGCCGCACGCCAGAAGTTCGCCGGACTCCTCAAGGAGATGCCCTGATGAGCAATGATGTCGATCTCGACCGTCTCAACGCCTGGCCCGGCCTGGCCGACGTCCCGGGCGACGGCCCCGTCGTCTCACTGGCCCGGCTGCGCGGCGGCGCGCAGAACCTGCTGTTCACCGCCGTCCGCGCCGACGGCTCCGAGGTGGTGCTGCGCCGTCCCGGCCGGCAGGCGGGCGAGGAGGCCGCCGCGCCGTTCAAGCGCGAGAGCCGGGTCCTGACCGCCCTCGCCGGGACCGCCGTCCCGCATCCCCGCCTGCACGCCTCCTGCGCCGACCCCTCCGTGATCGGCGCGCCGTTCTCGATCCTGGAGAAGATCGAGGGGTTCACCCCGCGCGGCGACCTGCCCGGCGAGTACGGGACCGACCCGGGGTGGCGGCGGGCGGTGATCCTCGACCTGGTCGAGGCCGCCGCGACGCTCGCCGCCGTCGATCCGGCGGCCGTCGGCCTGTCCGATCTCAGCAGGACCGAGGACTGGATCGGCCGCCAGACCCCCCGCTACCTGCGGATGCTCCACGGCTACCGGGAGACCGAGGGCTACCGGGAGGCCGAGCATCCCGCCGTCGACCGGATCGCCGGCTGGCTCCAGGACAACGCGCCGAAGTCCGCCGTCATCGGGATCGTCCACGGCGACCTGCAGTTCGCCAACGTCATGTTCGCCCACGACCGCCCGGCGCTGGCCGGGATCGTCGACTGGGAGATGGCCGCCCTCGGCGATCCGCTCCTCGACCTCGCCTGGATCCTCACCGCCTGGCGGGAGGAGGGCGACCCGCCCAGCAGCGGCCCCTACCTGAAGCCGTGGGACGGGGTGCCCGGCCGGGCCGAGCTCGTCGCCCACTACGCCGAGTGCACCGGCCGCGACGTCGCCGACTTCCCGTGGTTCCAGGTGCTGGCCTGCTTCCGGTTGGCCTCCCTGCTCGAGGGCGGATTCGCCCGCGCGCTCGGCGGCCGGATGGACCGCACGACCGGCGAGTCCCTGCACGCCTACGCCGGATGGCTCTGGGCCAAGGCCGAGCAGGAGATCTCCCCCGCCTGACCCGTCCTTCTCAGGACGGTGCCGCCGCCGGGCCCCGAAGGCCGGGGCCCGGCGGCGCGACCGACGACCGCCCGAACTTTAGGATGCCTCCATGTCCGCCGAGAACGCCGCCGAAAACGCCACGCTCGCCGAGCGCGCCGTCCGCCGCAGGGTCGCCGGGGTCGAGACGACCTCGCAGGCCGATGTCGCCGCCCTCATGGAGGCCGGGCTCACCCTCATGGTCGAGCACGAGGGGCGCAGGGCCCCGCGGGTGGCGGACATCGTGGCCGCCGCGGGGATGTCCAACGACTCCTTCTACCGCTACTTCGCGGGCAAGGACGCCCTGGTCGCGGCGATCGTCGAGCAGGGGGCCCGGAACTTCGCCGGCTACGTCCGGCACCGGGTCGAGGCGGAGCGGCTGCCCGAGCGGCGGATCCGCGCCGGGGTGCGGGCGGTCCTTCGGCAGGCGACCGACACCGCGTTCGCCGCCAGGACCAGGACGGTCCTGGCCAACGGGGCGAACCTGGCCCCCGAGAACACCCATGTCTCGGTGACGCTCGTCGACGCGCTCACCGACCTGTTCACCGGGCCCGCGGCCGAGCTGGGCGCGGCGGATCCCGCTCATGCCGCCAGGACCGTCGCCGGTGCCGCGCTCGCGGCCATGCAGTACCACCTGTTCAAGGGCGACGTCCCGGACGAGCGGGAGCTGGAGGCGCTGGTCGCCTTCCTGCTCGCCGGGGTCGCGGGGCCCGCCGGCCGTTGAGCGCCCCGATTGTGAGGGCAGACAAGCATCTTTGGCGGTAAGCCCGTATGCATCAAAAGAGAACGGCGTCACCATCTGCTGAGATAAATCGAGTCCGCTCCCGGTCCCCGGAGGTCCCCCGAATGCGCAGATCGATCGGCACCGTGATGCTGACCCTTGGCGTCTTCTGCCTGGCGATGGCAGCTCTGCTGCGGTTCTACGCCGCCCCGAAACTGGTCGTGGCGCCGACCGACGAGTTCGCCATCCTGAAGCTGAAGACCGACAGCGGCAGCTACCTCAGCGAGGGCAAGACCGTCCAGGCGCCGCTCGTCAGCACCACCACCCTGCGCGGTGACACGAAGGCGAGCAACGAGGAGACGGCCGTCTGGGACTACTTCAGTTCCCTGGAGGACGCCACCAGCGGCAAGAGCCTGTCGACCGGCTCGTGGCGGATGGCCTTCGACCGCGAGACCGCCCAGCTCTCGAACTGCTGCGGCGTCACGGTGGAGGACAACCCCGGCGTCAAGCAGTCCGGCATCGGGGTGCTCTTCCCCGTCGGCGGCATGGACAAGAAGACCTACCAGCGGTTCGACCTCGTGACCGGCCGCGCCTGGCCCGCCGTCTTCCAGGGCGAGGAGAAGGTCGGCGACATCGACGCCTACAAGTTCAGCGAGAAGATCGAGCCGACCTCGGTCTTCGAGCAGTTCGGGGTGACCGGAGGCGTCCTCGGGCTCGACCCGAAGAAGGCCTACGACATCGACAAGGTGTACGCCGCCGAGATCACCGTCTGGGTCGACCCGCGCACCGGCGTCGTCATCGACCAGCGCCAGCAGATCGACACCCGGGTGAAGTCCAAGGACGGCACCGTCGACCTGCCCGCCCTCGCCGCGGACCTGCGGATGGACGAGGCGACCCGCAAGCAGCAGGCCGAAACCTCGGGTGACGCCGCCACGAAGATCCAGGCGCTCCGGCTGACCGGGCCGATCGGCTCCCTGATCCTCGGGGTGCTGCTGCTCGTGGGCGGCGCCGCGGCGCTGCGCGACCGGGGCCGTCACCGCCAGGGCTCCTCCCCCGCCGTCGAGGCCCCCGCCCCCTCGGTGGCCGAGACGACGGTGACCGACAAGAGCTGAGCACAGACAAGAGCTGAGCACCGGCAAACGGCTGAGGGGCACGGAGAACGATCGTTCTCCGTGCCCCTCAGCCGTTTGCGCCTCACCCCGCGGGTGACGGATGGAGGGCGCCGGCGCGTCTGAAGGACTCGGTGGGAACCGCGTCCGACAGGGGCGCCGCCGCCGCGAGCAGGGCGTGCGTCTTGAAGGCGCGGGCAGCGGCGCTGAGCCGGTGCCGCTCGGTGTCCTCGCCGTCCATGCCGCACCAGTGCTCGGACCACAGGCGGCAGTCCGAGACCCCCCAGTCGAGGCCGTCGCGGACGAGGTCACGGACGCGCGGATCGGTGGCGTACAGCTCGGCCGAGACACCGAAGGCGTCGGGGCGCGGGCCGCGGACCGGCGCCGCCAGGGCGGACTCCAGGTCGAACGGGCGGGCGCCGAGGATGCGCAGCGGACGGGTGTCCGCCCGGACGTCGGTGAGCACCCGGACGTCCCATCCGGCGAGGGCGCGGTCGAACAGCCAGCCCCCCGCGTAGCGGACGACGTCGGCCGGATCGGTCGCGATGACGACGAGGCGGCGCCTCATGACATGTCCCTGGGCAGGGAAAGCTGCCTGGCGAGCGAGGCGGTGTATTCCCTGATCGCCTCGTCGAGCGGAATCGTGGGGTCGAGCAGCCATGATGTCTCTATTCCGTTGAAGAAGGCGATGATCTCCATGGCCTTGAGGGCCGGGTTCACATCGGGGTGGTAGATGCCTTCGTCCTGGCCGCGCCGGATCAGTTCGGCGACGAGTTCCACCGCCACGCGGTACCTGGCGAGGAACCGGTCGTGGAGCGGGGCCTCCGGATCGATGTTCTCCATCCGGAGGACCGCGAACATGCCGACGAGGTCAGGTGCCTCCCGGAACCGCTCGGCGACGGATTCGAGCTGCTCGATGAGGTTCCTGGAGGGATCCCACCGGGCGGTGTCGTACGCGTCGCGAGCGTCGAGGACGGCGTGGAGCAGCTGAGCCTTGGACTGGAAGTGATGGAGCAGTCCGGCGGTGCTCAGCCCGGTCTCCCGGGCGATCTGCCCGAGAGTCGTGGTGCGCCACCCGTGGCGCGCGAGATGACGTGCCGCGACAGCCAGGATGCGCTGCCTGCGGTCCTCGCCTTTGGCGTGGAGCGCCGCATAGGGGCGTTGATCCGATACCGGCACCCTTACCAGCTCCCTTCAACCAACCTACTGAATGTACATTAGGTTGGTTGGGCGCCAGTGACAAGGGTCACGCGCGACCCTTTTCAACGTCCGGGGCTCACCACCCCAGGCGACCCTTTCCCGAGACCAGAGAACGGGCGATGACCAGGCGCTGGACATCGTTGGTCCCCTCACCGATCGCCATCAGGGGGGCGTCCCGGTAGAGGCGTTCGACGACGAACTCGGCGGAGTAGCCGTAGCCGCCGTGGATCCGCATGGACTCCAGCGAGCACTTGATGGCCACCTCCGAGGCGTACATCTTGGCCATGCCGGCCTCCATGTCGACCCGGCCGCCGGTCCGCTGGGAGGTCGCGGCCGCCCAGTAGGTGAGCAGCCGCGCCGCCTGGATCTCCGTGGCCATGTCGGCCAGCTTCAGCTGGATCGCCTGGAAGTCGCTGATCGGCTTCCCGAACGCCTCGCGCTCGCGCGAGTACCCCAGCGCCGCGTCGTAGGCGGCCTGGGCGACGCCCACCGCCCGTGCGGCGATGTTGATCCGGCCGATCTCCAGCCCGCCGAGGATCTGCTGGAGCCCCCGGCCCTCCTCGCCGCCGAGCAGGTTCTCCACCGGCACCCGCACCTGGTCGAGGACCAGCTCACAGGTCTCCGGGCCCTTGTAACCCAGCTTCGGCAGATCCCTGGTCACCGAGAACCCCGGTGTGGAGGTGTCGACCAGGAGCACCGACATCGCCTCGTGGGCGCGGTCGGCCGTGCCGGTCTTGACCAGGACGGGCAGCAGCCCGGCGACCCTGGCGTTGGTGATCCAGGTCTTGGTGCCGTTCACCACGTAGTGGTCGCCCTCGCGGACGGCCGTCGTGATGATGCCCTGCAGGTCCGTGCCCGCCCCCGGCTCGGTCAGCCCGAGGCCCGACCGCAGCTCCCCGGTGGCCATCAGCGGCAGGAAACGGCGCTTCTGGTCCTCGGTCCCGCTGCGGCTGATGAGCCAGCAGGCCACGGAGTGCGGGCCGAACAGGCCCGCGGCGCCGAGCCAGGCCCGGGCGATCTCCTCGAACGCCAGGGCGTAGGAGACCCGGTCCGCGCCGAGCCCTCCGTACTCCTCGGGGACGTTCAGCCCGAACAGCCCCATCTCCTTGAAACGCTCCACGAACTCCGCCGGATAGCGCCCGGTCCGCTCCCATTCGGAGGCGACCGGCATGATCTCCTTGTCGGCGAAGTCGCGGAGCGTCTGCCGGAACAGCCGCTGCTCGTCGTTCAGCTCGAAGTCCATCTCAACCTCACGTTCCAGTCCAGGTCGGCGGCCGGCGCTCGGCGAACGCCCGGGCGCCCTCGCGGGCGTCGGCGCTGCCGAACACACTGGCCGCCTCGGCCCGGTCGGGCCAGCGGCTCTGCCGCATAAGCTTCTTGGTCATCGCAACGCCGAGCGGGCCGTTGGCGGCGATCCGCTCCGCGAGGGCCAGCGCTTCGGGCAGCACCTGATCGGCCGGGAGGACCCGGTTGACCAGGCCGATCTCATAGGCACGGGCCGCGGTGACCGGATCCCCGGTGAGCCCGAGCTCGAGGGCGACGGCCATCGGCACCCGCGCCGGGAGGACGGTGCCGCCGCCGCCCGCGAACAACCCGCGCTGGACCTCGGTCATGCCGAGCATCGCGTGGTCGGCGGCGACCACGAGGTCGCAGGCCATCATCAGCTCGAACCCGCCGGCCAGCGCGGAGCCGTTCAGCGCCGCGATGACGGGAGTCGAGACCCCCTTGTGGAAGAACCACACCAGTCCGGTGACCGAGTCGCCCTTCGCGAACGCCTTGAGGTCGAGGCCGGCGCAGAACACGGTCCCCGCCCCGGTCAGGACGATGGCCCGCACCTCGGGGTCGGCGTCGGCGGCCTTGAGGACCGCCGACAGCTCCTCCATCGTCGCGGCGTCGTAGGCGTTGCGCACGTGCGGCCGGTCGAGCGTCACGACCTGGACGGCGCCCTTCCGCTCGGTGCGGACGGATTCGCTCACTTGGCGGCGGCGGCCACGGCGGCCTGCGCACGGGAGTGGAAGGCCGCCAGCTTCTCCGACGGCTCGATGATCCGGTGGCTGCGGGACTGGGTCGACACGTCATGGTCGGCGGAGGAGGCCCGCAGCGCCCCGACGGTCGCCTGCTCCTTCGGGATGTGGGAGAACGGGTCGAAGGAGTACCAGCGCATCGCGTTCTCGTGCGTCATCTTGTTGATCTCGTCGTCCGGGACGTTCGCGGCGACCATGTCCTTCCACAGCTGCTCGGGAGCGTCCGGCCACATCGAGTCGCTGTGGGGGTAGTCGCACTCCCAGGCGATGTTGTCGATGCCGATCTCGTGGCGGAGCTTCACGCCCAGCGGGTCGCTGATGAAGCAGGTGAGGAAGTGCTCGCGGAAGATCTCCGAGGGCAGCTTGCCGCCGAAGTCCTGGAGCGTCCAGGTGGCGTGCATCTCGTAGGTCCGGTCGACGCGCTCGAGGAAGTAGGGGATCCAGCCCGTGCCGCCCTCCGACAGGGCGATCTTCATGGCCGGGAAGTCCTTGAGCACCCGGGACCAGAGCAGGTCGGCGGCGGCCGAGACGATGTTCATCGGCTGGAGGGTGATCATGACGTCGGGCGGGGAGTCGATCGCGGGGATCGACAGCCGGCCCGAGGAGCCGATGTGGACCGACATGACCGTGTCGGTGTCGACGAGCGCCTTCCAGAGCGGGTTCCAGTACTCATGGTGGAAGCTCGGGTAGCCCAGGACGGCGGGGTTCTCGGTGAACGTCAGGGAGTGGCAGCCCTTGTCGGCGACCCGGCGGACCTCGGCGGCGCACAGGTCGGCGTCCCAGATCGCGGGCAGCGCCATCGGGATGAAGCGGCCGGGGTGGGCGGCGCACCACTCGTCGATGTGCCAGTCGTTGTAGGCGCGCACGAGGGCGAGGGAGAAGTCGGAGTCCTCGGTGGCGAACAGCCGGGCCGAGAAGCCGGGGAAGGAGGGGAAGTTCATCGACCCGAGGATGCCGCCGGCGTTCATGTCCTTGACGCGCTCGTGCACGTCATAGCAGCCGGGCCGGATCTCGTCGAGGCCCTGCGGCTCCAGGCCGTACTCCTCCTTGGGCCGTCCGGCGACGGCGTTGAGCGCCGCGTTGGGGATGACGGTGTCGCGGAACTGCCACACGTCGGTGCCGTCCTCGCGGTGGACCAGGCGCGGCGCCTCGGCCCGGTACTTCTCGGGGAGGTGGTTGACGAACATGTCGGGCGGTTCGATGACGTGGTCGTCGACGCTGATGAGGATCATGTCTTCGGCGTTCACGGCGGTGTCCCTTTCAGTCGGACGCGGGGAGGGGCTTGGCGGACTTGAGTGTCATGGCCACGCCGTCGCAGCTCAGCTCGCCCGTCCCGGAGGAGGTGCAGAGGAGCTCGAGGGTCTCGTCGGCGTTGACGTAGCGCTTGCCCAGCAGGGTGGCGGGCGGATCGGCGGACTTCGCGGCGGGCCCGGGACCCGCCGGGACCATCGGGCTTCCGCCGCAAGCGATCACCGGTGCGGGGGCGGCGGGCGCCCGGACGACGACCACACGGGTCGTGCAGACCGCGCTTTCGAGCTGGTCACCGGGGTTCGGAGCCATGCTGGGCCTCCTTCTCGTGCAGGCGGTCGGCGAGCTGGGCCAGGTCGAAGGACTGGCGAGCCATCCAGAACCGGAGGAAATGGGTGAGCGAGTAGCGCAGGAACAGCGCCGACCCGACGACGCTGGAGGCGATGCCGCCGAGGCCGAGGGCGAGGGCGTCCCGCTGGACGAGGGCGTCGGTCGCGGTGTGCGCGGTGAGGTAGCCGACGATGCCCAGAACGATGCCGAGCGCCATGAGCACCCCGCCGAGCCTGGCCCAGAGCGCGGTCCGCCCGGCCGCGGGGTCGGGGATCTTCAGTTCGGCGAGCTCGCGTTCGAAGCGGGCCGCCCGCGGCTCGGACGGCACCGGTCCGGCGGGTCTGGGTCTCGGGTCGGGGGTGCGGATCTCGGGAGTGGAGGTCATGTGGAACTTCCCATGTAGAGGGTGGACAGCTCGGCACGGAGTCCGTCGTCGGGGTGGCCCCGGCGCTCGATCCGCCCGCGGACCAGAACGGCGGCCTGGTCGGCGATCCCCAGCACCGCGGCGGCGAACTGCTCGACGACGAGCACCGCGACGCCCTGCCGGGCGATCTCGGCGACCTCCTCGTACAGACGGCCGACGACGAGGGGCGCCAGGCCCATGGACAGCTCGTCGAGGAGCAGCACGGCCGGGTCGGTGGCCAGGCCCCGGGCGAGCGCCAGCATCTGCTGTTCGCCGCCCGACATGGTCCCGGCCGCCTGGGAGGCGCGCTTGGCGAGGATCGGGAAGCGGCTGAAGGCGATCTCCTCGATCTCCTCCCGGCCGCGCCCGGTGAAGGTCATCATCAGCAGGTTGTCGCGCACGGAGAGGTTGGGGAACACCCCGCGCCCCTCCGGAATCAGGCAGACCCCGGCCCTGGCCAGGTCGCGGGGGGCGGCACCGGTGACGTCGCGGCCGCCGAGCAGGAGCGTGCCGGAACTCGGCGGGTGCACCCCGGCGGCGGTCTTGAGGACGGTCGTCTTGCCCGCCCCGTTGGGGCCGAGCAGGGCGACCACCTGACCGGCGGCGACGGCCAGGTCGACGCCGTGCAGCACGGTGATCCGGCCGTAGGCCGCGCGGACGTCCCGCAGTTCGAGCAGGTTCACGTCTCTCCCAGGTAGGCCGACAGGACGGCCTGGTCGCGCTGGATCGCTTCCGGGGGGCCGCTGGCGATGATCCGGCCGAGGTCGAGGACATGGACGTCGTCGCAGACGCTCATGACCAGGCCCATGTCGTGCTCGACCAGGACGACCGCGGCCCCGTCCTCGGCGACGGAGCGGAGCAGGGCGGCGAACCGCTCGGTCTCCTCACCGTCCTGGCCCGCGGCGGGCTCGTCGAGCAGGAGGTACCGCGGCCGGACGGCGAGGGCCCTGCCGACCTCCACCAGGCGTCCGGCGCCGGTCGACAGGGCGTCGGCCGGCTGGTCGGCGAGGTGGGCCAGGCCGAGTCGTTCGACGATCTCGGCGACCATGTGACGCGCCCGCCGCCGTTCGGGTCCCATCTCGGCGGCGACGAGCAGGTTGTCGCGGACGCTGAGGCGGCCGAACAGCTCGAGGCGCTGGAAGGTCCGGGCGAGGCCGTGCCGGGCCCGGCGGCCGGGCGGCATCCGGGTCACGTCGCGTCCTCCGAGGGACACGCCGCCCGCGGAGGGGCGTCGCAGCCCGGAGATCACGTCGAAGAGGGTGGATTTTCCGGCGCCGTTGGGACCGATCAGGCCGGTCACCCGGCCGGGTTCGGCGCCGATCGACACGGCGTCGAGGGCGCGGTGGCCGCCGAACGCGACGGTCACCCCGTCAACCTGCAGCGATGCCACGAGACAGCTCCTCCTCGTCTTCCGCGCGCCACTGCCGGCGCAGGCCCCACCACTCGACGGGCACCTCGGCGGCCTTCTTGGGCGGCCTCGGCCCGAAGGGCTTCCTGATCTCGGCGATCGCGCCGTCGGGGGCGGCCCCGATGCCGAGTCCCGCGAGCGCCGGCAGCAGCGCCACGAAGTTCTGCAGCCCCGGGACCAGGGCGACGAGCCCGTTGACGGGCCCCACGAAGGCGAGCCCGGTGAACAGGCCGTTCCCGACCCTGCCCAGGCCGCCGACGACCGCGATCAGGAAGATCGGCAGCCCGGCGATGAAGCTGAACTGGTCGGCGGTGATGGACTGCTGCTGCATCCCGTACAGGGCGCCGCCGAGCCCCGCGATCCCCGCGGAGAGGGCGAACACCAGCACCCGGGCGATGAGCAGGTTCCCGCCGAGCGTCGCGTAGGCGGCCTCGCTGTCGCGCAGGGCGATCAGGCGCCGTCCGAGCCTGCCGCGGCGCAGCAGCGCGACGCCGAGCGAGGCCAGGGCGAGGCAGACGGCGGCGAACACCATCAGGCCCCGCTCGTTGTCCAGGGCGATCCCCGGCAGCTTCGGCGGCGCCATCGGGACGGAGCTCTGGTCGAACAGGGAGATCTTCACGCCCAGGATGTCGAAGGACGGCAGGGTGAAGATCCAGCGGTCGAGGACCACCGCGAAGGCCGCGGTGCCGAGGGCCAGGTAGATCCCCGACAGCCGGAGGGCGGGCAGCGCGACCAGCCCGCCGGCGAGCGCGGCGATGACCATCGCGGCGCCGAGCGCCCAGATCCCTCCCCCGGAGCCGAGGTGGCCCCAGACGACCGCGCCGATCCCGGCCATGCTCATCTGGCAGAGCGAGATCTGCCCCGCGTATCCGGCGAGCGGCACGAACGACAGCGCGATGACGCCCAGGGAGAAGATCGGCCCGTAGGTGATGACGTCGACGACGTCGAGCGCTCCGGCCAGGACCGCGGCCAGCGCGATGGTGGCCGCGCCGAAGATCAGCGTCCCACGCAGGGACGGCACGGGGACGGGCCTCAGGGCGGTGTCCCGGCCGCGCAGCCTCCCGTGCGGGAAGAGCAGGAGCGCGAGGAACAGCAGGAGCGCGGGCGCGGCCAGCCGCAGCCCGGGCAGGTAGTCGTTCTGCGGGAGGTAGCCGGTCAGGTAACTCTCCAGGCAGCCGACCACGACGGCCCCCGCGAACGTCAGCGGAAGGCTGCGCAGCCTTCCGAAGACCGCCGCGGTGTAGGCGCTGACGATCAGCAGCGCGAGCTGGGCCGCGTCGATCGCGACGGTCGGCGCGATGAGGATGCCGCCGATCGCGGCGAGCTGGGTGCCGAGCACCCAGGCGACCCGGTTGGCCCGGTCGGGGTCGGCCCCGGTGAGCCCGGCGAGCGCGCGGTCGTCCACCGCGGCGCGCATCTCCGCTCCGGTGCGGGTCCGGTAGAGCAGGAACCGCAGCCCGATGGCGACGGCGACCGCGACCAGCATGGCGGTGGCCTGGTGCCAGGTGATCGTGACCGGTCCGACCGTGAACGGCTCGCGCTCGGCGAAGAACGGGTCGAGCGGGCGCGCCTTGTTGGGATCCCAGATCCACCGGGCCGCGGCGATGAGGCCGCTCAGCAGGGCGACCGTGACCACGAGCCGTTCGGCGTCGCCGAGCTGGCGCACCGGCCGCATCACGAAGCGCTCGACGAAGAGCCCGAACGCCGGTGCGAGCACGAGCAGGACCACGACGAGGGCCACCGGGACCGGCCAGCCCCAGCCCGCGACGAGCTGCCAGTAGCAGAAGGCCGCCATCATCCCCGCCGCGCCGTGCGCGAAGTTGAACACGCCGGTCGTCGTGTAGGTCAGCACGAGACCGCTGCCGACGATCGCGTAGATCGCGGCCGTGCTCAGGCCGACGATCCCGAAGGTGAGGAGCTCATCCATCTACCGCCTCCTCTGTTCTCAGTAGGAGGAAACTAGCTTCTCACGTAACGAGAATCAACACCACGTTGACGGGACGGGCAAGCTCATGAAAACCTGTGGCTCATGAATGAGAATGACATTCTCACAATTGAGAAGGGGTAGCTCATGCGACTGCCGCCGCTTCCGGACGGCCAGTGGGACGACACGGTGCGCAAGGCCCTGTCCGTCATGTTGCCGACGGCCCGGCAGAACCCGGACCGCGCGGGCAACGCCATCGGCACCCTGGTGCGCCACCCCGACCTCACCGCGGCCTTCCTCACCTTCAACAGCCATCTGCTGCTGCGCTCCAGCCTGCCCCCGCGGCAGCGGGAGCTCGCCATCCTGCGGATCGCACGGCGCCGCGGATGCGCCTACGAGTGGGGGCACCACGTCCGGATCGCCGGGAAGGTGGGGCTGACGGAGGCCGAGATCGAGGACGCCGCCCAGGGCAAGGCCGCGGGCGAGCTCGACAGCGCGGTACTCAGGGCCGTCGACGAGCTGGACGAGGACTCCGACCTCTCCGACGCGACCTGGGCCGTGCTCTCGTCCCATCTGGAAGAGCGGCAGGTGATGGACCTCGTCTTCACCATCGGCGCCTACATCATGTGCGCGATGGCCTTCAACGCCTTCGGCATCGAGCTCGAACACTGAAAGGTGGCATCCGTGCCCAAGTTCACCAAACCAGCGGCGGGCAGCTGGACCGAGCAGTATCCGGAGCTCGGCACCGGCCCCGTCGACTACACCGACTCCATCGACCCGGCGTTCTACGAGGACGAGCGGGAGGCCATCTTCAAGCGCACCTGGCTGAACGTCGGCCGGGTGGAGCGCGTCCCGAAGACGGGGAACTACTTCACCAAGGAACTGGCCGCCGCCGGCACCTCGCTGATCATCGTCAAGGGCGGTGACGGCAAGATCCGGGCCTTCCACAACGTCTGCCGGCACCGGGGCAACAAGCTCGTCTGGAACGACTTCCCCGCGGAGGAGACGGCCGGCACCTGCCGCCAGTTCACCTGCAAGTACCACGCCTGGCGCTACGACCTCACCGGCCAGCTCACCTTCGTCCAGCAGGAGAAGGAGTTCTTCGGCATCGACAAGGCCGACTACGGGCTGAAGGAGGTGGCCTGTGAGGTCTGGGAGGGCTTCATCTTCATCAACCTGGACCCGCAGCAGACGCTGACGGAGTACCTGGGCGAGATGGCCAAGGGACTGGAGGGCTACCCCTTCCACGAGATGACCGAGGTCTACAGCTACAAGGCCGAGGTCGGCAGCAACTGGAAGCTGTTCATCGACGCGTTCGCCGAGTTCTACCACGCGCCGGTCCTGCACCAGAAGCAGGCCACCAAGGAGGAGGCCGACAAGCTCCTCGGCTACGGCTTCGAGGCGCTGCACTACGAGCTGTACAGCCCGCACTCGATGATCTCCTCATGGGGCGGGATGGCGCCGCCCAAGGACCCGAGCATGGTCAAGCCGATCGAGCGCGTCCTGCGCAGCGGCCTGTTCGGCCCCTGGGACCGGCCCGCGATCGACGGCCTCGAGCCGCTGCCCGCGGGCATCAACCCGGCCAAGCACCGCGCCTGGGGCACCGACTCCTTCGAGATCTTCCCCAACTTCACGCTGCTGATCTGGGCGCCGGGCTGGTACCTGACCTACCACTACTGGCCGACCGCGGTCGACGAGCACATCTTCGAGAGCAGCCTCTACTTCGTCCCACCGAAGAACGCCCGTGAGCGCCTGGCGCAGGAGCTCGCGGCCGTCACCTTCAAGGAGTACGCGCTCCAGGACGCCAACACCCTGGAGGCCACCCAGACGATGGTCGCCACCCGGACCGTCACCGAGTTCCCGCTCTGCGACCAGGAGCTCCTCCTGCGCCACCTGCACAAGGTCGTCGCCGACCACGTCACCGAGTACCGCGAAGGCAAGGAGTCCCACGATGCCGCTGCCCGATGAGTTCGCCGACCTGGAGAAGTTCCTGCCCTGGGCCCTCGCGACCGAGCCGGAGCGCTACGCCAGGCGCCTCGCCTCGACGATGGCCGAGATGCAGGAGTTCTACGACGCCGCCTTCCCCCGGCTCGAGGACGCGATCTCCCACTGCGACGAGCACGACTGGGACGACCTGCCCGACTCCGCCCGCACCCTCCTGCATCTCATGCAGTCGCTGGTGATGGTCTCCTTCCCGGTGGAGGTGTGGAAGCAGCCGCGCGTCCCCGACAGCGGCGCCGCCTACCTCGACGTGATCGTGGAGCCCGTCATCTGATCCGGCGGACACGCGAAGACCCGCACGACCTTCCGGTCGGCGGGTCTTCCTGTTTCTCCGTGCGCTGCTTCCCTGTACTCGGCTTCCTCCGTGCTCAGCCGCGGGGCAGGCCGAGGACGCGCTCGGCGATGATCGAGCGCTGGATCTCCGAGGTGCCGCCGGCGATGGTGCCGGCGAAGCTCCGCGCGTACCGTTCGAACCGGCCCGCGGAGAAGTCGTCCAGGTTCATGTGCGCGAACGGGGCCGTGGTGGCCGGATGCTCCAGCCCCTGCGGGCCCGAGGACTCCAGGGCCCGTTCCGCGGCGCCCTGGACGGCCTCGGAGCCGAGGAGTTTCAGCACCGAGAGGGCCGCGACGTCCTGCTCTCCCCTGGCGGCCCTGGCCAGGGCCGCCGAGCCGAGCAGCCGGAGCGCCTGGGCGTCCATGACGAGGGTGGCGTAGCGGTCGCGGTCGAGGGGCCCCTGCGGGTTCATGTCCCGCACGAGGTCCTCCAGCCGTTCGGCGAAGTTCAGCCAGAGCAGGGTGCGCTCGTGGCCGAGCGAGCCCGTGGCGACCCGCCAGCCGTCGTTCAGCGGACCGACCAGGTTCTCGGCCGGCACCTCGACGTCGCTGAAGAAGACCTCGTTGAAGTCGAGGTCCTCCGGGGAGACGATCGAGCCGAACGGCCGCCGGGTGACGCCCGGGGTGTCGGTGGGGATCAGAAGGACGCTGATGCCCTTGTGCTTGGGCGCGTCGGGATCGGTCCGCACGAACGTGAGCAGCACGTCCGCGTCATGCGCGCCCGAGGTCCACACCTTCTGGCCGTTCACCACGAACCGGTCGCCCTGGAGCGTCGCCCGGGTCTTCAGCGAGGCCAGGTCGGACCCCGCTCCCGGCTCGCTCATCCCCAGCGCGGCCGTGATCTCGGCCCGCAGGATCGGGGCCGCCCACTTCCGCTTCTGCTCCTCGGTGCCGAACGACAGCAGCGAGGCCGCGATGATCCCCAGGCCCTGCGGATTGAAGCTGTGGTAGATCCGCCGGCGCGCGAGCTCCTCCAGATGGACGTACTGCTGGAGGAGGCTCGCGTTCCGGCCGCCGAACTCCGGCGGGTTGCCCGGCAGCAGCCAGCCCTCGTCGAACAGCAGCCGCTGCCAGCGCCGCGCCCACTCCGGGACGTGCGCGCTGGACCGCGACCGCTCGGCCGCCTCCGCCTCGGCGGGCAGATGCTCGTGCAGGAACGCCACGAACTCCGCCCGGAACTTCTCGACGTCCTCGTCAAACGTCAAGCGCATGCTGGTACTCCTCGGCGATCAGGGCCCGGTGCTCGGCCGCGCCGCCGAGCAGCAGCTCGCCCGCCTTGGCCCGCTTGAGCGCGAACTGAAGGTCGTTCTCCCAGGTGAACCCCATCCCGCCGAACAGCTGGAGACCGTTGCGGAACACGACCGCCTGGCACTCCCCCGCCGCCGCCTTGGCCATCGAGGCGGCCTCGCGGCGGCGGGGGTCGTCGGCGGCGATCGTCAGGGCGGCGAAGTAGGCCAGGGCCCGGGCGCGCTCGATCGCGACGTGCATGTCGGCGGCCTTGTGCTTGACCGCCTGGAACGAGCCGATGAGGGCCCCGAACTGCTCGCGCGTCTTCACGTGCGCCAGGACCAGGTCCAGGACGCGCTGACAGGCGCCGACCATCGTCAGCGCCATGCCCGTGACGGCCCGGTCGCGGGCGCGGGCCACGTCGGCGTCGTGCCGCTCGTGGTCCCCGGCGCGCACCCCGCTGAGGGTGACCTCCGCGACGTGCAGCAGCGGGTCGAAGACCGGCACCCGCCGGATCTCCGCCTGCTCGGCGAGGATCACGAAGGTCCCCTCGCCGGTGACGACGGCCAGGTAGTCCACGCGGTCGGCGTCCAGGACGTGCCGGGCGGTGCCGTCGAGGATCCAGCCCTCACCGTCGCGGCGGGCGGTGATCCCCTCGAGGACGGCCGTCCCGGACCGGCCGTGCTGGGCGGCCCGGGGGGCGAGCGCCGCGAACTGCGACATGGTCGCCAGGTAGGGGGTCGGGTCCGTGGCCCGGCCCAGCTCCTCCAGGACGATCGCCAGTTCGACCGCGTCGGAGGGATCGGTGAGCTCTGTCCAGCCGAGCTTCACGTACGCCCGCCACGGCGGCCCGGGGTCGGCTCCGGCGTCGGAGACCGCCCGCACGAGGGAGGCGGGGCACTCCTTGGCCAGCACCTCCCGGACGGTCTCCTGCCACAGCCGCTGGTCGGAATCGAGCTCGAAGATCATTTGGCGATCAGCCGGGCCAGGTTGCCGCCCATGATCAGAGCCTTGTGCTCCTCGCTGAGGTTCTTGAGCTCGTCGACGTAGGTGATGGGGTCGGCCAGGCCCTCGGGGTGGGGGTAGTCGGAGCCGAACAGGACGCGCTCGACGCCGATGAGGTCGGCCAGCTCGCCCATGTCCTCCTCCCAGAACGGGCTGATGTGGATGTTGCGCTTGAAGACCTCGACCGGGTCCTCGAGGAACTGCTGCGGCATCTTCTTGTAGAGGTCCTTGAGGGTCTTGAGCAGGGGCTCGACCCAGGAGGAGCCGTTCTCGATGACCGCGATCTTCAGGTCGGGGAAGCGGGACAGGGCCCCGTGGCAGATCATCGCCGAGACCGAGTCCTCGATCGGGCGCCAGCTCGAGGTCATGCTGAACACGTCGGGCTGGAAGGGCAGGAACTCGCGCTTGCTCTCCCAGTCGTTGACGTAGTTGCTGTAGCCGCTGTCGGAGGAGTGCATGGCGACGAGGACTCCGTGCTCGACGACCCGGGCCCAGAACGGGTCGAACTCCGGCAGGCCGAAGGAGCGGCTGCCGTTGTAGCCGGGGACGGGCGCGGGCCGCACCAGGATCGCCCGGGCGCCGTTCTCCACGACCCAGTCGAGCTCCTCGATCGCCTTCTCGACGATCGGCAGGGTGATCACGGGAGTGGTGAAGATCCGGTCGGCGTAGTCGAACTGCCAGGTCTCCAGCAGCCACTGGTTGAGCGAGTGGATGACCACGTGGATGAGCTCGGGGTCGTCCTTCATCCGCTCCTCGATGAGGCTCGCGAGGGTCGGGAACATCAGGGTCTGGTGGATGCCCATCTCGTCCATGAGCTCCAGGCGCGGGCCCGGCTCGCGGAAGGCGGGGATGGAGCGCATCGGCTCGCCGAAGATCTGGCGCCGGTCCTTACCGTCGGGGTTGCCGACCCGGTAGTACTCCTCCATCGCGCCGGGCTTGGCGACCACCTCGAAGGTGGGGTTGGGGATGTACTCACTGATCTGCCCGCGGACGGCGATCTTCGTCCGGCCGTTGATCTGGACGTACTGGATCGCGTTCCGGTACTCGGCCGGCAGGAACTTGGTGAGCGCCTCCTCGGTCTCGTAGAGGTGGTTGTCGGCGTCGAAGAGGGGATACGACAGCTTGCGTGACGGCATGAGACGCTCCTTTGCTGATATAGAGAATCATATTCTCACCTCACGGAAGCCGCAACGGGCTCGTTTGCAAACCGAGGGTCCGAGAGTATGATTCTCATCAATGAAAGGGAGGTTCTCGCGATGGAGACCAAGGCGCTGAGTTCCAGCCTGGGCGTGGAGATAAGCGGGATCGACGACCTGTTGGACGACGTCGTGATCGCACGGTGCGTCGAGGCGTTGAAGTGGCGCGGCGTCCTGCTGCTGCGCGGCGCGGACCTCGACGATGAGACCCAGATCACGCTGAGCCGCAAGTTCGGCGATGTCGTCACGTTCGGCGGCAGGGAGATCTTCAAGGTGTCGCTCGACCCGTCGGTGAACCCGGCGGCCGAGTACCTCAAGGGCACTTTCAACTGGCACATCGACGGCACGACCGACCCGGTGCCGATCAAGGCGACGATGCTGAGCGCCCGCCAGGTGGCCATGGTGGGCGGTGGCACCGAGTTCGCCTCCACCTACGCGGCCTACGAGAACCTGCCGGACAAGGAGAAGGAGCGCATCGACAACCTGACCGTCGTGCACAGCCTCGAGGCGTCCCAGCGGGCACTCAACCCGAACCCGACCGACGAGCAGATCGCCCAGTGGCGGTCGGTCCCGAGCCAGGAGGTCCCGCTCGTCTGGCGGCGCCGCGACGGCCGGTGCTCGCTGGTCATCGGCACCACCGCCGACCACATCGTCGGCCTGTCCGCCGACGAGAGCCGCGCCCTCCTGGACGAGCTGCGCGACTGGTCGACCCAGGAGCGGTTCGTCTACACCCACGAGTGGCAGGTCGGCGACCTCGTCATGTGGGACAACACCGGCATGCTCCACCGGGCGCTGCCCTACGACGCCTCCTCGCGCCGGACCATGCACCGCACCACCATCTTCGGCGACGAGGCCTTCAAGTGACGGGCCGGACGGCCATCGTCACGGGCGGCGGCTCGGGCATCGGCCGGGCCATCGCCGAACGGCTCGCCGCGGACGGCCACAAGGTCGCGGTGTTCGATCTCCAGCCCTCGGAGATCCCGAACTCCCATGTCGTGGACGTCACCGACCGCGACCAGATCGACAAGGCGCTCTCGCTCGTCCGGGAGGACCTCGGCCCGGTCGGCGTCCTGGTCAACTGCGCCGGCCTGGACGGCACCAAGCGCTTCACCGATCTCAGCTTCGAGGCGTGGCGCCGGGTGATCGACGTCAACCTCCACGGCGTCTTCCACTGCGTCCAGGCGTCGCTGCCCGACATGATCGAGGCGGGCTGGGGGCGGATCATCAACATCTCCTCCTCCAGCACCCACTCCGGCCAGCCCTACATGGCCCACTACGTCTCGGCCAAGTCGGCCGTCAACGGCCTGACCAAGTCCCTCGCCCTGGAGTTCGGCCCGGCCGGGATCACCGTGAACGCGATCCCGCCGGGCTTCATCGACACCCCGATGCTGCGCCGCGCCGAGACCCGCAACCTGCTCGGCGGCACGGTCGAGGACCACATCCAGCGCACCCCGGTCCGCCGCGTCGGCAGGCCCGAGGACATCGCCGCCACCTGCTCGTTCCTCGCCTCCGAGGAGGCCGGCTACATCACCGGCCAGCTCATCGGCGTCAACGGCGGCCGCAACACCTGACGAACGCCTCGGCGGGCGGGAGGGACGATCCCCCTCCCGCCCGCCGAGGCGTCCGCGGTTCCTGGCCCGGTGCGGATCCGGGGTCAGCTCGCCCGGGTGGCGAGGGTGAGGGCGATGTCGGTGAGCAGGTCCTCCTGGCCCCCGACGAGCTTGCGGCGGCCGGCCTCCAGGAGGATGTCGCGGGCGTCGACCCCATAGGAGGCGGCGGCGATCTCGGCGTGGCGCAGGAAGCTGCCGTAGACGCCCGCGTAGCCGATGGTCAGGGTCTCGCGGTCGACCCGGACGGGACGGTCCTGGAGCGGGCGGACGAGGTCGTCGGCGGCGTCGGTCAGGGCGAACAGGTCGCAGCCGGTCTTCCAGTCCCGCAGGTTGGCGACGGCGGTGAACGCCTCGATCGGGGCGTTGCCCGCTCCCGCGCCGAGACCCGTCAGCGAGGCGTCGACACGGTAGGCGCCCTCCTCGACGGCCGTCAGGGAGTTGGCGACCGACAGCGACAGGTTCTCGTGCGCGTGGATGCCGATCTGGGTGTTCTCGTCCAGGACGTCCCGGTAGGCACGGACACGGGCGCGGACGGCGTCGATGTCCAGGCGCCCGGCCGAGTCGGTGATGTACACGCAGTGCGCGCCGTAGGACTCCATGAGCCTGGCCTGTTCCGCGAGCTCGGCGGGGCCGGTCATGTGGGCCATCATCAGGAAGCCCGAGACGTCCATGCCGAGTTCGCGCGCCTCGGCGATGTGCTGGGCGGAGACGTCGGCCTCGGTGCAGTGGGTGGCGACGCGGACCGAGCGGACTCCCATGGCGTGGGCGCGCCGCAGGTCGGCGACCGTTCCCACGCCGGGCAGCAGCAGGGTCGTGACGATCGCGTCGCCGGCGTTGGCGACGGCGGCCTCGATCCACTCCCAGTCGGTGTTGCTGCCGGGGCCGTAGGTGAGGCTGGCTCCGGCCAGCCCGTCGCCGTGGGCGATCTCGATCGCGGGCACTCCCGCTCCGACCAGGGCGGAGACGATCCGCCCGACGAGCTCGGGCGTGATGCGGTGCCGGAGGGCGTGCATGCCGTCCCGCAGGGTCACGTCCTGCACGTAGATCTCGGTCATCGTCATGCCCCCGTCCTGGTCCGGCCGGCGATCCGCCCGGCGATGCGCTCGGCCACGCGGGTCGCGGCCGCGGTCATGATGTCGAGGTTGCCCGCGTAGGCGGGCAGGTAGTGGGCGGCCCCCTCGACCTCGAGGAAGACCGTCACCTTGGTCACCGCGGGGGCGGAGCCCGGCGGCAGCAGGATCGCCACCTCGCCGGGGTCGACCGGGGTGAACTGCACGGGCTGGGCGAGCCGGTAGCCGGGCACGTAGGCCGCCACTTCGGCGATCATGCGCTCGACCGACTCCCGCACCGCCTCGTGGTCGGCCTCGCCGATCAGGCAGAGCACGGTGTCGCGCATGATGAGCGGGGGCTCGGCCGGGTTGAGGATGATGATGGCCTTGCCGCGCCCCGCGCCGCCGACCGCTTCGATGGCGTGCGCGGTCGTCTCGGTGAACTCGTCGATGTTCGCCCGGGTTCCGGGTCCCGCCGACCGCGACGCGACCGAGGCGACGATCTCGGCGTAGGGCACGGGTGCGACCCTCGAGACCGCGGCCACGATCGGGATGGTGGCCTGGCCGCCGCAGGTGACCATGTTGATGTTGGGGGCGTCGAGGTGCTCCTCGAGGTTGACCGGGGGGATGACGAACGGCCCGATCGCCGCCGGGGTCAGGTCGACCAGGCGGCGTCCGTGGGGGGCCAGGAGCGCGGCGTTGGCCAGGTGGGCCGCGGCGCTCGTGGCGTCCAGGACGATCTCGACGTCGTCGAACGCGGGCATCGCGAGCAGCCCCTCGACGCCGTCCGCGGTGGTGGCGATCTTCAGCCGGGCCGCGCGGGCCAGGCCGTCCGAGGCGGGGTCGATGCCGACCATCGCGGCCACCCTGAGGGTCCCGGAACCGCGCAGGATCTTGAACATCAGGTCGGTGCCGATGTTGCCGGAGCCGACGATCGCGACCCCTGTTCCGCTGCTCATGCGCCTTCTCCCTTGGTCGAGAACAGGGCCGTCACGGGCCCCAGCGGCGTGATCTCCGCTTCGATGCGATCTCCTGCGGCGACGGCGACCATCGGGCCCAGCGCGCCGGAGAGCACGAGGTCTCCCGCGCGCAGCGGGTCGCCCAGCTCGATCGCGGTCGCGGCGAGCCAGGCGAGGGCGTTGAGCGGGTCGCCGAGGCAGGCGCGGCCGGTCCCCGACGAGATGGTCTCGCCATCCCTGCTCATCCGCATCACGACGTGGGCGGGCTCGAAGCGGTCGAGCGGGAGGCCGGTGCCGCCGAGGACGAACACGCCCGATGAGGCGTTGTCGGCGACGGTGTCGGTGATGCCGATGCGCCAGTCCGCGACGCGGCTGTCGACGATCTCCAGTGCGGGGAAGGCGAGCGCGACGGCCGCCCTGACGGCGGCGGCGTCCTGGGCGTCGGTGATGTCGCGTTCGAGCAGGAACGCGACCTCGGCCTCGGCCTTGGGCTGGAGCAGCCGCCCGATGGGGATCTCCTGGCCGTCCTCGAACCGCATGTCGTCGAAGAGCACGCCGAAGTCGGGCCGGTCCACCCCGACCTGCCGCTGGACGGCCTCGGAGGTGAGGCCGATCTTCCGGCCGATGATCCGGGCTCCGGCGGCGACGCGCCGCTCGGTCAGCAGGCGCTGCGTCCGGTAGGCGGCGTCGATGTCGGTGGGGCCGAGCAGGTCGGCGACCGGGTCGCAGGGCGTCCCGGTCAGCGCGGCCTCGTGCAGGCGCGCCGCCGCCTTCTCGATGTGCGCGGTCATCGCTGCTCCAGGAAGTCCAGGACCAGCCGGTCGAACTGCTCGGGCTGCTCCCACTGCGGCCAGTGCCCGGCCTTCTCGATGAGCCGGAACTCCCCGCCGGGGATCCTCTCGGCCATGTCGAGGCCGGCCTTCGCGGGCCCGGAGGGATCGTCGCTGGTCCAGATGACGAGGGTCGGGGCGGCGACGGCGGTGAGTTCCTCGTCGGTCACGAGGTTGCGGCGCCGGATCTCCGGGTCCTGAAGGCAGAGCAGGTGCCGCATCGACCGCGCGAAGCCGGGCCTGCCGTAGATCCCGCGCCGGACGGCCACGAGCTCGTCGGTGACCGAGCGCGGATCGGCCATGAGCCACTCCAGGCGGGTCCGGACGCGCTCCTCCCCCGGGTCGTCGGCGGCTGCCTGGCTGAGGGAGCGGATGCGCTCCATCACCTCGGGCGTCGCCATGGTGCCGCCCGGGGTGTTGAGCACGAGCCGGTCGACGCGTCCGGGATGGAGGGCGGCGAACTTCACCGCGACCCAGCCGCCCAGGGACTCGCCGCTGAGGTGGGCGCGTTCGACGCCGAGGGCGTCCATGAGGCCGAGGAGGTGGCCGATGTAGTCGTCGATCTCCAGGTCTGCCTCGGCGGGCGTGGTCCAGCCGTGCCCGGGATAGTCGTAGGCGATGACCCGGTGGCGGGCGCCGAGGGCGCGCAGGTTGCGGGTGAAGGCCTCCAGATGGCCGCCGGTCCCGTGCATCAGGATCAGCGGGGTGCCGGAGCCCGTCTCCAGCACGCGGGTCGACCAGGGGCCGACCTGGACGTGCCGGATCGAGTAGTCGAGCCCTTCGAGCTCGGTCCAGAGACTCATATGGTGTCCAAAGAGGGAGTGGGGGCGGGCGCGCCGATCGCGTCGGCGAACGCCCTGACCATGGCGGAGGCTGCGTGGGCGGGGCTCGCTCCCCCGACGATCCTGTCCGGGCGCACGAGGAGCACCGACTCCGGGCGGGCGTCGAACCAGCGTTTGAGCGAGCCGTCGAGGTCGCCGACGACGAGCACGGGCTCGTCCGGGCCCGCGGCGCCGGGGCCGGTGTCGTCCCAGTGCAGCTGGACGGCGGGCCGCGCGGTGACCAGGCGGACCCCGGCGGCGGCGAGCCAGGCGCGGGCGTCGTCGTCGAGGATCGCCCGCGGGTCGTTGTTCCAGGCGACGAGCGCGAACCAGGGGCCGAGGGCGTCGTCGAGCCTGGTCGAGGGCGCCTCGCGGGTGGCGACGGTGGGCTGCGGGAACAGCCGGCCGACGGGGCCGGGCTCGGCGGCCGATCCCGTCCTGGTCAGGGCGCCGTCCTTCATGGCGGGCATCGGCTTGAACCGCATCTGCACGATGTAGCTCTTGACGCTCGGCACCGCCGAGACGGCCCGCAGGAACCCGTTGCGGACGGCGGCCCCCGCCCTGCTGGTCACCGAGACGGCGCGGCCGACCCACATCGACAGCTGCATCATCGCCCGGACGTGGTCGTACCGCTCGGCCTCGTAGCTGTCGAGCAGCCGGTCCCCTGCGGCGCCGCGCAGGACCATCGCGAGCTTCCACGACAGGTTGAGGGCGTCGCGGATGCCGCTGTTGTACCCCTGCCCCTGCCAGACGGGCATCACGTGGGCGGCGTCGCCGATGAGGAAGACCCGCCCGGAGCGGAAGCGCTCGGCCATCCGCGAGTGGTGGGTGTAGACCCGGCGGCGGATGATCTCGACCTTCGCGGTGGCGGGGACGAGCGGTTCGAGCAGGCGGGTGACGAACGCGTCCGTCATCGCCTCGGCCTCGGTCTCGTGCGGCTTGAGCATGAACTCGAACCGGCGGATGCCGTGCGGGATGCTGATGGAGACATAGGGGCGCCGCGGGTCGGCGCACACGTAGGCGCCGGGCCTGCCGAGCGGGTCGTTGCGGATGTCGATCACGAACCAGTCGGCGGTGGCCGAGGCGCCGGCGAAGCCGAGCCCGAGCGCCTTGCGGGTGGTGCTGCGCCCGCCGTCGGCCCCGACCACGTAGGACGCCCTGACGGTGCGCTCGCCGTCCGGTCCGGTGACGGTGACCGCGACGCCGCCCTCGTCCTCGGTGAACGACGTCACCTGGGACGACCAGTGCACCTCGACGTGGTCGAAGCGGCCGATGCCGTCGAGGAGCACCCGGTCGGCGAGCGGCTGGACGAACCCGTTGCGGCGGGGCCAGCCGAACTCCGAGGCCGGGGGCGCCAGCCGGGCGAGGTCGCGCTGCGCGGCGTCGACGAACACCAGGAGCTGGTGGGGAATGGTGTGCGGGAGCACCTCGTCGACGAGCCCGGCGGCCTGGAAGGTCCGCAGCGTCTCGTCGTCCATGCCGACGCCGCGGGGGTAGTCGATGAGCTCGGGCCCGGCCTCGAAGACCGCGACGCGCACGCCGTGCAGGCCGAGCAGGTTGGCGATCATCAGGCCGGTGGGGCCCGCGCCCACCACGATGACGTCGGGGGCGTTCACGCTGCCTCCACGGGGAGTGCGGTGGTCGTGGCGAATCCGGCGAACCACTCCGGGATCGCCCGGTAGTAGCTGGACCGGACGGTGTAGGGGCCCGAGGCCGCCAGCGCCGCGTAGGCGGCGATCCAGGTCCGCACCTCGTGCGCGGAGTGGCCGCCCTGCTCGGTGAACCAGGCGTTGGGGCGGCCGTCGATCGCGGCGAAGTCGCCCGCGGCCAGGGCGGCGAGGACCTCGGCGTCCCAGGCGGGGTTGAGCGGCCGGAACCCGCCCGCGCCGCGGGCGAACTCCCCGGCGGCGGCGACGGTGCGGCTCTCCCGCACCCGGCGCTGCTCCGGTGTGGGGCTCCTGCCGTGGGTCAGCCGCTCGGCGACCTCCGGCGGGGCCTCGGCCAGGCGCGGCACCGGAGGGTCGTGCGACAGCCCGCCCGATCCGACGACCAGGACCCTGCGGCCGAGGTCGCGGAGCGCGGTGCCGATCGCGGAGCCGAGGAGCCGGGAGCGGACCGCGGGCCCGAGCGGCTCGGCCACGCAGTTGACGAAGACCGGGACGACGGGGACCGAGGTCAGCGAGCCGAACAGGAAGGACAGCGGCTGCACGAAGCCGTGGTCGACCCGCATGGCCTCGGAGACGGCGACGTCGACGCCGCTGTCCAGGACCCGCTTGGCGAGCAGGCGAGCCGTCTCGGCGTCCACGGACAGGTCGCCGGTCGGCAGGCCGTAGTCGCCCACCGAAGTGGCGGCGGCGCCGATGCAGAAGGACGGCATCACCTCGTAGAGGAAGCCGTTGTAGTGGTCCGGCGCGAAGATCACGACGAGGTCGGGGGCGAAGTCTTCGACGAACCCCCGGGCCTCGGTGAGCGCTCGGTCGACCTCGGCCTTCACGTCATCGGGCGGGTCGTGCAGGCCGATGAGCGGAGAGTGCGAGGTCGTGCAGAGGGCGACGGACACCGCCCCACCTCCATGTATCACTATTTGCACGCAATGATTCGATATATGGATGGACGGTAGTCTTCGAGGTGACGGCCGTCAACGCCCAGGGCGGGCCGGGCGGGTTACGTTAGGCTGACCGGCGGTCGGTTCGGGGAGATCACAGGAGGCTCGTTGATGGCGGGATCGGCGACCGGACGTGCGCAGACGGGGAGCCAGACCCTCGCCCGCGGTCTGCACGCCCTCATGGCGGTCGTCGAGTCGGGCCGGGGCATGACCGTCCAGGACCTGGCCCGTGAGCTCGACGTCCACCGGTCGATCGCCTACCGGATCCTGCAGACGCTGGCCGACTTCGGGCTGGTCGCCCACGGCAGCGACGGCGCCTACCATCCGGGCGCGCGCCTGGCCACGCTCGCCGGCGCCTACCTGCCCACGCTGCGCGAGGCCGCGCTGCCGATCCTGCGCGAGACGGCCGACGAGCTCGGCTGCACGGTCGCGCTGTTCGTCGCCGAGGGCCGCGAGGCCGTGGCGATCGAGCTGGTCGAGCCCACCACCGCGACGCACCACATCGCCTTCCGCAGCGGCATGCGCACGCCGCTCGACCGGGGGGCCGCCGGCTACGCCCTGATGTCGGCGGGCGGTCCCGCCGCGGACGAGCCGGCCCAGGTGACGCTGGCCCGCGAGCGGGGCTACGCCACCAGCCTGGGCGAGGTGCTGGTGGGCGCCTACGCCGTCGCGGCCCCGGTGCCGCACACCCATCCCCGCGCCTGTGTCAACATCATCACCCACCGCGAGGACCAGGCCGCGGTGGCCGAGGCACAGGTCGTCAAGGCCGCCCAGCGGATCGGCCAGGCCCTGCGCCCGGTCCCGCCGGAGCTCCCGGCCGGCTGAGGCGCCCTTGCGACGTGCCGGAGGCGGAGCTAGCATCCCCGGAAGTGCACTTGACGAACACTGGTGTGCATTATTAGCACTCTTAGGGGCGTGGCCATGCCTGATACCTACGACGTCGTCGTCCTCGGATCGGGGGCCGCGGGACTCACCGCCGCGCTGGCCGCCGCCGTCGAAGGGGCGAGCGTCGCCCTCTTCGAGAAGGCGGACCTGGTCGGCGGGACCACCGCGCTGTCCGGCGGAACGATCTGGATCCCCGGCAACCGGCCCGCACGGGAGGCCGGCATCGAGGACTCCACCGAGCGGGGCCTGGAGTATCTCCTCAGCCTCTCCAACGGGATGATCCTCGAAGAGCTGGCCGAGGCGCTCGTCCAGGGCGGCCCGCGGTTCGTGGAGTTCGTCGAGGAGCACACCGAGCTGCGGTTCCTGCTCGTCGGCGGCTACCCCGACTATCACCCCGAACACCCCGGCGGGCTGCCGGGCGGCGGCCGCTCCATCGAGGTGGACCTGTTCTCCTTCGCCGGGCTCGGCGACTGGAGCGAGCGGATCGGCGGCGACGTCAGACGGCTGCTGATCCGCGAGATGCCGCTCGGCGGGGGCACCGGGGTCCTGCCGGCCGCCGTGCTCGCCGAGCGCGAGGCCGCCGGGCTGGAGGGGCTGGGCCGGGCCCTGGTCGGCGGCCTTCTGAAGTCCTGCCTCGACCACGGGGTGCACCTGGAGACCGGCCGCCGGGCGGTCCGCTTCGTCACCGCGGACGGCGCCGTCACCGGGGTGGAGTTCGAGGACTCCGCGATCGTGCGGGCCGGTGCGGTCGTGCTGGCCACCGGGGGGTTCGAGTACGACCCCGCCCTCGTCCGGGACTTCCTGCGCGGCCCGCTCACGCGGCCCGTCGGGGCGACGTCCAACACCGGCGACGGGCTGCGCATGGCGATGCGGATCGGCGCCCAGCTCGGCAACATGCGCGAGGCCTGGTGGTCTCCCGTCGTGCGGGTCCCTGGCGTCCGGCGCGACGGCGGTCCCGCGGACCTGCTGTCCTCGCGCGAACGCGCGCTGCCCGGCGCGATCATGGTGAACCGGCACGGCGAGCGCTTCGGCAACGAGGCCGCGAACTACAACGCACTGGGCGGGGCCTTCCACCGGCTCGACGAGTCCCGGCTCGACTACCGGAACGTGCCCGCCTACCTGGTCTTCGACCAGTCCACCGTCGACCGGTTCGGGGTGTTCGGCGCCGCGCCCGGCGGCGAGGTCCCCGGCTGGGTGAGGAGCGCGCCGACCCTGGAGGGGCTGGCCGAGGCCCTGGGCCTGCCCGCCGGGACGCTGACCGCCACCGCCGAGAGGTTCAACGCCGACGCGCGCACGGGGACCGACCCGGACTTCGCGCGCGGGGCGAGCCTGTTCGACCGCTTCCCCGGCGGGCGCCTCACCGACCCCGCGTCGCCCTTCGCGACGCTCGGGCCGGTCGAGACCCCGCCGTTCTACGGCGCCGAGGTCGCCATCTCCGCGCTCGGCACCAAGGGCGGCCCCCGCACCGACACCGACGGCCGGGTCCTGGACGTCGACGGCGACGTGATCGGGGGCCTCTACGCGGCGGGCAACGTCATGGCGAGCCCGTCCGGCATGGTGTACGGCGGCGCCGGAGCCACCCTCGCGGTCGCGGGCGTCTGGGGTCTCCGCGCGGGACGCGCAGCCGCCCGCGACCGCGGGGCTCAGGCCGGGTCCCCCGTGACGCCCGGCCGCTCCGGGTCGTAAGGCTCGAGGCCCTCTTCGATCGCCTTGATCAGCAACGCGGTGAAGGTCGTGTAGAAGCGGGCCATCCGGATGAAGCCCGTCCCGAACCACAGGCCCGGCTGGGCCGAGCGCCGCCAGGTGTTGGCGTACTCGCCGTCGGCGGCCCGGCCGTAGGCCTTGTCGATCCGCGACGCCGCCTCGCCGAGGGTGGGCTTGATGTGCCCCCAGAGCTGGTGGTAGCCGGTGGCGAACAGGACGAGGTCGACCTCCTGCTCCGAGCCGTCGGTGAAGACCGCGGTGTTCCCGTTCCGCACCTCGGCCAGCTCCGCCCCCTGCTTGAGCCGGATGTGACCGCCGGCGACGAGCTCGGACGCGCCGATGTTGATCTGGTAGCCGTCCATGCCGGACATGTGGGCGCCGATGATGCCGGTGCCGTCCGGGCCCCACTCGAGCTTGAAGCCGCGTTCCTGGAGACGGTCGAGGAGTTCCCGGTCGGCTTCGGCCGCGAGCTTCACCAGCCGCTTGTTCAGCTCGTCGACCCGCACCGCGGGCAGCGAGTAGGTCATCTGGTCGGCGAAGTCGGGCGTGTAGGGCATGTCCTCGGTGAACAGCGTCGACCAGTACCGGTGGTAGGTCGGGTAGTCGACGACGTAGGTCGCGCTGCGCTGGAGCATCGTGACCTCCGCGCCCTGCTCGTAGAGGTCATGGGCGAGTTCGTGGCCGCTGACGCCGGCCCCCACGACGAGGGCCTTCTTGCCCGCGAAGGCGGCGCTGTCCTGGAACTCGTCGGTGTGCACCGCGACGCCGGTGAAGGACTCGATCCCCTTGATCTCGGGAACCTTCGGCCCCCCGAACAGGCCCGCGGCCACGACGAAGTGCCTCGGGCGCAGCTCCCTGACCGTGCCGTCGGGGCGGCGGACGCGGATCTCCCAGTGCCCCTCCCGCTCGTCGTGGGCGGCGTCGAGGAAGGTCGTGCCGGTCCACACGTTGAGGTCGAGGAGCTTCGCGTAGGACTCCAGGAAGTCGGCGAACTTGTCCTTGGGCGCGTGCGCCGGCCAGGTCGGCGGGAGCGGCAGGTAGGGCAGGTGGTCGCCGTAGACGGTGCTGTGCAGGGCGAGCGCGGCGTAGCGCTTGCGCCAGACGTCGCCGACGCGCTCCTCTCGGTCGATGACGAGCGTCGGCACGCCGAGCGCGCCCAGCCGGGCCGCGATCGAGAGGCCGTTGTGCCCTGCTCCGAGCACGACGACGGCCGGGTCCTCGTCGGCGAAGGCGGCGGCGGCGCGCCGGTCATCCGACCAGCGGGTGCGGCGGGGGACGGTCCCGTAGACCTTGCCCTCCTCACGATGGTGACGGATCCGCTCCGGGTGCTCCAGCAGCCCCACCACCTGGGTCTGCAGGACGGCCGCGACGAGCCGCTCCCCCTGCGGGACGAGCCGCACGTAGGCACGGTCGCGCCGGTCCTTGGTGGTGAAGTCGAAGAAGGCGTTGGTGCCCTCCTCGTCGGAGATGGGCGGCTGCTCGGCGCTGGGTGCGAAGCCGCGCGCGTCCCAGTCCTTGGCGAGCTCCAGCAGCCGCGGCACGAGCTCGGCCCGGCCGACGCTGTGGCTGAAGTCCCAGGAGAACGCCATGAAGTCACGCCATGTCGCCTCCTCCAGGAAGAGCTCGTCAAGCCCGGTTTCGGATCCGGTCTCCAGTGCGGCCGCGAGATCAGCGAGCCATGCGGAGAAGGCTTCGGTCATGACCGGTCCCCTCTTGTGTTCATATAACGAACTGTCATATCTTTTATTTGCACGCTAACCTCACCCCGGGAGCCCGTCAAGACGATGATGGAGATCGAACGCCGGGTGGAGCCCGGAACAAGGCTCGACCTGCTCGCCCGCTGGGATGTCAGCAGCGTCGCGACCCTGCGGTCCTCGCTCGCCGCGGTCAGCCCGCCGCCGGTACGCGCCGATCCGCGCGTCCGGCGGTCCGACGCGCTCATCCCCGGCATCGACGGCCGGCCGGACGTGCGGGTGCGCTGGTACCGTCCGGCCGGGCTCGAGGGCCCCCTGCCCTGCCTCGTCTACCTGCACGGCGGCGCCTACATCATGGGGACGCTGGAGGAGAACGACGCCCGGCTGGACCGGATGGCGGCCGAGCTCGGCTGCGCGGCGGTGTCGGTCGACTGGCGGCTCGCGCCGGAACATCCCTACCCCGCCGGCCTCGACGACGCCGAGACCGTCTGGCGGCGGCTGACCGCCGACCCGGTCGCGCACGGGATCGATCCGGCCCGCGTCGCCGTGGGCGGGGCGAGTGCCGGAGCCGGCCTCGCCGCCGCGCTCTGCCTGCGCCTGCGCGACCTCGGACTGACTCAGCCCGTCCTGCAGCTGCTCGTCTACCCGATGCTCGACGACCGCGAAGAGACCCCGTCGATGCTCGCCCTCCGGGCCGGGGCGGGCCACTGGGGGCTGTGGCCCATCGAGGCGCAGCGGCTGGCGTGGGGCGCCTACCTCGGCGCCCTGCCGGACGGCCCGGTCCCGCCGACGGCCGCTCCCGCGCGCGCCACCGACCTGTCGGGCCTGGCCCCGGCGTTCCTCGGCGTCGGCGACCTGGACGCCTACCTCGACGAGGACCTCGCCTACGCCTCCCGGCTCTCCGCGGCGGGGGTGCCGACCGAGGTGCACGTCTATCCCGGTGTCATCCACGGCGGATTCCTCGCCCATCCGCGGACGCCGCGCACGATCCGGTTCCTCGCGGACGCCCTCCAGGCTCTGTCGGAGGCGTTCGCGCCGGCCGCCACCTATGATGACCACCTGTGAGTGACAGGGCCCGCGGCCCCGCCGAGCCGACCAGCAGGGAGCGCGATGCCTCAGCCGCCGGGACATGGACCGGGTTACGAGACCAAGCGGTGGGAGATCGTCGACCTCGCGGCCGGCCTGTTCGCCCGCAAGGGATACGCGGCGACCGGGATCAACGAGATCGGTGAGGCGGCGGGGCTCAGCAAAGGCGCCCTGTACTACTACATCGGCTCCAAGGAGAACCTGCTCGTCGAGATCCAGGGCCGGGTGATGCTGCCCCTGCTGGGCACCGCGCGGCGCATCACCGCGCTGGACGCCGACCCGCTGCTGCGGCTGCGGCTGCTGTCGGAGTCCCTCCTGTCGATGATCATGCGCCGGCTGGAGTACATCTGGGTGTACGAGCACGACTACCGCCAGCTGGGCGAGGAGAACCGGCTGCGGCTGAAGCAGCAGCGCGACGAGTTCGAGGCGATCGTCACGGGCCTGCTCGAGGAGGCGATGGAGCTGGGCCTGTTCCGCCCGATGGACGCCCGGCTGGCGATGCTCCAGTTCCTGAACCTGCACAACCACACCTACCAGTGGGTCCGTCCGGGTGGCGCGTGGGACGCGCGCCTCCTCGCCCGCGAGTACTGCGCGACCCTGTTCGCCGGGTTCGCGACCGGGGGCACGGCCGGGGGCGGTTCCATCGGGGGCCTCGAGGAGCGGGTCCTGGCCTTCCTCGAGGCGCATCCGGAGCTCGTGCTGGACCCGTCCGACGACCTCAGCGGGGCCGCGGCCTGACCGGTGTTCCACCGGATCAGATCGCCGCGACCCGCCGCAGCGTCGCGGCGATCGCGTCGCCGTCGGGCAGCCAGAGCCGCTCGAGCGCGGGCGCGTAGGGCGCGGGCATCGACGGTGGCGCCACCCTGACGACGGGCGCGTCGAGGTGCCAGAAGCCCTCGTCGACGGCCATCGCGGCCAGCTCCGCTCCCACGCCGAAGTCCCGGACGGCTTCGTGCGCGATGACGAGCCGGCTGGTCTTGGCCAGCGAGGCCAGCACGGTCTCCTTGTCCAGTGGGGCGATCGTCCGCAGGTCGATGACCTCGACGTCGATGCCCTCCTCGGCGACCGTCGCGGCGGCGGCCAGGCAGTCGTGCAGCATCCGCGAGTAGGAGACCAGGGTGAGGTCGGCGCCCTCCCGGACGACCTTCGCCTTCCCGATCGGCACCAGGTGGTCGTCGGGCGGCCGCGGGCCGCGCTGCCCGTACTGGAGCCGGTTCTCGACGAAGACGACCGGGTTGGGGTCGCGGATCGCCGCGCGCAGCAGACCGTAGGTGTCGGCGGGCGTGGACGGCATGACGACGGTGAGCCCGGGAACGTGCGCCAGCAGCGCCTCGAGGCTCTGGGAGTGCTGGCTGCCCGAGGATTTGCCCGCCCCGAACTGGGTCCGGACGACCAGGGGCAGGCTCGCCCGGCCGCCGGTCATGAAGCGCAGCTTGGCGGCCTGGTTGAGGAGCTGGTCGAAGCAGACGCCGATGAAGTCCATGTACATGATCTCCACCACGGGGCGCATGCCCGCCATCGCGGCGCCGACGGCCGTCCCGACGATGGCGGTCTCGGAGATCGGCATGTCCCTGACGCGGCCGGGGAAGCGGGCGGCCAGCCCGCGGGTCAGCCCGAACACGTTGCCGCCGGCGCCGACGTCGATGCCGGCGACGAAGACGTCCGGGTCGAGGGCGAGCTCGTGCTCGAGGGCCAGGCGGACGGCGTCCATGGTGCGGAAGTCCTCGCCCTTGGCGGGGGCGGGTTCGGGGACGCTCGGACGGACCGCCTCGACATGGTGGAACAGGCTCTCGGCGGCGGGCGCGGGGGCGTTCCTGGCGGCCTCGATCCCGGCGGCGATCTCCGTCTCGATCTCGGCGTCGATCCGGTCGGCGGCGCCCTGGTCGCTCAGCCGGAGGCGCAGGAGCAGCAGCGGGTCGCGCCGCTTGTTCTCCGCCACCTCGGCGGCGTCCCGGTACCGTTCGGGGTCTCCCTCGTAGTGGCCGTGCCAGCGGTAGGTCTCGGCCTCCACCAGCACCGGGCCCGCTCCCCCGCGCATCCGCCCGGCCAGGTCGGCGACCAGGTCCGCGACGGCCACGACGTCGTTGCCGTCGACGTGGGCGAATCCGATGCCGTAGCCCGCGGCGCGGGCCGAGAGCGGGGCGCGGTGCTGGGCGGCGGCAGGGGAGAACTCGGCGTAGTGGTTGTTCTCGCACAGGAAGATGACGGGCAGGTCGTCGACGGCGGCGAGGTTCACCGCCTCGTGGAACATGCCCTGGGCGACGGCTCCGTCCCCGAAGAAGGCGACCACGACGGATCCGTCCCCGCGCAGCTCGGCGGCGGTGGCGGCGCCGACGGCGATGGGGAGCCCCGCGCCGACGATGCCGTTCGCGCCGAAGATCCCGAGACCGGGGTCGGCGATGTGCATGGAGCCGCCCCGGCCGTGGCAGGTGCCGCTCTCGCGGCCCATCAGCTCGGCGAACATCCCTGCGGTGTCCAGGCCCTTGGCGATGCAGTGGCCGTGGCCTCGGTGGGTGGAGGTGACCACGTCGCCGGGGCGCAGCGGCCAGCAGGCGCCGACGGCGGTGGCCTCCTGGCCGATCGACAGGTGCAGGAACCCGGGCACCTCGGAGTCGCGGTAGAGCTCCGACGCCCGCTCCTCGAACCGGCGGATCCGGCGCATTCTGCGGTACATCTCCAGCAGCTCGGCCTCGGGCCGCGCGGCGCTCATCCGGTGGTCCCGTCGCGCAGGACGCGCTTGAGGACCTTGCCGGACGGGGTGCGCGGCAGCTCGGCGATGAGATCGACTCTGGCGGGGACCTTGAATTTCGCCAGCCGGGCGCGGCAGAACTCCCGGATCTCCTCGGCGGTCACGGTGGTGCCGGGCCTGGCCACCACGAACGCGTGCGGGACCTCGCCCCAGCGCTCGTGCGGCAGCCCGACGACGGCGGCCTCCAGGACCGCGGGGTGCTCGTACAGGACCCGCTCGACCTCGGGGGTGGCGATGTTCTCACCCCCGGAGATGATCATGTCCTTCTTGCGGTCCTCGATGTAGAGGAAGCCGTCGGCGTCGAGGCGGCCGACGTCCCCGGTGTGGAACCAGCCGTCGCGGATCGCCCGCTTGGTCGCCTCCTCGTCGCGCCAGTAGCCGCGGAAGACCTTCGGGCCGCGCAGGGCGATCTCGCCGAGCTCCCCGGGCGCGACGTCGGCGCCGGACTCGTCGACCACCCTGACCCGCAGGTGGGGCAGCGGGCGGCCGACCGATCCGATCTTGGTGAGGGCGTGTTCGCGGTCCAGGAACGTGTCGCCGGAGACGGTCTCGGTCAGGCCGTAGGCGTCGGCGAACCAGGTGCCGGGGAAGCCCTCGGCGATCCGCCGGACGATCGCCTCGGGCATCTTCTCGCCGCCGCCGATGATGAACCGCACCGAGGAGGTGTCGGTCTCGGCGAGGGCGGGATGCTCCAGGACGGCGTTCATCATGGCCGGGGCCAGCCAGACGTTGGTCGGCCGTTCCCGTTGCATCGCGGCGAGCACCTCGCCGGCGTCGAACTTACGGACCAGGACCAGGCTTCCGCCGGCGTGCCAGGTCGCGAGGGCGGGGAGGTCGAGCGCGCCCACGTGGTAGAGCGGGCCGCACACCAGCGTGACGTCCTCGTGGGTGAGCCCGAGATGGATGATCTGGCCGAGGTTCTTGTAGAGCACGTTGCCGTGGCTGATCCGCACGCCCTTGGGCCGTGAGGTGGTGCCGGAGGTGTACATGAGCCGCTGGAGCCCGTCCTCGGGCACGTCCACCGGGTCGGGCGCGGGGCCTCCCGTCTCGAGCAGGGAGGCGTAGGGCGTCCAGCCCTCGGCCGGGCCGTCGAGGATGATCCGGGTGCGCAGCCGGTCCAGGGCGAGGCCGCCGACGGCCGGGGCGAACTCGCTCTCGGTGACGATCGCGACGGCCTCGGCGTTGCCGAGGATGTACTCCCACTCGGCGGGGGCGAGCCGGTAGTTCAGCGGGAGGATCACCGCGCCGATCCGGTTGACCGCGAACAGCAGCTCGAGGAACTCGACGTGGTTGTAGAGCAGGACCCCGACCACGTCACCGGGCCCGACTCCCGCTCCGAGCAGCCCGCGGGCGAGCGCGCCCACCCGGTCGCGCAGTTCTCCGGCGGTGATCCGGCGGTCCTCCTGGACCAGAACGGTCTTACCGGGACGCCGTTGCGCGTGCTGGTCGAGAACGCTCGCGAGACTGTACATCCGCGACCACTCCTCCTTATTCGGGGAAATGGCAGAATAGCATCGGGCTTGACACCGGCCAAGGGGTCGAAGTCTTATAGACCGACCGGTACAAAACCCCTTTATTCGAGGTGCGATGAGAGCGCTGCGCTGGCACGGGCCGAGAGATCTCCGGCTGGAGGAGGTGCCCGAGCCGCCGCCTCCGGCGCCCGGCGAGGCACTGGTCGAGGTGTCCTACTGCGGGGTGTGCGGCACTGACCTGCACGAGTACACCGACGGCCCGCACATGATCAGGCCGGGGCCGCATCCCCTGACCGGGCAGCGGCCGCCGTTCGCCCTGGGGCACGAGATCAGCGGGACGGTCCGGGCCCTGGGCTCGCCCGTGCCGGGCGTCGAGGTGGGCGACCGGGTGGCCGTCGATCCGTGCTGGCGCTGCGGTGAGTGCCGCTGGTGCCTGCGGGGCGAGTACCACATCTGCCCGAAGGGCGGCTCGGTCGGGCTCGCCTCGGCGGGCGGTCTCGCCGAGCTCGTCCTCGTGCCCGCGGCCGGCCTGGTCAGACTGCCCGACGGGCTGCCCGACGACCTCGCGGCGCTGGCCGAGCCGCTGTCGGTCGGGCTGCACGCCGTCCGGCGCGGGGGCGTCGGGGCGGGCGACGACGTGCTGGTCCTCGGGGCGGGCCCGATCGGCGTCGCGGCGATCCTCGCGGCGCGCAGCGCGGGCGCGGCCCGCGTGTTCGTCAGCGAGCCGAGCGCCGAGCGCAGGGAGCGGGTCGCCGACCTGGTGACCGAGGCCTACGACCCGAAGGGCGCGGACGTCCGGCGCGAGGTGTTCCTGCGGACCGGGCGGGTCGGCCCCGACGTCGTGATCGAGGCGACCGGGGTTCCCGAGCTGGCCGTCGAGGCGGTCTCGACCGCAAGGCGCGGCGGCCGGATCGTCCTGGCCGGCATCGGCGACCGGCCCGCCACCCTCGACCTGACCGCGCTGACCTTCTACGAGCGGTCGCTCGTGGGAAGCCTCGGCTACAACCACGACGTCGCCCGGGTCGTCGCCCTCCTCGCCGAGGGCGTGCTCGACCCCGCACGGATGATCACCGGGCGGCTTCCGCTGGAAGCCGGTCCCGAGCTGTTCGCCGATCTCGCCGCCGCGCGCGGCGGCCACCTCAAAGTGCTGCTCACCCCCAGGGAGAACTGACCGATGGACCTCGACCTTCCGGCGGAGATCGTCGATCTGCAGGACATGTGCCGCGACTTCGCCGCCAAGGAGATCACGCCGCATGCGGCGCGCTGGTCGGAGGAGGGGTACTTCCCCTGCGAGCTGTTCCGGCGGCTGGCGGGGCTCGAGCTGATGGGAATGCTCGTGCCCGAGGAGTACGGCGGGACCGACGCCGGGATGGTCGCCTACGTGGCGGTGATGGAGGAACTCGGCGCGGCCGACCAGTCCGTGGCCGCCGCGTGGAACGCCCACTCCACCATCGCGAGCCTGCCGCTGGCCGCGTTCGGCACCGAAGAGCAGAAGCAGCGGTGGCTGCGGCCGCTGGCGACCGGGGAGAAGATCGGCGCGTTCGGGCTGACCGAGCCGGGCGCGGGATCGGACGCCGCGGGCATCGCCACCCGCGCCGAGCGCTCCCGCGACGGCTGGCTGATCAACGGCACCAAGATGTTCATCAGCAATGCCGGCACCGACATGAGCCTGGGCGTCACGCTCCTGGCCGTCACCGGCACCACCGAGGGCGGGGCCAGGCGGTACGGCACGTTCTTCGTCCCCGACGGCGCCGAGGGCTACGCCAAGGGCCGTCGGCTCGAGAAGCTCGGCTGGCACGCCCTCGACACCCGTGAGCTGGTCTTCACCGACTGCCGGGTCCCCGAGGACCATCTGATCGGGGTGGAGGGCGACGGGCTCCGCCAGTTCCTGGCAGTGCTGGACCGGGGCCGCATCAGCGTCGCGGCGCTGGCGATGTCGCTGGCCAAGACCGCGCTGCGGCTGGCGGTCGAGCACGCCGGGGCGCGGTGGCAGTTCGGCCGCCCGCTCACGGCCTTCCAGGGCGTCTCCCACAAGATCGCCGACATGGCCACCGAGTACGAGGCGGCACGCGCCCTGGTCTACCGGGCGGCCTGGCTGGCCGACCGGGGACGGCCGTTCGCGACGGAGGCGGCGATGGCCAAGCTCTACGCCTCGGAGGTCGCCAACCGTGCCGCCTCCCACAGCCTGCAGATCCATGGCGGCTACGGTTACATCAGGGAGTCGGAGATCTCCCGCTTCTACGCCGACGCCAAGATCCTGGAGATCGGTGAGGGGACCAACGAGATCCAGCGCAACGTCATCGCCCGAGCCCTGACCGGAGGTCACCGATGAACCGCTACGGCTTCGAGGGACGGGTGGCGGTCGTGACCGGCGGCGGCCGCGGCATCGGCCGCGCGTACGCGCTGCTGCTGGCCGAGCGGGGCGCGAAGGTCGTGGTGAACGACCTGGGCGGGTCGATGGGAGGCGAGGGCGCCGACTCCGGACCCGCCTCGGCGGTCGTCGCGGAGATCCTCGCCCTCGGCGGCGAGGCCACGGCCGACGGCCACGACGTCTCGACCCAGGAGGGCGGCGAGGCCATCATCGGGACGGCGATCGAGCGCTTCGGCCGGATCGACGCCCTGGTCTGCAACGCCGGGATCATCAGGTACGGCGCGCTTCCCGAGGTCTCCCCCGACGATCTGCAGCGGCATCTGGCCGTCCATCTCCTCGGCTCCTTCACCACGGTGCGGGCCGCCTGGCCCTATTTCGTCGAGCAGGGGTACGGCCGGATCGTGCTGACGACCTCCAGCGGGCTGCTCGGCCTGCCCGCCAACCTGTCGTACGCCTCGGCGAAGGCGGGCCTGATCGGGCTGGCCCGCAGCGCGAGACTGGCGGGGGCCCCGCACGGAATCAAGATCAACCTGATCGCTCCGGCGGCGATGACCCGGATGGCGGGCGGCGCCGCGGACGACTCCGCGATGCCGTCGCAGGCCGTCGCGCCGATGGCCGCCTATCTCGCGCACGAGGACTGCCCGGTCAGCGGTGAGATCTACACCGCGGGCGCGGGCCGGTTCGCGCGGCTCTTCATCGCCTCGACCGAGGGCTACCTGCACCAGGACGGGCCCGCCTCGATCGAGGACGTGGCGGGGCACTGGGACGCCATCAACGACGAGAAGGGCTACTTCGTCCCCGAGGACCTGATGGCCTGGTCGCGCGTGTTCCTGGGGCACATGCCCGGCTGACCGGCGGGCCGGTCAGCCGGGGCGGCCGTCAGACGGTGGCGACCGGGGTGAGCGGGCTGCCCTGGGCGCCGGGCAGCCGCAGCGGGGGCGCGGTCAGCAGGAAGCGGCTGCGGCGGTGCTCGCGGAGCCAGGCCGCCAGCTCGTGCAGGTACCACAGCTCGCCGAGCGGGACGCCCAGCTTGAACAGGCAGAGGTGGTGGATCGGCAGGAGGGTGTGCGGTTCCCGGTTCCGGTCGGGGACGAGGCCCTCGACGGCGTAGTTGTCGGCGACCAGTGCCGAGATCTTCGAGTCGGTGATCCACTCCAGCAGGTCGGGGTCCTTGCCGTCGAGGTAGGCGGCCGTGGCGTGGATGGCCTTGGGGTCGGGGTTCTTCTCCCAGGCCAGGACCTGGGTGGCGAAGCCGGTGTGCAGCAGGAGCATGTCGCCGGGCTCGACGACCACCCCGTCGGCGTCCATGATCTCCTTCAGGGTCCGCAGGCCGACCGGCTGCCACTCGGTGCCCAGGTGGTGGGCCAGGTCGACCAGGACGCCGCGGCCCTGGACGCCGTGGGCGGCCATGTGCTCGAGGCCGAGGTGCGCGGCGTGGCTGAGGCTGCCGCTGCCGTCCCCCTTGGCGTCCTCACGGGGGCCGATGATGTCGGTGCCGGCCCGGTAGCCGTTGTAGTAGACCGGCTCGGCGGTCCCGTCGCCGTGGACGTCGAACTCGGCTCCCTGGTGGGCGAGGGAGTCCCACTGGGTCGAGTACTGGAGCCAGAGCGTCACCATGTCGTCGGACCACACGTCGATCAGGGACGGCGCGATGGCCTCACGGGCGACGACGTTGTAGAAGACGTCCGGCTTGTACTGCAGATCCTCGGTCGGGCGCATGATCGGCGGGTAGCGCCGCTGGTTGAGCGCGCTGCCGCCGGGATAGTCGAGCGGCAGGCTCAGGCTGAAGGTGATGCCGTGCTCGACCTCACGGACCCCCTGGAGGACCTTCTCGGGGGTGAGCAGGTTGATGCGGCCCAGCTCGTCGTCCTCGCCCCAGTCGCCCCAGGTCGATCCGGGCGGACGCCGCGTCCAGCGCTTCGTCATGGTCTGTTCTCCTTGTTTCCCTAGCCTTACGATGAATGAATAGACCGATCAGTCGATTCTTGGAGGTTACGTGAGCGAAGCAGTTCAGGACCATTCCGCCCCGGCCCTGGCGGCCGCGGGCATCCGCGCCGTCCTGGGCGCGCACGCCCAGGCCCAGGACGACGGCCGCAGCGCCGACGTCGTCGCGCTCTACACCCCGGACGGAGTCCTCGAGATCCCCGGCCTCCCGCCGGTCGAGGGCCATGAGGCGCTCCGCGACGCCTTCCTGTCGTGGGCTCCGGCGCGGCCGCAGAAGCACCTGGTGTCCAACACCGTGGTCACCTCCCTGTCGGGGGACGAGGCGAGCGCGGCGAGCGACGTGGTCTTCCTCCAGCACTCCGGGTCGGAGTGGGCGGTGCGGCTCGTCGCCCGCTACGACGACTCCTTCCGGTTCCGGGACGGCGCGTGGAAGATCGCGCGCCGCACGACCAGCTACCTCGCATGAGCGCGGCGCCGATGGACGATCCCCTGCTCGCGGCCCGGGTCGCCGCGGGAGTCCAGGACGCGGTCGCGGCCTACGCCCGCGCCCTGGACGCGGGCCTGCCCGACGCGGTGGCCACGCTGTTCACCCCCGACGGCGTCACGGTGATCGACGGCCAGGGCGTCTTCACCGGCCGCGCGGAGATCCGCGCGGCCTACGCGGGCTTCAGGGTCACCCGCCCCCAGCTCCATCTGGTGACCAACACCGTCGTCACCCGCTGGACGGCCGAAGAAGCGAGCGCCGTCAGCGACCTGGCCTTCTTCCGGCTGGGCCGCGACGGCTGGGCGGTGCGCCTCGTCGGCAGGTACGACGACACGCTCCGCCCGCACGAGGGCGCGTGGCTGTTCCATCACAGGCACGCGACCTTCCTGTCCTGACCCGCTCCCGGCCGTGTCCACGGACCGGCCTCAGGGCACCGCGCGGAAGAAGTCCGCGTAGCCGGTGGCGGCGGCCTCCGCGATCTTCTTCTGGAGGTTCCGCCGCCCGGTGGGGTTGAGCAGCTGCGACACCTTCTTGCCGGGGATGTTCGCGCCGTAGAAGTAGCTGCTCCGCAGGAAGATCGACAGCGAGTCGCTGTCGTTCATCAGGTCGGTCCACTTCTGCTCGGCGGCGGGGTCGATCTCGGCCACGGCGCCGCGCTCCCGTGCCTGGACGAGCACGTCGATGACCAGGTCGACCTGGTCTCCGGAGTACCGCGGGTTGTTGCCGAGGGCTCCGTGCGGGCCGCCGGGGAAGAAGAAGTTCGGGAATCCGGCCGCGGCGACACCGAGGTAGGTGCGCGGGCCCTCGGCCCAGTGCTCCTCCAGCGGGAGGCCGCCCCTGCCGCGGACGCCCAGGCGGTTCAGCGCCCCGGTCCCGAAGTCGTAGCCGGTAGCCCAGATGATGGTGTCGGCCTCGATCACGCCCTCGGTCGTCTCGACGCCCGTCTCGGTGATGCGGACGATCGGCGTCTCCGGCAGGGACACCAGCCGGACGCCCGGCTTGTTGTAGGCCTCGAAGTAGCCCGTGATGAACGGTGGGCGCCTGCCCCCGTAGCCGTGGTCCTTGGGGATGAGCCGTTCGGCGGTCTCCGGGTCGGTGACGATGCTCCGGATCTTGTTCGCCATGAACGCGCACCACTCGGCGTTGATGAGCGGGTTGGAGGTCAGGTCGCTGTAGTGCTCGGTCAGCTTGGTGAAGCCGGGGCTGTTCCAGAGCCTCTCGTAGAACTCCCGCCGCTGCTCGGGGGTGTCCTCCTCACCCGTCCGCCGGTTGACGCGGTGCAGGAAGCCGGTGACCGAGGTGGTGAGCCGGTCGCGGATCTCCTCGTAACCGGCCTGGAGCTCGGCCTGCTCCTCCTCGGTGATGGGGGCGTTGTTCAGCGGGGTGCACCAGTCGGCCACCTTCTGGTAGACCGTCAGCGAGGCCACCTGGTCGGCGATCGCGGGGACGATCTGCACGCCGCTGGAGCCGGTGCCGATCTGGGCGACCTTCCGGCCGGTGAAGTCGACGGGCGTCTTCGGCCAGAGCCCGGTGTGGAGCTGCTCGCCGCGGAAGTCCTCCCGGCCCTCGATGTCGGGGATGAAGGGCACCGACAGGATGCCGGTCGCGGCGACGACGTACCGCGCGCGGTGCTCGGTGCCGTCCTCGGTGCGGACGGTCCAGCTCCCGGCGGCCTCGTCGAAGACGGCCGCGGTGACGCGGGCGCCGAAGACCATGTGGCGCCGCAGGTCGAACCGGTCCACGACGTGGTTGAAGTAGCGCTCGATCTCGGGCTGGCCGGCGAACCGCTCCGACCACCGCCACTCCTCCCACAGCTCGCGGGAGAACAGGTAGCCGTAGGTGTAGCTCTCGGAGTCGAAGCGCGCCTCGGGGTAGCGGTTCCAGTACCAGGTGCCGCCGACGCCGGTCCCGGCCTCGAGCAGCCGGGCGGAGAAGCCCGCCTCGCGGGCCCGGTACAGCTGGTAGATGCCGGTGACGCCCGCCCCGATGACCAGGACGTCGACCTCTTCAACGTTCACAGGAATTTCCGCTCCCCTAGGACGGCATGTGGCGAAGGATCATGCTCTCGATGAACTTCTCGAAGTCCACCGGGAGATCCTCCGGGGGTGCGGACGGGGCCACGACGAGGGTCTCGTACTGGACGCCCGGGGGCAGGGTGACCGCGGTGACGACGGCGTCGGCCACCTCGTCGGGCACGAGCAGGCCCGCGTGGCGGACGAGTGCCTGCCGGAACCACAGCCGGCTGGACTCCATCATCTGCTCGGTGCCGAGCTCGCGGGTGGCGAAATCGGTGTCCTTGGTGTTGCCGCAGCGCACGATGTTGACGCGGATGCCGGTGCCCTCGAGCTCCAGCCGCAGGCTGCGGGCGGCCTGCTCGGCCCCGGCGCTGGCCGCGGCGTAGGCCACGTGGTGCGGCCAGGGCGAGACCGCCGAGGTGGAGGTGATGAACAGCAGGTCGCCTCCCGCGCCTTCGCGGCGCATCGCCTGGACGGCCTGGCGGCTCATGTACAGCGAGCCGGTGAGCTTGGTGGCGACCTCGGCGGCCACTTCCTCGGGCGTCATGGTCTCCAGCGGGCCGCTGGTGGCGAGGCCGGCGTTGTTGATGACGACGGAGACGGGGCCGAGCTCCTTCTCGGTGGCCGCGAAGAACTCCTCGACCGAGACGGGGTCGGTGACGTCGAGGACGTGGGCGAAGGGCGTCCCGCCGGCCTCGGTGATGAGGGCGGCGGTCTCCTTGAGGGGATCGAGGCGGCGGCCGCCGACGGCGACGCGCCAGCCGAGGGCGGCGAACTTGACGGCGATCGCACGGCCGATGCCCGTCCCCGCGCCGGAGACGACGGCCACGCGTTCGTTGTTCGGAACGTTCATCGTGTTCCTCTGAGGGGTGTGAGGGAGGGCGTGCTCCGCCCTCCGACGGCGGAAGAATCAGATTCTCGCACCTATCGAACTTCATTACCATTCTTGACTATGATTATTCTCAGCACCCACCGCCGATGGAAGGTCGTCCGAAGTGGCCGAGTTGTACTGGGACCCCTATGACAAGCAGATCGACGTCGATCCGCATCCGGTCTGGCGCCGCATGCGCGACGAGAGTCCCGTCTACTTCAACGAGCGGTACGGCTTCTACGCCCTGTCCCGGCATGCCGACGTCGACACGGCCCATGTGGAGCAGGGCACCTACAGCTCCGCCCACGGCACCGTGCTGGAGCTGATGAGCCCGGAGCCGATGAAGACCGGGCACATCATCTTCATGGACCCGCCGGCGCACACGATGATGCGCGTCCTGGTCTCGCGCGGGTTCACCCCGCGCCGGATCGGGGCGATGGAGGAGCACATCCGCAAGATCTGCACCGAGCTGCTCGACCCGCTGGTCGGCTCGGGCGGCTTCGACTTCGTCCAGGACTTCGGGGCGCTGCTGCCGTCGATGGTCATCTCGGAACTGATCGGGGTGGACCCTGCGGACCGGGAGGAGGTGCGCGAGCTGATCGACCTGACCTTCCACCTGGACGAGGACCAGGGGATGATCAACGACATCGCCTTCGGTGCGCAGATCAAGCTGCACGAGTACTGGACCGAGCAGATCGAGCTGCGGCGCAGGACCCCCCGCGACGACCTGATGACCGCCCTGACCGAGGCCGAGATCGGCGTCGAGGACGGCACCCGGAAGCTGACGACGAAGGAGGCCGCGGACTTCACCGGCCTGCTCGTCGGCGCGGGGACCGAGACCGTCGCGCGGCTGCTGGGCTGGGCGGGCGCGCTGCTGGCCGCCCATCCCGACCAGCGGGCGGCGCTGGCCGCCGACGCGTCGATGCTGGGCAACGCGGTCGAGGAGACGCTGCGCTTCGAGGCCCCGTCGCCGGTGCAGGGCCGTCATCTCAAGAAGGAGGTGACGCTGCACGGGACCACGATTCCCGAGGGCTCGAAGGTGCTGCTCCTCACGGGTTCGGCGGGCCGCGACGACCGCAAGTACCCCGACGGCGACCGCTACGACGTCACCCGCCGCTTCGACGGGCACGTCTCGCTGGGCCGCGGCGTCCACTTCTGCCTCGGCGCCTCGCTGGCCCGGCTGGAGGGCAGGGTCGCCCTGGAGGAGGCGCTGGCGCGCTTCCCGGATTGGGAGGTCGACCACGACAACGCCGTGCGCCTGCACACCAGCACGGTCCGCGGCTACGCCAAGCTTCCGATCACCTTCTGAGGCCCTCATGCCCGACTCACCCGAGCACCGCCGCGGCCGCTCCGTACAGGATCGGCCAGAGGGCGGCGCTCGCCTCGGCGGCGGTGCCGGGGCAGCCGCGGCGCAGCCAGTCCAGGATCGCCCCGAGGAGCGCCCCCGCCAGCACCACCGACAGGGGGTCGTCGGGCACGTCGAGGGGGTCACGCGAACGGTCGCCGGGCGCCCCTCGCAGGTTGGCGTGGACGGCGACCGCCAGCCGCCGGTGCACATGGTTGATCACCTCGGCGCTGCCCCCTTCGCCGAGGATCGCGCCGTACAGGCGCGCGTTCGCGGCGACGTGGGCGAACACGTCGGCCAGGGCTCCCGTGCCGAGGACCTGGTCGGTCGCGCCCGGGGTCCCGCCGACGTGCGGGGCCGCGGCGATGAGCTCGTCGAACAGGGCGGCGCAGGCACTCGCCGCCAGGTCGCCGACGCTCCGGTAGTGCTCGTAGAACGTCGAGCGGTTGACCTCGGCCCGCGCGGTGAGGTCCCGGACGGTGATCTGGGCGAGGTCATGGTCACCGAGGAGCTCCAGCAGGGCGCTCTCGAGGGCCGAGCGGGTGCGCTGGACGCGGCGGTCGGAGAGTTGCGGCGGCACTCACCCAGGTTAATCTGCCCGACACCTGCTGGAAAAACAACAGGTGTCGGAGTATCTTCCGGAATCTGGCGACATCGTGGTCAACGCCAGTAAAGAAACCTTTCAACGTAGCCCGGATGCGGCTCTGGCACTAGCGTCTGACACGAAGGTGTGACGCACGTTACGGGAGAGCGGTCAATGAGAAGGACGAGGCACCCGGCGAGCAGGCCGATCTCGTGGCGCGTGGCCCCGATGCTGACGATCCCCCTGGCGTCACTGATCATCCTGTGGGCGTTCGTCGCGGGGACGAGCCTGCGGACGGCCCTGGAGAACCGCAGTTACAACGCCGACTACAAGCTGCTCACCACGCCCATGGGCATGATGACGTTCCAGCTCTCGAGCGAGCGGACCGTCGCGGGCAGCGCGCTGGGCGATCCGGGACCGGCGACGCTGCGCGCTTTCCGGGGTGAGACGGCCAAGACCGACGCCGTGATCGACGCGCTGCGCGCCTCGGTCGCCGACTACACGCGCAAGCACCATGAGGCCGCCGGGGGTGCCTCGGACCTCGCGAGCTTCGTCGACAGCCTCTCCGACCTGGGGGCCATCCGGGAGCAGGTGGCACCGGGCACCTCCGACCGGGTCGCCGCGCTGCGCGGCTACGACGCGCTCTCCGACCGGATGTTCCAGGCCATCGCGCAGCTGCGCAGGGGCGCCGAGGTCCGCCGCTACCAGACGATCCAGACGCTGATCACCTGGTCGTGGTCGCGCGACGTGGTGGAGCGCGAGGTCGCCTACCTCGCGGCCGCGGCTCCCAAGGGCAAGCTCCCCGCGCGCTACACCGCGGGGTTCGCCGCCCTGTCCGGGGCGCGGCAGAACCTCTATCTGCTGGCCGGGAACCGGGTCGACGGCCTCGCCGGCGTCGTGGTCGCGGAGTTCACGCAGTCCCCCGCCTACGACCGTTACGCCCGGGCCGAGCAGCGGATCGCCGACGGGAGCGGCGACGCCGCGTCCATCGGCGAGTTCCGGGCCGCCGCCGCGGCGGTCTCCCCGCTCTGGCTCGTCCAGGGCAACCGGGTGAGCACCGGCGCCGACCGCGACGCCGCCGCGACCGCCCGGAACAACGAACTGCGGGTCTACCTTCTGGGCGGGGTCGGCTTCCTGCTGGTCATGCTGTCGGTGGCGCTGGTGGTCCGCTTCGCCCGGGGCATCACCCGTGAGCTGCGGGCGCTGCGCGGCGCGGCGCGGGAGCTGGCCAGGAACCGGCTGCCGGACGTCGTGCTCAGGCTGCGCCGGGGCGACACGGTCGACGTCGCCGCCGAGGCGCCGCGGCTGCCCGGCGGCCGGACCCGGGAGATCCAGGAGGTCGGTGAGTCCTTCGCCGACGTGCAGCGCACCGCGGTGGACCTCGCGGTCGCCGAGTCGCGGCTGCGCGGCGCCATCAATCAGGTGTTCGTCAATCTCTCGTGGCGCAACCAGGGTCTGCTGATGCGGCAGCTGAAGCTGCTGGACTCCATGGAGCGCCGGGTGCAGAGCCCGGAGGAGCTGGAGGAGCTGTTCCGGCTCGACCATCTGACGACCCGCATGCGCCGCCACGCGGAGGGCCTGGTGATCCTCACCGGTGCTCCGACCGTGCGGGTGTGGGACCGTCCGGTGGCGGCCGAGGACATCGTGCGGGCGGCGCTCGCCGAGATCGAGGACTACGAGCGGGTCGAGCTGTCGGTCACGGCGCCGGTCGCGGTGGCCGCCGAGGCGGTCGGTGACGTCATCCACCTGCTCGCGGAGCTGGTGGAGAACGCGGCGATGTTCTCGCCGCCGACGACCGCGGTCGAGGTCAAGCTCGACGCCGTCGCCAACGGCCTGGTCATCGAGGTGATTGATCGCGGGATCGGCGTCCCGGACGAGCAGATGGCGGCGATCAACCGGAGGCTGGAGACGCCGCCCGACTTCGATCTGGCCGACACCGACCGGCTCGGCCTGTTCGTGGTGGCGCGGCTGGCGTCGCGGCACGACATCCGGGTGCGCCTGCAGCGCTCGTCCTACGGTGGGACGGTGGCGGTCGTGCTGGTCCCGTCGCGGCTGGTGCTGCCGGAGGAGGTGCTGCAGGGCCCCGGCAGGCCGCCGCTGCCGCCAGCGGAGCCGCCGAGGCCCGGCCGGCACGCCGGCCCGCCGTCTCCGGTCGCGGCCGTTCCGCCGCCCGCCGCGGTGGCCGGGCCCGCGCCGGTGGAGCAGCGGGGCACCGAGTCCGGCGGGCTGCCGCGCAGGCGCCGGCGGGAGAACCTCGCTCCGGCGCTGCTGGAACCCGGGCCGCCGGCGGGCGGCTCCTCCCCCGCCTTCACCGCGCCGGATCCGGACGCGAGCCGTGATCTGCTGTCCTCACTCCAGCAGGGCTGGGACCTGGGCCGCAATGAGGAAGTCCGACCGCTGGAAGATCGAGGTAACCCATGAACCGCAGTTCCACCGCCACCGAGATCGGCTGGCTTCTGGACGATCTGGTCTCCCGGGTCGACGCGATCAAGAAGCTGATCCTGCTGTCGCAGGACGGCCTGGTCGTGAGCGCCTCCTCCAACGTCGCCCGGGCCGACGCCGACGTGCTGGCCGCCATGTCGTCGGGGATCTTCAGCCTGGCGCACGGGGCCCGGAACCATTTCGGCGGTGACCATCTGAAGCAGGCCATCATCGAGATCGACCGGATGCTGTACTTCGTGATCCCGGCGGGTCCGAGCACGTGCCTGGCGGTGCTGTCGGAGAGCGGTCCGAACGCCGGCGGTGTCGCCTACGAGACGGCCGTGCTCGTCAAACGCCTGCAGGGTCATCTGGGCGTCGCTCCACGGGATTCCGCGAGCACGGGCATGGGTCCTGGGTGAAGCGGGCGTGGACGAGCCGAGAGAGCGCTGGGTCGGTAGTGACGCGGGGCCGACCGTCCGGCCCTACGCGCTCATCCGGGGCCGGGCCGGCTCCCAGGGCGCCCAGGGGACCCGCCTCGACCTGATCACCATCCTGGTGGCCACGGGACGGGTCCCGGGACGGGTCCAGCTTCACTCGCGCGAGCAGCGGCGGATGCTGGAGTTGTGCGCGGTGCCGGTGACGCTGGCGGATCTGGCCTCGGATCTGGAACTGCCGTTCCATGTCGTCCGGCTGCTGGCGGGCGAGCTCGTGGCCGACGGGCTCATCGCGGAGTCGCGCGAGCAGGAGGCCGTCGCGCGGCACAGCCCCGAGCTGCTGCGGACGGTCCTGAACGAGCTGAACCGTTTGTGAGCAGGGGTTCAGCGGGTCGGGGCAGGGTCGGGCGCGGCGGCCACGAGGCCGGGCACGACCCAGCGGCGCAGGAACCTGCGGGAGTCGGGGCGGTCTCTTTCGGGGACGGCGATGTAGGAGCTGATGAGCCGGAGGATGAACTCGACGAGGCCGTCCATGCCTTCGTCGTCGTAGCCGAGGCGGGGCCAGTCGACGGGCAGGGCGAGCAGGAAGTTCTTGGTGCCCGCCCGCACGCTCGGCGACAGCACGTCGTGGCCGAGCGTCCCGGACAGCCCGAGGGTGCCGAGGAAGCCGGCCTGCTGTTCGGCGGTGAGGCTCTCGACGGCGTAGGCCATCACCTCGACCATGATCTCGGCCGGGTCGGCCAGGGGCGTGACGCGTTCGATGATCCGGGCCTGGAAGTCTGTGGCGGCCACGACCATCGCGGCCATTCTCAGGTCCTCGATGTTGCGGTAGTACCGGTAGATCGTGGCCCGGGTGACGCCGAGGTCCTCCGCGACGTCGGTGAGGCTGGTCTTGCGTGGGCCGAAACGCTCCACGCAGCGGACCAGCGCGTCTATGATGCGATCGCGCGCTTCGATGTCGTCTGCCGGCGGGTCGCCTCGCCACCCGTGTGTCCGCATCGTCCCAACCCCTCAAGAGACCGCCACGGGGCGATGGCAGTACGGCTGCTGTCACAGTCATTGGATCTTCGCATTCTAACGCATCGCCTTGGCCGTCCCCGCGCTGCGATGCTGGTCACGGAACAGGGTGAGTGCCATGCTGACCCGCCAGGCCGGGTCCTGGAGCCGTTCGCCGAACAGTTCCTCCAGGCGTCGTAGCCGGTAGCGGACCGTCTGGGCGTGGACGCCGAGACGGTTGCCGACCTCGTTCGCGCCGCCGCCGGTGGTGAGCCAGACCAGGAGGGTCTCGCAGAGCCTGCGGCGCTGGGTCTCGGTGAGGTCGGCCAGCGGTTCGTAGAGCCGGGCGCGCAGCACCGCGACGGACTCCTCGTCGCCGTGGAGCAGCAGGACCGGCAGGTGGTCGATGCAGCGGACCAGCCCGGACGGTGCGACGACGCCGTCGCGCATCAGGTTCAGGAGCCTGCGGGACAGCCGGAGCGACAGGGCGGCGTCGGCGGCGGCGACGGTGGGCCCGACGGCGCCGACCGCTCCCTTGAGCGCCAGTTCGAGCATCTCCGGCCGGCCGGGGCCCTCGGGGTCGGGGACGATGAGGCAGGGGTCGGGGCGGTCGAGGTCCATGAGGACGTCGGAGGTGACCGCGGGGGAGATTCCGGGAGCGCGCGGCCAGCCGGGCTCGAGCGTCACGCAGGCGACGTTCGCGGGGATCCGCCAGTGGGCGGGGTCGGCGAGGGCGCGGAGTCCTTCGTGGGTGTGGTCGGTGCGCTCGGCGAGCAGGTGCAGGAGCCTGCGGCGGTGCGGCCGCAGGTCGTCGTCGGCGGTTCTGGACGCCGCGTCGGCGTGGCCGATCCCCGACTGGTCGGCGGCCTCGTCGATGTGGGTGAACAGTTCCTCGCCGAGCCTCCACATGGCCCTGCTGGTGATGCCGTGCTGGAGCCCGATCTCGGTGAGACGGCGCCAGACGAGGCGGGCTCCCAGCCGGTAGGCGGCGACCAGGGCGCGCAGGTCGCGGCCCGCTCGCTGCTCCCACTCCCCCAGTGCGCGGTAGGCGCGCGGTTCGCCGGCGACCTCCACTCCGGTGAGCTGGTCGACGAAGCGGGTCACGGCGTGCTCGACGGCGGTGGCGAGGTGGGCGTCGCGGCCGGGGCACGGCTCCTCGAACTCGGGGATCCGCCGCCTGATCTCCGCGACGATCTCACCGGTGAGCGTGAGGAGGTCGGCCCTGAGGATCGTCGCGACGTCCGCCGGGACCCGGTAGCGGAGCCGTTCGCCGGCCGCTTCGATCTGCAGGACGGCCATCGGATCAGGGCGCCGTGGTGGGGGCCGGGGTGGTGGGGACGGTTCCGGGCAGCTGGGATCCCTGGCCGGCGACGGGCTTGCCGTTCTTGTCGGTGGTGGCCTCGACCCCGGAGCTGAGCAGGGTGATGTTCCCGGCGAGCCAGCGGCCCTTGATGCGCTTCATGCTGAGGACGACGGTGGCGCCGGTGTTGGCCTGGACGGTCTTGTCGGTGGTCACCCGGGTGTTGATGATGACCATGACGTTGGCGTCGGAGCCCTTGATGGTGCCGGGGTAGACGCCGGTGATGCTGGCGGTCGAGCTGACCTTCTTGTCGGTGAAGTAGGTGGTGAGGGTGGCGGCGGTGGGCCGGATGGCGTCCGCGGCGGCGTCGGTCAGCAGCGGGTACTTGGCGGCGAAGGACTGGTCCATGTGCTGGTAGTCCCAGTTGAAGAACACGCCGGCGACCTTTCCGGCGCTGTCGGAGAGTTCCTGGCGCTGCTGTGCGGCGTCCGACAGTCGGGCGTCGTGGCGCCACAGGAGCGCGCAGGCGACGCTGACGGCGACGAGCAGGATCGAGGGGATCAGGCCGAGTGCCCTGCGCAGGCGGGAGCGGGGGGCGGGCGGCGGTGTCTCGGGCTCGGCGGGCCTGGGGGCGTTCCAGGTGTGGGCCTTCAGCACCTTGGTGCTGGTGACGAAGCGCCCGGGGGTGCGCCGGGTGAAGACCTTGTCGGGGGCCTTGTCGGGGGCTGAGACGTTCATCTTCTGCTCCTCTTGCGGTCGCGCCGTCGGGCGATGGGGCCGAAGCTGTTCATCGCGACCCTGAGCAGGATCAGGGCGGCGACGAGGGGTGGGAGGTAGATCAGCCGGGTGTCGGGGCCGTCGTCTCCGCCGTCCGAGCTCTGGGTGATGGGGACCGCGGACGGCGTGGTCGTGACCGGCGCCTGTGTCGTGACGGGGGTGTTCTTGCCGGCCGGGGTGGTGATCGGCGGGGATTTGTGCCCGGGGGTGGAGATTCCGGGGCAGGTCGCGTAGGCGGGGATGGTGGGCAGGAGCAGGGGGGTCTTGAACTCCTTGGTCCCCTTGACCGGGCCCGGGGTGAGGGTGATGGTCAGGTTGAGGTTGGGGTCGCCGTTGACGAAGGTGATGACGCCGGCCATGGCGGGGGCGAGCTGGGGTGCCCAGCGCAGCCCGACGTCGAGGTCGGCGACGTTCTTGGGCGACAGGAGGGTGGGCAGGGAGTCGCCGAGGGTGCCGAGCAGGCAGCGCAGGGCGGGGTCGGAGCGGTTGAGCAGGGAGGCGGTCTTGGCGAGCAGGCCGGGGCCGGTGTCGCGGAGCGAGCGCAGGGAGTCGTCGATCTCGGCGAGGGCGCCGGTGAGCTGCGCGGTGCCGGTGATGCCGGTGCCGAGGGAGCCGCGGTGGTCGGACAGGACGCCGGTCAGGGTGGCGACGTTGCCGATCAGGTCGTCGAGGGTGGAGGTGTCCGAGGCGAAGGTGCGGGTGAGGCGGGAGGCTCCGTCGACGGTCTGGCGGAGGGAGTCGCCGCGGCCGTCGAGGCCGAGGGCGAGCTCGCGGGTGACGATCCGGAGATTGCCGGGGTCGAGGCCGTTGATCGCCTTGTTGACCGAGGCGAACAGGTCGCCGTAGGACTGGGCGACGGCGGTGCGGTCGAGCGGGATGGTGGCGCCGGGCCGGAGGGGTTCCGCTCCTGCCTGACCGGCGGGCGGCTCGAGGTCGATGAACGGCTCGCCGATGGCGGACTTGGGTCCGGCCATGGCGTGGACGCTTCCGGGGATCCGGGTGCCCTTGTCGATGGACAGTCCGACGACGACCTTGGGGCCGTCGAGGCGGACGGACTTGATGGTGCCGACGGCGACGCCGAGGTAGGTGACGTCGAAGTTGGGCTGGAGGCCGGGCGAGGAGGCGAACTCGGCGGTGATCACGTAGGGCTTGGACAGCGGGTCGAAGTGCAGGACGTTGCGGATGGCCCAGGTGGTCAGGACGAGCCCGAGCACGGCGAAGACGACGAGGTTGAGGATCACGCGGCGGGTCATGGTCGGGGCCCCAGCATCCGGACGAGGTCGGCGAGTGTGGCGGGCGAGCGCTGGTCGCCGGGCTTGGGGTCCTCGCCGCGGTAGGTGTCGCCGTCGAACTGGACGATCGGGTAGGTGAGCATCTGGCCGTTGTAGACCTGCCTGGGCATGCGCTCGACCAGCTCCTGGACGCCCGCGATCAGGTTGGCGAGCTTGGTCTTGTCGGCGGCCAGGACCGCGAAGGTCGGCCCGATCTGCTCGATCATGGTGCGGAGCTTGCGGGTGTGGCCGACCAGGACGGAGTCGTTCACGGACTCGGCGAGGGAGGACAGGGAGTGGACGGCGTCGAGGATCCTCTTGCGGTCTCCGGCGAGGACCGCGGTGGTCTGCTGGAGGCGGTCGGGGAGCCGGTTGAGGGCGTCGTCGTGCTGGGCGAGCTTCTTGCCGAGGGCGGCGAGGTCGTCGACGGCGCTCTCGAGTTCGCGGCGGTGCTCGCCGAAGGTCTTCAGCAGGGTGCCGGCGTTGGCGATGAGCGTCTTGAGCTCGGGGCCGCGGGCGGCGAAGGCGATGCTTCCGGCCTGGACGAGCCCGGGGACGTCGCCGCGGGCGAGGGCGTCGATGAGGGGCGCGGACTTGCCGACGATGTCCTCGAATCCGGGGCTGACGCTCGTGGCGGCGATCGTGGCGCCGTTGGCGAGGAAGGGTCCCTGTTCGAGCGAGACCCCGGCGGGCGGGGCGAGCCGGACGTAGTTCTCGCCGAGCAGGGAGGTCACGGTGACCTCGGCGGTCGTCCCGGCCGGCAGCCTCTTCTTGATCGACATGGTGACGCGGGAGCGGTAGTCGCCGCCGTTGCCGACGAGCTCGATCCCGGTGACGGAGCCCACGGTGACGTCGGCGATCTTCACGCTGTGCCCGGCGAGGAGGTTCTGGACGTCGGAGAAGTCGGCGACGACGGTGACGTCGCCCTTGGGCGCGTGCAGGGTCTGCAGCGAGCATCCGGCGAGCGCCGCGCACAGGGCGATCGTCATGAGTAGCGATCTCACGGTGCGGCTCCTATTCGCAGTTGGAGTAGGGGGGCGGGAGGGGGCAGGGAACCTTGGAGTTGATGCGCGGTTCCTTGAGGATCGCCGCCAGGTAGGACCGCACGAAGTGGTCGAGGGTGATCCTGGAGTTGATCGCGTGTTTCTTGGGGTCGTAGGCGTTGACGAACTGGTAGCTGAGGCCGGGGATGGCGTTGAGGAGCTTGCCGAGGCTCTTGGCGTTGACCTTGAGGGACAGGGCGACCTGCGCCATCCGCACCAGGTCGTCGGGGAGCTTCTCGTCGTAGGTGTCGATGATCACGTTGCCGCGGCGGGCGAGGTCGGCGACGGCGGTGATGAGGGTCTGGATGTTCTTGCGTTCGCCGGCGAGCATCGTGGTGGCGGTGGAGAAGTCGTCGATGAGGGAGCCGAGGACCTTCTCGCGGCCCTTGACGGCTCCGGCGAGCCGGTTCAGGTTCCCGGCGACGGCCAGCAGCTTCTCGTCCTGGCCCGACAGCTGGGTGACGAGCCGGGCGGTCTGCTCGAAGGCCTGGTTGAAGGCGGTGCCGTTGCCGTTGAGTGAGGTGGCGGCCTTGCCGATCAGGCCGTTGACCTTGGCGGGGTCGAAGCTGTCGAGGAGCCTGCCGAAGGAGGTGAGGGCCTCGTTGACCTCAACGGGCACGCGGGTGCGTTCCGCGGGGAGCACGGCGTTCTTCGCGAGCCGGGGTTCCCCGGGCCGCCAGGCGGGGCTGAAGGTCAGGGTCCGTTCGCCGATGAGGCTGAGCGGCATGATGGCGGCGGTGACCTTGTCGGGCAGCGGGACGCGCGACTCGATCGAGGCGACGACGCGGACCTGCCCGTTCTCGGTGACGACGGACTCGACCCTGCCGACGTTGACGCCCATGACCTGGACGCGTGAGCCGGGGTAGAAGGAGACGGCCTTGGTGAAGAAGGCGGTGACCTTGTAGGTGGATCCGCCGGACATGCCGGGCAGGACCGAGCAGGAGGACAGGGTGAGGACGGCCGCGGCGGCGGCCGCGACCGCGGACAGGCCGCGCGGGGTGGGCGTCACGAGTTGGGTCCTGTCGGGACGAGGGGGTAGTTGTCGGGGGTGAAGTTGGGCTGGGGTCCGACGACGCCCGGCTGGATCGGTCCGAACCCGACGAATCCGGCTTCGAGCCAGCGGCCTTCGCGGCTGCCGGAGGTGCTGAGGGCGTAGAAGGCGGGCCCGAACCAGGCCATGGCGACGTTCAGGGAGGGCAGGTTGCCGCCGCTGAGGGTGAGGGAGGCCAGGTGGAAGTCGTTGAGGATGGTGTTGAGCTGCCCCTGGTGCCGGCTGAGGGCGTCGTCGAGGCTCTTGACGACCCTGCTGCCGTCGCCGAGTGCTCCTGCGAGGTCGTCGCGGCGGCGGGCGAGCTGCTTGAGCAGGGTGCCGCCGTAGTCGAGGAGCTGGGCGAGCTGCTGGTCCTTGGAGGCCAGGGTGCCGGTGAGCTTCTCGCTGTTGGCGATGATGGCGGCGACCTGGGGGAAGGAGTCGTTGAGCATCGTGCTGACCTTGTCGAGGTCGGCCAGCATGGACGCGAGTTCCTTCTGCGTGGGCAGCTTGACCTTGGTCGCCTCGTCGAGCAGCTTGTCCATGGACTCGGTGTCGAGGCCGCCGACGAGGTCGGAGGCGTTGCCGAGCGCGTTGTTCAGCGTGTAGGGGACGCTGGTGCGGTCGAGGGGGATCCGGCGGCGCGCTTCGGGCAGCGATTTGAGGTAGGGCGCGGTGACCGGTCCGGACAGCTTGACGTACTGGCCGCCGAGGAGGTTCGACAGCCGGATGTCGGCGCGGGTGCCGCTGCCGAGCTTGATGCCGGAGTCGACCCGCCAGGTGATGACGACGTTGCCGTTGCCGAAGTCGGGGGCGACCGCGGTGACGTTGCCGACCTTGACGCCCGCGAGCTGGACCTCGCTGCCCTTGCGGAGGCCGCCGGTGGCGCTGAACACGCCCTGGACGGTGTAGCCGCCCTTGCCGAGGCCGAGCCCGCCGTAGATGTAGGTGCCGATGAGCAGCACCGCGACGAGAGGGATCACGACCAGGGCGACGCTCGCGGGGTCCCGGTCGCGGAAGGACCTTCTCAGCCATGCCTTCATCAGTGGCCTCCGAGGGAGAGCAGGCCGACCATCGCCACGAAGACCTGCTGCTGGTCGGGGGTGAGCCGGGCCTCGGCGGGGGTGATCGCGGGCGTCGTCCGGTTGTCGCCCTGGGCGGGCGGGGGCGGCAGGTTCATCGGGAACGGGCACTTCTCGCTGTAGACGACGTTGATGCACAGGGCGTTGGCCCGCAGGAAGTTGCCGCCGTTGGTCATCGAGAGCAGGGCCTGGAGCGCCGTCGGCAGCCCCTTGATGATCTTGTCGATGGAGCCGACGTTGCGGTGGGCGACCTCCATGAGGCCGGCGGTGCCTTCGAGGGCTCTGCCGAGTTCCGCCGACTTGCCGCCGAGGACCTTGTCGAGGTTGCCCGAGAGGTCGGCGAGCCGGACGGTCGCGGTGTCGAGGGCCTTGCGGTCGTCGGCGAAGGCCGAGGTGAGCTCGGTGAGGTTGTCGATGGTCTGGGCGATCTGCCGGTCCCTGGCCGCGAGGGCGTCGGTGACGGTCTTGTAGTCGCCGATCATCTGCTTGATCGTGTCGCTGCGGGAGCCGAGGAGCTTCAGCATCGCCGACATGTTGGTGATGATGTCGTTGGTCTTGCCCGCGTTGCCGTCGAGCGCGACGGAGAACGCCTTGAGGATCTTGTTGACGTCGTCGGGGTCGATCCCGCCGAGCATGGGCCCGAGGTCGTTGATGAGGTTGCCGAGGTCGGCGGCCGAGCGGGTGCGGCTCAGGGACTGGCCGCTCTCCGCCATGACCGGGCTGGTGCCGGGCTCGATGTAGACCACGCGGGCGCCGACGACGTCGCGCCAGCGGATGACGGCGGCCGAGTCGACGGGGATGCGCAGCGAGCTGCGGATGCTCAGGGTGACCAGGGCGCGTCCGTCGACGACCTTGATGGAGGAGACCCGGCCGACGGGACTGCCTGCGATCTTGACCTTGTCGTCGGCGCGCAGGCCGTTGACGTCGTCGAAGGTGGCGCGGATCTTCAGGGACGGGCCGAAGTCGCTGCCCGCGATCCGGTATCCCATGGCGAGGGTCAGGAGGGTGGTGACGATGGCGAAGGCGAGGAAGCGGCGGGCGGACTTGCCGCTGGGGCCCCGGGTGCGTCCGCCGGAGCGGCGGGGGCGGAGTGTCGGCCTCATTTCTTCTTCCCGCCTGCCTTGGGCTTGTTGGGGATGGCGGGCGGGATGGGCCCGCACGCTCCGACGAGGACGTCGCAGATGGCCTTGGTCTGGCTGATGTGGGCGGTCACGCGGGCCAGGAGCGTCCCGTGGGGGCCCGGCACCCGGGCGACGCCGGACAGCTGGGTCAGGATGAGCGCGCCGCTGCTGATCAGGTCGGGGAAGTAGGAGCGGTAGCGGTAGGCGACCGCGGTGGCGGGCGCGGCGGCGTCGATGATGCGGCCGGGCGCTTCGGGATCGGCCCGCAGGATGGAGTCGAGGGTGCGGGCGGAGCGGTCCAGCCCGTCCAGCAGTTCGCCGAAGCGGCGGGGGTCCCCGGTGATCGCGGGGAGGATCACGTCGAGGTCCCCGGCGATCCGGCCGACCTCATCGGCGTTGCCCGCCAGCGTCCCGGCGACGGCGCCGCCGTCGCCGATGATCTCCTCGATGGTGTCGCGGCGGCGGTCGGCGAGGCCGAGGAGCGCGGCGGAGTCGTCGACGAGGCCGCCGATCTCCTCTCCCCTGCCGGAGAAGCCCGCGCCCAGCGCGCTCATGATGGTGCCGAGGTCCTTGGGGTCCACCGCGTCGAGCAGGTGGATGGCGGGCGCGCCGACATCGGTGAGCTCCTCGGGGTCGTGGGTCTTTCCGATGGTCGCGCCGTCGGCCAGGTAGGGGCCGGTGGTCTCGCCGGTGCCGGGCCGCAGCTCGACGTACTTCGGCCCGAACACCGACAGCGGCATCACGGCGGCCTCGGCCGTCAGCGGGGCGCGGACGCCCTTGTCCAGGCGGAGGGTGACCAGGGCCCTGCCGTCGGCGGTGAGGGTGACGGCCGAGACCGCCCCCACCCGGACGCCGTGGATCTTGACGTCGGAGTGGGTGTCGAGCCCTTCACCGGCCCGGCCGAAGACGGCCAGGACGTGGCTCGACCCGGGGTGGGTGTCGCGGACCGCCAGCAGGGAGGCCACGAGGCATCCGGTCAGTCCGGCCGCTCCGATCAGGCCGAAGCGCAGGCGGGAGCGCGGGGTGAGGTCCTGGGTTCTCATCCGGTCAGGCTCACCGTTCCCCCGTTGCCCCAGAAGACGAAGGACAGCAGGAGGTTGACCATGATGATCGCGACCATGGACTCGCGGATCGCCTGGCCGGTGGCCAGGCCGACGCCGACGGGCCCGCCCTTGGCGTTGTAGCCGCGGTAGCAGTGGATGATCACGATGATCATCGTGAAGATCACTACTTTGATCACGCTGTAGAAGATGTCTATGGGCGGCAGATAGAGGTTGAAGTAGTAGTCGTAGATCCCCGGCGAGATGCCGAAGAACCCCACCGAGATCAGCCGGGTGGCGAAGAAGCTCGCGAACAACGCGAGCAGGTACAGCGGGATCAGCGCGCCCAGCGCCGCCGCGAGCCGGGTGCACACGAGGTAGGCCAGGGAGTTGATGCCCATGACCTCCAGCGCGTCGATCTCCTCGGAGATCCGCATCGCCCCGAGCTCCGCGGTGAACGACGCGCCGAGCTGGAAGATCAGGGCGACCCCGGCGATGATCGGGGTGACCTCGCGGACGTTGGCGTAGCTGGCGATGATCCCGGCGAGGGACTCCACGCCGAGGCGCTGGAGCCCCGGGATCGCCTGGAGCCCGACGGTGGTGCCGGTGAAGAACGACATGAAGAAGACGACGGTCACCATGCCGAGGCCGAGCACGACGGCGCCGACTCCGGCGATGATGTCGCTGACCTGGCGCAGGACGGTCTTCAGGTACCGGCCGCGCAGGATGTCGGTGACCAGGTGGTGGAGCACCATGCCGCAGAAGACGCAGAACTCGACCGCGCCCGGCAGGCCCCGGGGCCGGGCTCGGCGGACGGCGCCGGCGACGCGATAAGGGATGATCAGGCTCATCAGATCCTCGGGGGGAAGAGCGAGTAGGCCAGGGTGGAGATCACGTAGTTGGCCGCGAAGACGAGCAGCGCGGCGATGACCGCGGCCTGGTTGACCGCGCGTCCCACGCCGCTCGGCCCGTAGGGGCAGGTCATGCCCTTCCAGCAGGCCACGGCCGCGGCGATGAAGCCGAAGATCCAGGCCTTGAACAGGGTCGCGATCAGGTCGGAGAGCTGGAGGAGCGCGGTGGCGTCACCGAAGTAGGAACCGGGTGTCACGCCCTCGCGGACCACGTTGAAGAAGAAGCCGCCGGCGATGCCCGCCAGGATGATCAGCGAGCAGAGCATGACGCCGACGGTGCTGGCGGCCCAGAGCCGGGGCGTCACGAGCCGGTGGACGGGGTTGATGCCGAGCACCTCCATCGCGTCCAGCTCGTCGCGGATGCGCCGCGATCCGATGTCGGACGTGATCGCCGAGCCACCGGCGCCGGAGATCAGCAAGGCTGCGGCCATGGGGGCGACCTGGGTGACCAGTGCCTGGACGACCGTGGCGCCGGTGCCGGACTCGGCGCCGATCTGCCGGACGATCTGCCCGACCTGGAGGGCGATGGTGCCGCCGAGGGGCAGGGCGATGAGCATCACCGGGAGGGTCGTGACCCGGGCGATGAACCAGCACTGCTCGACGTACTCGCCCCACCATCGGCGCACGTCCCAGCTCTTGCGGAAGCCCTCCAGGGAGATGGCGATCAAGGTACCGGCGGGTGCGAGAACAGCCTTACCGAGCATTGAGAACCTCACCCTCGAAGAGGAAACGACAATCTATGGTTGGTGCTTTCGTATCGTCAAGATATTGACAGAACGAAGATACGTAAGATGTTCTCTCGTCTATGTCCGACTTCAGGGAAATCGACTTCTTCACCGACCAGACGCTGGTCAACGACCCCTACCCGTACTACGAGTCGCTCCGGGCCCAGTGCCCCGTGCAGCGGGAGCCCCACCACGGCGCGCTGGCGGTGACCGGGTACGACGAGGTCACCGAGGTCCTCCGCGAGTCCTCGGTGTTCTCCAACTGCAACGCTCCCGTCGGTCCCATGATCGATCTTCCGTTCGTGCCCGAGGGCGACGACATCAGCGACCTCATCGAGACCCACCGCGACCAGTTCCCCATGTACGAGCACCTCGTCACGATGGATCAGCCCCAGCACACCGCCCACCGTGAGCTGCTCAAACGCCTCTTCACTCCGCGCCGCCTCAAGGAGAACGAGGAGTTCATGTGGCGGCTCGCCGACAGCCACATCGACCGGTTCCACGCCACCGGCAAGGTCGAGATCATGGCCGAGTACGCCAAGCCGTTCGCGCTGCTCACCATCGCCGACCTGCTGGGCGTGCCGGAGGAGTACCACCGCGAGTTCCAGATCAAGCTCGGCGCCCAGCAGCCCGGCCCGCTCGACGAGCCCTTCGTCGGCAACCCGCTGGAGTTCCTCGGCGAGAACTTCTCCACCTGGCTCGCCGAACGGCGACGTGAACCCCGCGGCGACGTCCTCACCTCACTGGCCACCGGCACCTTCCCCGACGGCACCCTGCCCGAGGTCGCCGAGGTCGTCCACATCGCCACGTTCCTGTTCGCCGCCGGCCAGGACACCACCGCCCGGCTGCTCACCTCCGCGCTCCACATCCTCGCCGAGAACCCCGAGCTCCAGCAGAAACTCCGCGACCAGCGCGAACTCATCCCGACCTTCATCGAGGAGACCCTCCGGCTGGAGAGCCCCGTCAAGGCCGACTTCCGGCTCGCCCGCAGGACGACCACCGTCGGCGGCGTCGAGGTGCCCGTCGGCAGCTCCGTGATGGTCCTGCTCGGCGCCGCCAACCGCGACCCCGGCCGCTTCGAGTGCCCCGCCGAGTTCCGCCTGGAGCGCCCCAACGTCCGCGAGCACATCGCCTTCGGACGCGGCGCCCACTCCTGCCCCGGAGCACCCCTCGCCCGCGTCGAGGCCAGGGTCAGCCTGGAGCGCATGCTCGACCGGATGGGCGACATCCGCATCTCCGAGACCGAGCACGGCCCCGCCGACGCGCGCCGCTGGACCTACGAGCCCACCTTCATCCTGCGCGGGCACAACATCCTGCACCTCGAATACACCCCGATCGGCTGAGCCGGAACCACAGGAGAACCACCCATGAGCACCATCGAAGGCGCACCCGAGGACAGAGCCGCCGTCATCACCGGCGGAGCGTCGGGGATCGGGCTGGCCTGCGCCCGCCACCTCGCCGAGCAGGGACACCCCGTAGCCCTCCTCGACCGCCAGGGCGAAGAGGCGGCCAAGGCCGCCGAACGGCTGCGGGCCGAGGGCTTCAAGGCCTTCTCCGCCGAGGTCGACGTCACCGACCGCGACGCCATCGGCCGCGCCCTCGACGCCGTCCGCGCCGAGTTCGGCTCCATCCAGATCATGGTCACCAGCGCCGGAATCGAGTCCTTCGACGAGGTCACCAAGCTGCCGCCCGAGACCTGGGACCGCGTCATCGCCGTCAACCTCACCGGCACCTTCAACTGCGTCCAGCCCGTCATCGCCGACATGACCGCCGCCGGATGGGGCCGGATCGTCACCATCTCCTCCTCCAGCGCCCAGTCCGGCGCCCCGAACATGGCCCACTACGTGGCCTCCAAGGGCGGCGTCATCTCCCTCACCAAGGCCCTGTCCTACGACCTGGCCCCCCTCGGGATCACCGTCAACACGATCCCCCCGTCGATCATCGACACCCCCATGGCACGGCAGGCCGAGGAGTCCGGAGACTTCCCCGGCGTCGACGCCCTCGCCACCATGACCCCCGTCCGCCGGATCGGGACCGCCGACGACGTCGCCGCCGCCTGCGCCTTCCTGTGCACCGACAAGGCCGGATTCATCACCGGCCAGATCATCGGTGTCAACGGCGGCTGGTACATGTGACCCCCACCCTCACGGAGCAACCCAAGATGAGAATCGAAGCCGACTACAACGCCTGTGAGGGGCACGGCCTCTGCGAGGACGCCGCGCCGAAGATCTTCACCGTCGACGACGACGGCATCCTCACCCACCACTTCGAAGGCCAGGACATCCCGGCCGAACTCCAGGAGTCCGCCCGGGACTCCGTCGCCATCTGCCCGGTCATCGCGCTACGGCTGGTGCCGTGAACGAGGACCACTCGATCGTGATCGCCGGCGAGTCCCTCGCCGGCGTCACGACCGCACGAGAACTGCGGCGCCTCGGCCACCGGGGCCCGCTGACCATCGTCGGCGACGAGACCCACCCCGCCTACAACCGGCCGCCCCTGTCCAAACAGGTCCTCGACCGGGCGCAACCCGGCGACGCCACCCGCCTCCAGCTCACCGACGACGGCATCACCATCGTCCGCGACGGAGCAGCCGGGCTCGACCTCGACCGCAAGCACCTCCGGCTCGGATCCGGCGCGACGCTCCCCTTCGACAAGGCCGTCATCGCCACCGGCGCGAGCGCCCGCAGGCTCGCCCCACCCGGCCGCACCGGCGAGAACGTCCTGCGCACCCTCGACGACGCCCGCACCCTCAGGGACCGGCTCGCCACCGCCCAGTCCGCGATCGTCATCGGCGCCGGCTTCCTCGGCATGGAAGTCGTCAGCGCCTGCGTGCGCGAACGCGTCAAGGTCACCGTCATCGACGTCGAACCGCCGCTGCGACGCCTGCTCGGACCGTTCCTGTCCGGACACGTCAGCGAACGCGCCACCGCCGCCGGCGTCGAGATCCTCCTCGACCCCGGCGGCGTCACCCTCATCGGCGACCCCGTCAACGGCGTCCGCTTCGGCGACGGCACCGAACGCACCGCCGACCTCATCGTGACCTGCGCCGGCGACATCCCCAACACCGGCTGGCTCACCGGCTCCGGTCTCGAGATCGCCGGCGGGCTCGTCATCGACGCCCACACCCGCACGAGCCATCCCGACGTCCACGGCGCCGGAGACGTCGTCACCGTCAGGACCGCCACCGGGCTCGTCCGCCGCCCCTTCTGGGCCAACGCCGTCCGCCAGGGCCAGGTCGCCGCCCACGCGATCCTCCAGCACCCCGGAGCCCCCGCCGTCTTCGACGACTACTTCTGGACCGACCTGCTCGGCACCGCCGTCAAGGTCGTCGGCGACCTCCCCCTCCACGGCCCGCCGGAGATCCTCGACGGCACCCTGGCCGACGGCGCGCTCCTGCGCTGGCGCACCCCCCACAGCACCACCATCGTCGCCTGGGGCCTCAAACGACCCCTCCCCCGGCTCCGGGCCCTCGCCGCCGCACCCTGACACGCCAGAGAAACGCACACGGCCGCCGCCCTACCGCGGCCGACCCCGACCCCGGCGGAACACGGCCGGGGTCTGCCCGGTATGGGCGGCGAAAGCACGCGTGAACGCACTCGGGCTGTCGAACCCGACCTCCGTCGCTATCGCCAGCACCGTCCGATCCGTGCCGCTGAGCAACGTGATCGCCCGCAGCAGACGGCTGTGCAGCAGATAACGCCGCCACGTCATCCCCGTCTCCGCCTGGAAACGCCGGCGCAGAGTCCGCTCCGAGACCGCCACCGCCCGGCACACCCCCGCCAGCGTCACCGAGCCCAGATGCGCGTCGGTGTACCCCATCACCGCCCGCACCAGCGGATCCGCACTGTTCGGAAGCGCGAACGGACGCTCCTCATCCAGCCGCTCCACCACCAGATGAGCCAGCGCCTCCAAGAACGCGTCCCCGGTCTGATCACCCGACCACCGCCCGACGGGCCACCGCGCCGCATAAACGATCATCTCCCGCAGCAGCGGATCCACCGGCAGCACCCGCGCCCGCCGCCCCGTCTCCCGCACCAGCACCGGATCGAAGAACACCGACACCGTCCTGGCCTCACGGAACGTGCTCACATGCGGCAGACCCGCCGGAATCCACACCGCCAGACGCGACGGCAGGCGATACCGCGCCGCCTCCGTCTCCACATCCACCACGCCCTCGAAGGCGTACTCCAGCTGATGCAGATCATGCACATGCCACGCCGCCCGCCGAAGATCACCCTCGAACCCGAACGACCCCGTCGGCATCCCCCCGCCACCCCGCAACTCCACCAGCCGCGCCATGGCCGCACAAGGCACATCCCCGACCGATTCCGCGGAGCCGGTCACCCCCGCCCCCCGATATCCATGGATGTCATGAACTCCGCCCACCTGGAGCACCTGTCCAGCCCCGCCTGGGCCGCCGCCCTCCGCACCGAGGTCCTCCCCTGGCTGCGCGCCAACGACCTCGGCGACGACGTCCTCGAAATCGGACCGGGACCCGGACTCACCACCGACCTCCTCCTCGACCTCACGCCCCGGCTCACCGCCGTCGAAGTCGACCCCGACCTCGCCGCCGCCCTCACCCGGCGGCTCCACCCCACCACCGCCCACATCATCCACGGCGACGCCCTCACCACCGAACTCCCGCCCCTCCGCTACACCTCCGCCCTCTGCCTCTCCATGCTCCACCACATGGAATCACCCCAAGCCCAGGACCGCCTCCTCGCCCGCCTCGCCACCCTCCTGCGCCCCGGCGCCACCCTCCTCGGCATCGAAGCCCTCGACACCGAACCCATCCGCCGAGGCCACACCGACGACACCTACGTCCCCCTCGACCCCGACACCCTCCCCCACCGCCTCCACACCGCCGGCTTCACCACCCCCGTCATCACCCGCACCAACGCCCACCAGTACCGCTTCACCGCCACCACACCCGCCCCATGAAGAACGGCCGGGCGGCACGGTGCCCGAAGAACACCCCACCGCCCGGCCGAACGCCTACATGCCCGCGATCAGCTTGTCGACCCTCTCATCCACACTCCGGAACGGGTCCTTGCACAGCACCGTCCGCTGCGCCTGATCGTTCAGCTTCAGATGCACCCAGTCCACCGTGAAATCACGGCGCTTCTCCTGAGCCTTCTTGATGAACTCCCCGCGCAACCGCGCCCGGGTCGTCTGCGGCGGCACCGACTTCGCCTCGAAGATCGCCAGATCCTGGCTCACCCGCTCCACCGCCCCCCGCTTCTCCAGCAGGTAGTACAGCCCACGATTGCGATGAACATCGTGGTAGGCCAGATCCAGCTGAGCCACCCGGGGACTCGACAGCGGCAGATCGTACTTCTTCCGGTACCGCTCGATCAGCTGGTACTTCGTCACCCAGTCGATCTCCCGGGCCACATCGTCCAGATTCCCCGACTCCACCGCGTTCAGAGTCCGCTCCCACAGCTCCAGCACCCGCTGAACCGTCGGATCCGCACCCCTGCGATCCATGAAGTCCTTCGCCTTCGAGAAGTACTCCCGCTGGATCTCCAGAGACGACGCCTCACGACCGTTGGCCAGCCGGACCTTCCGGCGGCCCGTCATGTCATGCGACACCTCACGGATCGCCCGGATCGGGTTCTCCAGCGTCAGATCCCGCATCACGACCCCGGCCTCGATCATCCGCAGCACCAGGTCGGTCGCGCCGACCTTCAGCAGCATCGTCGTCTCCGACATGTTCGAGTCACCGACGATCACATGCAGCCGCCGGAACCGCTCCGCATCCGCATGCGGCTCATCCCGCGTGTTGATGATCGGCCGCGACCTCGTCGTAGCGCTCGACACACCCTCCCAGATGTGCTCCGCCCGCTGCGACACGCAGTACACCGCACCACGCGGAGTCTGCAGCACCTTCCCCGCCCCACAGATGATCTGCCGCGTGACGAGATAAGGAATCAGCACATCGGCGAGCCTTCCGAACTCACCATGCCGACCCACCAGATAGTTCTCATGACAGCCATACGAATTGCCCGCACTGTCCGTGTTGTTCTTGAACAGATAAATGTCCCCGGCGATACCCTCCTCACGAAGACGCCGCTCAGCGTCCACCAGAAGACCCTCGAGGATCCGTTCACCCGCCTTGTCGTGCGTGACCAGATCGACCACGCTGTCGCACTCAGGCGTCGCATACTCAGGATGACTTCCGACGTCCAGATAGAGCCGCGCCCCGTTCCTCAGGAACACGTTGCTGCTCCGGCCCCACGACACCACCCTGCGGAACAGATAACGGGCCACCTCATCAGGTGACAACCGCCGCTGCCCGCGGAAGGTGCAGGTGACCCCGTACTCGTTCTCGAGCCCGAAAATGCGCCTGTCCACACCAAGAACCTATCCGCCCCAGCCCCCGAATGGCAGTGCCTGAACCCCGCATTCTCACCAGACGTACAGGACACGTCGCTCTCCACGCACAACGGGGCCGCCCCGGACGACGAATCACCGTCCGGAGCGACCCCGCGACACCACGTCAGATGCCGCGGAAACCCCTACCCCGCCGACCCCTCATCAAGCGGCGGCAGATCATCCACCGACCCCGCCTCCACCGCCGCCGGCTGCGACAGCAGCGCATCGATCCGCGACGCCGGAAGCCGGCGGAACAACCGCCGCTCCCGCGTCCGATCCAGCACCGCCACCTCCAGCTTCGACGACTCCAGCACCCGATCCGCGTCCTGCTGCTGCAACGCGTGAACAGCCACCTGAAGCGCCTCCGACAGAGACTCGCCCTCCCGGTAACGCTCCTTCAACGCCGTCGCCACCGCGTCCGCGGCACCACCCATCGCCACATACCCGTGCTCATCCGCCACGGAACCATCGAACGTCAGCCGATAGATCTGATCCTCGTCCACCGAAGAACCCACCTCGGCGACCACCAGCTCCACCTCGAACGGCTTCGACGAATCCGTGAAGATGTTCCCCAGCGCCTGCGCATACGCGTTCGCCAGACCACGAGCCGTCACATCCGAACGGTCGTACATGTAACCGTTCACATCCGCATACCGGACACCCTGCAGACGCAACGCCTCGAACTCGTTGTACTTCCCGACCGCCGCGAAAGCAATCCGGTCATAAATCTCCGAGATCTTGTGCAGCGCCCGCGACGGATTGTCCGCCACGAACAGAATCCCATCGTCATACTGCAGGACCACGACGCTCCGGCCCCGAGCGATGCCCTTCCGCGCATAATCCGCGCGGTCCTTCATCTGCTGCTCGGCCGGTACGTAGAACGGCATCGACATCGCTTCTCGTCCCTCTCTTCGAGCCGACCGGACTAACGCAGGGGGGCGTTCGGGCCGCCCGGCGACGTGTACCGCGCCGCCACCACGGCCTCGGCCAGAGCACCCACCTCGGCCTCCGGCAGCCGCCGGAACCCGTCATCGGTGATCGCGGCGACCACCGGGAAGATCTTCCGCGTCAGGTCGGGACCACCCGTCGCCGAGTCATCGTCCGCCGCGTCGTACAGCGCCTGGACGCACACGACCGCCGCGTCCTCCACCGACAGATCAGGCCGCCACAGCTTCTTCATCGCGCCCCGCGCGAACACCGAGCCCGACCCGATCGAGTGGTAGTCGTGCTCCTCGTACTTCCCGCCCGCGGCATCGTAGGAGAAGATCCGCCCGATGCTCTTCTGCAGGTCGTACCCGGCGAACAGCGGCACGACCACGAGCCCCTGCATCGCCATGCCCAGATTGCCCCTGATGAGGGTGGCGAGCCTGTTCGCCTTCCCCTCCAGCGACATGATCCGGCCTTCCATCTTCTCGTAGTGCTCCAGCTCGACCTGGAACAGCCGGGTCATCTCAAGACCGATGCCCGCCGTACCCGCGATCGCCACCGCCGAGTACTCGTCCGCCGGGAACACCTTCTCGATGTCCCGCTGAGCGATCACGTTGCCCGCCGTGGCCCGACGGTCACCCGCCATGATCACACCGCCCGGGAACGTCACCGCCACGATCGTCGTCGCGTGCGCCAGGTTCAGCTTCTCCGCGTCACCCACCACACCCCTCCCCCCGGGAAGCGACTCAGGGCTGAACGCCCCCAGCACCTCCGCGAACGAAGACCCCGGGTTCGCGAACACCCCCGGGAAACCACCGCTGATCGGCTCGAACCCCATGCGACTCCTTCCCCAGCACGCCGGTAGAACCTGCCTCGACCCTACTGACATTTCGGCCTGCTCCGCATGCCGCGAGATCTTCCCCGGCTAAGCCCACGGCGAACCCTCCGCAACGACCTCCCCTCACCCACCACCGAATCGTGACCTACAGATCCAGCGCCCAGTCCGTCCCCGCCACCCTCACGAAGATCGGAACCTCGAGATCATCGAGCGTCCCGTGCGCCTGCAGATAGGCGATCGCCTTCAGCAGCATCCCTGCGTCGTCCTTCAACTGCCCCAACGCGACATTGCACGTGAAGCACAGCACCCCCCGCACCTTCCCGGTCCGATGATCGTGATCGACATGCTCGGCCGCCTTCACCCCGCACAGCGCGCACAGCCCGCCCTGGCTTTCGATCATCGCCGCGACCCCTTCCGGCGTGAGCCCATAGGCGCGCTTCAGCCAGTCCCGCGCGTTGCGCGACTTCCGGCACTCCTTGCAGGCGGAGGCATAGCCGTCGGTCGAGCTCTTCGCCCGATGCCATTCCGCAAACGGCTTGATCTCCTTGCACCCATTGCACCACTTGTGACCCGGCGGGGAGTCGACCCGTTCTCGAACCGATCTTCCCTTCGCTTCCTCACGAGCCTTGTGACCGGCCTTGTCACGCCGCCGGAAGCATTCCTTGCAGTAGAACGCGAGCCCGTCATGCCTGGCCTTGTTCTTCCTGAATTCTTCAAACGGTTTCACCCGCTCGCAGTCGGGGCACCGCTTGCACCCTTCCGCGCCCTCCGGAAGCGGGATGCTCTCACGCACCTGCCTGCCCTCACGGGCCATCCGTATTCGGTAGTTCTCCTGGGCACGCTGCATCGTGCAGGGCTTGCAGCAGCGACCGAAGCCGTCGCTTCTCGCCCGGTTGACGCCAAAGGCCTTGACGGGCTTGGTCTCGCCACACCTGGGGCAGCTCTTCTCGAGCACATTCTCGTCCATGACCAGGATGATAATCGGCACGCAAAAGGACTGTCACCAATTCTCCGAGAATTGACGACAGCCCTTCAGGAATCGCCCCTCAAGCAGGACCCGAGAGCGAATCGGACATAAGCCTATTGTCCACCCTTTTGCACATAACTCCGGATAAACTCCTCGGCGTTCTCCTCTAGGACCTCATCAATCTCATCCAAAATTGCGTCGACATCGTCGGACAGTTTGTCGTGGCGCTCTTGGACGTCGGAGGAGGACTCGGTGGTGGTCTCCTCGACCTCTTCGGTCTGGCGGGTCGTCTGCTTCTGACCGCCGGTGTCCTTCGTGGCCATTGGGGGCTCCTCCCGTACGTGCCGTGTTACGGCGACCCTACCTGGGGCTGCTGCGCCCTCGGGGGAACGTTATGAGGCGTTCCGCCCTGGGCGGAGAACCGGTCCGGTCAGTGCGGTTATCGCCGCCACGGGCGGTGTTGAAACGGGCAAAATGCCCACGTGGCTCATGGCGTCCCAGCGGTCGCGGGGCCGTCGGGGGTGGCCTGGTACGGGTCAAGGGCCGTTAAAGGCTCTGAGACGTGCTGAGGGGCTCACACGGCGTGCCCGTGTGAGCCCCTCGGGGTCGAAGCGGGTGGTCAGCCCTCGCCGGCGAGGACGGCCACGAGGTCGGCGGCGGTGCGGCAGCGGTCCAGGAGTGCTCCGACGTGGGCCTTGGTGCCGCGCAGGGGTTCCAGGGTGGGGACGCGCTGGAGGGATTCGCGGCCGGGGACGTCGAAGATGACGGAGTCCCAGGAGGCGGCGGCGACGTTGTCGGCGTACTGGGCGAGGCAGCGGCCGCGGAAGTAGGCGCGGGTGTCCTCGGGCGGGGTCTCGATGGCGCGCTGGATCTCGGCCTCGGTGAGGATGCGTTCCATGCGTCCGCGGGAGACGAGCCGGTTGTAGAGGCCCTTCTCGGGGCGGATGTCGCTGTACTGGAGGTCGACGAGCTGCAGGCGTGCGTGGGACCAGTCGAGGTCGTCGCGTTTGCGGTAGCCCTCGAGGAGTTCGAGTTTGGCGACCCAGTCGAGTTCGCGGGAGAGCTGCATGGGGTCGACGGCGAGGCGGTTGAGGACGGATTCCCAGCGGTCGAGGACGTCCTTGGTCATTTCGTCGACGTCGGCGCCGAATTTGTCCTCGACGTATTTGCGGGACTGTTCGAGGTATTCCATCTGGAGCTGGACGGCGGTCATCTTGCGGCCGTCCCTGAGGGTGATGATGTGCTTGCAGGTGGGGTCGTGGGAAATGGCGCGCAGTGAGGCGACGGGCATGTCGACGGAGAGGTCGGCGGTGAGGAAGCCGTCTTCGATCATGGCGAGGACGAGGGCGGTGGTGCCGTTCTTGAGGTAGGTGGAGATCTCGCTCATGTTGGCGTCGCCGATGATGACGTGGAGGCGCCGGTATTTCTCGGGGTCGGCGTGGGGTTCGTCGCGGGTGTTGATGATGGGGCGTTTGAGGGTGGTCTCGAGTCCGACTTCGACTTCGAAGAAGTCGGCGCGCTGGCTGATCTGGAAGCCGTCGCCGCGTCCGTCGACGCCGATGCCGACGCGGCCTGCTCCGCAGACGACCTGGCGGGTGACGAAGAAGGGGGTGAGGTGCCTGACGATTTCGGAGAAGGGGGTTTCCCGTTTCATCAGGTAGTTCTCGTGGCAGCCGTAGCTGGCGCCCTTGTTGTCGGTGTTGTTCTTGTAGAGCTGGATGGGGTGGGTGCCGGGGACGAGGGCGGCGCGGCGTGCGGCGTCGGCCATGACGCGTTCTCCGGCTTTGTCCCAGAGGACGCAGTCGCGGGGGTTGGTGACCTCGGGGGTGGAGTATTCGGGGTGGGCGTGGTCGACGTAGAGGCGTGCGCCGTTGGTGAGGATGACGTTGGCGAGGCCGAGGTCTTCGTCGGTGAGTTGGGTGGGGTCGGCTACTTCGCGGGCCAGGTCGAAGCCTCTGGCGTCGCGTAGGGGGTTCTCCTCTTCGAAGTCCCACCTTGCTCTTCTTGCCCGTGCCGCTGATGCCGCGAGGTACGCGTTGACGACCTGGCTGGAGGTCACCATCGCGTTGGCCCCGGGCTGACCTGGTACGGAGATGCCGTATTCGGTCTCTGTTCCCATGACCCGCCGAACGCTCATGTGTCCGAGCCTAGTGTGGTTGCGGGCGAACTCGGCGACCGGCTCCAAGATCTTGGCCGTTAAAGGTTGCAGATGTGTGAACGGCGGGGAGGCGGGCACCCGTGGGTGCCCGCCTCCGTGTTGTGTCGCTGGTGTCGTTGTTACAGGTATTGGCCTGTGTTGGCGACGGTGTCGATGGAGCGCCCGGCTTCTGCGCCGGTCTTTCCGGAGACGAGGGTGCGGATGTAGACGATCCGTTCGCCCTTCTTGCCGGAGATGCGGGCCCAGTCGTCGGGGTTGGTGGTGTTGGGCAGGTCTTCGTTCTCGTGGAACTCGTCGACGCAGGCGTCGAGGAGGTGCTGGACGCGGAGGCCCTTCTGCCCGGTGTCGAGGAACTGCTTGATGGCCATCTTCTTGGCGCGGTCGACGATGTTCTGGATCATCGCGCCGGAGTTGAAGTCCTTGAAGTAGAGGACTTCTTTGTCGCCGTTGGCGTAGGTGACCTCGAGGAAGCGGTTCTCTTCCGTTTCGGTGTACATGCGTTCGACGGTGGCTTGGATCATGGCTTCGACGGTCTGCTGGCCGTCTCCGCTGTGTTCCTTGACGTCGTCGGGGTGCAGGGGCAGACCGGTGATGAGGTACTTGCTGAAGATGTCCCTGGCTGCTTCGGCGTCGGGTCGTTCGATCTTGATTTTGACGTCGAGGCGGCCAGGTCGCAGGATGGCGGGGTCGATCATGTCTTCGCGGTTGGACGCGCCGATCACGATGACGTTCTCGAGCCCTTCGACGCCGTCGATCTCCGAGAGGAGCTGGGGGACGATCGTGTTCTCGACGTCTGAGGAGACGCCGGATCCGCGGGTCCGGAAGATCGAGTCCATCTCGTCGAAGAAGACGATGACGGGGGTGCCGGCGGAGGCCTTTTCGCGTGCCCGCTGGAAGACCAGGCGGATGTGGCGTTCGGTTTCGCCGACGTATTTGTTGAGGAGTTCGGGGCCCTTGATGTTGAGGAAGAAGGACTTGCCTTCCTGTCCTGTCTTGGCGGCGACCTTCTTGGCGAGGCTGTTGGCGACGGCCTTGGCGATGAGGGTCTTGCCGCAGCCGGGAGGTCCGTAGAGCAGGACGCCCTTGGGGGGGCGGAGTTTGTGCTCTCGGAACAGGTCGGCGTGCAGGTAGGGAAGTTCGACCGCGTCGCGGATCATTTCGATCTGGGAGCCGAGTCCGCCGATCTCCTCGTAGGAGATGTCGGGGACTTCCTCGAGGACGAGTTCTTCGACTTCGGCCTTGTGGATCTTCTCGTAGGCGTATCCGGAGCGCGTGTCGAGCATGAGGCTGTCGCCGGGGCGCAGTTGCATGCCGCGCAGTGGTTCGGCCAGCTTGACGATGCGTTCTTCGTCGGCGTGTGCCACGACGAGGGCGCGTTCGCCGTCGGCGAACACTTCCTTGAGGGACACGACTTCGCCTTGTTGCTCGAATTCGAGGGCCTCGACGACGTTGAGGGCCTCGTTGAGCATCACTTCCTGGCCGGGTCGGAGATCTTCGATCTCCACTGCCGGACTGACGTTCACGCGGAGTTTGCGTCCTCCGGTGAAGATGTCGACCGTGCCATCCTCGCGGGCGTCCAGGAAGATGCCGTATCCGGATGGCGGTTGCGCCAGCCGGTCGACTTCTTCCTTGAGAGCGATGATCTGCTCTCGTGCCTCTCTGAGTGTGGACACGAGTCGCTCGTTCTGGCCTGTCACGGCGGCCAGGTTTGCTTGTGCCTCGTGCAGGCGCTCCTCGAGCACCCGCGTCTGGCGGGGGGATTCCGCGAGCTTCCTGCGCAAAACGGAGATCTCTTCCTCCAGGAAAGAGAGCTGCGTCTGGAGGTCACGAACCTCCTTGTCATGCGCTTTTCGCCCTGCGGCGTCATCACGAGCGGCCACGCCCCGTCACCTCCTCACGAAGAGCCGACGACCTACTGAGACCTTACCTATCTGGCCGCGGTCCGTAACCTGACTATTGTGTTTGCGTTCTGTAGATGACCACATACGAAGAGTGATACCTCCAGGTCAGACCGCTTGTTGAGCTTCAGAGAAACGTCAATGAAACAGAAAAAACCCGGCGTGTCGTCCAGGTGGCGAGACGGTTACGCCTCAGGCGAACCGATGAGGGATTCGCTTTCTGTAACGTCGGGCGGAGTGGTTACGACAGTATTGTCATTACCCGGAGTGAGTTCGGCCGGGGCCGTTTCGGGGTAGGCGCCCTTAGCCGGACGGCGCCTGCGCAACGGCGGGGTGACGCCGTCGGCGAGGCGCCTGGCGGTCACCAGGAAGCCCGTGTGGCCGATCATCCTGTGGTCGGGGCGTACGGCGAGGCCCTCGACGTGCCAGGAGCGCACGAGCGTCTCGAAGGCGTACGGCTCGGCGAAGGAGCCCTGCTCGCGCAGTCCCTCGACGACGCGCGACATCTGGGTGGTCGTGGCGACGTAGCAGCAGATGAGGCCGCCGGGCACGAGGGCCTTGGCCATGGCGTCCAGGCACTCCCACGGGGCGAGCATGTCCAGGACGATCCGGTCGACCTCGGTCTCGGCGATGGCGTCCTCGACGGAGCCGACGGTGAGCTTCCAGGAGGGGTGGGGGCCGCCGAAGAACTTCTCGACGTTCTTGCGGGCGACCTCGGCGAAGTCCTCGCGGCGCTCGTAGGAGGACAGGGAGCCGTGCTCGCCGACGGCCCGCAGCAGGAAGCAGGACAGGGCGCCGGAGCCCGCTCCGGCCTCGACGACCTTGGCGCCGGGGAAGATGTCGGCCATGGCGACGATCTGGCCGGCGTCCTTGGGGTAGACGACGGCGGCTCCGCGCGGCATCCGGACGGCGAAGTCCTGGAGCAGCGGGCGGAAGATCAGGTAGTCGATGCCGCCGGTGGAGCGGACGACGATGCCCTCGGGCCTGCCGATGATCTCGTCGTGCTGAATCCAGCCCTTGTGACCGTGCCACTGCTTGCCGGCCTGCAGGGTCAGCGTGTTGATCCGGCCCTTGGGGTCGGTCAGCTGCACTTGGTCGCCGTCCCGGAGGATGCCGTGGGGTGTGCGGGGCTGTGCTGCTGCTGCGCTGGACTCGGCCGCGGTGCTCTCGGTCATCCCTCAAGGTTATCGGGCTCCGGAGGGCGCCGCGGCGTGCTCGCTCAGGCGCGGCTCAGGAGCCGGTCGACGTCGGCGGCGGCCAGGACGCCGTAGATCTCCCCGGTGGTCTCGAGGAGGAGGAGCTCGCCGGCGGCGGCGCGGCGGACGGCCACGATGAGGTCCTCGCCGGACAGGTCGGCGTCGATGGTGGAGTCGGCGCCGAGGGTGCGGGCGACGTCGGCGGCGCTCGTCCAGGGACTGCGGGCCTCGGGGACGGCGTGGACGGCCGCCTCGCTGACCAGGCCGGTGGGGGTGCCGTCGTGGCCGACGATGACGACGGCTCCCGCCTGGGCCTCTCTGGCGATCTCCAGGGCGCGGGCGAGGGGCGTCTCGCCGGGGACGGCGACGGCGCGGCGGCCGATCCTGCGGGCGTGCAGGAGGGGGATGCGGTCGCGGACGCGTTCGACGCGGATGGCCTGGGTGGCGCCGATCCAGATGAAGGAGGCGAGGAACGCCGCCCACGCCACCATGATCCAGTTGGTGCCGGGTGCGCCGCGGGTGGCGAGCCAGGTTCCGGCGACGAGCAGGCCGATGGCGAGGACGCGTCCGACGTGGGCGGCGGCGATGGTGCCGTCCCTGTCCCTGCCGGTGATCTTCCAGACGACGGCGCGGACCAGGTAGCCGCCGTCGAGGGGCAGGCCGGGCAGCAGGTTGAACACCCCGACGATGAGGTTGGCGACGGTGAGGGCCTGGACCAGCAGGTCGGGGACGGGCGGCAGGTCGGTGAGGGCCAGGACGGCCAGGCCGGCGAGGCCCAGGAGCAGCGACATGGCGGGGCCCGCCGCGGCGACCAGGAAGGACCGTCCGGGGCTGCGGGACTCCCGGTCGATCTGGGTGACGCCGCCGAGGACGTGCAGGACGATCGACCGGACCGGCAGGCCGAACGCGCGGGCCACGGCGGCGTGGCTGATCTCGTGGACCAGGACGGAGGCGTACAGCAGGACGGCGTAGGAGAACGCCACGGCGACCGCTCCTGCTCCGGAGGCGACCTGCCCGGCGGGTTCGCGGAACACGAAGGTGATCACGAGGGCGACGATCGGCCAGCTCCACGAAACGTACACCGGGACCCCGAGGACCCGGCCGATCAGGAGTCCCGGCCCGCGGCCCGCTGCGTTCCCCACGTTCCGATGCTATGGCCTGATCCGGGAGACCGGTCCCGTGCCGCCCGGCGCCGGGCTCCTGCGCGATTCTGTCGGCCGTTTCCCCTACGCTCGGGGCATGACGACCACGGACGCCGCACCCACCGCGATCGGGTCGCTGTCCCCGTCGCGGGCGGGCGACTTCATGACGTGCCCGCTGCTCTACCGCTTCCGGGTGATCGACCGGATTCCGGAGAAGCCGAGCCCCGCGGCGGTCCGCGGCACCCTGGTCCACGCCGTTCTCGAACGGCTGTTCGATCTGCCTGCGGCGGAGCGGACCCCGCAGGCGGCCCAAGCGCTGCTGGATCCGCAGTGGGAGCGGCTGGTCGCCGAGGAGCCGGAGCTGTCGGCGCTGTTCGACGGCGCGGAGGACCAGGCCCAGGAGGAGTGGCTGGCCCAGGCGCACACGATGCTGGAGCGGTATTTCACGCTGGAGGATCCGCAGCGGCTCGAGCCGGCCGACCGGGAGCTGTTCGTGGAGACGGTCCTGCCGACGGGCCTGAAGCTGCGCGGTTACATCGACCGGGTGGACGTGGCCCCCTCGGGTGACGTGCGGATCGTCGACTACAAGACCGGCAGCGCGCCGCGGGCGGACTTCGAGGCGCGGGCGCTGTTCCAGATGAAGTTCTACGCCCTGGTGCTGTGGCGGATCCACGGGCGGGTGCCGCGGCTGCTGCAGCTGATGTACCTGGGCAACGGCGAGGTCCTGCGGTACTCCCCCGATGAGGCCGATCTGCGGGCCACCGAGCGGAAGGTCGAGGCGCTGTGGTCGGCGATCCGCCGGGCGATGGACACCGGGGAGTGGCGGCCTCGGCCGTCGCGGATCTGCGACTGGTGCGATCACAAGGCGCGCTGCCCGGAATACGGCGGCACGCTGCCGCCGCTGCCGGAGAAGTCCGTGGTGGCCGAGCCGGTCCCCTCGCCGCGCGACCAGACCGACGATCTGTGATCCGTGTGCCCGCAATCCGTGTGCGCGTGCGGGCACTCCCCGCTACGGTCGGCCCATGGCCAGTCCTGATCTCTATTTCTCGTGTGACATCGAGGCCGACGGCCCGATCCCGGGCCCGTATTCGATGCTCAGTTTCGGGTTCTCTGTCGCCGGTTCCTATGACGGGGCGGTCTTCACCCACCGGCATCCGTTCGAGAAGACCTACTACGCCGAGCTGAAGCCGATCAGTGACGCCTTCGAGCCGGAGGCGCTGGCCGTCTCGGGGCTCGACCGGGAGAATCTGAAGATCAACGGCCGTGATCCGGCCGAGGCCATGACGGACGCCGCCGCGTGGGTCCGCGAGGTCGCCCGGGAGGCCGGGGCGTTCCCGGTGTTCGCGGCCTACCCGCTGGGCTTCGACTGGATGTGGATGTACCACTATTTCGTGCAGTACGCCGAGGGCGGCTCACCGTTCGGCTTCTCGCGCTGCCTGGACATGAAGTCGCTCTACGCGGCCCGGGGCCGCACCCAGATCCGCGACGCGGTGAAGGCCAAGATGCCCCGCGGCCTGCTCTCCGGCCGGCGCCACACCCACAACGCCCTCGACGACGCCGTGGAGCAGGCCGAACTCCTCCAGAACCTGATGACCTGGGACGGCGCCCGCGCCCGCTAGGTGCATCGGCCTAGAAGGCGGGGGTGGCGCCGGTCGGGTGGGGACCGGCTCCGGTGCGGGCGGCGAGGTTCTTGAGCTTGAAGGCGGCGAAGACGAGGGCGATGCCGAAGAGGATGGAGAACAGGCCGACGACCCAGATGAGGGCGAGGCCGGAGCCGCGCGGCCAGATCAGGAGCACGGCGCCGAACAGGACGGACACGGCGCCGCCCGCCACGTGCCACCAGCTGCCCTCGACGACGTTCCGCGTCATGATCGCCACGATGATCTCGAAGACGCCGGTGACGATCGCCCAGGCGGCGATGACGGTGAGGATGATGAAGGCGGTGGCGCCGGGCCAGATCATGGCCATGAGGCCGAGGGCGATGCCGCACACGCCGGTGAAGCCGAGCCAGCCGCGTGACTTCTCGGGGGTTCCGCCGGCGAACGCCCCGGCGAGGGCGATGGCCCCGTCGACGAGCGCGTAGGCGCCGAAGAGGATCGCCAGGGCCAGGACGGTGATGTCGGGCCACACCCAGGCGACGATCCCGAACAGGATGGCGAACACCCCGCGCAGCGCGAGCAGCCACCATTTCCGGGCGAGTTGGTCGAGCATCGTCCACCTCCCGAGAAGATCTTCTCTTCGGTGGATGCCTCCGCTTCGGTGAACGGAAACCCGCGCGTCGGTCAAATGGGAAGGGCCACGCCCCCGGTAGGCGGCCGGGGGCGTGGCGGGGAGGTCCGTACGGGGAGGACGGACCCCCCTTTCCTTCAGAGGGTCACTGCGTGGCGATGGCCTTGAGGATGTCCATCTTCCCGGCGCGCCAGGCCGGCCACAGCGAGGCGAGGATCCCGATGACCACCGAGAACACGATCCAGAAGACCACCCAGAAGTAGGGGATCGCGAGGACCTGCATGTTGTCGCCGGAGCTGTGCTGAATCGCGATGCCGAACCCGAGTCCGAGGCCGACGCCGAGCAGCCCGCCGAACAGGGCGATGGCGACCGACTCCAGCCTGACCATGCGCCGCATCTGACGGCGGCTCAGGCCGACCGCCCGCAGCAGGCCCAGTTCGCGAGTCCGCTCCGTCACCGACAGCACGATCGTGTTGATCACGCCGAACACCGCGATGATGATCGACAGGGCGAGCATCATCGTGAAGAACGTGGTGGCCAGGTTGAGCGCCGACTGGACCTGCTGCTTCAGGTCCGACTGGTCCTGGACGTCCACACCGGGGAAGGGCTTGGCGACGGCGTCCAGGGACTTGCGGAAGTCGTCACCGGCCTTGGACGTCTTCACCGCGACCATGAACGGCAGCGGGTCGGTGGTGTGCGCCTTCCACACGTCCGGCGACAGGACCACGGATCCCAGGAGCTGGCTCTTGGGGTAGATGCCCTTGACCGTCAGGTTCTCGGTCTTGCCGTCGGGGAAGATCGCCGGGAAGACGCTGCCGACCGTGAGCTTGTCGCTCTCGGCCTGGTCCTCGGAGAGCAGCACGCCGTCGGCGCCCGTGTCGGACGTCCCGGCGATGACCTTGCTGTTGACGACCGACAGCAGCTCGGCGGGGTTGCCGGTGGCGTAGCCGTGGTTGTCCTTGCCGGACTTGAAGGTGCCCAGGCCGATCTCGACCGCCTTGTCGACGTCCTTGAGCTTCTCGACCTGGCTGATCAGGTCCTTGTTCAGCGGGACGTTGGCGTTGCTGGAGGCCACCGTGTAGTCGACGCCGAACTCCTTGCCGACCGTGTCCGCGATCGAGGCGCTCAGCGAGGAGCCGATGACGTTGACGGTGGTGACCAGCGACAGGCCGATCATCAGGGCGACGGCGGTGACCGCGGTGCGGCGCGGGTTGCGGCCCGGGTTCTCCTTGGCCATGCGGCCCGCCACGCCGAAGACCTTCGGGTAGTAGCCGGCCAGGAAGCGGACGACGGGCTTGCCGATGACCGCGGCCAGCATCGCCGCGGCGAGCCACACCAGCAGCACGCCGAGGCCCAGGATCGACAGGGTCTCCTGCGTGTTGCCCGCGTTGCCCGACAGCGCCAGGCTCATGAGGGCGGCGCCCGCCACCGCGACGACCGAGCCGATCACGGCCCTGATGCGCAGCGACCGCTGCGGGATTCCGACGTCGTCGCGCATGGCCGCCACCGGCGGGATCTTCGCCGCGCGGCGGGCCGGGAAGTAGGCCGCGACGCAGGTGACGACGATGCCGACGAGGTAGGCGGCGACCACGGTCATGGGGGTGACGGACAGGCCGCCGCCGAGCTCCAGCCCGAACGAGCCGAAGATCGTCTTCAGGAGGGCGGCGAGCCCGAGGCCCAGCCCCAGCCCCAGGGTGGAGCCGACGAGGCCGACGGCGACCGCCTCGCCGAGCACGGCGCGGGTGACCTGGCGGCGGGAGGCGCCGACCGCCCGCAGCAGGGCCAGCTCGCGGGTCCGCTGGGCGACCAGCATCGAGAAGGTGTTGAAGATGTTGAACGAGCCCACGATGATCGACACGAAGGCGAAGGCCAGCAGGAACGGCCGCATGAAGCTCAGGAACTCGTCGAAGCTCTGCTTGTTCTCCTCCCGGATCTTCTCACCGGTGACGGCCTCGAGCTGCGCCGGCAGGACGGGCTTGATCTGGTCGACGACCTGCTGCTCGTTCACCCCGTCCTTGGCCTTGACCGAGATCGAGGAGAACTCGCCGGGCTTCAGCAGCAGTTTCTGCGCCGTCGCGGTGTCGAAGTAGGTGAGGGTGGCGCCCAGGTTGTTGCCGCCGACGATGCCGACGACCGTGAACGGCTGGATCGACCCCAGGAACTGGATCTTCACCTGGTCGCCGAGCTTGTAGCCGGCCTTCTTCGCCGTCTTGGTGTCCAGGGCGACCTCGGACGGCGCGTTCGGGGTGCGCCCCTCGGTGATCGACCGGTCGCCGTCCTCGGTCCAGTTCAGGCCGAACTGGGGCGGACCGCCGCCGCCGACCAGCTTGTTGTCCTTGTCGATGATGGCCGCGTACCCCTGCACCTGGGGCCAGACCGTCTGGACGCCCGCCAGCCTGCTGACGGTATCGACCGTCGCCTGCGGGATGACCACGCCGGTCTTGAAGTCGCCCTGGCCCTCGCCCTCGAGGACTTTCTTGGCCCGGACGACGGCCGAAGTGTTCTTGCCGAACGAGCCGACGAGGTCGTCGAAGGACTTGGTGACGGTGTCGGTGAAGGTCAGGGTGCCGGCGACGAACGCCACTCCCAGGATGACCGACAGCGCCGTCAGCACCAGTCTGAGCTTGTGCGCCGCGAGATTGCGGAGCGTGACCTTGGTCATCACTGGGACACGACCCCCGGCAGCTCGAAGCCCTTCATGCGCTCCAGGACCTTCTCGGCCGTCGGGCCGGTCATGGTGTCGACGATCCGGCCGTCCTGCAGGAACATGACCTCGTCGGCGTAGGCGGCGGCGGCCGGGTCGTGGGTGACCATGACGATGGTCTGGCCCATCTCCCGCACCGAGGACCGCAGGAACGACAGCACCTCGGCGCCGGACCGCGAGTCCAGGTTGCCGGTCGGCTCGTCGGCGAAGATGATCTCGGGCCGGGAGGCGAGGGCGCGGGCGCAGGCCACGCGCTGCTGCTGGCCGCCCGACAGCTCCGAGGGGCGGTGCTTCAGGCGCGGGCGCAGGCCGACGGTGTCGATGACGTTGTCGAGCCAGGCCTGGTCGGGCTTGCGGCCCGCGATGTCCATCGGCAGCGTGATGTTCTCCAGCGCCGTCAGGGTCGGCACCAGGTTGAACGCCTGGAAGACGAAGCCGATCTTGTCGCGGCGCAGGCGGGTCAGGCGCTTGTCGTCCAGGCGGGACAGCTCGACGTCACCGACGAAGACGGTGCCGGAGGTGACGGCGTCCAGGCCCGCCATGCAGTGCATCAGGGTGGACTTGCCGGACCCGGACGGGCCCATGATGGCGGTGAACCTGCCGCGCGGGATCCCCGCGGTGACGTTGTCCAGCGCCCGGACCTCGGCGTCACCCATCCCGTAGGACTTGGTGACGTTCTCGACGCGGGCGGCGAGCTCGCCCCCTCCGGAGGCGGCATACGGAGCGGCGTGCGACACGGGGTGACTCCCAGGATTCGGTAACAGGGGGAACGTGATTCGAGTTACCCCAACCGTAGGAGTTGATCAGTGTGCGCGGATCGCCCTCGGGAAGGGACTTTGCGCTCCACCCACCGCAGGAGGAGGAGCGAAGATCTCCTCCCCCGGAAGTAGGGGAACCCCGACCCCGAGCCGGGAGAAACCCCGAGCGGCGCCCCTGAGGACCGTGCGGCCGCTAAGATCCTCCGGCTCAGACGCCGCCGGGCCTGATCAGGCCCGTCTCGTAGGCGTAGACGACGGCCTGGACCCGGTCGCGGAGCCCCAGCTTCGCCAGGACGTTGCCCACGTGGGTCTTGATGGTCGTCTCGCTGACGACCAGCTCCCGGGCGATCTCGGCGTTCGACAGGCCCTTGGCGACCTGGCTGAGGACCTCGCGCTCGCGTTCGGTCAAATGCTCCAGGCCCGGCGGCGGACCTTCGTCGGTGACCGACGGCAGCTTGGTGGCGAACCGGTCGAGCAGCCTCCGGGTCACCGACGGCGCCACGATCGCGTCGCCGTTCGCGACGATCCTGATCGCCGTCACGAGGTCCTCCGGCGGGGCGTCCTTCAGCAGGAACCCGCTGGCGCCCGCCCGGACCGCCTCGATGACGTACTCGTCCAGGTCGAAGGTCGTGAGGATCAGCACCTTCGGGTCGTGGGAGCCCGCGCCGGGAGCCCGGTCCCTGACGATCCTGCGGGTGGCCTCGATCCCGTCGACCCCCGGCATCCGGATGTCCATCAGCACCACGTCGGGCATCAGCGACCTGGTCGCCTCGACCGCCGCGGCGCCGTCCCCCGCCTCTCCGACGATCGTCAGGTCGTGCTCCGCCTCGAGGATCAGCTTGAACCCCGTCCGCAGCAGCGGCTGGTCGTCCACCAGCAGGATCCGTACCGCCGCCGTGCTCACAGGGCCTCCAGGGCTCTTGAAAAAGGTTCAGACTTCCAGGGGGAAGCGGGCCCGGACCTCGAACCCGCCGCCGATCCGCGGGCCGATCCGGAGCTCGCCACCATAGAGCGCGACGCGTTCCCGCATGCCCACCAGGCCGTGGCCCGGTGTGTCGGGATCCTCGGTCATCGAGGCCGCCACGCCACGGCCGTTGTCGACGACCTCGAGGGTCAGCGAGCGGTCGGTGTAGCGCAGATGGACCCAGGCCCTGGCGTGCGGCCCCGCGTGCTTGAGGCTGTTGGTGAGGGCCTCCTGGATCAGCCGGTAGGCGGCCAGGTCGACCCCGGTGGAGAGTTTACGGGGGTCGCCGTCGACGTCGAGCTGCACCGCCAGGCCGGTCTCGCGGATCTGCTCGATCAGCCCCGCCAGATCCTCCATGCCGGGCTGCGGCGCCAGCTCCGCGCCGGGCTGCTCGACGTCCCTGTCGGTCCGCAGCACCCCGACGATCCGCCGCATCTCGCTCAGCGCCGTGCGACCGACCTGCTCGATCGTCTCGATCGCCTCGCGGGCCGACTCGGGGTCCTTGGCCATGATCCGGCGGGCCGCCCCCGCCTGGACGGTCATCACCGACACGTGGTGGGCGACGACGTCGTGCAGCTCGCGGGCGATCCGGGACCGCTCCTCGACCCGGGCGGCGCGGGCGTCGGCGAACCTGGCCTTCTCCAGCCGGGCCGCCCTGTCCTCCAGCTCGGCCAGGTAGGAGCGGCGCAGCCGCAGGCTGCGGCCGAGCCACCACACCCCGCAGAACAGGATCGTGTTGCTGATCATGTCGAGGACGCCGCGCTGCCGGTCGTCCAGCAGCATCATGATCTCGAGAGCGGCCAGGGCGGCGGCGCCGCCGAGCGCGCTACGGGCCAGCGGCCGGTGCGCCGCCACGGTGTACACCGCGATCAGGTAGGCGAAGATCTCCCCCGACGCCCCGTAGTCCAGGGCCATCAGGACGGCCTCACCGGCCACCACCCAGGCCAGCACCGCGAGCGGGAACCGCTGCCGCCAGATCAGGGAGAGGATCATCAGGGTGACGATCAGGCCGTTCAGGGCGTCCGCGTGCCGGTAGGCGCTGTCGGGATCGCGGGTGAAGACGAGGCCGATCAGCGACAGGACCAGCAGGAGACCGGCGACCGCGCCGTCCAGAACCTCCGGATGGCCGGCCGACCAGTTGCGCAGGTCACGGATGCGGTCGCTCACCCCTTCACGTTAGGCCCCCGGCCACGGCGAACGTCCCCTCCCGAGTGTGGATCTCGTCCCCCTCCTTAAGAAGGAGAGGGACTCCAAAACCGAGACACGGGGTCCAGGGCCGCGACGGCCACGTCCACGACCGTCGCGGCGGCCACCGCGCAGCACGCCCCCGCCAGGACCGCGCCCAGCACCACGGGGGCGTCCCCCACCGCGACGGCCTGCGCGGTCAGCTGCCCCGCCCCCTGCACCCCGAAGACCTTCTCCACCACGACCGCCCCCGACAGCAGCGCCCCCATGTCGACCCCGAGCTGGGTGGCCAGCGGGACCGCGGCGACCCGCAGCCCGTGCCGCCACACCAGCCGCCGCTCCGCCACCCCGCGCGACCGGGCCGCCCGGACGTGGTCGGCGCCCAGCGTCTCGGCGAGCGTCACCCGGGTCAGCCGGGCGTAGGAGGCGGCCAGGACCAGTCCGAGGGTCAGCCACGGGAGGGCCATCCGCCGCCAGAAGTGCCCCGCCATCGGCGGCCCCGGCTCCACCAGGTGCAGGCCCGCCGCGCCGAGCCCGGCGAACAGCGCCGCCAGCAGCAGCAGGCCGACCAGGAACACCGGGGTCGCCGCCACCCCCAGCACGACGGTGTCGGCCAGCCGCGGCCGCGACAGGCCGCCCACCCCCAGCGCCACCCCGAGCAGCAGCGCCAGCGCGCAGCCTCCGCCCACGAGCAGCACCGTCACCGGCAGCCGGTCCGCCAGCATCCCCGCCACCGGCTCCCCGCTCTGGTAGGACCGGCCGAGATCACCGCGGAGCAGCCCGCCGGCGAACCGGCCGTACTGCACGAACAGCGGCTCGTCGAGGCCGAGGTCGGCGCGGATGGCCGCCAGGGTCTCCGCGCTCGCCCGCGGCCCGCCGATCACCCGTTCGGGATGCGGTGCGACCACGTGCAGCAGGGTGAACACCGCCGCCGACACCAGCCACAGCACCGCGATGGCCGCCGCCGCCCGGCGGACCAGGAACCCCGTCACGGCAGCCGCCGGGTCAGCGCATCGCCCAGCACCGCACAGGCCAGGGTCGCGGCCAGCAGCAGGCCGCCCGGAACCAGGAGCGTCCACCAGGCGGTCCGGTAGGCCTCCTGCCCGTCCGCGAGCATGGCCCCCCAGCTCGTTCCCTGCGCCGCCCCCAGATAGGCCAGCGTCGACTCGGCCGCCACCGCCGCCGGCAGCAGCAGCACCGCCAGCGCCACGACCGGCCCGGCCAGCGCCGGCAGGACCTCGCCCGTCATCACCCGCCACGGCGAGGCGCCCAGCGCCCGCGCCGCCTCCACGTACGCCAGCTCCCGCACGTGCAGCACCCTCGCCCGCACCGCCCTGGCCATCGGCGCCGCCAGCGCGACCGCCACCACCGGCACCACCACCAGCGGGCCTCCGCCGAGCACGACGGCGGCGGCCAGCGCCGCCAGCAGAAACGGGAACGCCAGCAGCACCTCCGTGCCCCGCGCCACGACCGCGTCGGCCGCCCCGCCCAGGAAACCGCCGGCCAGGCCCGCCGCCACCCCCAGGAACGTCGCCAGGGCCGTCGCGGCGAACCCCGTCAGCAGGGAGGTCCTCGCCGCGTAGGCCGCCCTGACCAGGACGTCGCGGCCGAGACCGTCGGCGCCCAGCCAGAACCTGCCGCCGGGCGGGACGGGGGTTCCGTCGGGCCGCAGCCCGAACGCGGGGAAGGCCAGCTGCGGCGGATGGCCCGTCCAGCGAGCCCAGCACGGCGCCAGGGCCGCGAACACCACCAGCGAGACGAGGACGATCAGGGCGCTGCGCACCCGCCCCATCCTTGCCACGACAAGGCGGAGCCCGCCCGTGCCATGCACGGGCGGGCATGAATCCGATCAGTCAGCGATCCGCTACACGGCGTCGACCTTGCGCACCAGCGGCGTGCTCTCCGGGGCCACATAGCCGTCGGGGGCGTTCTCCGGGAAGTGGCAGGCCACCTCGTGGCCGGGGGCCAGCAGCGCCAGCGGCGGCTCGACCTCCTTGCAGATCACCTGCGCCTTCCAGCAGCGCGGATGGAAGTGGCAGGCCGGCGGCGGGTTCAGCGGCGAGGGCACGTCACCGGTCAGCCGGATCCGCTCCCGGCCGCGCGCCGCCCCCGGATCGGGGACGGGCACCGCCGACAGCAGCGCGTTGGTGTAGGGGTGCATCGGCGCGGTGTAGAGGTCCGCCTGGTCGGCGATCTCCACGATCTTGCCGAGGTACATGACCGCGACCCGGTCGGAGATGTGCCGGACCACCGACAGGTCGTGCGCGATCACCACATAGGTGAGGCCCAGCTCGTCCTGCAGGTCCTCCAGCAGGTTCACCACCTGCGCCTGGATCGACACGTCCAGGGCCGACACCGGCTCGTCCGCCACGATCAGCTTCGGCCGCAGCGCCAGGGTCCGGGCGATGCCGATGCGCTGACGCTGGCCGCCGGAGAACTCGTGCGGATAGCGGTTGTAGTGCTCGGGGTTGAGACCCACCAGCTCCAGCAGCTCCTGGACGGCCTTCTTCGTCCCGTTCGGCGTCTCGATCTTCTGCAACCCGAACGGAGCACCCACGATCGAGCCGACCGTCTTGCGCGGGTTCAGCGACGAGTACGGGTCCTGGAAGATCATCTGAATGTCGCGGCGCAGCGGGCGCATCCCGCCCTGCGACAGCTTCGTGATGTCCCGGCCCTCGAAGAAGATCGAACCCGCCGTGGAGTCCAGCAGCTTCATGATCATCCGGCCGGTGGTCGTCTTGCCGCAGCCCGACTCCCCCACCAGACCCAGCGTCTCGCCCTTGCGGACCGAGAAGCTGACCCCGTCCACGGCCTTGACCGCCGCGACCTGGCGGCGCAGCAGGCCCGCGTGGACCGGGAAGTGCTTGCGCAGCCCCTCCACGCGCAGCAGCGCCTCCCCCGCGGGAGCCTCCCCGGCGGAGGCCACCGCTTCCGGCTCCCCGACCGTGCTCACGTTCTCTTCAGTCACAGTTTCGGCCTGATCTCTTCGTCCCAGATTTCCCGGCGCCGCTCCAGCGGCAGATGACACGCCGCCTTGTGGCCCGGAGCCAGCTCCCGCAGCAGCGGCACCTCGGTCTCGCTCTTGCCCCCGTTCAGCTCCGCGAACGCGCAGCGCGGATGGAAGGCGCACCCCGACGGCAGGTTGATCAGCGACGGAGGGGAGCCCTTGATGGGCAGCAGCCGCTCGGTCCGCTCCCGGTCCATCCGCGGCATCGACCCCAGCAGGCCCCAGGTGTAGGGGTGCAGCGGACCGTGGAAGACGTCCTCGACCGAGGCGTACTCGACCGCGTTGCCGCCGTACATCACCAGGACGTCGTCGGCGAGCTCGGCGACCACGCCGAGGTCGTGGGTGATCATGATGATGGCGGAGTTGAACTCCTGCTGCAGATCACGCAGCAGATCCAGGATCTGCGCCTGCACCGTGACGTCCAGCGCCGTCGTCGGCTCGTCGGCGATCAGCAGCTCCGGGTCGCACGACAGCGCCATCGCGATCATCGCGCGCTGCCGCATGCCGCCGGAGAACTGGTGCGGATAGTCGTCGACCCGCTTGTCCGGCGTCGGGATCCCCACCCGGCCCAGCATGTCGATCGCGTGCTTGCGCGCCACCGACTTGGAGACGTCGTTGTGGATCCGGTACGCCTCGATGATCTGCGAACCCACCGAGTAGAAGGGGTGCATCGACGACAGCGGATCCTGAAAGATCATCGCCATGTTCTTGCCGCGCAGCCTGCGGACCTGGTCCGGAGAGGAACCGACGATCTCGTTGCCGTCCAGCCAGATCTCGCCCGAGACCTTGGAGTTGCGGCGGTTGTGCAGGCCCAGGATGCCCAGGCTCGTCACCGACTTGCCCGAACCCGACTCGCCGACGATGCCCAGCGTGCGGCCGCGGTCGAGCTTGAAGTTCAGGCCGTCAACGGACTTGACCAGGCCGTCGTCCGTCGGGAAGTGGATCCTGAGGTCGCGGACCTCGAGGAAGGAGGTCGGCTCGGCCGTGTGCGCCTCGTCGGAACCGACCCGGCCGGCCAGTTCCTCGCGCGGCATCTTGTCACCCATGCCCATCAGCTGAGCCTCACCCTCGGGTCGACCACGGCGTAGAGAAGGTCCACGATCAGGCTCGCGACGACGATGAAGACCGTCGCCAGGAGCACCACGCCCATGACCATCGGCAGGTCGCCCTTCTCGATCGAGCTGATCGACAGGGTGCCCAGCCCCGCGTAGCTGTAGGTGCTCTCGGTCAGGACCGCGCCGCCCAGCAGCAGCCCCAGGTCCAGGCCGAAGATCGTGAGAATCGGGGTCAGCGACGCGCGCAGCGCGTGCCGCACGACGACCGTCCGTTCCGGCAGGCCCTTGGCCCGCGCGGTGCGGATGTAGTCCTCGTTCAGGGTCTCCAGCATCCCCGCCCTCGTCAGACGCGCATAAAGGGCGGCGTACAGGAACGCCAGCGTGATCCAGGCGAGGGACAGATGGTTGGCCCACTCGAGCGGATCGTCCTTGAAGTTGACGTACTGCGTACTCGGAATGATCTTCAGCCAGTAGGAGAAGATCGCCAGTGACAGCAGGCCGGTGAAGTAGATCGGCAGCGACACGCCCGCCAGGGCGATCGCCATGGCCGCACGGTCCAGGACCGTGCCCCGCTTCAGGGCGGACAGCACACCGATCGACACCCCGCCGATGAGCCACAGCACCGCCGCTCCCACCGCCAGCGACAAGGTCACCGGAGCCCGGTCCATCAGCGTCGGCAGCACCGGTTCGTTGTTGACGAAGGAGTAGCCGAGGCACGGCGGCGGGCAGTGGTTCACTTCCGGGCCGTTGCTGTAGTCCTGGCCGACGACGATGCCCTTGACGTAGCGGGCGTACTGGATCGGGAACGGGTCGTCGAGCCCGAGCCGCTCCTTGGTCGCCGCGACGGCCTCGGCGGTCGGAGCCTTCCCGACGTACTTGGTCGCGAGGTCGTCGGGGCTCGCGCCCGCCAGCCTCGGCAACAGGAAGAAGATGGCGAAGGTGACCAGGCTGACGATCAGCAGGAGGCCGACCGCGCCCAGGAGGCGTCTGATGATGAAAGAGAACAAGGGGGGCGGCCGGGCGGAGCGGTGGGCGCCCCGCGGATCACGCGGGACACCCACCGTCCACCACTAGGCCTTCACCTACCTTCTAGCAAGCAGTGAAGACGGTACGCAGGACTACTTGACGCCCAGGTGGACGTAGTCGTACATGCCGCTGTAGGCGGGCGAGACGTACACGTTCGTCAGGCTCGCGGGGCGGTAGAGGAGCTGGCTGGAGTAGACGAGCGGAACGATGCCGGCCTCGGCCATGACGGTCTGGTCGATCTGCGCGTAGAGCTTCTCGCGAGCGGCCTTGTCCGGGGTCTCCGCGGCCTGGTCGAGCAGCTTGTCGACCTCCGGGTTCTTGGTCTCCTGGTAGTTGGAGTTACCGGAGGGCTTGATGGCGCGGCTGTCCACGATCTGCGACAGGAAGCCGAAGCCGGACGGCCAGTCGGCACCCCACTTGGTGAAGATGATGCCGATCTTGTTCTTGTGGATGTAGTCCGGGGAGGCGTGCAGCGTGGTGATGTAGTCGCTGAACGGGGCGTTCTTGAAGGTCACCTTGATGCCGACCCGGGCGAAGCCCTGCTGCAGACCGGCCTGCATCTGCATTTCCTTCGGACGGTCCGAGCGGGCCGACATCACGATGTCGAAGCCGTTCGGCTTGCCGCAGGCGGCCAGCTCTTCCTTGGCCTTGGCCACGTCACCGTGGTTGTCCGGGCCCGACGGGTAGGCGTCGGCCTTGACGTAACCGCTGACGGTCGACGGGACGATCGTCGTGGCGATCTGGCCACCGGTCACCGGCCCGCCGAAGGCGGTCTGCGCGGCGAGCTTGTCGGTCGCGTAGGCCACGGCCTTGCGGCAGTGGATGTTGTCCAGCGGCGCGACGGTCTGGTTCAGCGCCAGGTAGGACAGCGTGCCACCGGTGGAGACGTCGCTGAGCTTCTTCTGGTCCGTGTTGCCCAGGATCTTGCCCTGAGCCGGGACCTGGACGCCGACACCGGCGAGGTCGAGGTCGAGGCCGCCCGACAGAAGACGGTTGTCGATGTCGTTCGCGTCCTGGCCGAGCTGAACCTCGATCTTGTCCGGCAGGGCCGTGCGGATCGGGTCGCTCGCCTGGTCCCAGCTCGGGTTGCGGGACATCGACAGCGACTTGCCGACCGCGTAGGCGTCGATCTTGTAAGGACCGGAGGAGACGACGGCCTTCTTGTAGTCCAGGCCCTTGTCCTTGGCCTTCGGCACCGGAGCGGTCTGCGGCATCGACGCGAGGTAGTCGAACTCCGCGAACTTCTTGCTCAGCTTGAAGACGACGGTCGAGTCGTCCGGCGTCTCGATGCTCTTGAAGTCGGCCTTGTCGTCGTACGGGCCCTTGTACTTGTCCGGGTCGGCCAGGTACTGCTTGAAGTACTTCGGACCGGTCTGCAGCTGCTTCGAGTAGTTCGAGCGCTCGACCGCGTACTTGACGTCCTTCGAGGTGATCGGAGTGCCGTCGTCGTACTTCAGGCCGGGACGCAGCGTGTAGGTCCAGGACAGGCCGTCGTCGGAGGGCTTGCCCAGATCCGTCGCCAGGTCGGGGACCAGTTCCAGGTTGCCCGTGCCCGGTACCGGCTTGAAGGTGACCAGCGCGCGTGCGTACAGACGCGAGAAGTTCCACTGCAGGGCCGCGTAGGTGTCACCCGGGTCGAGCGAGTCGAAGTCGTCCGACAGGGCGATGCGGAGCGTGCCGCCCTTCTTGTCGGAGGCGTTGACGACCTTGGTCAGCGCGTCGTTCTGGGCGGTGGAACCGCCGCCACCGCCGCCACCGGTGCTCGTGTCGTCATCGCCGCCACCGCAGGCGGCGAGGACCGACGTGAGCAGGAGACCTGCCGCTGCCAGCGCGATTGGTTTGGTCTTCTTCATACAGACCGATTTCCCTTCAGACGAGACGGAGGAGAGAGAGACCGGACTCAACGTGCCCGGGGGTCGAGAGCATCACGGAGACCGTCGCCCAGAAGGTTGAAGGCCATGACCGTGATGAAGATCGCCATGCCGGGGACGACCATGTAGAACGGGGTGCTCTGGTAGGTCGGCACGGCGAGGGTGAGCATGTTGCCCCACGACGGCTCGGGGGGGATGATCCCGACGCCGAGGAACGACAGCGCCGCCTCGAACAGGATGTTCGTGGGAATCAGCAGCGTCGAGTAGACGAGGATCGGGCCGAACAGGTTCGGCAGGATCTCACGGAAGAAGATATGGAAATGGCCGGCGCCGAGTGCGCGCGAGGCGTCCACGAATTCGCGTTCGCGAAGCGACAATGCCTGGCCGCGGATGATGCGTCCGACATAAGGCCAGTTGAAGAAGCCGATCACGAAGATCAGCACCCAGATGCGCAGCCCGTTCTGCTTCAGCCCGAGGACCTCGTCCGGGACGACGCCGACGAGCGCGATCGCGAACAGCAGCAGCGGGAAGGCCAGGAAGACGTCCATGGCGCGGGCGATGAGCGTGTCGATCCAGCCGCCGAAATACCCTGCGAGCCCGCCCAGGACCGAGCCGATCACCACCGACAGGATCGTGGCGAGGAAGGCGACGAGCAGGGAGACCCGGGCGCCCTTGACGATCCGCGCGAGGAGGTCGGCACCGTAGGTCGGCTCGACGCCGAACCAGTGGTCCTTGCTGATCCCCGAGTGCAGGAAACCGTCCTTGGGCCGCTGGAGGGTCGTGTCGATGAGGTCCTGGTTGAGCTTCAGGGGATCCTGGAGGAACCAGGGCCCCACGATCGCGATCACGATCAGGAGCAGCACGACGACACCGCCGCCGAGCGCCACCTTGTCGCGCTTCAGCCTCAGCCAGGCGATCTGCCCCAGGGATCGCCCCTCGATGGCCTTGCCGCTGACGCCCTTGAGCAGGTCTTCAGGGTGGGCCTCAGTCTCAGACCCTGACACCTCGATCGGTGCGGCCACGCTTCACGAACCTCCACACCCGGCCGGCGTCATCGCCGCGGCCGCCCCGCACCGCCCTCGTGCTTGTGGCACGCCTGCGGGCGGCGGGCTCGACCGCCGTACCGGAAAGTAATTGCCTGTCCGAAGCGAATCTCCTGGTGTGAGGGGCCCGACGCCAGTCCCCGTATCTAGATCGTGATGTCCCCGTAGCCTGACAACAACTGGGCCCTGACAAAGAAACGGACATAGAGCACACGAGGCGCTCTATGTCCGTTTGGACACATCATGGAATTTTGATCGGCCGCGGGAACTCTTCGCGGTTCAGGCCTTCCGACAAGGCACGATGCGGGCGAACACAATGATCAGTCCGCAGATCGTCCCGCGCCACCCTTCTGTTAAGAAAGGTCTCGGTCGCGCGTCTCTTCCTTAAGAATCGGCGTTCTCGGGGAAGTGGCAGGCGACCTGATGGCCCCGCTTGATCTCCAGCAGCGGCGGCTGCTGGGTCTTGCAGATGTCCTGCGCCTTCCAGCACCGGGTGTGGAAATGGCAGCCCGGCGGCGGGTTCAGCGGCGAGGGCACGTCGCCCGTCAGCCGGATGCGCTCCCGCTCCTTGCGCGCGCTCGGGTCCGGGATCGGGACCGCCGACAGCAGCGCGATGGTGTAGGGGTGCATCGGCCGGACGTAGAGGTCGGCCTGGTCGGCGACCTCTACCATGCGGCCCAGGTACATCACGCCGACGCGGTCGGAGATGTGGCGGACCACCGACAGGTCGTGCGCGATCACCACATAGGTGAGGCCGAGCTCGTTCTGCAGGTCCTCCAGCAGGTTCACCACCTGCGCCTGGATCGACACGTCGAGCGCGGAGACCGGCTCGTCGGCGACGATCAGCTTCGGCCGCAGCGCCAGGGTCCGGGCGATGCCGATGCGCTGACGCTGGCCGCCGGAGAACTCGTGCGGATAGCGGTTGTAGTGCTCGGGGTTCAGGCCCACCAGCTCGAGCAGCTCCTGGACGGCCTTCTTCGTCCCGTTCGGCGTCTCGATCTTCTGCAGCGCGAACGGAGCGCTCACGATCGAGCCGACCGTCTTGCGCGGGTTCAGCGACGAGTACGGGTCCTGGAAGATCATCTGAATGTCGCGGCGCAGCGGGCGCATCCCGCCCTGCGACAGCTTCGTGATGTCCCGGCCCTCGAACTTGATGCTGCCGCCGGTCGGCTCGAGCAGCTTCATGATCATGCGTCCGGTCGTGGTCTTGCCACAGCCGGACTCCCCCACCAGGCCCAGCGTCTCGCCCTTGCCGACCGAGAAGCTGACCCCGTCCACCGCCTTGACGGCCGCGACCTGGCGGCGCAGCAGACCGGCATGGACCGGGAAGTGCTTCTGCAGGTCGGTGACCTCGAGCAGCGGCGTTTCGGACATGTTCATCTTCCTCAGAGGTTCGGCCTGATCTGGGTCTCCCAGATCTGCTGGCGCTGCTCGGCGGTCAGGTGGCAGGCGACACGGTGCCTGCCCTGGCCGGTGTACTCCAGCTCGGGACGGACGGTCTGGCTCTTGCCCTCCGTGAGCTCCGCGTAGCCGCAGCGCGGATGGAACGCGCACCCCGACGGCAGGTTGATCAGCGACGGCGGCGTGCCCTTCACCGGCATCAGCCGGTCGGTGCGCTCACGGTCCAGGCGCGGCATCGACCCGAGCAGGCCCCAGGTGTAGGGGTGCTGCGGCTGGTGGAACAGCTCCTCCACCGTGCCCTGCTCGATCGAGCGCCCGCCGTACATGACCATGATCCGGTCCGACAGCTCGGCGACCACGCCGAGGTCGTGGGTGATCATGATGATGGCGGAGTTGAACTCCTGCTGCAGATCACGCAGCAGGTCCAGGATCTGGGCCTGCACCGTGACGTCGAGGGCCGTGGTGGGCTCGTCGGCGATGAGCAGCTCGGGGTCGCAGGACAGCGCCATCGCGATCATCGCGCGCTGCCGCATGCCGCCGGAGAACTGGTGGGGATAGTCGTCGACGCGCTTGTCCGGCGTCGGGATGCCGACCCGGCCCAGCATGTCGATGGCGTGCTTGCGGGCCACCGACTTGGAGACGTTGTTGTGGATCCGGTAGGCCTCGATGATCTGCGCGCCCACCGAGTAGAAGGGGTGCATCGACGACAGCGGATCCTGAAAGATCATCGCCATGTTCTTGCCGCGCAGCCTGCGGACGTCGTCCGGCGGGGCCGAGACGAGTTCCTTGCCGTCGAGCCAGATCTCGCCCGAGACCCTGGAGTTGCGGCGGTTGTGCAGGCCCAGGATGCCCAGGCTGGTCACCGACTTGCCCGAACCGGACTCGCCGACGATGCCCAGGGTCTGGCCGCGCTCGAGCTCGAAGTTCAGGCCGTCAACGGACTTGACCAGGCCGTCGTCCGTCGGGAAGTGGATCTTGAGGTCGCGGACCTCGAGGAACGACGCGGGCTTGCCGGAACCGACCGGTCCCACGTCGGGAGCGCCTTCGAATGCGGTGCTCATCTAGCTCAGCCTCACCCTCGGGTCGACGACGGCGTAAAGGACGTCCACGATCAGGCTCGCGATCACGATGAAGATCGTCGCGACGAGGACCACGCCCATGACCATGGGCAGGTCACCGCTGGAGATCGACTCGATCGACAGGGCGCCCAGGCCCGGCAGGCTGAACGTCTGCTCGGTCAGGACCGCGCCGCCCAGCAGCAGCCCCAGGTCCAGGCCGAAGATCGTGAGAATCGGGGTCAGCGACGCGCGCAGCGCGTGCCGGGTGATGACGGTCCGCTCGGGCAGGCCCTTGGCCCGCGCGGTGCGGATGTAGTCCTCGTTCAGGGTCTCCAGCATCCCCGCCCTCGTCAGACGCGCGTACAGCGCGGCGTACAGGAACGCCAGCGTCACCCACGGCAGCACCAGGGACTGGAACCACAGCCCCGGGTTCTCCGTGAAGGCGGTGTAGGAGCCGCCCGCGGGGAACCAGCCCAGCCCGTAGGAGAAGATCGCCAGCGAGAGGAGACCGGTGAAGTAGATGGGCAGCGACACGCCCGCCAGGGCGACGCCCATCGAGGCCCGGTCGAACAGGCTGCCGCGCTTGAGCGCCGACAGCACGCCGATCCCCACGCCGAGCACCAGCCAGATGATCGACGCGCCGAGGGCCAGCGAGATCGTCACCGGAGCCCGGTCGATCAGGGTCGGCAGCACGGGCTCGTTGTTGCGGAAGGAATAGCCCAGGCACGGCGCCGAGCAGTGCTCGACCTCGGTACCGGTCTGGAAGTCCTGTCCGGCCACGATGCCCTTGACGAACCGGCCGTACTGCACGGCGATCGGATCGTCGAGGCCGAGCCGTTCCTTGACGTCGACGATCGCCTCGGGCGTCGGAGCCTTGCCGACGTACTTGGCGGCCAACTGGTCGGTGCTCTGTCCCGCGATCTTCGGCAGGAGGAAGAAGATGCCGAAGGTGACCATGCTGACGATGACCAGCATGGCGACCGCGCCCAAAAGGCGCCTGACGATGAATGCAAACACTTGGAGCGGCCCGGCGGGTGCGGCCCCCGGAGATCCGGGGGCCGCACCCGCCACTCGGCCTTCACCTGCCTTCTGCGGTGATCAGACGAGCGTTGGAACAGCGATGCTGTGAAACCCAGCGCTACCGACCGGGAGTTACTTGACGCCCAGGTTCAGGTAGCTGTACTGGCCGCTGTAGGCCTCGGTCACGAGCACGTTCGTCACGTTGGCCGGGCGGAAGAGCAGCTGGTTGGCGTAGGTGAACGGCACCACGGCCGCGTCCTCCATGGCCGTCTTGTCGATCTGCGCGTAGATCTCGTTGCGCTTGTTGACGTCGCCTTCCTTGGTGGAGGCGGCGAACAGGTCGTTGATCGACTTGAGGTTCGTCTCCGACAGGTTGGTGTTACCGGCCGGCTTGATCGACGCACCGTCGAGGATCTGCTGGAGGAAGCCGAAGCCGGAGGGCCAGTCGGCGCCCCACTTCATCATGATCAGGCCGATGTTGTTCGACTTGTTGAACGACGGAGCGCCCGCGTACTTGGTGAAGTAGTCACCCGACGGGTAGCCCTTGATGTTCGCCTTGATGCCGGCCTTGGCCAGACCCTGCTGGACGGCGGTCGCGGCCGCCATCTCCTTGGGACGGTCCGAGCGGGCGGTCAGGTTGGTGGTGAAGCCACCCGCCTTGCCGCACGCGGTCAGCTGCTCCTTGGCCTTGGCCACGTCGCCCGTGTTGCCCGCGGAGGGGTACAGGTCGAACTTCTGGTGGCCGGTGACGGTCGGCGGCAGGATGGTGGACGCCAGGGCGCCACCGGCCAGCGGGCCGCCGAGGCCGGTCTGCACGGAGACCTTGTCGATCGCGAACTGCACGGCCTTGCGGCACGCGACGTTGTTCAGCGGGGCGACGTTCGGGTTGATCGCCATGTAGGTCAGCGTTCCACCGGTGGTGACGTCGCTGTTCTTCTTCTGCGCGGCGGAGCCGAGGACCTTCGGCTGGGCCGCGGTCGAGACGCCCGCACCGGACAGGTCGACGTCCAGGGCGCCGGACATGAGGCGCTGGTCGATGTCGTCCTGGTTCTGGTTCAGGGCCACCGAGATGGTGTCGGGGTAGGCCTTGCGCAGCGGGTCGGTGTCAGCGCTCCAGTTGGTGTTGCGGGAGAGCTTCATCGCCTTGCCGGGCTCGTACGAGTCGATCTTGTACGGGCCGGAGGAGACGATGGACTTCTTGTAGTTGAGGCCCTTGTCCTTGGCCTGCGGCACCGGCGCGGTCTGCGGCATGGTGGCGAGGTAGTCGAACTCGGCGAACGGCGCGTTCAGGTGGAACACGATCGTGTAGTCGTCCGGGGTCTCGATGGACTTGAGGCCCTCGGTCGACTTGTCCTTGTACGGGCCCTTGTAGCCGCCGGGGTTGTCGACCAGGTACTGCTTGAAGTACTTCGGGCCGAGCTGGAGCTCGGAGGTGAAGTTGGAGCGCTCCACCGCGTACTTGACGTCCTGGGCCTTGATCTCGGTGCCGTCGTCGTACTTGACGCCCTTGCGGATCTTGTAGGTCCAGGTCTTGCCGTCGTCGGCGGACTCGCCCAGGCCCTCGGCGAGGTCGCCGGTCAGCTCGAGGCCGGCCTTGCCGGGGGCGTCCTTGAAGGCCACCAGGGCGCGGGCGTAGTTGCGCGCGAAGTTCCAGGAGTAGGCGTAGTAGGTGTCGCCGGGGTCGGGCGAGTCCCAGTCGCTCGACATGGCGTACTTGAGCTCGCCCCCCGTCTTGTCGGAGGGGTTGACGACCGCGGTGTTGGCGGCGTCGGCCTTGGCGGCGGACGTGGCGCCGGTGCCGGACTTCGAGTCGCCGCTGTCGCTGCCGCAAGCGGTCAGCCCAGCCGCGAGGATCGCGGCGGCGGCGATGGAGCCACCGATCTGGATCTTGTTCATTGTGCGGAACGCACCCTTCTGGGAACCAACAGGGAGAGACATGAGCCTTGGAGCGGGCTCACCGGGCACGGGGGTCGAGCGCGTCACGCAGCCCGTCCCCGAGCAGGTTGAAGGCCATGACCGTGATGAAGATGGCCATGCCCGGAATGATCATGAAGAACGGGGTGTTCTCGTAGGTGGGCACCGCGAGGGTGAGCATGCCGCCCCACGACGGGCGCGGCGGCGCGATGCCGACTCCCAGGAAGGACAGAGCCGCCTCGAACAGGATGTTCGTGGGGATCAGCAGCGTCGAGTACACGATGATCGGGGCGATGAGGTTCGGGAGAACCTCCTTGAAGATCACGTAGAAGTGACTCGCGCCGAGGCTTCGTGAGGCGTCGACGAACTCGCGCTCGCGGAGCGTCAGGGTCTGGCCCCGCACGATCCGGCCGATGTACGGCCAGGCGAAGAACCCGATCACGAAGATCAGCACCGCGATGCGCAGGTAGTCGCCCTGCAGGAAGGCGATCTTGTCGGGCATGACGCCGACCAGGGCGATCGCGAACAGCAGCAGCGGGAAGGCCAGGAAGACGTCCATGGCACGGCTGATGATCGTGTCGACCCAGCCGCCGAAGTAGCCGGCGATGACGCCCATGACCGTTCCGATCACGACCGACAGCAGGGTCGCGAGGAACGCCACGAGCAGGGAGACGCGGGCACCGGAGACGATCCGCGACAGCATGTCGCGGCCGCTGTTCGGTTCCACGCCCAGCCAGTGGTCCCCGCTGATGCCCGAGTGCATGAACCCGCCGTACGGGCGCTGGAAGGTCGGGTCGATCAGGTTCCCGTTGAACTTGTTCGGGTCCTGCAGGAAGAACGGGCCGACGATCGCCACCACGATGAGCAGGACGATGATGACCGCGCCGACGAGGGCCGCCTTGTCGCGCTTGAGGCGCAGCCAGGCGATCTGGCCCAGCGAACGGCCCTGGACGTCCTTCCTGTCGACGCCCTTAAGGACGTCTTCGGGGTGAGCTTCGAGCTCGCCCTTCGAAACATCAAGAGGCGCTGTCACGCCAGTTTCCTCCCCTGCCACCGTGACACCAGCGGCTTCGCCAGCCGTGATGTACGTGCCCCTTGTACCGGCGTTTGCGCTGGTCCAGGGCACGTAAGACGGCGTACTTAACAGAAAGTTACCGTCTGATGACACGCCTTGCGGACTTGCGGCCGGCGACCCGCAGGGCCGCACCACCGAACTTGTCCCTATTTCGGACGTGTGGGAGGAGGTTATCCGTACTTCCGATATGAGTTGCAACTCACAAGACAAGATCACGGGAAGATTTACCGTAGCGAGTCCGCTTCGATATCAAAAAAACCCGCACATCCCCCTGGATGTGCGGGTTTTCCTGTAGCTGTGGTAGTGGCGGAAGAAGTTCCTAGTTGATGCCCCTGCGCCGCAGGATTTCCTCGATGTCCCCGAGATCGTCGCCAAGGTTTGCGTCGGGCTTCTGACCTCGGGAAACCGCGGGACGCTCCCCCGGACGGGCCTGGCGGGGCTCCTTGGGTGTGCGGAGCTTCACCCCCGAGACCACGTAGAGGGCACCCGCGGCACCGAGGGTCACGACGCCCGCCCACTTCACCGGGCTGAACACCAGGTCGCTCAGGAACTCGGTGAGGCCCGTCAGGTAGAAGCCGAGCGGGACCAGGGACCAGGCCGCGCCGCGCAGGCCCGAGGCGGTCCCACGCCTCTTGGCCGCGCCCCAGCTCGCGAACAGCCCGAGAGCCGTGATCGCCAGACTGATCGTGAACAGCAGTGCGTCGCTCATCTCTACTCCCCCAGGGTGGTGGTGACGCCATGGTCACACGCGGCGGGCCGCGTTCCCATCCTCCGTCAGAAGGGTTCCCACCCCTAAGGGAGAACGCTCCCGCCCCCGAGGAGTTCCCTGAGACCGTCCAGGGACAGGCCCTCCAGCGTGGGAACGACCGTCCGGGTGGGCGCCTCCGGGATCGCCACGATGCCCGGCACCGCGATCACCGCGCAGCCCGCCGCCTCGCCCGCGGCGACTCCGGTCGGCGAGTCCTCCAGCACCACGCAGGCCGCCGGATCGACGCCGAGCAGCCGGGCGGCCTTCAGATAGGGCTCGGGGTGCGGCTTGGTGTGCTCCACCTCGTCGCCGCAGACGGTGACCTTGAACAGGTCCCGGCCGATCGCGTCGATGGCGGCGTCGGCGAGCTGCCGTACCGTCGAGGTCACCAGCGCCACCGGCACCCCCGAGGCGCTCACCTCGACCAGGAGCTCCTTGGCCCCCGGCATCAGCACCACGCCGGTCGAGAGCCGGGCCGCCATGAGGGTCAGCAGGCGCTCGGCGACCAGCTCACGCGGCTGCGGCCGGGTCGCCAGGCCGAGCATGTAGTCGACGGTCCGCCACAGGGAGCCGCCCACCACCTGGTCCTGGTGCTCCACGTCCCACGGGCCCTCGAGCCAGTCCATGATCTCGTGTTCCACCGCCAGCCACTCCGGCTCGGAGTTGATCAGAGTGCCGTCGAGATCGAAGAAAACCGCCTGAAGGGTCACGTGATCCGAGCTTAGGCGACCGGGTGAAACGGAAGGAGTCCAGGCTCACACCGCGAAGGGGCACATGACGGAACAGAGCTGGGCACAGTAGCGTTCCCCGAACAACTACCGACTGGTAAGGAGAACCCCCCATGACGTACCGGTCCATCCTCGTCGGAACCGACGGTTCCAGCACGTCCTTCCGCGCGGTCGACAGGGCCGCGAGCCTCGCCGGCGACACCGGCGCCGTCCTCGTCCTCGTCTCCGCCTACCACCCGATGCCCGAGAAGGAGCGGCTCACCGCCTCCGACACCCTCGGTGATCTCGCCTACAAGGTGCAGGGCGCCACACCCGCGGAGGACGTGCTGCGGGCCGCCCGCGAACGCGCGATCGCCGCGGGAGCCAAGCAGGTCGAGGAGATCGCCGTCGAGGGCGACGCCGTCGACGTGCTGTCCAACGTGGCCCGGGAGAAGGGCGTCGATCTGGTGGTCGTCGGCAACCGGGGACTCAACAGCCTCGCCGGCCGGCTGCTCGGCTCGGTGCCTGCGAACCTGTCGCACAAGTCGCCCGTGGACGTCCTGATCGTCCACACCACGGACGGTAAGTAGGCGGGTCAGCCCCGGTAATCCCTGCCGCACCAGGGATGCCGGGCTCTTGGCTGGGTACGGGTCCGGCTGAAGGACTGGGTACGGGTCCGGCTGAAGGACGTAGGCTGGAAACGGCTCCGATCTTCATGTACGAGCTGTCCGACGAGTAACCCGAACCCCCGGTAGGAGGCCGTGTGCCCGAGCTCGAATCCGTGCCGGAACTCAACGATCCGGTCCTGGTCGCCGCGTTCGAAGGCTGGAACGACGCGGGCGAGGCGGCCAGCGGGGTGATCGCGCACCTCGCGGAGAGCTGGAACGCCGAGCAGATCGTCGAACTCGACCCCGACGACTACTACGACTTCCAGGTCACCCGGCCGCTGGTGGAGTTCGACGAGGAGACCGACGAACGGCGCATCGTCTGGCCGACCACCCGCGTGTCGGTGGCACGGCTCGACAACGGCCGCGACGTGGTCCTGCTGCACGGCATCGAGCCGAACATGCGCTGGCGGGCGTTCTGCCGCGAGATCACCGAGGTGATGTCGCGTCTCGGCGTCAAGACCGCGATCATGATCGGCGCCCTGCTCGCCGACGCGCCGCACACCCGGCCGGTCCCGGTCACCGGAGCCGCGACCGATCCCGGCCTCGCGAGCGTCCTCGACCTCGAGCCGTCGCGTTACGAGGGGCCGACCGGCATCCTGGGCGTCCTGCAGGACGGCCTGACCCGCAACGGCATGGCCACCGTGTCGCTCTGGGCGGCGGTCCCCCACTACGTGTCCAGCCCGCCCTCGCCCAAGGCCACCCTGGCCCTGCTCCGCCGGGTCGAGGACATCCTGGACGTCACGGTGCCGCTGGGAGAACTCCCCGAGCAGTCCCGCGCCTGGGAGGAGGGCGTCAACGAGCTCGCCGAGCAGGACACCGAGGTCGCCGAGTACGTCCGCACCCTGGAGGAGCAGAAGGACGCCGCCGAGCTGCCCGAGGCCACCGGCGACTCCATCGCCCGCGAGTTCGAGCGCTACCTGCGCCGTCGCGGCACCGAACCGCCCGTCTGATCAAATCAGGCGATCCGGATAAGCTGACGGCATGCGATCCTGGTCCTCCCCTGACGTGCCCCGGCTCACCGACCTGGGCCTGCCCGGCCCCGGTCCGGCCCTGAGGGTCTACGACTCCGGCACGAGGAGCGTCAGGGAGACCACCCCGGGCGAGACCGCCCGGATGTACGTCTGCGGGATCACCCCCTACGACGCCACCCACATGGGCCACGCCAACACCTACGTGGCCTTCGACCTCGTCGGCCGGGTGTGGCGCGACGCCGGGCACGAGGTCCTCTACGTCCAGAACGCCACCGACGTCGACGACCCGCTGTTGGAACGTGCCGAGGCGACCGGGGTCGACTGGCGCGACCTCGCCGAACGCGAGATCGAGCTGTTCCGCGAGGACATGACGGCCCTGCGCGTCCTGGCCCCCGCGCACTACATCGGCGCCGTCGAGGCCATCCCGATGATCATTGAGATGATCTCCGATCTGAAGGCCCGCGGCGTCACCTACGACCTCGACGGCGACCTCTACTTCCCGGTCGAGGCCGACCCCGACTTCGGGCAGGTCTCCGGGCTCGGCGCCGAGGAGATGCTGGCGCTGTTCGCCGAGCGCGGCGGCGACCCCGGCCGCGAGGGCAAGAAGGACCCGCTGGACGCCCTGCTGTGGCTGGCCCAGCGGCCCGGCGAGCCCGGCTGGGAGTCCCCGTTCGGCACGGGCAGGCCCGGCTGGCACATCGAGTGCTCCGCGATCTCCCTGCGCTACCTCGGCATGTCCTTCGACCTCGAGGGCGGCGGCAGCGACCTCGCCTTCCCCCACCACGAGATGGGCGCCTCGCACGCCCAGGCCGCCACCGGCACCAAGCCCCACGCCCACGCCTACGTCCACGCCGGGATGGTCGGCCTCGACGGCGAGAAGATGTCCAAGTCGCGCGGGAACCTCGTGTTCGTCTCCAAGCTGCGCCGCGCGGGCGTCGACCCGATGGCCGTCCGGCTCGTCCTGCTCGCCCACCACTACCGCTCCGACTGGGAGTGGACCGACCCGCAGCTCACCGCCGCCCAGGAGCGCCTGGAGGCCTGGCGGGCCGCCGTCGCCCGCCCCGCCGCCGCCCCGGCCGGGCCGCTGCTGGCCGAGGTCCGCGCCGCGATGAGCGACGACCTCGACGCGCCGCGGGCCCTCGCCGCGATCGACCGGTGGGCCGCCGCCCCCGGCACCGACGAGGCCGCGCCCGGACAGGTCAGGGCCATCGCCGACGCCCTGCTGGGCCTGGCGCTCTGATCTTCTAGGATGGTGGGCATCATGAGCCTTCCGCCCGGGACCCGCGCTTGCTAGAGGTCCTTCTCCTGGCCGCCGCGATCGGGCTGATCGCGCTCAACGGCCTGTTCGTAGCCGCCGAGTTCAGTCTCATCACCGTCGACCGGGCCAATGTCGAAGCCCGGGCCGACCTGGGCAGCAAGGCGGCGGGCAGGGTCCTCACCAGCCTGCGGACCCTCACCTTCCAGCTTTCGGGCGTCCAGCTCGGCATCACCGTCACCTCGCTGATGGTCGGCTACCTGGCCCAGCCGTCGCTCGCCTCCCTGCTGGAGGGCACCGGCTGGATCGGCGACGCCCTCGCCACCGCCCTCGCCCTGTTCATCGCCACCCTCACCCAGATGCTGTTCGGCGAGCTGATCCCCAAGAACCTGGCGATCGCCAGGCCCTACCCGGTGGCGGCCGCCGTCACCACCCCGGTCCAGCTGTTCGCCAAGGCCGGACGGCCGGTCATCGCGTTCTTCAACGGGGTCGCCAACCGGGTCGTGCGCGGCCTCGGGATCGAGCCGCAGGAGGAGCTGGCCTCGGCCCGCTCCCCGCAGGAGCTCGCCTCCCTGGCCCGCCGCTCCGCCGAGGCCGGAACCCTGCCCGACCGGGTCGCCTCCCTGGTCCACCGCACGCTCACCTTCGGCGACCGGACCGCGGGCGACGTCATGACGCCCCGCTCGCGGATGCACATGCTCGACGCCGAGGACCCCGTCGCCGAGATGCTCAGCCAGGCCCGCTCGCACGGCCACAGCCGCTTCCCCGTCTATCGGGACGGCCCCGACGACATCGTCGGGATCGTGCACATCCGGCAGGCCATCGCCGTCCCGTCGGACCGGCGCAGGCTCGTCCGGGTCGGCGACATCGCCGTCGCGCCCGCCCGCGTCCCGGAGACCCTGGCGCTGGAGAAGCTGTTCCCGCGGATGCGCGAACAGAACGTCCACCTCGCCGTGGTGATCGACGAGTACGGCGGGACCGCCGGCATGGTCACCGCCGAGGACCTGCTCGAGGAGCTCGTCGGCGAGGTCCGCGACGAGCACGACACCGATCGGGCCCCCGTCGTCCAGATCCGCTCCGGCGTCTGGGAGCTCAGCGGGCTGCTCCGCCTCGACGAGGTCGCCGAGTTCCCCGGCGCCGCCCTGCCCGAGGGCCCCTACGACACCGTCGCCGGGCTGCTCGTCCACGGCCTCGGCCGGCTGGCCCACCTCGGCGACACCGTCATCCTCGACGACCCCGCGTCGCGCCTGACCGCGGCCCGCATGGACGGCCGCCGCGTCGACCGCGTCATCCTGGAGCTGCTCCCATGACGGCCATCGCCGTAGCGATCCTGCTCGTGCTGTGCAACGCGTTCTTCGTGGCGGCGGAGTTCTCGCTGATCGCGACCCGCCGCAGCCAGATCGAGCCGCTCGCCGAGACCGGGAACCGCAGGGCCCGCACCACGCTCGGCGCCATCGACAACGTCACGCTGATGCTCGGCGGGGCACAGCTCGGCATCACCGCCTGCTCGCTCGGGCTCGGCGCCACCGGTGAACCGGCCGTCGCGCACTTCCTGGAGGCGCCGCTGCACGCCGCCGGGATCCCCGAAGGGCTCCTCCACCCGATCTCCTTCACCATCGCCCTGGCCGTCGTGGTGTTCATCCACATGGTCCTCGGCGAGATGGTGCCGAAGAACGTCGCGCTGGCCGGACCCGAACGGGCCGCGCTGCTGCTCGCCCCGCCCCTGGCGATGATCGTCCGGCCGCTGCGGCCCCTCATCTCCGCGCTGAACCACGTGTCGGCCCTGCTGCTGCGGGCCTTCGGCGTGAGGCAGGCGAGCGGGGTCACCTCGGCGTTCACCCGCGAGGAGGTGTCGGCGCTGGCCGCCGAGTCACGCGGCGCCGGCCTGCTCGACGAGGAGGACCACGCGCTGCTGTCCGGCGCCCTGGCCATAGAGGACAAGACCGCGGCCGAGGTCGCGGTGCCCGCCCGCGACATCCAGACCGTCGCGGCGTCGGTGACGATCGGCGAGCTCGAGCGGCTCGTCACCGCCACCGGCTTCTCACGCTTCCCGGTGCGCGGCGCCGAACGCGGCCGCTACCAGGGCTACATCCACCTGGTCGACCTCCTCGACCTGCTCGAGACCGAGGTCTCGGCGACGCCGCTGCCCGCGGCCAGGATCAGGCCGCTGCGGGCGGTGCGCAGCGACGCGGTGCTCGGCGAGGTCCTCGGCGAGCTCCGCCAGGCCGGCACCCACCTCGCCGAGGTCCGTGACGCCACCGGCACGACCGTCGGCGTCATGTTCTTCGAGGACGTCCTCACCGCCCTCATCGGCGACCGCTGAGGCGGCCCCGGACCCGGCGGAGGATCAGCCGCCCAGGACGGTCCGCCAGGCGGAGCGGTCGCCCGGACGCCCGGAGAAGTCGTAGCGGACCGCGTCCCCTGCCAGGGCGACCAGGCTGACCGAGGTCGAGGCGAACACCCGCTCCCCCTCGTGGCGCAGCAGCAGTGCACGGGGATCGGCGGGATCGAGCCCGTCACCCTCCACCAGCGGCAGCCACGGCCCCCACGCCGCCGCCGTCTCCCCCTCGGCCGGATCGGGCCGGTCCACGGCCTCCAGGCGCGGGGTGAAGTGCTCCAGGCGGGCGCGGATGCCGTCCAGGCCCGCCTTGGGGATCGAGCCGCCCGTCGCCGCGCACGTGCCGCTCAGGCCGGTGTTCACCACGATGTGCAGGCCCGGCTCGAGCCACTGGTCGGTCAGGTCGGTGCCGGTCCAGGTCCACAGCCGGACCTTCGACGGCTCCCCGCAGATCAGGTGGAACGGGTCGATCCTGGTCAGGTCCAGATCGCCGAGATCGCCGTCGGCCGCGGCCCGCAGCGGCAGGTCTCCCCGCGACAACCGCGTCTCCTCCAGGGCCAGGACGCCCGTCCCGTTGAGGACGCAGCCGGCCCGCGGGACCGAGGGGTCGACCGCCAGCCAGGTGCCGCCCGCCAGCCGGTCGCGCCCGCCGAGCACGCCGGGACGGTCCGGCCAGTGGGCTCCGGGCGGGTCCCAGGCCCGGTCGGCGAACTCATCACGGATTCCGGCCAGCAGCAGGGGGAAGCGCGCGGCGGGATCGAAGCTCACGAGGGCGGTGCACATCCCGCCATTTCACCAAGCGCCCGCCCGGCCGCTCACATCGGGGGCCAGGGAATGGCGGGCCAGTCCTCGGGCGGGTAGGGATGGACGCGGTGCTTCAGCATCAGGTCGACCCGCCGCCGGGTCGCCTCCACCTCGTCAGCGGTGACGAGCTCCGCCAGCCGTCCGCCGAGCGCCCCGTCGAGCTGCGCCCTGACCTTCTGCAGCGCCTGGATCGCCAGCGGCTTCAGCGGCTTGCCGCGCCACTGCCACAGGACGGTCCTGAGCTTGTACTCCGTGGAGAAGCAGACGCCGTGGTCGCAGCCGTGCACATGGCCGCCCTCGACCGGCAGCAGATGGCCGATCTTGCGATCCGCGTTGTTGATCACCGCGTCGAACACCGCCATCCGCCGGATCGCCGGATCGTTGGCCCTCGACAGCGCGACCAGGTCGACGCTCTCGTCGGTGTCGATCCACAGCTGGACCATGCCGGGTCCGTAGGGGCCGTCGCGGTGCACGGTCGGCGGCACGATCCGCCAGCCCATCGCCTGGGAGACCAGGTAGGAGGCGACCTCGCGGCCGGCGAGCGTGCCGTCGGGGAAGTCCCACAGCGGACGCTCCCCCGCGATCGGCTTGTACACGCACCTGGCGGCGACGCCGTCGAGTTCGATGTCGCAGCGGAGGGTCGCGTTGGACGCCTGGACGAGCCTGCCCTCGATCGTCAGCGTTCCGTGGGTGAGGAGCGCCTCTGCGTCCTCAACCGGGGAGGGCGTCATGGTGTTCTCAGATGACCGTTCTGCCGGGGGCACACGTGCCCGAGCGCGTCGAGGGGGAGCCCGCACAGCGGGCAGGGCGGCCGTCCGGCCGCCACGAGTTTCAGTGCCCGTTCGGCGAAGGCGCGGGCACGGGCCGCGCTGATCGAGACGCGCAGGACCAGGCCGTCGTCATCCTCCTCCTCGTCCTCGCCGCCCTCCTGGGCCTCGATGACGATCCGCTCGTCCTCCGGGTCCCAGGCCAGGGCCATCGACCCGACCCGGAACTCCTCCTCCACCGGCTGGGCCAGCGGCCCGTCGTCGCGCAGCCCGTCGGGCGTGACCGCCGGGACGTGGGCGGCGCCGCCACTGCGCCGCAGCACCTCGTCCAGAAGCTCCTCGAGCCGCTCTGCGAGCAGGCTGACCTGGAACTTCTCCAGTGCCACGCTGGTGACACGCCGCCCCTCGGCCGCCTGGAGATAGAACTCGCGCGCTCCCGGCTGGCCGACCGTACCGGCGACGAACCGGTCCGGCATGTCATAGGAGATGACCGGCATTCTGTGCATTACCCCCTTGGCTACGCCCCACCGCCCCCAAACGACCCTACGCGCCGCCGCCGACGGCCGCGTCACCGTCCCCCTGGTTGGGCGGGATCAGCCCCTTGACGTCGCCGCCGCAGTCGTTCATGCGCACCAGGAACGGGCGAGTCTCGGTGTAGCGGATCACCGTCACGGACGCCGGATCGACCTGGATCCGCTGGAACTGGTCCAGATGGAGGCCCAGGGCGTCCGCGATGATCGACTTGATGATGTCGCCGTGCGAGCAGACCGCGTAGACGGCCTCACCCCCCAGCCGGGCGTTCCAGTCCCGGACGGCCGTGACGGCCCGGTGCTGCGCCGTGGCCAGGGACTCGCCGTCCTCTCCGGGGAAGGTGACGGCGCTCGGATGGTTCTGCACGACCTTCCACAGCGGCTCCGCGGCCAGATCCTTCAGCTCACGGCCGGTCCAGTCACCGTAGCGGACCTCGCCGAACCGGTCGTCGATCTCGGGCTTGTCCAGCCCGTCCCTGCCGTCCAGGAGGGCCTGGGCCGTCTCGATGCACCGTTCCAGCGGGCTGGACACCACGAGGGAGAGCGGGACACCGGCCAGCCGCCGCCCGGCCGCCGCCGCCTGCGCCCGCCCCCGCTCGTCCAGGGGCACGCCGGGCATCCATCCGGTCAGGATCGGCCCGGTCTTCGCGGTGAGTCCATGGCGAACGAGCAGAACAGTGGTCACAGGATGTACTTTATGCCCGACAATGGCGGACGTGATTATCGACTGCGCCATTTATCGGAACGGCTTCCGCGAGGACGTCGACGGCGGCATCAGCGAGGCGCTGACGACCGCCAGATCCGACGGTGACGCCTTCCTGTGGATCGGCCTGCACGAACCGTCCGCGGAGGAGTTCGACGAGGTCAAGAAGGAACTGCGGCTGCACCCGCTGGCCATCGAGGACGCCGCCAACGGCCACCAGCGGCCCAAGCTGGAACACTACGGCGACACCGTGTTCGTCGTGCTGAAGACCGTGACCTACACCCGTCCCACGGCCATCGAGCTCGGCGAGATCATGCTCTTCGTCGGCAAGGACTTCGTGATCACCGTCCGGCACGGCAAGGCCAACCCGCTGCGCGAGGTGCGCCGGCGCCTCGAGGCCGACCACGCGCTGCTGGCCTCCGGAACCGGCGCCGTCCTCTACTCCGTGTGCGACGACATCGTCGACTCCTACGACCGGATCGCCCACGACATCGAGGCCGACATCATCGACCTCGAACGCCGCATCTTCACCCGCGGCCGCGACGACGTCACCGAGGACATCTACACGCTCAAGCGCGAGATCCTCGAGTTCAGGACCGCCGAGGACCCGCTGATCCCCGTCGTCCAGGAGATCGTCAAGGGGCGGGTGGCGCTCTGCGCGAAGACCGAGGACCGCTTCCGCAACGTCCTCGACCACCTGCTCCGCGCCGACCAGCAGATCGACGCCCACAACGAGCTCGTCACCAACGTCCTCACCGCCCATCTGGCCCTGCTCGGCAAGCAGCAGAACGAGGACGTCCGCAAGATCTCGGCGTGGGCGGCGATCCTGGCGATCCCGACCGCGATCGCCGGGATCTACGGCATGAACTTCTCCCACATGCCCGAGCTCCGCTGGACCTACGGCTACCCGCTGATCCTGACGTTCATGGGCACCGGATGCTTCCTGCTGTACCGCAAGCTCAAGAAGTCGGGCTGGCTTTAGCGCGTCCGGGGAACGGGCCGAGCAGGGTCGCCCACAGGTCCGTGGTCAGGCCGTTGTGCTCCAGCCGTTCCCTGATGCGCTCGATCGTGCCGCGGGTGGGCAGCGACAGGGCGAGCATCAGCGGGAAGCCGAGCCCGAACGCGACCGTCATCGGCACGAGGCTGTCGGAGACCATCGACAGCGGCAGGCCGGCCAGGACCACCGCCTCGGTCATCGCGAACCGCAGGAACAGCGTCGCGCGGAACGAGCTCGACGCCGCCGCGGCCACCCGGTCGGGCGCCAGGTCCGGCGACAGCGGCGGCGGCAGCCGCCGCACGACCAGCAGGACCGCCAGGGCCAGCGCGATCACCGCGGCCTCCGCCCACACGGGTGGCGCGTCGAGATGGTGGGTCTCGATCCGGACGATGAACGGCGACATCGCCGCCACCAGGACCGGCATCGGCATCAGGGCCAGGAACGTCAGCCGCAGCTGGCCGAGCATGGACCCCGAGCCGAGCGAGGAGAAGAAGCCGGGATCGCTGGCACTCGGGTCGCCAGAGGCGGGATCGCCGGAACCGGGGCCGGTCTGGAGCTCCGAATCGTCCACGGGCGGAACGATAGCCTGCGCACCGCTCCCAGTGACAGGCCTCACGTGATCGCTCCGGAGGACAGGAGGCCGAGCAGGATCCCGCCGAGGATCACCCGGTAGTAAACGAAGACCGCCGTCGAGTGCTTCACCAGGAACTTCAGCAGCCAGGCGATCGAGGCGTAGCCGACCACGAACGAGACGACCGTCGCGATGACCGTCCCCTGCACCGGGAGCCCGCCCTCGGACACGTGCCGCAGCTCGAACGCCCCGGACAGCACGACCGCGGGGATCGACAGCAGGAAGGAGTACCGCGCGGCGGCCTCCCGCGTGTAGCCGAGGAACAGCGCGCCCGTCATCGTCGATCCCGAACGCGAGGAGCCGGGCACCAGGGCCAGCGCCTGGAAGCCGCCGACGATCAGCCCGTCACGCAGCGTCAGATCCCTGACCTCGCGCTCCTGGCTGCCCGCCCATTCGGCGACCATCAGCACCAGGCCCATGACGATGAGGACCGTCGCGTTGATCCACAGATTGCGGGCCGGGCCCTCGATGAGGTCCTTGAACAGCAGCCCCACCAGGGAGATGGGGATCGTTCCAAGGCCGATGTACCAGCCCATCCGGGCGTCGGGGTGAGAGCGCAGGCTCCTGTCGAACAGGCTCCGCGTCCAGGTCCGGACGATGTCGGCGATGTCCTTACGGAAGTAGAGGATCACCGCGGCCATCGTGCCGAGCTGGATGATGGCGGTGAAGGCCGCGCCGGGGTCCTTCGTCCAGGACTCGGCGCCCAGGTCGTGCGCGACGCTCGGCACGATCAGCAGGTGCGCCGAGCTCGAGATCGGCAGGAACTCCGTCAGCCCCTGGACCACCCCCAGCACGGTGGCCTCAACTATGCCCATCCCGTCGCTCACGACCCACATGCCCTTCTTGTCCCGATTGATCTGCATCAGAGAGCGTAGTGGCCTGCGGACATGCCCTAGGCTCGGGTCCTTATGGAGCAGCGTCAGCTCGGGCGGAGCGGGCTCATGGTGTCGCGGCTGGGTCTCGGCACCATGACATGGGGGGACGGGACGGACCCGAACGAGGCTGCGTCGCAGCTCGCGGCGTTCGTCGAGGCGGGCGGCACGCTCGTCGACACGGCCGACGTGTACGCGGACGGGGTCAGCGAGCGGATCCTCGGCCAGCTGCTGCGTTCGCTGGTCGACCGCGACGACCTCGTGGTCGCCACGAAGGCGGGCCTCACCCCGCGCGGCTACGACGCCTCCAGGCGCCATCTGCTCGCGGCCCTCGACCGCTCCCTCGACCGGCTCGGCGTCGACCACGTCGACCTGTGGCAGGTCCACGCCCACGACCCCGCGACACCGTACGAGGAGACCCTCGCCGCCCTCGACGAGGCGGTCGCCTCCGGCCGGACCCGCTACGTCGGCGTCTCCAACTACGGCGGCTGGCAGCTCGCGACCGCCGCGACCTGGCAGCGCGCCTGGCCCGGACGCTGCCCGATCGTCTCCGACCAGATCGAGTACTCGCTGCTGCAACGCGAGGCCGAACGCGAGACCGTCCCGGCCGCCCTCGACTCCGGAACGTCCGTCTTGGCCTGGTCTCCGCTCGGCCGCGGAGTCCTCACGGGCAAATACCGGACCGGGATCCCCGCCGATTCCCGCGCGGCGCGCGACCGGCTGGAGGAGTTCGTGGCACCGTATCTGGGCGAGCAGAGCTCCCGCATCGTCGAGTCGGTGGCCACCGCCGCCGACGGTCTCGGCGTGACTCCGCTCGCGGTCGCCCTGGCCTGGGTCCGCGACCAGCCGGCGGTCGCCTCCGCCCTGGTCGGCGCCCGCACCACGGCCCAGTTGCGCGCCGTGCTCCTGGCCGACGACCTGACCCTGCCCGACGAGATCCGCGACGCTCTGGACGACGTATCCGATGTCTGACGCCTTCACCCTCCTGCCCGACGCCATCGCCGCCCGCGCCCGCGCCTACCTCGGCGACGACGCGAACACGCTGCTGCTCGCCGACCCCTGGGACCTGCTCAAGGTGCCGGGGATCCAGCCCGAGCAGGCCGACCACCTCGCCAAGGCGCTGCTCCCGAACGCCAATCCGCAGGATCCCAGGCGCGGCCGCGCCCTGGTCGGCCATCTGCTGGGGATCGCCGCCCGCGACGGCGACACCGCGCTTCCCGGCGCCGAGGTCGTCGAGGCCCTGAAGCGGATGCGGATCGCCGATCCGGTCGCCGCGATCAACGCCGCGATCGAGGACGGCTCCGTGGTGCTCGTCATGGTCGAGCCCGACGTCCCCGAGGACGCCGACGAGCTCCCCGACGAGGAGGAGTGGCTGGCCCTCGCCCGCTACGCGCGCGCCGAGAAGGCCGTCGCCGAGGGCGTGCAGCGGCTCCAGGCCGCTCCCCCGCTGGAGATCCCGATGGTCCACGAGGCCGCCCGCCAGGCCGTCTTCCACGGCGTCAGCATCGCCGTGGGGCCGGCCGCCGACCTCGTCGCCGAGCTCGCCGCCGCTCCGGGGCTCGCCGTCGCCGTCGCGACCGCCACGGCCGCCGCCGCCTTGGAGTTCCCGGGCGCGGTCAGCCTGCACGCCCTGCTCGGCGCGCGCGAGGGCGGCTTCGCCCGGGGACCGGAGTTCCCGCTGGAGGCCGGCCTGGTCGTCGTCGCCGGAGCCGAGGCCCTCGACGTCGAGGCCGCCGCCGCGCTCATCGAGGCCTGCCCCGACGGAACCCACCTCCTGCTGATCGGGGACCCCGGCGGGCTGGCCTCGCACCGGCCCGGACGGGTCCTCGCCGACCTGATCGACTCCGGCACCATCCCCGTCACCGAGTTCCCGCCCGACGACGACCCCCTCGCCCACTTCGTCGAGGAGGTCAGGATCGGCGCGTGGACCGAGGTCGACGCGCCCGGCCACGAGGTCGTCATCGTCCCCGTCGCCGACGGGCGCGAGGCCGCCCACCGCCTGTCCCAGCTGCTCGCCGACTCGATCCCGCGGGCCCTCGGCATCCCGACCTCCGACGTCCAGGTCCTCACCCCCGCCCTCCAGGGGACCGCCGCGCTCAACACGGCGCTGAAGGCCAGGCTCAACCCCGGTCCCGGCGCGTGCGGCGGCTTCGACGTCGGCGACCGCGTGCTCGTCGCCGTGCCCCTGCCCGGCGCCCCCGCGGGCGAGACCGGAACCGTGACGGCCGCCGCAGCGGACGGCCTGACCTTCGACTCGCCCGCCGGCGCCGTCAAGGTGCCCGCCGCCCATCTGCCGCGGCTGCGCCACGGCTGGGCCATCCCCGTGCAGCAGGCCGTCGGCACCCGCTGGCCCGCCGTCATCGCCGTGTTCCCCACCGCCGACGCCCTCACCCAGCCGCTCGCCCTGACGGCCTTCACCCGGGCGCGCCGCCACCTGTCCGTGGTGACGGCCGCGGGCCCCGCCCTGCCCGACGCGATCGCCGCGCAGGCGCCTGTCGTGCGCCGCACCCGCCTCGCCGGACTGCTGCGCTGACCGGGAAATCCCCGGATTAGAACGGAATTCTGGAGGCAGGGGGTGACTTGGGCCCCCCTGATCCGTTAGACAAGACGGAGAGTCAATAACCCCCCAGGACTCTGAGGAGGCCCATGTCCCGCCATCGAGCCCCCCGCCGCAGACGCTTCCACCGGCTCGGCCCGGCAGCGCTCGCCGTCTCGGCCAGCGCGTTCATGGTGTTCGGGGCGGCGGTGCCGGCGACGGCGGCGCCCGCCGAAGGCAAGCCGAAGACCTGTCCCAAGGGCACGGACCCGGTCACCACCTGGAACAACATCGTCTGCCAGGTGCGGAACAAGGCCGACGACATCAAGAAGAAGATCGACGAGCTGACGAACAAGAACAAGGACGACGGCAAGAAGGAGCCGGAACCGGCGAAGAAGGCCCCGCCCAAGAAGAAGGCGAAGCCGGCTCCGCCCGCGGTCCAGGCCCCGCCGCCGTCGGTGCCGCAGGGCACGTCGCGCTACACGGTGCCGCTGACCAAGGTGAACGGCTTCAAGCGGCTTCCCTCGGACACCCCCTCGACCGTCGTCCTGCCCGAGACCCCCGAGGTCGCCGGGCCGGCCGCGCCCCAGGCCGTCGCGCTGCCCGAGACCCATCTCGTGCCGGTGTCGTCGGTGACCACGCTCGGCGGGGACGGCGGGACGGCCCTGTGGGCGTCCGTGGGGGCCGGAACCGCCGCGGGCGTCGTGATGCTCCAGTTCAGCGTGATCGGCGCCAGGCTGCGCCGCAAGGCCGCGCTGGACGCCCTCACCTGAGATCCGCACGGAACGCGGAAGGGGCCCGGGAGATCTCTCCCGGGCCCCTTCCCGTGCCTGGTGCTACTGGTCGAACTGGCCGCCCATCGCGTGGACGCCGCCGTCGACATGGATGATCTCCGCGGTGGTCGCCGGGAACCAGTCCGACAGCAGGGCGACGGTCGCCTTCGCGGTCGGGACCACGTCGGTGATGTCCCAGCCGAGCGGGGCCGACTTCGACCAGCCGTCGGTGATGCCCTCGAAGCCCGGGATGGACTTGGCGGCCATCGTGCGGATCGGGCCCGCGGCGACGAGGTTGAACCGGATGCCCTGGGTGCCGAGGTAACGCGCCAGGTAGCGGTTGCAGGACTCGAGGCCGGCCTTCGCGACGCCCATCCAGTCATAGACCGGCCAGGCCGCGCGCGCGTCGAAGGTGAGACCGACGACCGAGCCGCCGTCCTTCATCATCGGCAGGCAGGCCATCGTCAGGGACTTCAGCGAGAACGCCGAGATCTCGACGGCCGTCGCGACGTCCTCCCACTTGGTGCTGAGGAAGTTGCCGCCGAGGGCCTCCTGCGGCGCGAAGCCGATGGAGTGCACGACACCGTCGATCCGGTCCCAGCCGTGGTCGCGCAGCTGCGCCTCGAGTCCGCCGAGGTGCTCCTCGTTGGTCACGTCGAGCTCGACGACCAGCGGGACGTTGTCGGGACCCGACGGCAGCTTCTTGGCGATCCGCTGCGTGAGGGTCGGCCGGGGGAACGCCGTCAGCACGACGTTCGCCCCCTCCTCCTGCGCGATCTTCGCGATCTGGAAGGCGATCGAGGCGTCGGTGAGGACGCCCGTCACCAGGATGTTCTTACCTTCGAGAATGCCCATTAGTGTCCCATTCCAAGTCCACCGTCGACGGGGATGACCGCCCCGGTGATGTACGCCGCGTCGTCACTGGCCAGGAACCGGACCGCCTTGGCGATCTCCTCCGGCTCGGCCTGCCGCTTCAGCGGGATGTTCTGCTTGATCGTCTCCTGGAGCTTCTCGTCGAGCACCGCGGTCATGTCGGTGTTCACGAAGCCCGGGGCCACGACGTTCGCCGTGATGTTGCGGGAGCCCAGCTCGCGGGCGAGGGAGCGGGCCAGGCCCACCATGCCCGACTTGGACGCCGCGTAGTTCGCCTGGCCGCCCGAACCCGACAGGCCGACGACCGAGGAGATCAGGATGATGCGGCCCTTGCGGAGCTTCATCATCCCCTTCACCGCCCGCTTGGCGACCCGGAAGGCGCCGGTGAGGTTGGTGTCGATCACCGAGGTGAAGGTCTCCTCGCTCATCAGCGCCAGGAGGGTGTCCTTGGTGACGCCCGCGTTGGCGACGACGATCTGGACCGGCCCCTGCTCGGCCTCGATCTTCGCGAAGGCCGCGTCGACCTCGGCCATGCTGGTGACGTCGCACTGGACGGCGAAGAAGCCCTCCGGAGGCTCACCCGACCGGTAGGTGATCGCAACGGCGTCGCCCGCCGCCTGCAACTCCCTGGCGATCGCGAGACCGATGCCGCGGTTACCGCCGGTGACCAGGACCGAGCGCGTCATGCGCCTAACCTCCGTGGGACGAGTAAGGAAGGGGAACGAGGAAGCGAGTAGTTCACATCACATCGCGGCACGAGGCTATCGGTCGCCGGCAGGCCCGCAAGATGCCGGGAACGACAAGATCCGGGCCCGAAGTTTGTGCCCGGTGAGTCCTTCGGCCGCGGCGCCCGGTCGCGGCGGTTGTAGAGTGAATTGAGAGATGAGGAGTTCCCCCGAGCGCCACGATCACCAGGGCACCGCGACCACCGCCGCGTCCATGATCGACGCTGCCCCTTATCCGGTGCTCCTCGTGGGCGCCGACGGCACGGTGGGACGGGTGAACCCCGCCGCACGGCTTCTCCTGCGATCCGCAGAACCCGGCATGCCCCTCGCCGACGCGGCACCCGGCTGGCTGGTCGAGGCGCACCTGGGCTACGGCGACGGTTCCCCGCCGGCCCGCGGCCCCATCGGCGCCCGCACCTTCGAGGCCCACGCCAGCCGCGGCGACGACGGCTCCGAGGTCGTGTGGTGGCTGGTCGACGACACCGACCGGCGGCTCGCCGTCGACGCCCTGCGCGTCCAGCAGGAGCGCACCGACTTCCTGGCCGAGGCCTCCAGCCGGCTGCTGTCCTCCCTCAACCTCGACCGCTGCATGCGGGTGACGGCCCGGCTGGCCGCCCAGAACCTCGCCGAGGCCGCCCTGGTCATCGCCCCCTCCACCGGCCGCAAGCACCCCATCGCCTACTGCGGGCCCGACGGCGTCGTGGTCCGCGACGAGCTCGTGATCGACCCCGCCGAGCTCCCCGGTCTCGCCGAGGCGCTCCAGGGGTTCCCGCCCGTGCCGTCGCGGTGGATCGACCCGGCCACCGCGCCCGCCTGGCTTCCGTCCGCCGGTCTCGGCCAGATCGGCGCGATGGTCGTGACCGCACTGCCGGGCCACGGCATCCCCGCGGGCGCGCTGGTGCTGCTCGGCGGCTCCGCCCGCTCCTCCTTCAGCGAGGGCGAGGAGGTCTTCGCCCGGCTGTTCGCCGCCCGCGCGGGCGCCGCGATGTCGGCGGCGCGCCTGTACGCCGAGCAGGCCTCCATCACCCAGACCCTCATGCGCGAGCTGCTGCCGCCGCGCGTGAGCCGCCTCGAGGGCGCCGAGCTCGCCGCCGGATACCGGCCGGGCGGGCCCGCCGAGCGGATCGGCGGCGACTTCTACGACCTGCACCCCGCGGCCGACGCGGCCGGAGAGTCACTCATCGTCCTCGGCGACGTCTGTGGCAAGGGCCTCGAAGCCGCTGTGCTCACCGGCAAGATCCGCAACACGCTGCGGGCCCTCCTGCCACTGGCCGACGATCATCACCTGGTGCTGAACCTCCTCAACGGGGTACTGCTGAACGATGATGCCCACGCCCGTTTCGTCACCCTGGTCCTGGCCTCGCTGCGCCGCGTCGGCGGCAGCCTGGAGCTGCGCATGACCAACGCCGGACACCCCTCTCCGCTGATCGTCAGGGCCGACGGCCGGGTCGAGACCGTCGAGAGCAAGGGCACCCTCATCGGCGTCCTCGACCAGATCAAGTCGCAGACCGTCACGGTCGTCCTGGCGCCCGGTGAGTCCTGCCTGCTCTACACCGACGGCGTCACCGAGGCCAAGGGCGGCCCGCTCGGCGACGAGCTGTACGGCGAGGAGCGGCTGTGCGCCGCCCTGGAACAGTGCGCCGGGATGCCGGGCCAGGCCATGGTCGAGCACGTGCAGATGCTGGCGTCCCAGTGGACCGGCCACGTGCACCAGGACGACATGGCCCTCGTCGTCGTCACCGCTCCGCGGGGAGCCCACCTGTCCGCCGTCGGGGGGCACGGCCCCGGCAGGTTCACGGCATGAGCGCTCCCTCCCCGGGCCTGAAGGGCCTCGCCGATCCCTGGGCCGACGCGCTGTGGCGGGTGGTGCGCGAGGGGTCGGAGTTCGACGCCGTCGACATGGCCCTGTCCGCCCTCGAGTCCGGCCTCGACGCCGAGGACCTGATCCTCGACGTCATCGGCGCCGTCCAGGCGCGCGTCGGCGCCGAATGGGCGGCCAACCGCCTCACCGTCGCCCAGGAGCACACGGCCACCGCCATCAACGACCGGGTCATCGGCGCGCTCGCCCACCACCCCGGGCTGCGCTCGCGTTCCACCGGTCATCTCGGCCGGGTGGCCGTCGCCTGCGTCGACGGGGAGTGGCACGCGCTGCCCGCGCGGCTGCTCACCGAGGTCCTGCGCCTGCGCGGGTGGCAGGTCGACTACCTCGGCGCCCAGGTGCCGGGGCCGCATCTGATCTCTCATCTGCACCGGACGGGACCCGACGTCGTCGCCGTCTCCGCCTCGCTGCCCACCCGGCTGCCGACCGCGCACGCCACGATCTCCGCCTGCCAGGCGACCGGCACCCCCGTGCTCGTCGGCGGGGCCGCGTTCGGCGCCGACGGGCGCTTCGCGCGGCTGCTGCGCGCCGACGGCTGGGCGCGTGACGCCCGCGACGCCGCCGCCCTGCTCGCGGCCGGGCTGCCCGGGCCGTCCCTCGACCACCAGATCGCCGACGACCTGCCGCATCTCGCCGACCAGGAGTACACGATGGTCGCCCGGTCGGCGCCGCGGCTCGTCAGGGAGACCGTGGCGGGGCTCATCGAGCGTTTCCCCGGACAGCCGAGCTTCGCCTCGCCGCACACCGCCGAGGACGTCGCCCACATCGTGGAGTACCTCGCGACCGCGCTCTACGTCGACGACACCCCGTTGTTCCGCGACTTCATCGCCTGGACCGCGGGGATCCTCGAGGTCCGCGGGGTGCCCGCGCGGGTGCTGCTGCCCGCCCTCGAACTGCTGGGGGAGCGGCTCGCCGACTTCCCCCGCGCCTGCGGCCTGCTGTCCGCCGCCCGCGACGGGATCCTCACCGGGATCCGCGGCGGAGACCCGGCCGGCCTCCGTGTTTCCGGCCTGGAGGAGCCCGCATGACGTCCTTCACCCCGAGCCCGCTCCTGCTCACCTGGCGGTCCCGCGATCCCGGGACCCTGACCGCCGAGCTGGAGGGCGACCTCGACTACGCCACGGCGGGCGAGCTCCTGGAAGCCGCCACCGAGCGCCTCGCCGCGCGTCCGGACCTGGTGGAGCTGCGGCTCGACTGCTCCCGGCTCGGTGTCTGCGACTCGATGGGGCTCTCGGTCCTGCTGCTGATCCGCCGCAGGACCGCGCTGGCCGGTACGGCGCTGCGGCTCGACCACCGTCCTGCGGCGCTCGACCGGATGCTGGACATGACCGGAGTCCTGGAGCACCTCACCGGCGACCCGGCCACCGCGGACGGCGCGGACGGCGCGGTCCGCGAGGACGAGCACTCGCCCTGACCGGGCCGGCGGGCCGTCCGGCCGCGCTCAGCCCGCGGCCGCGCGGATCTCGGGCCTGACGCCCTCGGCGAGGAGCCTGCGCGCCGCGTCCATCGAGATCCCGACCGGGATGTAGCGGTCGAGTCCCGTACGGCGCAGCATGATCTCCGCCAACCGCGGCGGCCTGGCCACGACCAGATGGCCGCCGCCCCGCACCACCCGCTTCCAGAGCCCCGCGATGGCGCCGAGCCCCGAGGAGTCCAGGAACTCGACCCGGCCGAGATCGAGGACCACCCGCCAGGGGCCCTGCCCGTGCCGTTCCAGTTCGGACAGCGACCGCTCGGCCAGCGCCGCCGAGCCGACATGGTCCATGTCGCCCGTCACCCCGAGCACCAGGAACCCTCCCGACGGGTCGGTCTCGAGCCGGAGCGCCTCCGTGCGCCTCACCCTGGAATTCATGCCCCCACCTCCCGCGCGTTTCCTACCCGGCTCATCGCCGTCGTACCACCTCGGCGCGCGATGCGGCCTGTCCCTTGCTGCGTCCCAGGTGGATGAGGCAGGCTCGACCGAGTGACAATCGATCCCTCATTCAACGCACTCCCGCTGCGCGCGCTCGCAGACGCCGCGCTGACCAGAGCTCAGGAGCTGGGGGTCGAGCACGTCGACTTCCGGCTCGAACGCATCAGGAGCCAGACCCTGCGCCTGAAGGACGGCGCACCCGAGACGGCCCTGGACGCCGACGACATCGGGCTGGCCGTACGGGTCGTGAAGGACGGGACCTGGGGGTTCGCCTCGGGCATCGACCTGACCACCGACGCGGCCGCCGCGGTCGCCGAGCAGGCCGTCGCGGTCGCCAAGGTCGCCAAGGCGATCAACCGGGAGGCCATCGAGCTGGCCCCCGAGCCGTCCTACGGCGAGCGGACCTGGATCTCCGCCTACGAGATCGACCCGTTCACGATCCCGACCTCGGTCAAGATCGACCTGCTGGCGGACTGGTCGAAGCGGCTGCTGGCGGCCGGCGTCGACCACGTGGACGCCTCCCTGCTCCAGGTGAAGGAGAACAAGTACTTCGCCTCGGCGAACGGCACGATCACCAACCAGCAGCGGGTGCGGATCCACCCGCAGCTCACCGCCGTCCGCATCAAGGACGGGGCGTTCGACACCATGCGGACCATCGCCCCGCCGGCCGGACGCGGCTGGGAGTACGTCACCGGGACGGGCTGGGACTTCGACGCCGAGATCGAGCGGATCCCGGGGCTGCTGGAGGAGAAGCTGGCGGCCCCCTCGGTCGAGGCGGGCGTCTACGACGTGGTCGTCGACCCGTCGAACCTGTGGCTGACCATCCACGAGTCGATCGGCCACGCCACCGAGCTGGACCGGGCCCTGGGCTACGAGGCCGCCTACGCGGGCACCTCCTTCGCCACCCCCGACAAGCTCGGCACCATGCAGTACGGCTCCAAGGTCCTCAACATCACCGGCGACCGGACCGTCGAGCACGGCCTGTCGACGATCGGCTGGGACGACGACGGCGTGCAGACCCAGAAGTGGGACATCGTCACCGAGGGCCTGTTCACCGGCTACCAGACCGACCGGCGCATCGCCCACCTCACCGGCCAGGCGCGCTCCAACGGCTGCGCCTTCGCCGACTCCCCCGGCAACATGCCGCTCCAGCGGATGGCGAACGTGTCGCTCGCCCCGGCCCCCGACGGCCCCTCCACCGAGGAGCTGATCTCCCGGATCGACGACGGGATCTACATCGTCGGCGACAAGTCGTGGTCGATCGACATGCAGCGCTACAACTTCCAGTTCACCGGTCAGCGGTTCTTCAAGATCACCAACGGCAGGCTGGACGGCCAGCTGCGGGACGTGGCCTACCAGGCCGTGACCACCGACTTCTGGAACTCCCTGGAAGCGGTCGGCGGACCCCAGACCTACGTCCTGGGCGGCGCCTTCAACTGCGGCAAGGGCCAGCCGGGCCAGGTCGCCCCGGTCAGCCACGGCGCGCCTTCCGCGCTCTTCCGCGGCGTCAACATCCTCAACGCACTCAAGGAGGCGGGCAAGTGAGGCCTCAGGAAGCCGTGGAGCGGGCCCTCGGGCTCTCCACCACCAGCGACTGCATCGTCATCGCCGACGAGTCCAGCGGGGCCAACCTGCGGTGGGCGGGCAACACCCTCACCACCAACGGCGTCACCCGCTCCCGGCAGCTCACGGTGATCGCCGTCCAGGACGGGGCCGTCGGTGTCGTGTCCCGGGCCGGGGTCTCGGCCGACGGGGTCGAGGACCTGGTCAGGGCCGCCGAGGAGATCGCCAGGGCCGGGGAGCCCGCCGAGGACGCCGCCCCGCTGATCCAGGGCGGTCCCGCCGCGGCCGACTGGGAGTCCGCTCCCGCCGTCACCGACATCTCCGTGTTCTCCTCCTTCGCCCCCGAGCTCGGGGCGCAGTTCGAGGAGGCGGCGGCGTCCGGGCGGCGGCTGTACGGGTTCGCCCACCACGAGCTGACCTCCAGCTTCCTGGGCAGCTCGAGCGGCCTCAGGCTCCGGCACGACCAGCCGACCGGCAAGGTCGAGATCAACGCCAAGAACGACTCCAGCTCGGCCTGGGTCGGCACCGGGACCGGCGACTTCACCGACGTGGACGTCCCGGAGATGGCCGCCGAGCTCGCCCGCCGCCTGTCCTGGGGTAAGCGCCGGATCGACCTTCCCGCGGGCCGTTACGAGACGCTGATGCCGCCGTCGGCCGTCGCCGACCTGATGATCTACCTGTACTGGACCGCGGGCGCCAGGGACGCCCACGAGGGCCGCACGGTCTTCGGGTCGCACCCGGTGGGCACGGAACTGTCCCCGCTGCCCCTGCGGCTCTACAGCGACCCCGCGGCGCCGGGCCTGGAGTGCGCCCCCTTCGCGATCGCGCACGCCTCGGGCCGCGACTCCTCGGTCTTCGACAACGGCCTTCCGCTGCCCGCCACCGACTGGATCTCCGGCGGGAAGATGGCCGCCCTCATGCAGACCCGGTTCTCGGCCGCCCTGACCGGGCAGCCGGTGACCCCGGGCGTGGACAACCTGCTGATGGAGGGCGCGCCCGGCGGCGCCACCCTGGATGAGATGGTCGCGAACACCGGGCGCGGCCTGCTGCTGACCTGCCTGTGGTACATCCGCGAGGTGGACCCGCAGAACCTGCTGCTGACCGGGCTCACGCGCGACGGCGTGTACCTCGTCGAGGGCGGCGAGGTCGTCGGCGAGGTCAACAACTTCCGGTTCAACGAGAGCCCGGTCGGGCTCCTGTCCCGGATGGCCGAAACAGGACAAACCACTCGAACGCTTCCCCGGGAGTGGTCGGACTACTTCACCCGGACGGCCATGCCGCCGGTGCGGATCACCGACTTCAACATGTCGACGGTCAGCCAGGCGTCCTAGGCCTCACCCGGATCCTCGAGGCGGAAGCCCACTTTCAGGGTCACCTGGAAGTGGGCGACCTCCCCGTCCGTGATCTGCCCCCTGAGCTCGGTGGCCTCGAACCAGTCGAGGTTCCTGAGCGTGGCCGAGGCCCGCTTGACCCCGTTGCGGATCGCCGCCTCGATGCCGTCCGGCGACGTCCCGACGATCTCTGTCACCCGATAGACGCGGTCACTCATAAGACTTCCTCCTCATCGAGCACTTCCCCTCCCCCTACCCCGCCGATCACCGGGCCATCCGGGCTCCGTGGCGCCCGGGGGCACCGCGGATCGCCTTCCGCGGGAGGCGGGCATACCGTGGAGTGCGTGAGGGCACTACCGCGCCGCAAGGCCACCGTCTACAACATCACCGACGCCGCCGTTCCGCTGTCCGAGGACGTGAACGCCCGCCAGCGCCGCTACCTGATCTCCATGGGGATCCGGACGATCTGCTTCTTCCTCGCGGTCGTCACCTACGGCCATGTGCCCACCGCGGTCATGGCCCTGCTGATCATCGGGGCGATCTTCCTCCCCTACGTCAGCGTGATCTTCGCGAACGGCGGGCGCCGGCCGACGAAGCTGCCCAGCCATCACCACCTCACCAACCCCACCGTCCCCACGGCTCCCGGCACTCCCCGGACCCCCGCCCAGAAGCAGCTCCCCGCGCCAGATCCGCAAAGTGGGGCGTGACTATCTCTTGACTAACCCCGGGGGGTTTCGGTGTACGATTTGTACCTGGCGCTCCGGTCCCCCGTCGGGGCGCCCGTGCCGGTGTTCCGGGCCCCCGTCGGAACACCGATGTGCGGCGCTGGGAGGGTTGCCCCCGTATCCTCCCAGCGCCGCTTTATTCATTTCGGGGCGATCTCGCGAGTCCGGCCGCCATGGCGAACCCCACTGCCGGGACAGGGCTCCCCGTGCCTCGTCGGTCGTGGATGCCGGGCCCGGGAAGATGATCTGTTGTGTGGTTCCCACAACTGAGAGGGTGCGGCGTGCGTCATTGGCGACATGGCGCGGAGCGCTCGCAGACGGAAGAGTGATCACTGTCGGACATCGGCGTCCGGCGTGTTCTCGTCGTCTACAGAGGGGCCCGGTCAGGTGTTCAGTCGCGTCGCCATCGTCAATCGTGGTGAGGCCGCCATGCGGCTCATCCACGCCGTACGGGAGATCGCTGCGGAGACCGGGCAGCGGATCGAGACCGTCGCCCTGCATACCGACGTCGACCGCGCCGCCATGTTCGTGCGCGAGGCCGACCTCGCCTATGACCTCGGCCCCGCCTCGGCCCGCCCCTACCTCGACCTGAAGGTCCTGGAGCACGCGCTGGTGGAGTCCGGCGCCGACGCCGCCTGGGTCGGCTGGGGCTTCGTCGCCGAGGATCCCGCCTTCGCGGAGCTGTGCGAGCGGATCGGCGTCACCTTCGTCGGCCCCAGCCCCGACGCCATGCGCAAGCTCGGCGACAAGATCGGCGCCAAGCTGATCGCCGAGGAGGTCGGGGTGCCGGTCGCCCCGTGGAGCCGCGGCGCGGTCGAATCCCTCGAGGCGGCGCTGGAGGCGGCCGAGGGCATCGGCTACCCGCTGATGCTGAAGGCCACCGCGGGCGGCGGCGGACGCGGCATCCGGGTGATCACCAGCGACGCCGAGCTGGCCGACGCCTACGAGCGCACCAGCCAGGAGGCCGCGCGGGCCTTCGGCAGCGGCGTCGTGTTCCTGGAGCGCCTGGTCACCGGCGCCCGGCACGTCGAGGTCCAGGTGATCGCCGACGGCGAGGGGACCGCCTGGGCGCTGGGCGTCCGCGACTGCTCGGTGCAGCGGCGCAACCAGAAGGTCATCGAGGAGTCCGCCTCCCCGGTGCTCAGCCCGGCTCAGGTCGACGAGCTCAAGACCTCGGCCGAGCGGCTCGCGATCGCGGTCGGCTACCGCGGCGCGGCGACCGTCGAGTTCCTCTTCCACCCCGGCGACCAGATCTTCGCCTTCCTCGAGGTCAACACGCGCCTCCAGGTCGAGCACCCGATCACCGAGTCCACCACCGGGTTCGACCTGGTCAAGGCGCAGCTCCACGTGGCCTCCGGCGGCCGCCTCGAGGGCGAACGGCCCCTCGAGCGCGGGCACGCCGTCGAGGCCCGGCTCAACGCCGAGGACCCCGACCGCGACTTCGCCCCCTCCCCCGGCCGCATCGTCCGGCTCGACCTGCCCGCGGGGCCCGGCGTCCGCGTGGACACCGGCGTCAGCGAGGGCGACGTCATCCCCGCCGACTTCGACTCGATGATCGCCAAGATCATCGCCTACGGGCACACCCGCGAGGAGGCGCTCGGCAAGCTCCGCCGGGCGATGACCCAGACCACGGTGATCATCGAGGGGGGCGCGACGAACAAGAGCTTCGTCCTCGACCTCCTCGACCAGCCCGAAGTGATCGACGGCAGCGCCGACACCGGCTGGATCGACCGCGTCCGCGGCGAGGGCCGGCTCGTCACCCACCGGCACTCGGCCGTCGCGCTGGCCGCCGCCGCGATCGAGAACTACGAGGAGGAAGAGGCCGTCGAGCGGCACCGCCTGCTCACCACCGCGTTCGGCGGGCGCCCCCAGGCCCAGCACCAGAGCGGGCGTCCCCTCGACCTGAAGCTGCGCGGCGCCGCCTACCGTGTGCGGGTCGCCCGGGTCGGGGCCCAGCGCTTCCGGGTCGGCATCGAGGCCGGCGGCCAGGTCCACACCGCCGAGGTCGAGCTCGACCGGTTCGACCGCCACACCGGGCAGATCACCGTCAACGGCGTCAGGAACCGGCTGCTGACCGCGACGCACGGGCCGATCCACCTGGTCGAGGTCGACGGCGTCACCCACCGGGTCAGCCGCGACGAGGGCGGCGTCCTGCGCTCCCCCGCGCCCGCCCTGGTCGTCGCGACCCCCCTGGAGGTCGGGGCCGAGGTCGAGGCCGGCGCCCCGGTGCTGGTCCTGGAGAGCATGAAGATGGAGACGGTGCTCCGGGCGCCGTTCCGGGCGCGCCTGAAGGAATGCGTCGTCTCCGTGGGCAGCCAGGTCGAGACCGGCGCCCCGCTGATGCGGCTGGAGCCGCTGGCCGACGGCGATGAGGAGGAGACCGCCGACGTCGCCGGCTCGGTCGAGCTGGACCTGCCCGTCCCGCCCGCCGGGATCCCCGCCCGCGAGAACCTCACCCGCGGTCAGGAGGACCTGCGCAGCCTCCTGCTGGGTTTCGACGTCGACCCGCACGACGAGGACCGGCTGCTCGGCGGCTACCTCGCCGCCCGCCAGGCCGCCGCCGAGGACGGCCACAGCCCCGTCGCCGAGGAGCTCGAACTCGTCTCCGTGTTCGCCGACCTCGCCGAGCTGAGCCGCAACCGGCCCTCGGGCGAGGACGGCGCCGACGGCCACGTGCACAGCGCCCGCGAGTACTTCCACAGCTACCTGCAGAGCCTCGACGTCGAGCGGGCCGGCCTTCCCGAGACCTTCCAGGCCAAGGTGGCCAAGGCTCTCGGGCACTACGGCGTCACCGATCTGGAGCGCTCGCCCGAGCTCGAGGCCGCCGTCTTCCGGATCTTCCTCGCCCAGCAGCGGGCGTCGGCCGACGCCGGAGCCGTCGCGGCGCTCCTGCGCGCCTGGCTGCGCGAGCCGGTGCTCGACGAGACGCTCCACGAGTCCGCCGGGCTCACCCTGGAACGCCTGGTCGCCGCCACCCAGGTCCGCTTCCCCGTGGTCGCCGACCTCGCCCGCGGGCTGATCTTCACCTGGCTCGGGCAGCCGCTGCTGCGCCGCAACCGGGCCCGCGTCTACGCCGACGTCCGCGCCCACCTGCGGCACCTGGACGCCCACCCGGACGCGGCCGACCGCGCCGAGCGCGTCGCCGCGATGGTCGCCAGCACCGAGCCGCTGGTCCGGCTGCTCGGCCAGCGGCTGGGCCGCGACGGCGTCGACAACGCGACCATGCTCGAGGTGCTGACCCGCCGCTACTACGGCAACAAGGGCATCACCGGCGTCCGGACCGCCGAGGTCGCGGGCTGCACCTTCGTGATCGCCGAGCGCGCGGGCTCCTCGATGATCTCCTCGGCCGTCTCCTTCGAGGCCCTCGGCGACGCCCTGACGGGGCTCGCGGAGCTGACCGCCGGCAAGGACGCCGTCGACGCCGACATCTACCTCGCCTGGGAGAACCAGCCGCAGGACTTCGACGCCATGGCCGCCGCGCTGAGCGAGGTCATCGGAGCCCGCCCGCTGCCCGGCGGCGTCCGCAGGCTCACCACGACCGTCGCGGGCCGTGGCGGGGCGCGGATGCACCACCACTTCACCTTCCGCCCGTCGGACGCCGGGATGGCCGAGCACCGGCTGATCCGCGGCCTGCACCCCTACATCGCGCAGCGGATGCAGATGGAGCGGCTGAGCGAGTTCGACCTCACCCGGCTCCCGTCCTCGGACGAGGAGGTCTACCTCTTCCGGTGCGTCGCCCGGTCCAACGCCGCCGACGACCGTCTCGTGGCGTTCGCCCAGGTCCGCGACCTCACCCAGCTCCGCGAGCACGACGGCAGGCTGGTCGCGCTGCCGACCGCCGAGGACACGATCGCCGCCTGCCTGGACTCGATCCGCCGGGCGCTGTCGCAGCGGCCGTCCAAGAAGCGGCTCACCACCAACCGGATCGTGATCTACGTCTGGCCGCCCAGCGACCTCACCCGCGAGGAGCTGGAGATGATCGCCGGGCGCATCGTCCCGGCGACCGCGGGCGCGGGCCTGGAGGAGATCCTGCTCATCGCCCGGCAGCGCGACCCGGAGACCGGCGCGCTGGAGAAGATCGCCGTCCGGATCTCCTTCGACGCCACCGGCAGCACCACCCTGACCATCGGTGAGCCGTCCGACGAGCCGATCGAGCCCGTCGACGCCTACCGGCAGAAGGTGCTCAACGCCAGCAGCCGCAACACCGTCTACCCCTACGAGCTGACAAGCCTGCTGGGCGCGTTCACCGAGTACGACCTCGACGACGGCCACGCGCTGGTCCCCGTCGACCGGCCGAAGGGGGGCAACACCGCGGCGCTCGTCGCGGGCGTCGTCACCACCCCGACCGCGCTGCACCCCGAGGGCATGGCCCGGGTCGTCCTGCTGGGCGATCCGACCAAGTCGCTGGGCGCGCTGTCCGAGCCGGAGTGCCGCCGCGTCATCGCCGCCCTGGACCTCGCCGAGCGGCTTCACCTGCCGCTGGAGTGGTACGCGCTGTCCTCCGGCGCCCGGATCTCCATGCAGTCCGGCACCGAGAACATGGACTGGGTCGCCGCCGCGCTCAAGCGGATCGTCGAGTTCACCCAGGACGGCGGCGAGATCAACATCGTGGTCGCGGGCATCAACGTCGGCGCGCAGCCGTACTGGAACGCCGAGGCGACGATGCTCATGCACACCAAGGGCATCCTGGTGATGACGCCGGACTCGGCGATGGTCCTCACCGGCAAGCAGTCGCTCGACTTCTCCGGAAGCGTCTCGGCCGAGGACAACTTCGGCATCGGCGGCTACGACCGGGTGATGGGCCCGAACGGGCAGGCCCAGTACTGGGCGCCGAACCTGGGCGCCGCGGTGGGCGTGCTGATGGCGCACTACGAGCACACCTACGTCGCGCCCGGCGAGGAGTCCCCGCGCCGCACGACGACCACCGACCCCGTCGACCGGGACGTCTCGGACTTCCCGCACACGATCGCCGACAGCGACTTCACCACGGTCGGCCAGATCTTCTCCGCGGAGTCCAACCCCGACCGCAAGAAGCCGTTCGACATCCGGACGGTCATGCGGGCGCTGTCCGACCAGGACCACCCGACGCTGGAGCGCTGGGCGGGCATGGCCGACGCGCAGACCTCCGTCGTCCAGGACGTCCATCTCGGCGGCATGCCGGTGTGCCTCGTCGGCATCGAGTCGCGGTCGGTGCAGCGGCGCGGCTTCCCGCCCACCGACGGCCCGGACACCTACACCTCGGGCACGCTGTTCCCGCAGTCGTCGAAGAAGGTCGCCCGGGCGATCAACGCGGCCAGCGGGAACCGCCCGCTGGTGGTCCTCGCCAACCTGTCGGGCTTCGACGGCTCCCCCGAGTCGATGCGCAAGCTCCAGCTCGAGTACGGCGCGGAGATCGGGCGGGCGATCGTCAACTTCCGCGGCCCCATCGTGTTCTGCGTGATCTCGCGCTACCACGGCGGCGCGTTCGTGGTCTTCTCCAAGGCCCTGAACCCGAACATGACCGTGCTGGCGCTGGACGGCTCGTTCGCCTCCGTGCTGGGCGGCGCCCCGGCCGCGGCGGTCGTCTTCACCGGCGACGTCAACGCCCGCACGGCGTCCGACCCGCGGGTCCGGGAGCTGGAGGCCCGGGTCGCCGAGGCCGCGGGCGCCGAGCGCGCCACCCTGACGGCCGAGCTCGACGAGCTGCGCTCGACGGTCCGGGTGGAGAAGCTCGGTGAGGTCGCCGCCGAGTTCGACCGCATCCACAACATCCGCCGCGCCGTCGAGGTCGGTTCCGTGGACGCCGTCATCCGCGCCGCCGAGCTGCGCCCCAGCATCATCAAGGCCATCGGCGCCGGCGAGGCCTGACCACCGGCCTCCGCCCGGAAGAGCCTAGAGACGGCTCTTCCGGGCGGAGGCGGACAGCACGCGCCGGTCCCTGTCGTGGGTGAGGCGGCGGCGGGCCTTGGCGACGGGAAGCCACTCCAGCCGGTCGACCTCGCGGTTGGCGACGAACCGCTCGGGCCCCTCCACGGTCGCCGTCCAGTAGTCGACGCGCTTCAGCCGCCAGCCCTTGAAGTAGAAGGCGGGCCGCAGCGCGCGGCCGAGCGCGGGGACCATCCCGGTCTCCTCGCGGACCTCCCGGACGGCGGCCTCCCGCGGCGTCTCCCCCGGGACGAGCTTGCCCTTGGGAAAGCTCCAGTCGGCCTTGCGCGGCCGGTGGATCAGGGCGACCTCGGGACCCCGGGGTCCCTTCCTCCAGAGCACGGCACCGGCAGCACGGATCATCCTCGTTCTCTTCCTCCGCAGCCGGTCCCCAAACGAGAAGGTCCTCCGGCTACGTCAAATGTCGCGGGCGCGGGGCCGGGATCGGCCGGGACGGTCGGGTCGGGTGACCGATGACCGCGACGCGGACAGGCGGGAGGGTGGGGAGGCAGGCTCGCGGAGGAGGGGACATGACGGACTTCACGCAGATCGGTGGAGCTCTGCTCATCCTGACCGCCTACATGACGGCCCAGGCCAAGGTGCTCGACCAGGACTCCTACCTCTACCACGTCCTCAACGTCACCGGCTCGACCGTCCTGACCTGCCTGGCACTGACCGGACGCGAGTGGGGCTTCCTGCTCCTCCAGGGCAGCTGGGCCCTGGTGACCGCCATGAGCCTGGCGTTCAGGTACCGCCGGAAGTGGCTCGACGACCGGGGGATGCTGGACTTCGACCCCGTCCGCTGGGAGGACCGGCCGGTCTCGGAGTCGGCGCTCGGCCTCCCGCCCGAGGACGCCGTCTGACCCTCTGGCCGGGCGCGGGCCGGAGGGTCAGACGGACATCCGCAGGCGGACGCACCAGCCGGTGGCGGCGTCCCCGGCGATCTCCAGATGGCCGAAGGCACGGCAGATGCCGAGGCCGAGACCGCCCTCGCACCGTCCCGCGGGATTGATCTGCGGGCCCCGCTCGTCGTCGCTGCCCTGGTCGGTGACCGTCAGCGTCAGGCCGTCCCGGCGGGTGAAGGCCGCCGACAGCGCGACCGTCCCGCCCGGACGTGCGGAGCGGCTGTGCCGGCAGGCGTTGGTCACCAGTTCCGAGACGGCCACCCGCGCGTCGTCGCGCAGGACGCCCGTCAGCTGGGGCAGGGCCTCGGCCAGCAGGTCGCGGGCGCGTTTGGGGCTGAGGGGGTCATCGCCGGGAAGGGTCCAGTGGAAAGGGGGCCGAAAGGTCGGCCCCGCCTCCTTCGGCCGGTGCCCAGATGATCGGTGCCGAGTCGTTCATGGGTTTCTCTTTTCGTCCTGCGGTTCCTCCAGAGTGACGCTTCGCGCCGTTTCGAACACGAGACGCGCGACGGTACCTGAACAGGCGATTCCGGCCGCGGCGTCCGGGACATTTGCCCGATCCCGCCGCTGGATTTCTCCTGAAAAGGCGTCATCCGCGGCTCGCGTCCTTCTTCAGAAAAGACCCCTGTGGAGAAGTCCTCCTTGAGCGGCGGGACCTGAGGAGACCTCTGGGACGCGATCATGAATTCCGCGTGAGCGATCGTCGAGCCATGCCGCATCCGGGCTCTATTCGAATCCGCACGCTCTGGTTATCGTCGTGATCCAGCGGGACGAAGAGGCCCGCCGCGGGAGGAGCGGCCGTGGAAGGGAACCGGGAGATCAGGTTCGCCTCGGTGCTCAGGGGCCTCCTCGACGAGCGGTTCAAGAACAGCCGCAGGGAGTTCGCGGCCCGCCTCCACATCTCCGAGTCGGCCCTGTCGCAGTACGTCCGCGGCAAGGCGACCCCGGGCCTGTCGATGCTGGCGTCGATCGCGGCCGAGCTCGACGTCAGCCTGGACTACCTCGTCTTCGGGGTCGAGCAGGAGTCGCCGACCCCGGACTACGGCGAGTTCGTCGCCCATCTGGAGCACGCCTTCAACCGCAGCCGCGCCGAGTCCGCGAGCACCCGCGACTTCGTGTCCCGGGTCGGCGCCCTGCTCTCCCAGCAGATCGAGACGGCCGTCGACGAGGTGCTCAAGGACATCACCCCGCGCGGCCTCACCACGGCCGAGATCATCGAGATCGAGGGTCACAGCCGCATCACCAGGATCGCGACCGCCGACCTCGACTCCGACATCGTCCTGCTCGGCTTCGACCCCGGCGCCCCCGGCGGCCGGGCGCAGGCCGCCGCGGGCCCGTTCACCTCCGTCGTCATCAGCAACATCAAGAAGGGGAGGACCTACTACTACGCCATTCCCGAGGGCGCGGAATGGCGGTACAAGGCCGAGCGGCTGCGCCAGGTGGTGGCGAACGTCGGGGCGATGAGCCTCGCCGCCGTCGACCAGCGGATCCGCTTCCACGAGTCGGACCGGTCACTGGTCCCGGGGTTCGTCATCTACGAGACCGAACCCTCGGTCGTCACGGCGGCCGACGGCCCCCTGCTCGGCAGGGCCGCCGACCTCGTCGATCCCGGCACCGGCCTGATCGTTCTCGCGACCAGCTACAACGACCAGATCTACGTCCCGATCGAGCCCAAGTACCACCGGCGCGTGGTGCGGGACTACGAGACGACGATCCGATCCGGGCCCCGGCTCACCTTCGGCTGAGCCGCTCCACCCCATCACCCCTCCCCTTCCGGAGACAGCCATGCCCGACCCGCGTACCTTCAGCCTGCCCGAGACCGTCCACGGCACCGCCACCGACCGCGCGCTCGGCCGCGCGATGCTGGACGCCTGGCGACGCGACGGGTACTTCCTGCTCGCTCTCGACGCCCGCCGGGCCTCGACCGTCACCAACGCGCTCACCGCGAGCCGCAGCTTCTTCGGCCTGCCCGCCGCCTCCAAGCGGATGTACGTCAACGACCTGACCTACAGCGGGTACGCGGCGTCCGGGGAGGAGGTCACCGCGGGGAAGGTCGACCACTGCGAGGTCTTCACGGTCTGCCGCGACTTCCCGCTCGACCATCCCCGGGTCCTGGACCGGCTGCCCTGCCACGGGCCGGTGCCCTGGCCGGGACGGCACTACCGCCGCGCCGTCCGGACGCTGATGGGCGATCTGGGCGGCCTCGGCGACACCGTGCTGGCGCTGCTGGCCCTCGGCCTCGGCCACGCGCCCGCCGCCCTCACCGGCCATGCCGCCGACGGCTGGCACCACCTGCGGGCGCTGCGCTACCCCTCGACGGCCCGGGAGAGCGGCAACGGGCTCGGCGTCCACACCGACTACGGGATGCTCGTGCTGACCGTCCAGGACGAGGCCGGCGGCCTCTATGTCCGGCCGCCCGTCGAGGGGGAGCACCGCGGGCGCAACTGGCTGCCGGAGGAGAGCACGGCGGGCGTGTACGAGGACCGCGGCCCCTGGCATCCGGTCGTCCCCGTGCCCGGCACCGTGACGGCCTTCCCCGGCGACATCCTCCAGTTCCTCACCGGCGGGAGCCTGGTGTCGACCCCGCACCAGGCCAAGCTCACCGCCCGGGAACGGTACTCCATCGCCTACTTCCACGAGCCGTCGTTCGACGCCGAGCTCCGCCCGCTCGACGGGGGCGAGCCGCTCCACTACGGCACTCACTTCACCAACATGTTCCTGCGCTGCTACCCCGACCGGCCGGCCACCCGCCGGATCCTCCGCGAGGGGCTCGTCCCCCGCCCCGCGGCCCCGCTGCCGGCCTGAGGAGCGCGGGAACGGGAAAGGCCGCCGCCCCCACGGCGGCGGCCCCTCCCGGTACCTCAGACCTGCGCGTCCACCTTGGCGGCGACACCCGTTTCCACCTCGGTGGTGACGCCCGCGGCCAGGCGGTGGCAGAGCGCCACCCCCGTCACCGCGGCCCAGCTCCCCTCCAGCAGCAGGAAACCCCAGTCCCTCCCGTTCAGCGCGAGCAGCGCGAGCATGCCCGAGCCGACGACGTTGAGGACCAGGTAGAGGTACGAGTCCTGGTCGAGGATCCTCGACTGGGCCCCGACATATGCGAACAGAACGAGCATTGCCCCGATGATCTGCGTGGCTTCGAGCATGGTGTCCCTCTTCTTGCTGCGGTCCCTCCCGGGATCCGGGACGCCGGGTGATCGGCGGCTGCCCCCAACAGTGCTCCTGATCTCCGCCGGGTGCATGGGACGGCAGACCGAATCCGGCCGCGCAGTTCCGGAAACACCGGGGCCGCCGTTTGTCCCACCCGTACCGCGACATTTGTCGCGGGGCCCCGCCGGGACCGCACATCCTCGCCTCAGAAAACAATGCCGGAAAAGAAATACTTTTCTCCCTACTGCTCCGGCGTCTTCCGATTTACTTTGAATCATGGGCAAACGCCGGGACGACCGACTCTCGTCGCGTCTCGTGGCCGTCACGGTGCTCGGCTTCCTGCTGCTGGGACCGCCCATCCTCTCCCTGTTCGACCACGGCGGCCTGGTACTCGGGGTGCCCCTGGTGTGGGTCTACGTCTTCCTGGCGTGGGCGGCCGTCATCGGCGTGGTCGCGGCCCTGACGTCCCGGGCCGGGCGGAGACCGGGCTGACGTGCTGGGAGACACGTTCGTCACCGTGGTCGCCGGGGTCTACCTCGTGCTGCTCTTCGTCGTCGCCTACTACGGCGACCGCAGGGCCAGGGCGGGGCGCAGCGTCATCGCCAACGGAACGGTCTACTCGCTCTCGCTGGCCGTCTACGCGACATCCTGGACCTACTACGGCGGCGTGGGCCAGGCCGCCACCTCCGGGCTCGGGTTCCTGCCGGTCTACCTCGGCCCCACCCTGATGTTCGCGCTCGGCTGGGTGGTCCTGCGGAAGATCGTCCGGATCAGCAGGAAGCACCGCATCACCTCCCTCGCCGACTTCATCTCCGCCCGCTACGGCAGCAGCACCCGGCTCGGCGGCCTCGTCACCGTCCTCACCGTGGTCGGTCTCCTGCCCTTCATCGCGCTCCAGCTCAAGACCGTCTCCAACAGCTGCGAGATCATCCGGCTGCACCCGAGGGTCCCCACCAAGTGGGAACTGGCCCATGTGCCGTTCGTCCAGGACACCGGCCTGTACCTGACCTTCATGCTCGCCGCCTTCGCCATCTGGTTCGGCGCCCGCCACCTCGACGCCTCCGAACGGCACGAGGGCATGGTCGTGACCATCGCCTTCGAGTCCGTGGTCAAGCTGGTCATCTTCCTCATCGCCGGCTTCTACGTGGTCTACGGCATGTTCGGCGGGTTCGGCGACCTGTTCGAGCTGGCGGCGGCCACCCCCCGGACGGCCACGACCCTCGCGATCGACACCGGCCAGGGCTACGGCACCTGGGTCTGGCTGACCGTGCTGTCGATGCTCGCCGTGATCCTCCTGCCGCGCCAGTGGCAGATGACCTTCGTCGAGAACACCGACGAGCGGCACCTGCTGCGCGCGATGTGGATGTTCCCGCTCTACCTGCTGGTCATCAACCTGTTCGTGCTGCCGATCGCGCTCGGCGGGCTGCTCAGGTTCGGCTCGGGCAGCGCGGTCGACCCGGACACCTTCCTGCTCGCCCTCCCCCTCGCGCAGGGGCAGGAGCTGGTCACGCTGCTCGTCTTCGTCGGCGGGCTGAGCACCGCCACCGGCATGATCATCGTGGAGACCGTCGCGCTCAGCACGATGATCTCCAACTACCTCGTCATGCCGCTCCTGCTGCGCAGCCGCTCACGGCTGGTCGAGAAGGATGACCTCACGGGCGTCATCCTCGGAGTCAGGAGGGCCTCGATCATCGTGATCATGGCCGCCGGATACGCCTACTTCCGGGTGTTCGGCGGCGGCGTCGCCCTGGTCAGCTTCGGCCTGCTGTCGTTCGTCGCGGTCGCCCAGTTCGCGCCGTCCGTCTTCGGCGGCCTGTTCTGGCGCAACGGCACCCGGCGCGGCGCCCTCGCCGGCCTGTCGGCCGGCTTCACCGCGTGGATCTACACGCTGCTGCTGCCGACCTTCGACAAGGCGGGCTGGCTGCCGGGCTCGCTCACCGAGGACGGCCTGTTCGGGCAGGAGTGGCTGCGGCCCCAGGCGCTGTTCGGCATGACCGGCATGGACGAGATCAGCCACGCGATGTTCTGGAGCATGCTCGTCAACATCGGCGGCTACGTGGCCTTCTCCCTCGCCGAACGGCTGCCGCCCGCCGCGCTGGCCGACGCCGCGGTCTTCGTCGACGCGCTCGACGACGGGGGCGGCGCCCGCCGCTGGTACGGCCGGATCACGGTCGCCGACCTGCGCTCCCTGGTCGAGCGGTTCCTCGGGTCCGCCGGAGCCGCCCGCGCCTTCCGCGACCATCTCGCCGAGGACCATCTCGGCTCCTCCCCCGAGGCCGAGGCCGACCCCGAGCTCATCCAGTACGTGGAGTCCCTGCTCGTGGGCGCGGTCGGCCCCGCCTGCGCGCGCTTCGTGATCGCGTCGGTGACGCGCGAGGACCCCATGCCCGCCGAGACGATCAGGGAGATCCTCGACGAGGCGTCCCAGGTGGCGGCGCTGGAGGAGCGGCACCGCCTCGCCCGGGAGCTGCACGACTCGGTCTCACAGGCCCTGTTCTCGATGAACCTGCACACCCGGGCGCTGGAGCTCGCCGTGCAGCGGGAGGACTGGGAGCGCAAGGAGCCCGTGGTCCTGACCCTCGCCGAACTCCGCGAGCTCACCCAGAGCGCCCTGTCGGAGATGCGCGCGCTGATCTTCCAGCTGAGGCCCGGCACCCTGCACGAGGAGGGGCTGGTCAACGCCGCCCGCAGGCACCTGGCGACGGTGGCGGCCCGCGAGGGCATCACGATCTCGGTCGAGGCGCCGGAGGAGCGCCTGACCCTCACCGAACGGGCGGAGCAGGACCTGTTCCGCGTCATCCAGGAGGCGGCCCACAACAGCATCAAGCACGCGGGCCCCGCCCAGATCTCCGTCCGGCTGCACGAGGACGTCCTGAAACCGGGGACGCTCGTCGTCGAGGTCTCCGACAACGGCATCGGCTTCGACCCCGGCATCCCCCACCCCGGCCATCTCGGCCTGGACGGGATGCGGGAGCGTACCGAGCGTCTCGGCGGCCGGCTGGACATCGAAAGCTCCCCCAGCGGATCCACGGTCCGGGCGGTGATCCCCGGGCTCTTGCGCCCGGCGGACGTCCGGCACGAGGATGTCGGAACAGCCGTCCCGGAGTGATGCGATGCACCGCGATGTGACCCACGACGACGTGGTTTCCGGCGAACCCCGGATCCGCGTCCTCGTGGTCGACGACCACAGTGTCGTCCGGAAGGGCCTGCGGACCTTCTTCGGCATGCTCGACGACATCGAGGTCGTGGGCGAGGCCGCCGACGGCCTGCACGCTCTCGACCTGCTCGCCGCGCTGGCCGCCGAGGACGCGCTCCCCGACGTGGTCCTGATGGACCTGGAGATGCCGCGGATGGACGGCATCTCCGCCACCGCCGAGATCAAGAAGACGTTCACCGACGTCGAGGTCGTGGCCCTGACGAGCTTCAGCGAGGCGGAGCGCGTCCATCTGGCCCTGGAGGTCGGCGCCGCCGGCTACCTGCTCAAGGACGCGGACGCCGACGAGGTCGGGGTGGCGGTGCGGGCCGCCCACCGCGGCGAGATCCATCTGGACGCCGCCGTCGTCAGCAAGCTGACCCGGTCGCTGCGGCAGCCCGCGGAGACCGCCGCCGTTCTCACCCCGCGCGAACGCGAGATCCTGGCCCTGGTCGCCCAGGGACAGTCCAACCGGGACATCGCACGCGCCCTGACGATCAGTGAACGCACCACGCGCACGCACGTCAGCAACGTCCTGGGCAAGCTCGGGCTCGTCTCGCGCACCCAGGCGGCACTGTGGGCGATCCGCGAGGGCCTCGCCCCGGGACCGTGACATGCCGTTCAGGACGGTCACCCTCCGGCCACCCACCGCGGCAAACAGCCCGGTTCAGGACAATTGTCGCGGCCTGACAGGCCGTTCCGCCCTCGACGCCACCGCCGAAACGGTGTCGACTAGAAGCTCGCGGTCCCGTCCGGGACGCGCCGGGCGCGCCGGGAGGCACGGTGCAGAGTGAGGACGAGACGACGGTCAGGGTGCTGATCGCCGACGACGACCCTCGGGTGCTCGGTGCCCTGCGCGCCTTCCTCTCGACGAGCTCGGGATTCACCGTGGTCGCGTCCGCCTCCAGCGCCCCCCGGGCCGTCGAGCTGGCCCGGGAGCGGGCCCCCGCCGTGGCGCTCGTGGACGTCCTGCTGCCCGGCGAGCGCGACGGCCTCCGCCTGCTGCGCACCCTCAGCCTCGAGCTCCGGATCCCCGCCGTGGCGATCAGCGTCCAGAGCGAGCTGTGCGGCTACGCCCTGGCCGCCGGCGCCTACCGCTTCCTCGACAAGGACAGCTCGCCCGACGTCCTGCTCGCGACCCTGAGGGCGGCGGCGGGACACACCTGACCGGAGGACCGGTCAGGCGAGGGCCATCCGCTCGATCCCGTACCCCTCCTCCAGGAGCATCCTCCGAAGCTCGAGGCGCTTGACCTTCCAGGTCGCCGTCGACGGCAGATCCACCCAGCGGGCCTGGAGCGGCTTGGCCATCGGCGGCTGGTCGGCCACCGCCGCCCGCCACGCCGGAAGGTCGAGCGGCCGGTCGTGCCGGGTGCAGACCACCGGCTGGAGGAACCCGTCCAGCGGGACGATGACCACCTCGGTCAGCTCGGGCAGCCGGCTGATCACCGTGTCCTCCACCTTGAGGACGCTCTCCAGCAGCTCCGCCCGGTCGACCTCGCGGTCGAGGAGATGGATGCAGCCGAACCGGCCCCGGTGGCCGACGTCCGTCATGTCCCACCAGCCGTCCTCGGTGAAGTTGGCCGAGAACCGCTTCTCCTGGCCGACGTAGGTGCGGGCCTGACCGCGCGAGCGCACCTCGATCGGCCCGATCCTGCCGTCGCTCTTCCAGCCGATCCGCACCCGGGTCAGCCCGGGGATCTGGTGGCCGACGCACCGGCCCTGCGACCGGCTCGCGATCCACCGCGAGTACGGCCTGACCGTCACGGGACCCGTCTCCGACTGGCCGTAGGCCTGGAAGTACATCGCGCGCCGCCGCCGCGACGCTCTCAGCAGGGTCTTCACGGTCCGCGGATGGATGGCGTCGAAGGTGCCGATGTAGAACTTGACCTGCGAGAGCGGGCCGTCGGGCTCCTCGGCCAGCTCCTCCCAGAGAATGTAGGTGTTGGGATGCGTCTCCACGAGCCCCGGCCGGAAGTCGTCGAACATCCACCGGACGTTGCCGAGGGAGTGGTCGGTCAGGAACGCGAACGGCAGCCCGCGCTCCAGGCCCATCGCCAGCGCCGAGTACGTCCGGGCGTGGACGAAGGAGATGCACAGCGCGTACGGCTCCCTGACCCGCAGCATCCGGGCGATGCGCCGCTGGACGTTGATGTGCGCCTGCATCCCGCGCCGGGACTGCGCGACCATCTTGGGCAGGCCCGTCGTGCCCGACGTGTGGGTGATGATCGCGGTCTCGCCCGGCTCGGTGTCGGGGAAGGGCGGCGGCGGCCCGTACCGGTCGCGCAGCAGCCGGTACCCGCCGATAGGACGGCCGACGAGCAGGATCTCGGGGACCAGGCGGCCGACGACGCGATCGAGGTCGCTGTCGACGAGCCGGGCCGCGTCGGTGATCAGGTAGCCGGGCCTCAGCTGCTCCAGCAGTTCGCTGATCGTCCCGCCGTCCAGCGCCGGGGCGAGCATCGCCGGAACCGCCCCGACCCGGGCGATCGCGCAGGCGAGCAGCATGATGTCGGCGTTCTGGCTCTTGTAGACCGCCACCACGTCGCCGGGCCGGACGCCGTGCGCCCACAGGCTCGCGGCCGTGCTCTCCACCAGGAAGGCGAGGTCGTTGTAGGTGTGGGCGGTGCCGAGTTCGGGCGCGAGGTCGAAGGGCCGGTCGAGCCGCACCCGGGTGCCGGGGTAGCGGTAGGCGGCCTGCTGGACCATCAGCCCGGGATAGAAGATCTTCTCGCTGCTCGTGATCGCGCTGCTCATTCACGTTCCCCTGTCGTGTGGCTCGGCCGTCTGAAGGCGAAGGACTGCCTGGCCGGCGCGGTCACCCGCCCGTCCCTCTCGATCAGCTCCCGGTACCAGCCGACGAACTCGCCGACCTCTCCCGGCGGCAGCGGGAAGGCGCCCGTGCCGCCGCACACCGCGTCGGTGTTGGCGCGGTCGAAGGTCTTGCCGTAGGCGAGATAGGAGGAGTAGAAGTCCATGGCGTCGTCGAGCTTGCGATCGAGCGCGGTGAACCGGCCCCCGTCCGGCACGAACACCGGCGGCCTGAGCCCGCTGCCCTCGAAGATCTCCGAGATGGCCGCGCCGACCGTGGGCGAGGCCGCGTTGGTGAGATGGAAGACCGTGCCCGCGGGACCGTTCAGCCCCACCGCGACCGCCTCGCGCGCCACCGCGTCCACCGGGACCAGGTTCAGCTCGGCTTCCGGATCGGCGATCAGCGGGATCGGCCGGAAGCCGAGCAGATGGCCGAAGTGCCGCTGGACCGAGCGGCGGAAGACCAGCAGGGCGCTGACGAAGCCGTACATGCCGCTGAAGGTCGTCGCCGCCCTGGTCGTGCCGTGCCCGATGACGATGCTGGGCCGCAGGATGCGCCAGTCGAGCCCGGAGCGGGCGATCATCCGCTCGCCCTCGACCTTGGACCGCTCGTAGAGGTTGTGGGTGGGGACCTCCCCGTCCGGGACGGACTCCTCGATCGGACCGGTGCGCCGCCCCGCCACGTAGGCGGTGCTGACATGGTTGACCAGCGGGCCGCCCAGTGCCTTGACCAGATCGACCAGGTTGGCGGTGCCGACCACGTTCATCGTGTGGATCTCCGCCGCGTAGCGGTCCTCGAACCGCAGGGAGGCCGCCGCGTGCCAGACCTGCCCGATCCGGGGCAGCGAGGCGAGGTCGGCGCCGCATCCCGCCGCCGTCACGTCGCCCGCGACCGCCCGGACCCGGGCGGCGATCGCCTCGCCGGTGGCCGGTGTCCGGTAGACCCCTGCGGCATGGGTGAGCGCCGTGTGCAGCCGGGCGGTCGCCGAGGCGTCGTCGCTCCCCCGCACCAGGCAGCACACCTCGTCCTCGGTCCGCTCCAGCAGCTCCAGGACGAGGGCGGCCCCGACGAAACCGGTCGCCCCGGTCACCAGGTGCGTCATGCCCTCACCCCGCACCGCTGGCCGAGATGGGCGCCGATCGAGGACAGGGTCCGCAGGCTGCTCATCGGCACGTCCACGTCCCACTCGACGCCGAACTCCCGCTCGATGGAGGCCAGCAGCGCCACATAGCCCCAGGACTCCAGGCCGAGCTCGCTGAGCGTCAGGTCCTCGCATCCCTCGTCCAGGACGGCCCGCTCGCCCAGCACCTCCCCGAGGAGCCGGCGCAGCCGCGGCAGCGGATCCCCCTGCCCGAGATCGCCCGGCTCCGGATCCCGCGATTCCGCCTCGGCGGTCTCGACCTCGTCGATGAACGCCTGCACCGCCTCCTGGAAGGCGTCGGTGTCCTCCATGTACGGCAGGTGCCCGATGGCCGGGAGCCAGACGGTCGTGACGTCCCTGATCAGGCGCTCGGTCTCGGCGACCGTGCTCGGGCACCACAGGAAGTCCTCCTCCCCCACCATCAGCAGCGTCGGGCAGGCGAGCTCGGCGAGCAGCGCCGGATCGTCGGACGCCTCGAGGGACGAGCGGAGGTTGGGCGCGACGATGTCCACCGAGTGCAGGGAGGTGAAGGCCTCGCGGAGCCCCAGGTAGCCGGCGGTTCCGAGGGTCTTCATCGCGGGCTCGCCGAGCACCATCGAGTAGAGGTGGTCCCAGAGCGCCTCGGTGCCGCCGTTCTCCATCGTGTTGGCCCAGGAGCGGGTGATCGCCCGGCGGCGCCGGCCGCCCGACGGGGTGCAGACCGGGCCGACCAGCACCAGCCCCGTGACGCGCTCGGGATGGGCGAGCGCGAAGTCCCGGCAGATCAGGGCCGAGATCGACGTGCCGACGAGGTAGGTGCTCTCGACGCCCAGCCCGTCGAGGAGGGAGGTCAGGTCGTCGACGTGGTCCTGCCAGGCCGTCTCGCCCGGGTCGCTCGTGGACGCCCCCTGGTTGCGCAGGTCGTAGGTGAGGATCCGGTTCCGCTCGGCCAGCCCGCCGGTGAAGGTCCGCCACATCGGCGCGGTGAGGAAGAAGTTGTTGACGATCGTCAGGTGCGGTCCCGACGTGCCGTTCTCCTCGTAGTAGAACTCCCGGCCCGCCGCCGTGCGCAACGGCGAGGTGTCCCGGTAGCGAAGCTCAAGGACTGGTTCGTCCCCCATGATCACCTCCTGGTTCTCGTGCCTCGGTCATGTGGCGGGCGTCGCGAGGAAGGTCTCGGTCCCCGTTCCCTCGGTCCAGCCGCCCGCGGCGCACTCGTGCTCGGCCAGCGGCTCGCCCGCGGCGCGGTCCCACGGCAGGAACCGGCTCGGGACCGAGCCCGCGCAGAACTCGCGGAACTCCGCCCCCGCGGCGCCGACCCGTCCGGCTCCGCCCAGCAGAGCGAAGATCGGGTCGAGCGGGAGCCAGCGTCCGCCGGTGTCCTGGACCTCCGCCCAGGAGTGATCGACGGCCAGCATCCCGAGCATCCGCCCGCGGCGGGTCCGGGCGTTCAGGCCGCAGTCGCGGGCCCGCTCGGCCAGGACCAGCGCGGCGGCCACGCAGTCGACCGCGCCGTGGCGGACCGCGGCGGCGGCGTCGGTGTTCAGGCCGGGCGGGAGCCACTGGTAGCGCAGCCGCTCGGTCTCCAGTTCGTCGAGGAGCTCGTCGAAGAGCTTCCTGGCCAGCGATGAGCGGACCTCGGCCCGGAAGCCCCCGGTGACCAGGCCCGCCGTCAGCCGCACCCGCCCGCCGGTCGCCTCGATCACCCCGGGGGCGGTCTGCCGGGCGTCCTGCGCCTCGAGCCTGCCGCCGAAGAGCTCGGGGACGGGCGTCCGGATCCGCCAGGTCCCCGTGCAGCCGGGGTCGGCGCAGGCGAGCATCCAGCGCAGGGTCCAGCTTCTGGGAGCGGTCCAGCCGTCCCGGGGGCCGTCGGCGTAGCGCAGCAGGAAGCGCTGGGCGGCCTCCGGGACGCTCCGGCCGGTGCCGCCGTGGACGGCCACATTGATCAGGTCGTACCGGTCGAACCACAGGTCACGGCCGGTGCCCGTCGCGGGAAGACCCGCCGACAGCAGCAGGTCGAGGGTCGCCTCGTCGCAGTCGAGGAGGCGGAGGGCGGCGGCTCGGCCGACGTCGGGGCGGCGGTACGGCTCGGGGGTCGGGATGAGACGGCGCGCCGCCGAGGTCCAGGACCTGACGGCGGCCGACCCGTCGATCGGCTGGGAGATCGTCATCGCCGCACCGTCTCTCTCTCGGGCCGGAAGGCCTCCAGGTCCAGGGGCGGGGCGGCGGGACGGCCGAACCGCCGGAGCGGGCCCGGGGCCCACCAGTTGGCGTCGCGCATCAGCGCCATCAGCGCCGGGACCAGGACGGCACGGACCACGGTCGCGTCCACGAGGACGGCCACGGCGGTGCCGAGCCCGAGCTGCTTGATGAAGCCGAGCCGCGACAGGGTCAGCGCGCCGACCGCGACCGCCAGCAGGACAGCGGCCATCGTGACGATCCGGCCCGTGCGGTCCAGCGCCACGGCCACGGCCTCACGGGTCGGCAGGCCCTCGTCATGGCACTCCTTGATCCGGCTCAGCAGGAAGACGGTGTAGTCGGTGGACAGGCCGAACGCCAGGGCGAACAGGATGATCGGCGAGGTGGACTCCAGGGCGCCCTGGCTCGTGAAGCCCAGCAGGCCCTCCAGATGGCCGTCCTGGAAGATGAAGACGAGGGCGCCGAACGCGGCCGACAGCGACAGCGCGTTCATGATCAGCGCCTTGATCGGCAGGATCACCGAGCCGGTCAGCGCGAACAGGAGCACCAGCGAGGCGCCGACCACCAGGCCGAGCGCGAGCGGCAGATGCGAGCCGAGGCTGTCCTGCATCGCCGAGAACTGGGCGGTCTGCCCCGTCGCCCGGACGGGATACGGCGCCGGGATCCGCTCGATGCCGCCGAGCGCCGCGCGGGCCTGCGGGGACAGCGCGGCCGAGGCGGGTGTCGCCTCGATCTGCCAGAGCCCGTGCGCCAGCCTGACCGGCACTCCCGCGGCGGCGACGCCCGGCACCCCGGCGACCTTCTTGGCGTAGGAGGCCAGAGCGGGACGGGCGGAGTCGGGCGCGGTGACGACGAGCCGGATCGGGGTGGCCGGAGCGTCGGGGAAGGCCCGCTCCAGCTCCCTGCTGACCTGTCCCGCCGAGGCGTCGGCCGGCAGCACGCTCGCGTCCACGCCCGTGAACCTGATCCCTGCGAACGGGGCGCCCAGCAGGACCAGGACGAGCGCGGCGGCTCCGCCGAGGACGAGCGGCCGGCGCATGACCGTCCAGGAGAAGCGGTACCAGCGGTGCCGCGAGACGACCGCGGCGCGGAACCGGCGCGGAGCCCACTTGTCGATGCGCGCGCCGAGCAGGGCGAGCATCGCGGGCAGCACGACCAGCGCGAACGAGGCGGCGGCCAGCGCGGTCAGCACCCCCGCCAGTCCCATCGAGTACAGGAAGCGCTGCGGGAACAGCAGCAGCGAGGCGAGGGCCGCGCCGACCGTCAGCGCGCTGAACAGGACGGTCCGGCCCGCCGTCGCGACGGTCACCCGGACCGCGGCGGGGGTGGGCAGCCCCTTGCCGAGCTCCTCCCTGAAGCGGGAGACCATGAGCAGGCTGAAGTCGACCGCCAGGCCGACTCCGAGCGCCAGCAGCAGGTTGAGGGCGAAGACCGAGAGTTTCAGCACCGGCATGACCGCGCCCAGCCCCAGCAGGGCGACCGCGATCGTGTAGCCGGCGCCGAGCAGCGGGATCACCGCCGCGACGGCGCCACGGAACACGAACAGCAGCAGGATCAGCAGGACCGGGAAGGCCGCCGTCTCCGCGAGGGCGAGGTCCAGCGTCGAGATGTTGCTGACCTGGACGTTCGCGGTCGTCGGACCGCCGAGCCAGGTGCGGTCGCGCAGCAACGGATCCGCATCCAGGCCGCTCTCGACGGCCGCCACCGCGTCGCGTTCCCTGTTGCCGGTGAAGTGGCCGACGGAGGCGGCGATGAAGGTGGCGCGCCCGTCGGCGGAGATCATCCGAGGGTCACGGGTGGTGGCGTAGGTCTGGACCGCGCGGACCTCGGGCCGCCCGCGCAGCAGGCTCTCGGCCCGCGTGACCTCCGCGGGCACGGGACGGGCCGGGTCGATCACCCGGCCGGTGCGCACCAGGACCAGGTAGCCCTGCTCGGGATCGATCCCGGTGGCCAGGAGCACCTCGTGCTGGGCACGGGCGCTGGGCGAGTCCGGATCGTCGTAGTCGCCCAGGCCCATCGTCATCGTGACGGACGCGACCGCCCCGGCGATGAGGCCCGCGACGACCAGCGGGACGGCACCCCAGAGGAAGCGCCTGGGGTACCGCAGCACGAGGTCACTCAGCTGAGATAGCACGACCTACAAGAGGCGCGTCCGGGCCGATCCATTCCCTCGAATCACCGAATTTCGAACATCGTTATCCCGTGGCGGCATTTCCGTCCCACGCCTGGCGAAATGCCCGGCGGGCGCGGAAGAGCCTCGATCGGACCGTCCCGAGCGGCAGATCGAGCGATTTCGCGACCGTCTGCTCGTCGAGCTCCTGCACATGCCGGAGAGTCAACATCGCACGGTGTTCCGGAGTCATGCGGCCGAGGACATCGCGTATCTCCGTGCCGAGTTGGGGGGTGCTCGAGCCCGCGATCTCGATCTGCTCGGTGGCGATCACCCGGCCGCTGAGGCGGGCCACGCGCGCCGCCTCGCGAAGCGAGATGATGCGGGCCCAGCCGAAGATCGCCGCCGGTTTCTCCAGGCTTCTCAGATTCTGGTAGATGACGATCATGGATTCTTGCACCGCGTCCGATGAGTCCTGCATCGCGATCGGCTTGCAGATGCGTTCCACGAACGGCTCCAGATGCTGGAGGAGTGCGTCCATGGCAGCAAGATCTCCTCGCTGTGCGCACCGCACGAGAAACGTCAGGTCATCACGGCGCTCGGTTACTGGTTCATCCATCCGGCGCTCCCGTAGAACAGACACCAATCGGCCTGGAGCACTGGGCACCATACACACCCGCAATGCCGTCGCGGCACCGTGAGAGGGCAACGTTTACCGGCCTGCAACAGTCGGTCAGCTTCCCGAAAAGGCGCGAAAACGGACATCGGGGCATCCCCCGGACCCGGGAACGAACAATCGGGAAAATTTCAGGATGAGGAGGATTGTTCGAACGGTTCGCGTCCTCTTCTCTATCGGCTGTCCGTCGAGCCACGTACGCCTCGAAGGGAAGAAGGTGATCTCGGTGCCCGCACCAGCGAGATCCGTCGCACGCGAGCTGATCAGGCAGAGCCTCGACCTGCCGTCGGTCGTCGACCGCCTGGACGATGACGACGACCTCGCCGTCGGCGGGATCGACTCCGGCGAGATCGTGCACATCGCGCTGCGCTGCGAGGCGGTCCTCGGCCGCGCCCTCACCGGGGACGAACTCGGGCGCCTGACCAGCGTCGGTTCCGTGGCGGACCTGCTCGGCGAGGGCCCCTGACATGTGGCTGGCGGGAATCCTCGAACGGAACCTGCGGCGTGGGCCCGATCGCACGGCCCTGCGCGACGTGCGCAGGAACGTCACCTGGCGGGAGTTCGACCGCGACGTCGGCGCGCTCGCCGAGACGATCGGGCGGCGGGCCTCGGCCGGCGACCGGGTCCTGGTGCTCAGCGGCAACAGGGTGGAGGTGCTGGAGACCTACTTCGCCTGCGCGGCCGCCGGAGCCGTCGCGACACCCCTGAACCCCGCGCTCACCGACACCGAGATCGACGGGATCCTCGGGCCCGTCGCCCCCGTGCTGGCCATCGCCGACGCCCCCGGCCTCGAGCGCCTGGCCCGGCTCCGCCCCGGGCTCCCCCTGCTCCCGATCGAGGACGTCGCCGAACTGCCGGACGCCTCCGGCCCTCCGCCGGCACCCGTCGCGATGGACGCACCCGCCGCGATCCTGCACACCTCCGCGACCAGCGGCCGGCCGAAGGGAGTGGTCGTCGACCAGCGCTCCTTCGCCCTCAACGCCTTCTCCTGGATGGCGGACGTCGGGGCGGGCGAGGGCACCGTGTTCCTCAACGCCTGCCCGCTCTTCCACGGCAGCATGGTGATCGCGCTCGACTATCTCGCGGCGGGCGCGACGGTCTGCGTCCTCGACCGCTTCACCCCCCAGGGCTGCCTCACCGCCCTCGAGACCTGGCGGGCCGGCCACGCCTTCCTGGTCCCGTCGATGGTGGCCCTGCTGCTGGAGACCCGAGCGCTGGCGGGGACCCGGCTGGACGCCCTCGACCTGCTGCTGCACGGAGCCGCGCCGATGCCTCCCTCGCTCGCCGACGCGGCGGCGGCCCGTCTCGGGGTCCGGCTCCAGACCATCTACGGCATCACCGAGGGGGGCGGCCCCGCCCTGTCCCTGCGCCCGGACGACAAGCCCGCCGCACCGCCGGTACCCGGCGCCACCTGCGCGGGAAGGCCGATGCTGGGGACGGTCGCGCGCATCGCCGGACCCGACGACCGGACCCTCGGACCCGGTGAGATCGGCGAGCTGCGGCTGCGCGGCGACGGTGTCATGCGCGGGTACTGGAACGAGCCCGAGGCCACCGCGGAGGCGCTGCGCGGGGGCGAGCTCAACACCCGTGACCTGTGCGGCATCGACGGAGACGGCTTCTTCTGGGTCGTCGACCGGCGCACCGACCTGATCCTGCGCGGCGGCCAGAACGTCTATCCGGCCGAGATCGAGCACGTCCTGCGCGAGGCCTCGTGCGTCGCCGACGTGGCCGTCGTCCCCGCGCCGTCGAACCGCTGGGGGCAGACGCCGGTGGCGTTCCTGTCGGCGGCGGGACCGGCGGGGATCGACGAGGCCGAGCTGCTCAGGCTGTGCGTGGCCCATCTCGCCCCCTACAAGAGACCCAGCCGCTTCGTGACAGTCGAGGAGATCCCCCGCAACCCCGCGGGCAAGATCCTCCGCACCCGGTTGCGCGAGCGCGCGGCGGAGGCCTGAGGTGTCACGCTACGACTCGGGCGAACGCTTCCAGGGCATCGACGAGCTGCGCGAGGCGGTCGCCGCCGAGCGCAAGGCCGTCACCTCCCATCCGGTCTACCACCGCCTGGACTCCCTGCCGGCGGTCAACCTCTTCATGGCCCACCACGTGTTCGCGGTCTGGGACTTCATGTCCCTGCTCAAGGACCTCCAGCGCGAGCTGACCTGCGTCGACGTCCCCTGGACGCCCGCCGCTACCCGCACCGCAGGACGGCTCATCAACGAGATCGTCCTGGTGGAGGAGAGCGACGCCCGCGCCGGCGGCTTCCTCAGCCATTTCGAGCTCTACCTCGAGGCGATGGACCGGTCGGGAGCGGACACCACTCCGATCTTGGAACTCGTCTTTCAGATACGCGACGGTATTGAACTGCCCTCGGCATTGGAACGTGCCTGCGCACCGGCCCCGTCGGCCATGTTCACGCTGGCCACATGGGAGCTCATCAACTCGGCTCCACTGCACTGCAAAGCGGCGGCTTTCGCTTTCGGCCGCGAGGACCTGATTCCCGAGATGTTCGACCAGATCGCCGCCATAGAGGATCCGTCGAACCTTCTGGAGCCGTTCAGGGACTATCTGTCACGGCATATCGAGGTCGACGCGGGCGAGCACACTCCGATGGCCATGCGGATGGTCGCCGATCTGTGCGGCGAGGACCCGGCGAAATGGTCCGAGTGCGCCGAGACCGTCGCGGTCGCGCTCCGTGATCGGGAGAAGCTTTGGAACGGAATCATGGACGCGTTGGAAAGGAACTTTTAACACCCGATAATGTACGATTTCTGACCTAGAGTCGGTACCAGAGTCATAGCTTCGCCTTTTTGTCATGCCTTTTTTCAATTTCCCATTGCGACTCCTCTATTGAAATGGTGTGCGATTTACATCCAATCGTTACTCTCGATCGGTTGTTTCTCGTTAGATTCCTAGTGTTCGAGCCTGCCGTTTCCCGTTCCATTGGCCTGGAGAAGCAGGGAAGACGGCAGGTGAATGGTTTCATCGATTCGCGATGGTCGAGCCCGAAAGATGGGATCCGGAACATGAGTGGAAACATGGCCCCGCGGCTCCGTGCACGGGGTCGTGAGCAGGTCGACGCCGGAACGGTTCCACGGCCGGAACGGCGGAGGAGGTTCGGTGGAATCCGTACCATCAGAGCCCGGCTCGCGATCATCCTGCTCGTGCCGACCTCGCTGCTGGTGATGACGTCGGCGTTCGGCGTCGTCGACCAGCTGCGCACCGCCTCCGACGCCGAGTCCGTCTCCCGGCTGGTGGAGCTGGAGCTGTCGACCCAGAACCTCATCCACTCACTGCAACGCGAACGCTCCCTCACCAGCGCCCTGCTGGCGGGAGCCGACCAGTACCGTCCCCAGGTCGACGCCCAGCGGCGCGCGACGAACACCAACCGCCAGGACCTGGACCGGCTCGTCGCCACCCAGGACACCGCCAGCAGCCGGGCCATCAACGCGGCCCTGGCCAACATGAGCACGCTGGGCTTCGTCCGCGAGTCGGCCGACACCGGGCGTCTCGACCGCACCCAGATGCTCGACTTCTACACGACCGCGATCGTCGGGCTGAGCGGGTTCTCGGCCGAGGGAGACCTCGGGCAGAACGACACCCGGCTCCGCCGCGACCTTCAGAGCCTGCACTCCATCGGCGACGCGAAGGAGGCGGTGGCCCTGGAGCGCGGCCAGCTCAGCGGCGTGTTCGCCCAGGGCTGGTTCACCCCCAACGACTACCTGCGCTTCACCGAGGTCAGGGCGAACAAGCTGAACGCCCTCAGCCGGTTCACCCAGACGGCCTCCGAACCGCGCAAGGCCGACCTCGCGGCGGCCATGAAGACCCCGCAGGCCGACCTGTCGCTGAACTTCGAGCGGGTCGCCCTCGACGGCGCCGACGGCCGGCGGCTGAAGCTCAGCTCGCCCCAGTGGTCGGCGGCGATGACGACGGTCGGGATCGACCTGCGCGAGATCCAGCGGGAGGTCGGCGACGACATCCGCGACCGCGTCTCGTCGATCAAGACCGACTCCGACCGCGGCCTGTTCCTCTACTCCCTGCTCGCCGCCGCGACCGTGGTCGTCGCCCTGATGCTGTGGCTCTACACGTTCCGGTCGATCATGCGGCCGCTCGCGGTGCTGACCGGGGAGGCCCATGACGCCGCCGAGCGCAGGCTCCCCGAGGCGGTCTCCCGGATCCAGTCGGCCGACGATCCCGGCAGCGTCCTGCACGGCCTCACCCAGTCCTCGCTGTCGCGCCGCCACGACGAGTTCGCCGAGGTCGCGGTGGCGCTCGACCACCTCCAGGAGACCGCGGTCCGCCTCGCCATCGAGCAGGCCGTCATGCGGTACAACACGGCCGAGTCGCTGGCCAACCTGGGCCGCCGCAACCAGAACCTGGTCCGCAGGCAGCTCGGTTTCATCACCGCGCTCGAGCGGGAGGAGGCCGACCCCAACCAGCTCGCCAACCTCTTCGAGCTGGACCACCTGGCGACCCGCATGCGCCGCAACGCCGAGAGCCTGCTGGTCCTCGTCGGCGAGCACAGCCCGCGCCGCTGGTCGACGGCGGTCTCCGTCGGCGACGTGCTGCGCTCGGCCTTCGCCGAGGTCGAGGACTACCGCCGGGTCACCCTGCGGCGCGCCGACAAGGCGATGGTCAAGGGGACGGCCGCGGCGGAGATCGCCCACCTGCTCGCGGAGCTGGTGGAGAACGCGCTGTCCTTCTCCCCGCCCGACCTCGCCGTCGAGGTGCAGGCCAGGTCGGCCGGGAGCGACTACCACATCGCGATCGTCGACCAGGGGATCGGCATGACCCCCGAGGCGATGGCCACCGCCAACGCCCGGCTCCGCGGTGAGGAGAGCTTCCTCATCAGCCCGACCCGCGACCTCGGCCACTACGTGGTGGGCCGGCTGGCCCAGCGGCTCGGCCTGAAGGTGTGGCTGCACGACTCGCCGCTGAACGGGGTGACCGCCCGCGTGATCATCCCCGAGGCGATGCTCCATCCGGCCGAACCGGTTTCTGGCCAGCAGCATCAGTCGCAGCCCGTGCCGGTCGCCGCGGCGAGCGGCCCCGGAAGCGGCGTGGGCGTCAACGGGATGCTCTCCGCGCCCATCCCGGACACCGGACCCCAGCCGGTGGCCAGCGGGGCTCTCAACGGCGCTCAGCCGCGTCCGCAGAGCGGCCCGCGCCATGCCGCGCCCGGCACGACGACCCGCAACGGGCTGCTGAAGCGGCAGCCGAAGGCCGCCGGCACCCGTCGGGCCGGTTCCCGGCCGCCCCAGCCCGAGCAGCCGAGGCCCCCCGCGGGACCCGACCGGACGCCGGCCGAGGTGCGGTCGATGCTCGACAACTTCAGGTCCGGATTCCACAGCACCGAGCACGTCAACGGTCGAGAGCCGCAGTGATGGAGGAGAACCGCTATGTCCCAAACAGCGCAGGAGATCAGCAACTTCAACTGGCTGCTCGGCAAGTTCGTCAGGGATACCGACGGAGTGGCCGACGCGGTGGCGGTCTCGTCCGACGGTCTCCTGATGGCCCTGTCGGAGGGCCTGGACAGACCGTCCGCCGAGCCACTGGCGGCCATCATCTCCGGACTGGTCAGCCTGGCGCGCAGCGCGTCGCACCGCTACCGCTTCGAGGGGCTCAAGCTGGTGATGATCGAGATGCGCCGGGGCTTCCTGCTGGTGTCGGCGATCTCCGACGGCAGCTGCCTGGGTGTGGTGGCGTCCAACGACTGCGACCTCGGGCTGGTGGGCCACGAGATCGCGGTGCTCTGCGACCGCTTCGGCACGCTCCTGACGCCCGAGATCGTCACGGAACTGAAGAACAAGGTCCTTCGATGACCTCCGGCCGGCGCCAGGAGCATCCGAGGCCGCCGGGGACCGTCGACGTCGGACGTGGACCCGAGCCCGCCGCTCCCGGCACTCCCCCGACGGTGCCCATTCCGGCCGACGGGGTGTCCAACGAGCAGTTCGTCAGGCCGTTCATCGTCACGGGCGGCCGCACCCGCCCCGCCGACGACCGGCTCCGGGTGGAGACCCTGGTCACCGCCATCCCAGCGGCCCTGTCGGCACCGCTGAACTTCGAGCGCCGCCGGATCGTGGAGGTCTGCCAGTGGCCGCTGTCGGTGGCCGAGATCGCCGCCGGCCTCGGGGTGCCGCTCGGCGTGGTCCGCGTGCTGATCGCCGATCTGCTCGCGGAGCGCTATCTGACCGTCCACGAGCACGTCGGGCAGAACGGACACCTCTCGCTGTCCCTGTTGGAAAGGATCCGTGACGGTGTCCGTGCACTCTGAGACCCTCACCTCCGTCGTCTCCGCGAAGATCATCATTTCGGGCGGGTTCGGGGTGGGGAAGACGACGTTCGTCGGGGCGATCTCCGAGATCGAGCCCCTCACGACCGAGGCGGCGATGACCTCGGCCTCCGTCGGCGTCGACGACACCTCGGGCGTCGAGAACAAGTCGACCACGACGGTCGCGTTCGACTTCGGGCGGATCACCGTCGACGAGCGGATCGTGCTGTACCTGTTCGGCACGCCGGGGCAGGAGCGGTTCGCGTTCCTGTGGGACGACCTCATCGAGGGCGCGATCGGCGCCATCGTCCTGGTCGACACCCGGCGGATCGACCAGGCCTACGCCGCCCTCGACTTCTTCGAGGAGGCGTCGATCCCGATCGCCATCGGGGTGAACCACTTTCCCGGTTCCGAGCAGTTCGAGCTGGACGAGGTCCGCGAGGCGCTCGGAGTCGCCGACCGCGTCCCGCTCGTCCTGTGCGACGCGCGCCAGAAGGAGTCGGTGAAGCTGGTGCTCCTCGCCCTGCTCGACAGCGTCATCTTCAACGCGACCTGATCTCCCGAGAGGGAATGGGAGGACGAGACATGGTTCGAGTCAACCGGCTGCTCTGCGCCGCGGTCCTGGTCGCGGCCCTGCCGCTCGTCGGCTGCGGCCCCCTGCCGGGGCAGGGCGAGAGCGAGGGCAAGCCCGTCAAGCTGGGCTTCAGCGCCTGGCCCGGCTGGTTCCCCTGGCAGGTGGCCCAGGAGAAGGGCTTCTTCAAGCGCAACGGCCTCGACGTCGATCTGCGCTGGTACGACAACTACACCGACAGCCTGACCGCGCTCACCAACGGCGACATCGACGCCAACAGCCAGACGCTGAACGACACGCTGTCGTCGGTGACCGACGGGGCCCGCGAGACGATCGTCCTGGTCAACGACAACTCCACGGGCAACGACCAGATCATCGCCCGGCCGGGCATCAACAAGATCGCGGACCTGAAGGGCAAGAAGGTGGCGGCCGAGGAGGGGACGGTCGACCACTACCTGCTCATGCTCGCGCTCCGCAAGGCCGGGCTCGGCCCCAAGGACGTGCAGTTCCAGCCGATGGCGACCGACGCCGCCGCCGACGCGCTCAACCAGGGCAAGGTCGACGCGGTCGGGGTGTTCGCGCCGTTCACGACCACCGCGCTCCAGCTGGAGGGCAGCAAGGCCATCGCCACGTCGAAGGACTTCCCCGGCGCGATCCCCGACCACCTGGTCGTCACGGGCGCCTTCCTGAACAAGCGGCCCGACGACGTCCAGTCCCTGGTGAAGACCTGGTTCGACACGGTGGACTGGATCGAGGCGAACCGGCAGGAGGCCAACCGCATCATGGCCAAGCGGGCCGGGGTCTCGGAGTCCGAGTACTCCTCCTACGAGGCGGGGACGACGATCTTCTCGCTCGAGCAGAACGTCCAGGCGTTCCGGACCGGGACGAACGCCGTCAGCCTGCCGTTCCAGGCGAGGTCGCTGTCGCAGTTCCTGTTCGATAACCGGCTCGCGCCGATGAAGCCGGCCCTGAACGGGCTGTTCGAGCCGCGCTTCATCCTGGCGCTGCGGGACTGAGACCTCACATGTGGGCGCGCACGAGGTCGTCGACCTCGGCGCGGATCTTCAGGAAGTCCGGTTCGCGCTTGAGCAGCAGATCGCGGTGGCCGGGAAGGTCGACGTCGAGTTCGGCGGCGATCCGTCCCGGCTTCGTGGTCAGGACGATGACCCGCTGGGCGAGGAAGACGGCCTCCTCGACATCATGGGTGACCATCAGGATCGTGGTACCGGTGTCCTTCCACACCTGACGCAGGAACACCTGCATGTCGTCCTTGGTCTGACAGTCCAGAGCACCGAACGGCTCATCCAGCAGCAGCACCGACGGCTCACACACCAGAGCCCGCGCGATCGCCACCCGCTGACGCTGCCCGCCCGACAACTCCTTCGGCAACCGCCCCTCCAGACCCCTCAGACCCACCTCCGCCAGATACCACGCCACCCGATCCCGCCGCTCAGCACGGTTCAGCCGCAGAAGCCGCAGCCCGAAAGCGACGTTCTCCCCGACCGTCTTCCACGGGAACAACGCCCCCGTCTGGAAGACCAGGCCCCGCTCAGGCCCCGGACCGTGCACCCGCGCCCCGTCCACCGTGATCGTCCCGGTGGACGGGGCATCAAGCCCCGCGATCAGCGACAGCAGGGTCGACTTGCCGGAGCCACTGGCCCCGACGATGCACACGAACTCCCCCGGGCGCACCTCCAGGGAGATGTTCTCCAGGGCCTTGGTGGACCCGAAGTCCCGGCCGATCGCGTTGAGCCTCATGGCTGCCACCTTCCGATCCGGTCGCGGACCAGCCGGAGGACCACGTCGATGGCCAGCCCGATCAGCCCGATCACGATCAATATCGCGAAGATCTTGTCGCTCTGCAGGAAACGCTGCGCCCGCGAGATCCGGTAACCCAGCCCCGACTCCGCCGCGATCAGCTCGGCCACGACCACGAGGTTCCACGCCACCGCGAAGTTCACCCGGATCGCATCCAGGATTCCCGGCAGGGCATAGGGGACCACGACCTTGCGGAGGATCTCGCCCTGGCGCGCACCGAGCGTGGCCGACACCTGCCGCAGCTCTTTGGGAACGACTTTCACGACGTCGGCGGTCATCAGAGTGTTGAAGAACACCACCCCGATCACCAGCAGGGCGACCTTCGAGGACTCACCGATCCCCAGCCAGATCACCAGCAACGGGATGAACGCCGCCGCCGGCAGATACCGCAGAATCCCGACGATCGGCTCCAGCCCCGCATGCACCGAAGGAAAGGCACCCATCAAGATCCCGAGCGGAACCGAGACCACCACCGCGATGCCGAAGCCGTACAGGATCCGCGCCGAACTCGCCCAGACGTCATCGGCGAGCTGACCCGACCGCGCCATCTCCCACCCCGCCGCCCAGGTGTCCCCAGGACTCGGCAGGAACTCCTTCCCCACCACGCCCAGCGCGGACACGAAGAACCACAGACCCAGCGGAACGGCCACCGACACCGCCCGCAGAACCCAGCGGGAGGTCTTCGGGACGGGGACGCCCAGACCCAGCAGCGGGGGGACCTGCCTGGCCGGGCGCCGCCGGGGAAGCGGCGCCCATCGGCGGCCGGTGAGCGAGGTCACGGCTTCACGCTCTGCAGGAACTTGGGCTCGAGCAGGCCGTCCAGGGAGGGCTTGGCGTCGGCGAGCTTCGAGTCGACGAGGAACGTCGCGATCTGCTCGGCCTGGAATCCGAGGTTGGTCGGCTCGGTCCCCGTCCCGAACGCCTTGATGTTCTGCTCGAGCGAGAAGATGGTCGTCCCCGCGTCGTAGGACCGGTAGTCGCTCTCGGAGACCGACGCCCGAGCGGACATGATCTTGACGGCCTCCGCCGGGTTCTCCTTGATCCACTTCAGGGTGTCGAACCAGGTCTGGACGAGCGCCTGGACCTGCTCGGACCGGTCGTCCACGAGCTCGCGCTGGACCACGAGGTGGTCGGGGATCGCGCCGGGGAAGTCCTTCGACGTCGCGATGGCCGAGCTTCCCTTGAGCTTCAGCGCGGTGGTCGTGAACGGGGCGAACGCGCCGACCGCGTCGATCTTCCCGGAGGCGAAGGCCGCGGCCGCCGCGTCGGTGACGAGCGGCCGGAAGGTGATGTCCCTCTCGGTCAGGCCCGCCTTCTTGAGGGCGAGCAGCAGCAGGTAGTGGTCGACGGTGCCGGGTTCGGCCGAGACGGTCTTGCCCTTGAGGTCGGCGAGGGAGGCGATCCCGGGCCTGGCGATGATCTGGTCGTTGCCGGTCGAGTTGTCGTTGACCAGGACGATCGTCTGCTTCGCCCCTCCCGACACCGACGCGAGCGTGTCGTTGAGCGTCTGGCTGTTGGCGTCGATCGCGCCGGAGGCCAGCGCCTGGAGCGAGTCGGTGTAGCTCTCGAAGTACTTGAGGTCGACCGTCACGCCGTTCTTGGTGAACAGCCCCTTCTCCTGAGCCACCTGCCAGGGGAACCATCCCGGCCACGCGGAGAACCCGAGCGTGATCTTGGACTTGGCGCCTGCGTCGTCACCACCGGAGTCGCCGCAGGCGGTGAGCAGGGACGCCGACAGGAGGATCGCGCCGACGCCGGTGGCGAACTTGAACAGGGCGGGAAATCGCATGGGGGGTTTACGGCCTTCTTCTGCGGAGGGACAGGAGTGCGCGGAGCCATTGCGGGAACAGGGCAAACTCGACGGTCTTAATCCGAAGGGCGAGCACCGATCATATCGAGAATCCCTCGAATACCAAACAGTAGCCAGTACATTTCCCAAAGAACTCGACTCTTGTTCGCCGCGCGGTTGCGGACGCCATTCGGTACCGCTCGGTATCCGTACACCGGGTACCGTCCCGATGCGCGGAGCGGGGATTCATCCGACGCCATCGCCGCTACGGCCAGGCATCACGGCTACCCTGCATCAGGATCCAGCCCCGCACGGTGACCGTTAAGGCCAGGGCCGAATATCCCCGTGCGGCGAACCCGGAAGATGTCTTTCCTCAAATGTCACGGCACTGACATAAAGTGTCCACGCGACGAGATGATCAGCCAAGAGCGGCCCGTGCGGAGGCCGGGTTCCAGGGCGCGCCCCGGACGGAGCCCACCCCCCGCCGACTCCTGGGCGAGGCGACGACCAGCCCGGGATGATCGACATATCGCGCCTTTCCCGAGGTGGTACCGGCACCTCCTTCGACCATTTCCTCATTTACACAGAACAGATCGCGAAAAACCGTGGGGCAGGCCGCCCGCCCAAGGCGAATAGTCGCGACAACAGCCAGATAACGAGAATTGACAGTGAGGCCGATCCTTTCCCGGCTTCCGACCGGTGGACGGCTTCGTCGAGGGCGAACTCTCGCCCGCGAACGCCGACATGCCCGCCTTGACCATGGGGTTCATCGGACGCCGCCGTCCGGCTCGATCGCCGCGAGATCCACCGGAATGCCCTTCGGCATCGGCGGAACCCGGCTTCTCGTCAGAGAAGGATCGGCGCCCGGCCCTTTGTTCAGAGGGCCGGTGCGGAGGAAAACGGGGCGGGCCGCACATCGACCTCGGCCCAGACGGTCTTGCCCTTTCCGGCGCGGTCGGTCCCCCACTGGGTGGAATAGCGGTCGACGATGATCATTCCCCGGCCGCCTTCCTCCAGCGGATCCGGCATCCTCATCACCGGCGGCGCGGGATCATGATCGGCGACCTCGATCCGGACCTCCCCGTTCCGCGAGAGCCGCACCTCCACGTCGGTTCCCGCGTGCTCCACCGCGTTCGCGACCAGCTCCGCGATGATCGCGGTCACCCGTTCCTCGGCCTGCCCCAGCGACCACCGCCGCATCACCCGGGCCGAGAACAGCCGCGCCGCCTCCACCGCACCCGACCACGGCTTCGCCCGGAACACCGCACGGGGACTCTCCGCCGTCATCAGGCCCACTCCTTCGATCACGCCACTGCACACATCAGTGGTGCTACCCCCTCACACCGTCTCAATCCCGGCCAGGGAGAATCGGACGGCCGAGATCACAGGAAGCGGCGGATGGGGCGGACCGCGTACTCCTGGGTCCGCTGCCAGGCCGATCGCCTGGACCAGCCGTCGGCGTCGATCCGTTCGCTCTTCTCGAGGTCCTGGTCGAACTGGCCGTCGAGGACGGCGGTGAACTCCTCGTCGAGCACCGCGAGCATGATCTCCTCGTCGTGGTCGAGGGAGCGGCGGTTGAAGTTGGTCGAGCCGACGAGAGCGGCGATGCCGTCCACCGTGACGACCTTCGCGTGCATCATCGTGGGCTGGTAGTGGAAGATGTTCACCCCGCAGGCGATGAGCGTCTCGTAGAAGTTCTGGCCCGCGAGCTGGCAGACCCGCTTGTCGGTGTGCGGGCCCGGCAGGAGGATCTCCACGTCCACCCCCCGGCGGGCGGCGGCGCACAGCATTTGGACGAAGAACTCGTCGGGGGCGAAGTAGGCGGTGGCCAGCCGGAAGCGGACCTCGGCGGACTCCACGACCACGCGCAGCAGGGTCTGCATGTCCTGCCAGCCGACGCTGGCCGACCCCCGCACCACCTGGACGACCGCCCCTCCCTGCGGTTCGTGGCCGATGAAGCGGTCACGGCCGTCGAAGAGCTCGGCATGGCACTCGGCCCAGTTCTGGGCGAAGCCCGCGGCCAGCCCGTCGACGGCGGGCCCGCGCACCCGGACGTGGGTGTCACGCCACTCGCTCTCGTCGCGCGCGTCACCGCACCACTCCTCGGCGATGCCCACCCCGCCGGTGAACCCGGTCGTCTCGTCGACGACGAGGACCTTACGATGGCAGCGGTGGTTCTGCTTCAGCGGCGACAGGCCCATCGGCTTGCGGAACCACGCCACCTGGACGCCCGACCGCTCCATCGCCTCGAGCTGGTCCCGCTCGATCAGCCGGCAGCCGAAGCCGTCCAGCAGGAGCCGGACCCGGACGCCCGCACGGGCCCGCTCCGCCAGCGCCTGGGCGAACTCCCGGGCGATGTCGCCCCGCCAGTAGACGAAGGTCATCATGTCGATGGTGTGCTCGGCGCCCCGGATCGACTCCAGCATCGAGGCGAAGATCTCGTCACCGTTGCGCAGCGGGAGCAGGGAGTTGCCCTCGGTCGCCGCGATGCCGATCAGCCGCTCCAGGCGGCGCCGCAAGCGGGCCGCGTCCAGTCCCGCAGGAGCCGTCAGCGGCCGTTCCCGGAGTTCCGTCAATGACCTGCCCCTTTCCTCCCTACCTGCCCTTCCCAGGAAAGGGACGATCAGTCCACTTCGGCGCTACCGCTGACCCTCAGCTTGCGCCGGGCCCGCTCGTAGAAGGTCGTGCCCCCCAGCCGCACGACGTGGGCCGCCGCCCGGACGGCCGTCACCGGCAGCCGGTCCCCCCTGGTGAGATGGCCGGCCACGATCCCGTCGGCCTCGACCGCGAGACGGCCGCAGGAGGGCAGCAGATCGAGCCGGACGTCCTCGTCGGCGGAGAGCATGATCGCCCGGTTGAAGACCGAGTGCGGCGCCGCGGGGACGACGAGATAGCCCTCGACCGTCGGGGAGACGATCGGGCCGCCCGCCGAGAAGCTGTAGGCGGTCGAGCCCGTCGAGGTCGAAACGATCACGGCGTCGGCGGAGTAGCGGACGAACGGCTCCCCCTGGACGTTCACCTCGAGCGCGGCCAGGCCGTCCCCGGGGATCCGGACCAGGGCCAGGTCGTTGAAGGCCGTCACCTCGGAGCCGTCGGGCAGGACCGCCCGCAGGGCCATCCGCGGCTCGACCTGCCAGCGGTGCTCGTCGATCCTCGTCAGCGCCGCGGGCAGGTCCGCGACGTCGATCTCGGCGAGGAAGCCGAGCCGGCCGAGGTTGACCCCGAGCACCGGGGTCGCCCGGCCGGCCGCCAGCCGCATGGTGCGCAGCATCGTCCCGTCGCCGCCCAGGCTGACCAGCAGGTCGGAGCGCTCCGCCAGCGTCGCCTGGTCGACGGCGACCGCGCTGCAGTCGATCCGTCCCACCTCTTCCGGCAGGCCGAGCACGGTCGCCCCGCGCCCGGCCGCCCATCCGATCACCGCCTGGATCGCCGCCGCCGAGTCGCGGGCGGGGTGCAGGACGAGACCGACCGTCGAAACCATTCCCATGACGAGAAACGTACGGGAAGCACGGGCCTCCGCGCTCCGGGCGCGGCCGGAGCGTCCCTGTTCAGACGACCCCGTCGGCGGTCAGGCCGTCCAGGACCTCCGCTGTGAGGGAGAGCAGGCCGCGGTAGACCTCGGTGTTGTGCTGACCGAGCTCGGGCCCCACCCAGCGGGCGCTGCCCGGGGTGCCGGACAGGCGCGGGAAGACGTTCTGCATGGGGAAGTCGCCGAACTCGGGGTGGGCCAGGCGGATGATCGCCTCACGGGCCTTGAAGTGCGGGTCGGCGAGCATGTCCGCGGCCCGGTAGGTCAGGCCCGCGGGGATCCCGGCGGCGTGCAGGGACTCCAGGAGGGCCGCGCTGGGCCGGACCGCGGTCCATTCGCCGATGAGGCCGTCCAGCTCGTCGGCGTTGGCGCCGCGGGCCCCGTGGGTGGCGTAGCGGGGGTCGTCGGCCAGTTCGGGACGGTCCATCAGCTCGGCCAGGCGCCGGAAGACCGAGTCCTGGTTGGCGGCGATGAGGATCGGGCCGTCCTTGGTCGGGTAGACGTTGCTGGGCGCGACGTTCGGGAGGACCGAGCCGGTCCGCTCGCGCTGGTAACCCGCGATGTCCCATTCGGGGATCAGGGACTCCATCAGCGCCAGGACCGCCTCGTAGAGGGCCGAGTCGACGATCTGGCCCCTGCCGGTCCTGCCCTTAGCGTGCAGGGCCACCAGCGTGCCGAGGGCGGCGAAGGTTCCGGCCAGCTCGTCGCCGAGGGAGATCCCGGCGCGGGCGGGCGGGCTGCCGGGGTCTCCGGTGACGTACCGGATGCCGCCCATGGCCTCACCGATCGAGCCGAACCCGGCCCTCGGGGAGTAGGGACCGTCCTGGCCGTAACCGGTGACCCGGGTGATGATCAAGCCGGGGTTCAGCTCCCACAGCCGCTCCGGCGACAGGCCCCAGCGCTCCAGCGTGCCCGGCCTGAAGTTCTCGATGAGGACGTCGGACTCGGCGATCAGGCGGCGGGCCAGGTCCTGGCCGCGCGGGTCGCGGAGGTTGAGCGTCACCGACTTCTTGTTGCGGGCGAGGATCGGCCACCACAGCGACCGGCCGTGCGGCTTCTCCCTGCCCCAGGCGCGCATCGGGTCGCCCGCGCCGGGCGGCTCCAGCTTGATGACCTCGGCGCCGAAGTCGCCGAGGAGCTGCCCGCAGAAGGGCCCGGCGAGAAGCTGGCCCATCTCGACGACGCGCAGGTCGTCCAGTGCGAGGTCGGTCATGACGTCCTTTCGGAGGGGAATCCGCCCGCCCGGCCGAGCAGGGCAGGGGCGGGCTTGCCGAGCACGCCGCCGAGCCAGGTGCCGGCCGCCGCCACGACCTCCTCGGAGACGCCGGTGCGGGCGCCGGACCGGTGCAGGGCGTACAGGAGGTCCTCGGTGGCGATGTTGCCGGTCGCGGCGGGCGCGAACGGGCAGCCGCCGAAGCCTCCGGTGGCGGCGTCCAGCACGGTGACGCCCTCCTCGACGGCGGCGAGCGCGTTGGCGTAGCCGGTGTTGCGGGTGTTGTGGAAGTGGAAGCGCAGCGGGATCCCGGGGGCCGCCGCGCGGACCCTGCGGGTCAGGTCGCGGACCTGCGCGGGCACGCCGACGCCGATCGTGTCGGCGAGCGCGATCTCCGAGGCGCCCGCGGCCGCCGCCCTGCGGGCGATCTCCGCGACCCGCTCCGGCGGGGTCTCCCCCTCGAACGGGCAGCCGAAGGAGGCGGCGATCGTGACGCTCTTGCGGATCGGAGTGGCGGCGGCGATCTCGTCCCAGACCTCCAGCATCCGGTCGGTGGTGACGCCCTGGTTCTTGACGCTGAAGGTGTCGGTGGCGACGACCACCACGTTGACCTCGTCGACCCCGGCCGCCAGGGCCCGGTCGAGCCCGCGCCGGTTGAGGACGAGGCCGATGTAGGAGACGCCCTCGCTCCTCGGCACCCCCGCCATGACGGCCTCGGCGTCGGCCATCTGCGGCACCCGGCCGGGATGGACGAAGCTCACGGCCTCGATCCGGGTGATGCCGGCGGCGACGCTCCGGGCGACCAGCTCGATCTTGTCCGCGGTGGAGACCAGGACGTCCTCGTTCTGCAGACCGTCCCGGGGACCCACCTCGACGACGGTGACCTCAGTGCTCACGCAGCAGCCTTCCCGCGCCCTCGATCCGTTCGGTGACGCCGTTGTCCCGCAGCGCCATCCACCACGTGGCGGCGTTGATCGCGATGACGGGCAGCCCGAGCCAGCGCTCGGCCTCGTCCGCCAGGCCCACCATGGACAGGTTCGTCCCGCACTGGACGATGGCGTCGACGTCGCCCTCGGCCAGCTCGACGAGGGCCGCGCGCAGCTCGTCCGGGCCGACGTGGGCGATGGACACCGCGGTCGGGCAGCGCAGCCCGATGATCTTGTCGACCTCGAAGCCCAGCTCGGTGAAGAAGGTCCGCACGTTGGCGTCGCCGACGGGCTGGTAGGGGGTGACCACGCCGATGCGGCGCGCACCGTACAGCTTCAGGGCCCGCTCGCAGGCCTCGGCTCCGGTCGCGACCTGGAGCCCGGTGAGGTCGTGGATCTGCTTCACGAAGGCCCGGTTGCCCTCCACGCCGCCCCAGAAGGTCTCGGCGGACATGCCCATCACCATGTAGTCGGGCTCGCAGGTCAGGACCCGCTCGCAGGCCGAGCCGATCTCGTCGCGGATCTGCTCCAGCAGCCGTTCCATGCCCGAGTCCCCGGCCATGTTCTGGTCACGGATGTGGATCCGGGAGAAGTGGGCGGTGACCCCGGGAACGGTCATCCGGTAGAAGTCGGGTTCGACGATCGTGTTGGTGGACGGCGCGATCACTCCGAACTTGCGCCGCCAGCCGAGCGCGTCGGTCATGCGGAAACCTCCTGACGTGCGGAGCCGGTGAGCCGCCAGGCGGCGAGCACCAGAACGGCCTGGGTGAGGGTGTTGCAGCCCTGTTCCACCCACTGAAGGGCGACGCTCTGGTCGGGCCGCGCGGCCAGCGGGCCGAGGACGTACTGGCCGGCCAGCCACAGCAGGAACAGCAGCGGCTGCCCGCGCCGGGCCAGGGCGACGGCGGCGACGCTGACCGCCGCGATCGCGAGGATCATGACCGGCCAGGAGTCCCCGACGGCGAGGGAGGCCGCCCCCGCGACGGCCAGCAGGCCCGCGTGGACGCCCAGCGGCGGCCTGCGCAGCAGCTCGTGGGCCAGCAGCAGGAAACCGGCCGCAAGGAAGGGGAACAGGGCGTGGTAGAGGAAGCACAGGTCGGGACCGTCGAGGGCGACCACGACCTTCCAGCCGGCCTTCGCGAAACCTCCCGTGGCCAGCAGGCCCGCCGCGATCCGCACCCGCCGCGGATCGACGCCGGGCAGGGCCGCCAGCAGCGCCACCCCGGTGACGGTCAGGGCTACCGGCACGAAGTCCTCGGCGGCCAGCGCCAGCGGGTAGTCGTAGCCGCTCATCCGAACAGGTCCCGCTTGCGGAAGCCCGCGGTCGCGAACCGGGCGGCGGCCTTGCGCCGGGTCAGCCAGGCGACCCGGCCCCCGTTGCCGGTCCCGGCGAGGATCCGCTCGGCCAGCCACGGGGTGACGGTCTCGACCCGGTCGGCCAGGATGTTGAAGATCTTCTTGGCCTTCTCCAGCTCAGCGGGGTCGTAGTCCTGGAGCAGGAGGTCGGTGACGACCATGCCGGGCGACAGGTGCGCGGCCTTGACCGGCGTGCCCTTCAGCTCCTTGGCGAGGGCGTCGGTGACGTAGGTGACGGCCCGCTTGGTCGCCCCGTAGGGCAGCAGCCCGGGGACGGCGCGGCCGTCGCTGCCGAGCCCCTCCATGTTCCAGACCGTGCCGCCGCCCTGGGCGAGCATCCCGTGCGAGGCGACCGCGCTGCCGTGCAGGACCCCGATCAGGTTGGCGCCGACGACCGTGTGGATCTGGTCGGCCGGAAGCTCCCCGAGCGGCCTGCGCGTGGTCGAGACGCCCGCGTTGTTGATCCAGTGCGCGACCGGGCCGAGCGAGGCGGCCTTGTCCCACAGCGCCTCGACCTGCGCCCGGTCGGTCATGTCGGCCACGACCCCGGTCGCGCCGAGTTCCCCGGCGGCCTCGTCGACGCCGGTCCGGCCGCAGATCACGACCCGGGCGCCCCTGGCCACCAGCTCACGGGCCAGGCCGTGGCCGATCCCGCGGGTGCCGCCGGTCACGACGATCACCGGTGTCTCCGTCACTCCCATGTCAGCACCCCGTGCAGGACGCCGGACAGGGAGCCCCCGTCGAACAGCTCATGGACGACGGTCAGGGTCTTCCCCGCCGACATCCCCGGCACAGTGTCGATCATGAACTCGCGGCTCTTCACCTTGGTGACGTCCTTGAAGTGCAGGCTGGAGTAGGAGGCCCGGCCGTAGGTCTGGGCGTTGCCCCAGGCGTCGGGGCCCTCGCTGAAGATCCGGAAGCCGTCGCGGCGCTGAACGACGGTGAACTCGCGGTCGATCGCCCCCGACCAGGTGGTGTGCGCGCGGGTGCGCAGCAGGTCGACCGGTTCGAGCTCGACACTCACCCGGACGTCGCCCACGAGCTTCTGGTCGGCGCCCCACAGCTCACAGGTCCCGGAGTAGGCGCCGGACTCCTTGGTGGGCAGGATGAACGGGACGGGCCCGTTGCGGGTCTCCCCGGCGAGGAAGTCCGTGATCTCCTCCCGGGTCTCGGGGGTGTCCTCGAGCGTCCTGCGGTAGACGCCGTTGAAGCAGCCGACGACCGTCCACCCCTGGTAGAGGACCGAGGAGTAGACCTGGGTCCGCCCGTCGGGCAGGACGTGGTTCCAGGTGTTGAGGTCGACCTGCCAGCCGGGGCCGTAGTAGTGGGCGTCGACGAAGCCGCCGTAGGGCTGGCCTGTGCCGAAGAAGTCGGGGCCGGTGTAGATCCGGTTGTCGTCCGCGTCGACGACGCCGAAGGCGAACGGGGCGCCCAGCCGGAACCGTCCCGCGAGCGGGCCGCCGCCCTCCAGGCCGCCGTCCATGTAGTAGGTCGTGACGCCGTCCTCGAACACCGAGGAGCGGCGGATGTCCTCGTAGCCGCGCCAGGTTCCGTCGGCGTCGAACAGCGAGGGCCGGCCGTGCCACTCCCCCGCGATCCGGGTCTGCCAGGTGCTCGGCGCGGTCACGCCGGGACCTCGGCGGAGATCAGCGTCTCGCGGAGCCGGTCGGTGGTCGCTTCGCCGAGCAGCCGGGTGACGTTGGCCCAGACGGGGTCGACCTCGCGGCTGAACAGGTTCGCGCGGTTGCGGGCGTCGCGGGCGGCCAGGTCGGTGTCGGCCAGCGTCGCGGTGACCTCGTCCGGCAGGCCCTTGGCCAGCAGCGAGGCCCAGTGGCCGAGGTAGTCGTCGACGAACCCGTCGACCTGGCGGAACCGCTCCTCGTCGGCGCGGTGGACCAGCATCCAGGGCGACATCATCGCGTACTGACGGGGCCCGATCGCTGCCCGGGAGGCCCCGAACAGCTCCCCCGCCCGCTCGAACGCCGGGGTGAGCGGCTGGAAGGCCGCGTTGACGTACTCCAGGTGGGAGGCGAGCTCGGCACGCGGCACGAGATCGAGGTGGAAGGCCAGGTAGCCGCCCGCCTCGACGGAGTCGAGCGTGAAGTGCGGGACGGCGCTGCCGGGCGGGGTGAAGGCGAACAGCATGTGGCTGTCCATCCCGATCTGCGGGACGGCCAGGGAGATCGTCACGACCTTGGCGAGCCGCTCTCCCGACCTGACCTCGAGCCTGCCGACGGGATCGGGGCCCATCGGCCCGGCCAGGTCCTCGGCGTGGACCAGCGTGAGGGCGTCGGTCTCGGCGACCGCCGCGAGGGTCCGTTCGAACAGTGCCCTGGGGAGCGAGGTCACGGTCATTCTCCTTCCACGGCGCGCAGGCGCTCGGCTCTGGGGTGCTCGCCCTTGGCCTTGTGCACCCAGGCCCGGGCCAGTTCGGGGTTGTCCCGCCGGGCGGGCGAGGGGATGACGGTCGCCTCGCGGCGCGGCACGTCACCGGTGATGCGGTCGTCGTCGCCGAGCATCCAGCCGAGATCGGCCAGCTCCTGGCGGCGGCGCCGGTAGTGCACGGCGATCAGGTCGGACTTGACGTGCAGCTCGGCCCCGAGGTCGAAGGGGAGCAGCTCGGGACGGGTCCCGTTCACGATCGGCTTGTCCTGGTCGAAGATCTCCAGGACGCGCTTGCGGGCGTTGCCGTCGGCCCAGTCGCCGGTGAAGAAGTCCCGCAGGGCCACCCACTTGACCAGCGTGGTCGTATCGTCGATCGGGATGTTGGTGTCGTAGATGATCAGGTTGCCGATCGGCAGCCGGACGTGCAGCTTGATCATGTTGGGCAGCATCCAGCCGGCGGAGGTCTCGACCGGCGGACGCTCCTTGAGCTCCTTGCCGCCGCGCGCCAGCTTGCCCCACAGGCCCTTGGGCGCCGGCGGGTAGAGCTTCACGGTCGCGAACGCCGACCACTCGTCGGGGGTCTCGAGCTCGTACTCCTCGACCTGCGGCTTCTCGGGGTTGCCGAACTTGCCCGCGTGGACGAAGGGCGTGTGCGCGATGTCGCAGCCGTTCTCCAGAATCCGCTCGTAGTTCGACTCCCACAGGTACTCGCCGGTGATCGCCTTGAACCTGCCGCCGTCGGCCTTCAGCTCGTCGAACTCGGGCCAGACCGGGATCGGCGGACGCTCCTCCTCGGGCAGGTCGCCGAGGAACGCCCACACGAACCCGTACCGCTCCACGACGGGATAGGAGTCGACGCGCGCCTTCTTCGGGATCGACCGGCCCTCGAGGTTGGCCGGGATCCTGGTGCAGGCGCCGCCGGACTCGTACTCCCAGCCGTGGTAGGGGCAGACGATGGAGTCGCCGGAGACCCAGCCGTCGGAGAGGGCGGCGCCGCGGTGGGCGCACAGGTCCGACAGGCAGACCGCCTGGCCGGAGGCCTTGCGGTACAGCACGAACTTCTGCCCGAGACAGGTGATCTTCGACGGTTTCGTGGTGACGCGGTCGGAGAACTCGACGGCGTACCAGAAGTTCTTCAGCATGGTCGCTCCCGCAGCGAGGAGAAGGCGGAGGGCGGCCGCTCCCGCAGCCGCGCCAGGGGTTCGGGGTCCTCCAGGAGGTGGGCGCGCAGGAACGCGACGAGGAGGTCGGAAAAGGCCGTCCGGCTCTCGGCGGGGTCCCGTTCGGGCTCCTGGTCGAGGAAGGCACGGGCGGCGGTCGGGTCGGCCGGGTCGGCGACCGTGAAGTGGTTGGCCCCGTCCAGGACGGCCAGCAGATGCTCGTGCCCCTTGGGCAGTGCCTCGTCGAAGGTCCGGGCGACGGGGTCGGCGTGGCCGTCCTGGCCGTAGCGGTCGGAGCTGCCGAGGATGACGCCGTCGCGGGTGCCGACGCCCAGCAGGACCGGGCAGTCGGCCTGGGCGGCCAGGACCGTTCCGGCGGGCCAGCCGAGCATCGTCGCGACCATGGTGTGGGTGCCGTAGCCGAAGCAGGCCCGCACCCCGGGGAAGAACCGGGCCGACTGGAGGACGACCGTGCCGCCCGCCGAGTGGCCGCCGAGGGCGATCCGGTCGAGGTCGAGGAAGCCCTCGAGCAGGGGGATCTCCTCGAGGGCCGCGAGGATCGCGGGGATCGTCGGGCAGGTCGGGCGGGTCCCGTAGGCGTCCGGGCGGGCGGCGTCGAGGTCGACGCCGGGGGTGAGGCCGTACTGGCCGCCGAACAGCTCCGCGACCCGGTCGAAGGTCACCACCACGAAGCCGGCCTCGGCCAGGGCGACCGCGAGCGTCCGGTAGGAGTCCTGGGCGACGTTGACGCCCGAGGCGAACACCACGACGGGATGACGGCCGGGAGCGGGCGGGAAGGTCCCGGTGAGCCGCTCGGCGTCGGTGCCCTCGGCCTTCGCCCGGTAGTAGATCTTGAGATGGGCGGTGTCGAACGGCGGATCGCCCTGGGTGCGGGCCGACCACCACAGGGAGCGGATCACGGCCGGGCCAGCTTCCGGTCCCCGCCCCACAGGCCGCGCACGAGCAGGTCGGTGGTCTCCTGCCCGAACAGCCGCACCCCCATGACGTTCGCGGGGTCGCGTTCGGCGATGTTGCGGCGCAGGATCAGGTCCTGCTCGGCGAGCGCGGCGCGTTCCTCCTCGGGTACCGGCTCGGCCTCGTCGACCCAGGTCAGCCAGCGGTCCACGTGCTCGTGGGCGTACCGGGAGACGGCCTCGATGTTCCGCTCCGAGCGCGGGAAGGAGTAGCACTGCGCGGTCGGCGACAGGCTCGTCCGGATGAAGCCCGAGGGGCTGGTGAACCACGTGAACTCGGGGTTGTCGCGCTTGAAGGCCAGCCACGGCTCGTTGACCGGCTCGTAGTAGCTGTCGTAGTAGGCGCCGTCGTGGGTGAGCTGGGCGCGCGGCACCGAGTCGACGTAGAACCAGCCCTCCGGCCACACCAGCAGGGCGATCCCCAGGTGCGGGACCCGGATGTGCGGGCCGAGCCAGACCGTCAGGTGCAGGTTGGCGAAGCTGGCCTTGGGGTTGCCGATCCAGGAGTGGACCATCCAGTCGACCTCGGGGCCGGTGTATCCGGCCAGCCGGCCGCCGGGGCCGTCGGGATAGGTCCCGTAGGACTCCAGCGCCTCGGTGGAGGGGTCGCGGGTGGTGGTGAACCTGGCGTCGATCTTGGCTTTGAGCTCGGTCAGCAGCTGCTGCCACTGCTCGAAGGTCTCGGTGACGTCGATGACGGGCGAGCCGTCCAGCATCTGCTCGACGTTGGTGATGGTCTCTTTCACGCGGAGAGTCCGTCCTTGGAGAGCGCGGTCAGCGCGTGCCAGGCACGGCCGTTGACCAGATCGGTGTTCTTCGAGACATGCCGGTTGACGGCCTGGGCGGGATGGATCTTCCCGAAGGTGAGGTCGCCGTCCGCGACCGTCACCAGCGGGTGGCTGATCCGGCCGGTGAAGGGCCCGTTCCAGGCCGTCCAGAGGGTGAAGTCGGAGGTGAGGTCCAGGACGAGCCCGGTGCCGGGCCCGGCCGCGACGACGTTGAGACGGTTCTCCGCCGAGCGTTCGGGCAGGCCGAGCGCGGTCTCCCACGCCTCGGCCGGGGTGAAGGGGACCGCGACGGCGTCCGCGTCGGCGATGGCCGCCAGCCGGAAGGTCTCGGGGTGGATCGCGTCGTCGCCGACCACGATCGCCAGACGCCCCCAGGGAAGCTCGAAGATCCGCACCCCGTCGCCGGGGTCGCCGGTACCGTGCAGCTTCTTCTGGACGCCCGCCAGGCCGCGCGCGCCGACCAGCAGACCGGATCCGCCCGCCGAGGTGACGGCGTGCGCCTCCGTCCCGGCCAGGGCCGCCGCCAGGGCGGCGGCGACCTCGGCGTGGTCCGACCCGCCGAAGGCGTCCTCGGGCAGGACGATCAGGTCGGCTCCGGCGCCCGCGGCGCTCGCGGTGAGGGCGAGCGGATCGCCGCCGGTGACGACCGCCACGGTGGCGGAGTCCGCTCCGGGCGGCGCGGTCCGCTCGCGGGGACGCGAGGTGATCGGGCGGTAGAGGGCGGGGCGGCGGGCGCGCAGGATGTGGGTGCCGTCGGGCCTTTCCTTGGCATCGGCCGCGCTCACGTCGATGTCGGCGACGACGACCGCCTCCCCGGTCCGCGGTCCCTTGGCCACGACCGTGCCGTCCGGGGCGACGATCTGGCTCTCGCCCGCGCCGTGCAGCCACTCCGGCGGGACCCCGAGGCGCTCCCCGATCGCCGGGAGAAGGGCCTCGGGCAGCAGCGGGCCGACCTTGTTGGCGGCCACCACCCAGACCTTGTTCTCCGCGGCACGGACCGGGATGTGCAGGGACGCCTCGTCGGTGGCGAAGGAGTTGAGGCTGTTGAGCAGGAGCTGGGCGCCCCGGACGGTGAGGTCGCGGCAGACGTCGCTGGTCACGCCCTCCATGCAGGCGTACAGCCCGATCCGGCCGAGCGGCGTGCCGATGACCGGGCCCGCCTCCTGCCCGGGATCGAGGTGGTCGCCCTCGGCGCCCATCAGCGTGAGCTTGTCCGAGGCGCCCAGCAGAGCGCCGTCGGGGCCGTAGAGCAGGCTGGTCCCGGTGGTGCGGCCCCCCTCGCGGGCGAGGGTGACGTTCACCTTGACGTGGGCACCGTGCCGGACGGCGCGTTCGGCGATGGCGCCGAGGAACGCGTCGTCGAGGCGGCAGGCCAGGCGATGCGCCGTAACCTTGGCGTCATACCAGGACAAATGGTTGCAAAACTCTGGCAGGACGATGAGCTCGGCGCCTTCGGCGGCCGCCGCGTCGATCATCCGCAAGCAGGTGGCCAGGTTGGCGGGGATGTCCTCCCCAGCCGCGAACTGCACCGCCGCGACGCGCATGGCCCCTCCGGTTCCTCTAGCGAAACGCTGTTTCCAAAACATACAATCAGCCGGGTCAGATGGGAAGAGATCTCACCCCCCGGAGGAAGCCTTGCTGACCCACGTGGTCCTGATGAAGTTCACCGACGCCGCCGACGCACCGCAGGCCCGCGAGCTCCTGACGGCCCTGCCCGGACGGGTACCGGAGATCCAGAGGCTCACCGTCGGCCTGGACGTGGTCCACGGCGACGCCTCCTACGACCTGTGCATGATCACCGAGCACGACTCCCTCGACGGGCTCCGCGCCTACCAGGGCCACCCGGCCCATCTCGAGGTCGCGGGCTGGCTCAGGCCCCGCCTCGCGGCACGGGCCAGCGTCGACTTCTAGCCCGGCCACCGCTTCCGGCCCCGTCATCGGGGAAGCGCCCGTTCGGCGTCCGCGTCGTAGTGGCGCCGGCCGCCGAACGTCACGAGCGTGCCGACCACCAGCGGGACGAGCAGCACGGCGAAGGCTCCGCGCAGGGAGCCGGTCAGGTCGGAGGCCGCGCCGACGAGCAGCGGGCCCGCGGAGCCGCCGAGGGTCACCAGGAACTGGAGCACCGCGAAGCCCAGCCCTCGCCGGTCCGCGCCGACCACGTCGGCGTTGGCGGCGGTCAGGTTGGGGATCGCCACGCAGAACCCGGTGTTGGCCAGGGCGTAGAAGGTCATCTGGACCGGGAGGGCGGGGATCAGGACTGCACCGGCGAGCCCCGCCGTGCCGACGGCGAGCCCGCCCGCGCCGAGGAGGACCCTCCAGCCCGGTGAGATCCCGTGCCTGCGGTCGCCGTAGCGGCTGCCGATGAGCGTGCCGAGGATCATCCCGACCAGCCCGACCCCGCCCGCGATGGCGGCCGCCGGGCCCTCCTGCAGGTCGTAGGCGCGCTGGTAGTAGCTCGGCATCCAGAAGAACAGTCCGCCGAGCCCGAAGAACAGGATGGTCAGGCCCGAGACGACCGAGCGGAGCGTCCGGATCGCCCACAGCCCGCGCAGCTGCTCCATCAGCGGCTCACCGGGCCCCTTCTCCGCGTCCGGGGCAGCCGCGGGCGCGGTCCCGCCCCGCCGGAGCGCCTCGACCCGGTCGGCGAGGCCGCGCACGGGTTCGCGGACCGTCAGGCAGGCCAGCGCGATCAGGACGCCCGGCAGGGCGATGAGGAAGAACATGGTGCGCCAGCCGAGCAGCTGGGACAGCGCCCCGCCCGCCATGATCCCGAGCGGCAGCCCGGCGAAGTAGGCGAAGCGCTCCAGGCCGAAGGCCCGGGCCCGGGAGCGGCCGGGATAGTAGTCGGCGATCAGGCTCGACCCCGACGGGTTGTAGAGCAGGCCCGCCCCGCCGAGCAGGACCCGGACGGTGAAGAGCATCGCGTAGGACTGGACGAGGCCGCTGCCCAGGGTGAGCAGCGACCAGACGGCCACGACGACGGCGATCGTCCAGGTCCGGCGTGATCTGTCGGCGAGCCGTCCGGCGGGGATGAGCAGCACGACCCCGGCGACGGCCGCGGCGGTGGCGATGGCCCCGCCCGCGGTGTCGCCGAAGCCGAACTCCTCTTGGATGTCGGGCAGGGCCCCCGCCATGAGGTTGGCCTCGACCCGGTCGATCAGCGCGACCAGTGCCACGCAGCCGGCCGGCCACCACCCGAAGGGCGCGGTGGCCGCCGGATCGACCTTGACGGGGGGCCTGCCTGCGAAGGCCTCGACCTCGGCGCTGGTCACGGCCATCTCAGGACGCTCCGGCCAGGGTCTCGATCGTCCCAGCGGACAGCTGACCCGAGTAGTAGGCGCCGCCGGGATAGTAGGAGGCGGTGTGGGTTCCGGTGAGGTCGTCGACGGCCCAGCCGACCGCGAGGGTCTGCAGGATCGCGATGTTCGCCGCCTGAGGGGTGCCGCAGGCGAGGGTGCCGACGGCGTCGGTGCTCGCGCCCTCGGCGTCGGTGTGGGCCCCGCCGAGGATCCGGACGCCGACGAACGGCCGGTGCAGCTTCGCCTGGACGGCGTCGGTGCCGCTGCCGCTGTTGTTGCAGATGCCGTCGGGTCCGGAGACGGTGCGGACCGGAAGGGCGATGGTGTCGAGACCGGCGAGGGCGGTGTCGGTGTTGGAGCCGATGAAGGACTTCACCGGGTCGAGGAGGACGACCCCGCGCAGGCCCGTCCAGGCGGCCGGGTAGGCGGTGCGGACCCTGTTCGCGACGTAGGCGACGGCCTCGCCGCCCGCCGAGTGGCCGGCGAAGACGAGGTTCGTGGGCAGGGACAGCTCGGGACGTCCGGCGGCGGACCTGGCCTTGGCGAAGCTGCGGCCGAGCTTGTCGGAGGGGTCGGCGGCCTTGCCGAACAGGTCGGCGACGTTGCCGAGGAACCCGGTGTTGTCTCCGATGTTCTGCAGCGTGCAGCCGAAGAGGTTCGCGGTCGGCAGGGTCGGGGCGAAGGCCACGAAGCCCCGCGCGGCGAACTTCGCCGCCAGGTCCCTGACGTGGTCGTTGGCGCGGGCGAAGCCGTGCTGCACCCAGACCAGGCCCTTCGGGGCGCCCGCGGGCAGGAACCAGTCGGCGCTCTGGCTGAGCGTGGTGAACGAGCAGCGGATGTCGACGGTCGTCGTGACTCTGGTGACGGCGACGTCCGCGTGGGCGGGTGCCGCCAGGGCGGCCGCGGCGAGCGCGGCGGCCCCTACCAGGCTGGGAAGCCTCATGATCCCTCCGGTGCGTTTCCCTCATGGAAACACTGTTGCCATTTCGACGACACCCATTAGCCCCCGGCGGGAGAGCTGAGTCAACCAGAAACCCGAACGCGGTTCAGTAACGAATCGGTCAGACCGGATATGCGCCGGGCGCGAGGCCGCCGCCGCCGGCCCGGAACGCCGCCGGAGCATGGACGACGCAGGTCTGGACGTACTCCGCCAGGCCCTCCACGCCGTACTCGCGGCCGAAACCACTGCGCTTCACCCCGCCGAAGGGGGCGCGCAGCGCCATCCCGGTCCGGTTGTGGGTGTTGACGAAGGTGAAACCCGCCTCGAACCGGCGGGCGAAGGCGAAGGCCCGCTCCTCGTCGGCCGACCACACCGACGCCCCGAGCCCCAGTTCCCCGTCGTTGGCCCTGGCCAGCACCGATTCCTCGTCGTCGTAGGTCAGCAGCGGCACGATCGGCCCGAACTGCTCCTCGCGGACGGCCGGGGCGTCGTCGGCGGCGCCGAGCAGCAGCACGGGCCGCACGAAGTGGCCGCGCGCCGGGTCGCAGGCCACGGTGCCGAGTTCCACGGCCGTGCCGTCACCACGCAGGGCCAGGACCCGCTCGGCAGCCTCGGCGCTGATCACCGGGCCGACGGTCGTCCGCGGGTCCAGCGGATCACCCAGGACCAGGATCCGGGCCGCCGCGGCCGTGTAGGCCTCCCGGAACTCCCGTTCCCTGCGCGCCGGGACGTACAGGCGCTTGGCCGCCATGCAGACCTGGCCCGCGCTGGCGAAGGAGGCCAGGACCAGGCGTTCCATCGCCGGTTCCGACAGGTCGGCGTCGTCGAGGAGGACCGCCGCGTCGTTGCCGCCCAGCTCCATGACCACCGGAGTGATCATCGCTCCGGCCGCGGCGCCGATGGCCCGGCCCGCGGCCTCGCCTCCGGTGAAGGCGATCTTGCGGACGAGGGGATGGCCGACCAGGGCCGCTCCGGTGGCCGCTCCCCCGTGGACGACCCGCACGAGGCCGTCCGGGAAGAGCCCCGCGACCGCGGAGATCGTCAGCGGGGCGAGGGGCGAGGGCTTCACCACCACCGTGTTGCCCGCCGCCAGGGCGGGCCCGAGTTTCAGCATCGCCAGGATGATCGGGGCGTTCCACGGGGTGATCGCGGCGACCACCCCGTAGGGACGCCTGCTCAGCAGGAGGCGTCCGGCCTCGTCGTCGACCTCCGCGTCGGCGTAGGCGGCGGGCGCCCGCTCGACGACCCAGCGCAGGTAGGCGGCCGAGAAACGCAGCTCGCCCCGGCAGTCGCCGACCGGTTTGCCGGTCTCCCGCGCCAGCAGGACCGCCTGCTCCTCCGTGCCGAGCAGGTCCGCGACCCGGTCGAGGGCGGCCAGCCGCTCCGGCAGGGGCGTCGCGGCCCAGGCCCGCTGGGCCGCGTCCGCGGCCCTGACGACGGCGTCCACCTCCGTCTCCGGGGTCTCGGGGACCCTGCCGGCGATCTCGCCGAGCCGGGCGGGGTTCTCCCGCTCGATCCACCCGGTCACGCGACGGGCCGCAGCGAGGCGATCATCGAGGTGCGGAGCAGGTGGGCGCGGGCGGCGACGGGATCGGCGGCCAGGGCCCGCAGGCCCGCCCGGTGCGCCTCCGGATCCCGCAGCTGCTCCCAGTTGGCGTGGGTGATCCGCTGGACGTACGACAGCGCCACGTCGCGGCGGCGGGCGGCCGCCGCGGTCAGGGCCTCGTCGTCGTCCCAGGCCTCGGCGTAGGCGACGGCGTCGTGGACACCGCTGTTCAGCCCCATGCCGCCGAGCGGGTTGTTGACGTGGGCCGCGTCCCCCGCGAGCAGGACGCCGCCGGTCCTGAACACCGAGGCCACCCGCTGGTGGACCCGGTAGAGGGTCGAGTGGGCGACCTTCCAGTCCCGGTCGGCGACGCCGCGCAGCCGTTCGGGCAGCCGGGCCAGCTCGACCTCGTCCGGGGTGTCAGGCGGGGTCGGGAACAGCACCCGCCAGTGGTCGGGCGTGCGCAGCAGGACCAGCCACTCGTCGGGGTCGAACACGTAGTTGACGGCCGCCACGCCGGGGATCAGGGACTCCAGGTCCTCCTCGGTGGAGGCGACCAGGAACCGCTCGGGATAGGTGATGCCCTCGAACGGCAGGCCCAGGGACCGGCGGACCGCCGAATGGGCTCCGTCGGCGCCGATCAGCCGCTCCGCCCGGTGCGTCCGGCCGTCGGCGGTCTCGACGACGACGCCTCCCGCGTGGACGGACGCCCCGGTGACGGCCGCCCCGAACCTGATCTCGCCGCCGAGCCCGCACAGGGCCTCCAGGAGGATCGGGGTCAGCTTCGACTGCTCGCACTGCACCCGGAAGGGGAACCGGGTGTCGCCCGCCAGCAGCGAGAGATCGAGTTCCGCGACGACGCCGCCGCCCCGGTCACGGTACTGGAAGGTCTCGGAGACCAGGCCGCGCTCCATCAGGGCGGGCAGGACGCCCAGGTCGTCCAGCATCTCCAGGGTCGGCGGATGGTAGGTCGAGGCGCGCGACTCCGTGGCCAGGGCGTCCCCGGCCTCCAGTACCGTGACCTGAACGCCCCTGCGGGCCAGCGCGAGCGCGGCGGTCAGCCCGACCGGTCCCGCGCCCGCGACGAGGACCCCGGTCACGGCTCCCCCGCGTGCAGGGCGAAGCCGCCCTCGACGCCGACGACCTGCGGGTTGGTGAAGAAGCGGAGCGTCTCCTCCGTTCCCTCCTCGCCCAGGCCGGAGGCGCCCCAGGCGGGACGGGGGGCGAACAGGTGGAGGCTCATGATGCTGGAGCCGTTCACCTTCACCTCGCCCGCCCGGATCCTGCGCGCGACCGCGAGCGCGAACTCCTCGTCGGTGCCGAAGACGTAGGCCTCGAGCCCGTAGGCGGTGCCGTTGGCCAGCGCCACGGCCTCCTCGACGCTCTCATAGGGATGGACGGTCGCGACCGGGCCGAAGATCTCCTCCAGGGCCCGTTCGGGCGCGACCCCGGCGACCAGGACGGGGGCGAGGTAATTCCCCACGTCGGGGACCTTCGTCGCCGAGTGCGGGAGCCCGCCCAGCTCGTCGCGCCGCCGGGCCACCTGGGCGCGGTGCGCGGAGTGGATGAGGGGGCCGAGATCGGTGGTCTCCTCCAGCGGCGGCCCCGCCGTCAACGCGGCGAGCCGTCCGGAGATCGCGGCCAGGAGCTCGGCCTCGAGGGCGGCGGGCACGATGAGGCGGCCCAGCGCCCGGCACCACTGCCCGTTGAGCGTGGTCAGCAGGTCGACCGCGGCCCTGGCCGCGGCGGAGACGTCGGCGTCGGGCAGGACCACGAGCGGGTTGTTGCCGCCCAGTTCGAGCTGGACGGGCTTCAGCCCCGCGGCGCAGGCCGCCGCGACGGACGCCCCGCCGGCTGCTCCTCCGGTGAAGGAGACCGCCCTGATCCTCGGATCGGCGGTGAGGGCCGCTCCGGTGCTCCCGTCGCCGTGCAGGAACTGGAACACCCCGTCGGGCACGCCGTTCTCGCGGAGGGTCGCGGCGACGACCTCGGCGAGGACCTGGCTGCCGTGCGGGGCGTACTCGCTGGCCTTGAGGACGGTGGGGCAGCCCGCCGCCAGCGCATTGGCGATCTTGTGCGCGGCCATCGGGGCGGGGGCGTTCCACGGGGTCAGGCAGAGCGCGGGACCCCACGGTCGCAGCCGCACCTCGGCCGTCCGGCCGTCGGGACGCTCGAGGACCCGTTCCAGCAGGCCCTCGCGCAGCTGTGCCGCGGCCAGCGCGAACGACCCCGTGACGATCATCCCGAGCGGGCCGGTCTGCCGGATCGGCACCCCGGTGGCGGCCGACTCCAGCGCGGCGATCTCGCCCGTCCGCGGAGCCAGCGCAGCCGCCACGGAGTCCAGGATCGCGGCCCGGTCGGCGGCGGGCGTCTCGGCCCAGGCGGTCGCGGCGGAGGCGGCTGCCAGGGCCCGTTCGATCCGGTCGCCGCCGGTGGCGCGCGCCGGGCCCAGATCCGCCCCTGTGGCGGGATCCTCCAGGCGCAGCCCGAGCTCGACCTCGGCGTCCGCCCACTCCCCCGCCACGAGATCGCGCTGCGGGCTCACGGGTTCACGCTCGCGAACAGCTCGTTCTCCTTGTCCGAGGTGATCATCTGGGCGGCCTCCAGCCTGCCCCGCTCGGCGGGGAAGGTCATGACCAGGCCCATCGCCAGGTCCCGCAGGCCCCGGCCGAGGGTGCCGTCGAGCGTGGCGGCGGAGGTGCCGCAGGCCTTGAACGCGCCCAGCGCCACCTGGAAGCAGGATTCGGCGATGTCCCCCTTCGCGATCCGCCACTGCCGGTAGACCTCGGGCTTGGGGCGCAGCGGCGGTTCGGACGTCTCCAGCTCGAGCTGGCGGCGGATCCACAGGTAGGAGGTCTCCAGGCGTTCGGTCATGTCTCCGATGATGACCTGGTGCATCGGCGAGGACGCCACCGGGCGGCCGCTGTCGGCGAAGGACTTGCGGGTCAGGCGCTCGATCGCGAAGTCGTAGACCGACTGCGCCACCCCCAGGTAGACCGCCGAGATCGCCAGCTGGTTGCCGACGAAACTGCCGCGGCTCATGGTGAGCATCCGGACGAACGAGCCGGGGACCGTCAGGGCCTCCTCGGCCGGGACGAACACGCCTTCCAGGGTGATGCCGTGGTTGGCCGACGCCCGCATGCCGAGGCCGTTCCACGGGTCGCGTGAGGCGACCCCGGGGGCGTCGCGCGGCACCAGGAACAGGGCCAGGCCGTCCGCGGTGGTCGTCCCGGCGACCCGGGCGGTCACCAGATAGGTGTCGGCCACCCCGGTCGCGCAGCCGAAGGACTTCACGCCGTCGAGCCGCCAGCCGCCGTCCACGGGGGTCGCCGTGGTGGCGATCGCGATGTTCGCGCCGGAGCTCTTGACCTCCTCGCTGGCGAAGTTCGCCATCCAGGTGCCGCCCGCCATCCGGGTCAGCACCTTGACGGCGAAGTCCCGGACGGCCGGGACGTCCTCCTCGGAGAACAGGCCAGCCTCGATCGCCTCCAGGGGGAGCAGGCCGCGCGAGGCGCTGGTGTTGTGGAAGAAGTAGGCCAGCGCCGTCGAGGGGCAGGCGGTGCCGAGGGTGTAGGTCGCGGCGGCGAGGTCGCGGAGCGAGCCGCCCAGGCCGCCGAACTCCTCCGGGACGACCAGGCCGAGCAGCCCGGCCTCCCGCAGCAGGGTCACGTGCCCGGCCGGGAACTCGGCCTCCTCGTCGGCCTTGACCGCGGCCTCGCGGAGCGCGGGCAGGACGCTCTCGACCTTCTCTGCCCTCGCCCGTTCCTGCGGGGTCATGCCCTCCACCAGCCGCTCGGCGATCAATCTCATGGGGTAGTCCTTCCGGAGGGGATGCGGTAGGTCCTGGCGGGGAGCGGCGCTCCCCAGACCGTGGCGAGCTCGGCGGCGGCACGGACGAGCACCGTCCGGTCCGCCGGGCTCGCCACCTCCAGCCGCTCCGCGAGATAGAGGACGTCGGCGGTGCACAGGCCGCCGTCGACGCCGCCGAGGGTGGCGTCGAAGTGACGGACCCCGCTCTTCATCGCGGTCAGCGCGTTGGCGAGGCCGAGGCCGCCCTGTTCGGTGAACCTGACCCTGACCGGCACGGCGGCGGCCTCGGCCATGGCGTCCTGGAGCAGCTCGCGCACCCGCAGGGGCGAGGCTCCGGGCGGTCCCTCGTCGAGGGCGATCTCGTCGCAGCCGGCGGCGGCCAGCTCGGCCAGCGCCTTGAGGACGCGGTCGTGGCCGTCCCCGGCGAAGGCGTCGGCGATCCGCCCGGCGGTGCGGGCCCCGAGGGCGGCCGCGCGTCCGGCGACGGCCTCGGCGTGGTCGCGGTCCCGGTAGCGGAACTCGACGATCTCGGCCCTTCCGTGGCCGTCCAGCTCCGCGGGGTCGTCCACGAGCACCGAGACGGCCGCGTGACCGGCGGGCCCGCCCGGCAGGGCGACCCGGGTGCGGACGTTGGCCGCGCGCACCGCCTCCAGCAGGGCCGCGGCCGGAAGGCCCCTGCCCCGCAGGGCGGCGGCGAGCCCGGTGTCGGCGACGGTGATCTCGGTGGGCAGGGGGTCGGCGAGCTGGCCCCAGCTGCGTGAGTGGAACAGCAGCGGGGCGGTGCGGCGCGGGGTGCCCGCCGCCACGATCTCGCCGACGAAGATGGTGTGGTCGCCGCCGGGGTAGGCGTGCACGACCCGGCAGTCGAGCCAGCTCAGCGCCGTTTCCAGGACGGGCGAGCCGGTGGGCCCCGCCCGCCAGGGGGCGTCGGCGAAGCGGTCGCCCTGGTGCCGTCCGGCGAACCGCTGGCCGAGGACGGCCTGGTCCTTTCCGAGGACGCTCACCGCGAACACGCCGCCGGCCGAGACCAGCTCATGGGTGTGGATGCGGTGGTCGAGGCAGACCAGGACGAGCGGCGGGTCCAGGCTGACGCTGGTGAGCGAGCTGGCGGTCATGCCGTGCCAGCCGTCCCCGGAGACGGTGGTGACCAGGGCCACCCCTGTGGGCCACTGCCCGAGCGCGGACCGGAAGGTCTCAGCGTCCACGGCCACCGGCGCACTCCTCGTCCCGTATCATGAAGCCCGTTCCGCTTATGGAAACGTTGTACCGCAGAAGGTAACAACGCCCGCGCGAGAGTGTCAACGCGTTTCCCCTGATGTTTCCCAAGGCGAAACGCTTTGCTCTAGACTCCATCTGACGGACCACCCCACGGAAAGGCGGCGTCGTGCCGAGGACAGCGACCACCGCAGGCACCACCGGTGACGAAGGAGAGGGGCAGAGCAGATCCATCGCGGCCGTCGAACGGGCGATGGACGTGCTCCTGCTGTTCGGCCGCAGCGCCCGGCCCGATCTCGGGGTCACCGAGATCGCGACGGAGCTCGGCCTCACCAAGGCGGCGGTGCACCGCATCCTCACCGCGCTGCGCAGCCGGGAGCTCATCACGGTCGACCCGGTCACCCGGCGCTACGCGCTCGGCCACGCCGCGATCTCGCTCGGCCGCGCCTACATGGCCCGGATGGACCTGCGCGCGATGGTCGCCCCCGAACTGCGGCGGCTCTCCCAGCAGACCGGCGAGACCGCGACCCTGTCGGTCCGGCGCGGCGACACCCGCATGTACGTCGACCAGGCGGTGCCGAACCAGGAACTCCGGATGGAGGTCAGCCTCGGCATCCCCTACCCGCTGCACGCGGGCAGCTCGTCCAAGGCGTTCCTGGCCTTCCTCGACGAGGCCGACGTCACCGGCTACCTGACCCGGCATCCGCTCCTCCCGGTGACCGACAAGACCATCGTCGAGGAGGACGCCCTGCGCGCCGAGCTCGCCCTGATCCGCAAGCGCGGGTACGCGGGCTCGCTCGGCGAACGCCAGGAGGGCGCCGGCTCCATCGCCGCCCCCGTCTTCGACCACGACGGCCGGATCATCGCGGTGCTGAGCGTCTCGGGCCCGATGACCCGCTTCAAACCGCACATGAAGGAGTACGCGCCGCTGCTGATCCAGGCGGCCGACCGGGTCTCCGCCCAGCTCGGCCACCACGGCGCGTAGCGGGTGCACGGCCGGCCTCAGGAGAGGTGGGCGCCCGGCTTGAGCACGCCGAGGACGGCGGCCAGCAGGACGCTCGCCCAGATGCCGAAGACGTACGGAAGGCAGCCGTCGACCGAGCGCTTCAGCGCCCTCTCCACGTCCGGGGTCGAGCCCGAGGTCATCAGCGCGCCGAACGCGGGCCCGAACGGGCGCAGTGTCAGCCGGATGCCGAGGCCGCAGCCGATCGCCGCCGTGTAGAGCAGGAGCTTGCCGCCGAGCCACTTCGGGTTCGTGTCGACCCCGAACGGCTCGGCGGCCAGCAGCGTGTAGAGGGCGAGACCGGCGAGCGCCGCGATCAGCGTGATCCGGACCGTCCAGTCGGCGCGCCGCACCCAGGGATAGCGGCCGTGGGTGCGGTGGTCGGCGATCGTGGCCGCCAGCCAGGCCAGGGCGAACACCCAGACGGCCACCACCAGCGGCCAGGCGAAGGGGTCGCGGCCGAAGAGGGTCGCCCCGTGCGGATCGGCCGCCATCAGCGTCACCCCGCTGGGCAGGAACAGCACGAGGCAGATCTTCGGCCCGAGATCGAGCCCGCTCATGATCTGCAGCGCGGTCGAGCGCGCGGGCGGCGACAGGTCGGGGCGCAGCACGAACCGGCTGGAGTAGAAGACGCCGAGGTCCCCGCCCAGCCAGAAGACGAACAGCACCAGGTGGAGAACGATCCACCAGCCGTGCGGATGCGGTCCCAAGGTCATTCTCCCGTGGTGAGTGCGAGCAGTGCGGAGGCGGAGCCGGAACCGGTGACGGCCTCGGCCAGGGCTCGCGCCCTCTCCTCCGGCAGGGCCCGGGCGGCGTTGAGCAGGAACTTGGTGCGCAGGTCGGCCGGTGACAGCGGATGGCCGGGGCCGCCCCGCGAGGAGTCCACGCGGTGCTCCAGGACCGCCCCCTGGACGGTCGTGACCCGCAGGACCGCCGCGAAGGAGGCCGGGAACAGCTCGCTCGCCCGGTCGTCGGCGAAGCAGCGGACCCGGGCGGCGAGCGCCAGCCGGGCGGGGTCCTCGTGCGAGCCCTCGGCGAAGTCGTCGAGGTGCAGGCCGAGGCCTCCGCCGCCGAGCAGGGCGGTGGCGACGGTGAAGGGGCCGGAGAACTTGCCGTGGTAGGCGCTGCGCGGCCGGATCTTCTCCTCCCGCGGTTCGGCGACCGTCCGCAGGACCGGCGCGGCCAGGCCCAGCTCGATCTCCGCGACGTCGGCGGGGTCGAGGCCCCGCGCGCGCAGGGCGAGGGCGCAGTCGATCGCCGGATGGGTGAAGTGGTTCGACGGATAGGGCTTGTAGACGGTGCGGACGGTCTCCCAGCGGGTGCCGAGGCCGTCCAGGAGCGCGGCGGAGTCGTAGCGGCCGCCGAGCCAGGCCTGGAAGAACCCGAAACGGCCCTCCAGCACGGTCGGCGGGCCGGTCACCCCGGCGGCGGCGAGGGCCGCGGCGGTCACGCCCGAGTGGGCGGCCCAGCCGCAGTGGACGCGCTTGACCGTGCCGCCGGTGCGGTTGGCCTCCAGCACGCCCGAGCCCATGCTCGCCGCGATGCCGATCGCCGAGGCGATCCCCTCGGCGTCGAGGCCGTGGAGCAGGGCGGCGGCCGCCGCGGCGCCGAGCGTCCCGCAGATGGAGGTGGCGTGCTGCCCGTTCTCGAAGAACCGGGAGTTGCGCAGCTCCGGCTCGTAGGAGGCCATGCCGAGGCGGTCGCAGATCTCGATCCCGGCGGTGACGGCGGCGACGAGGCCGGTGTCCGTGGAGCCGAGCTCCTCGGCGACGGCCAGCGCGGCCGGGACCACCGAGGCGCTCGGATGCAGCACCGAGGGCAGATGGGTGTCGTCGAAGTCCAGCGCGTGGGCGTAGGTGCCGTTGACCAGGGCGGCGTTCGGCGAGGGCAGCCGCGCCCCCGAGCCGATGACGGTCGCCTGCGGGGCACCGCCCCAGCCGAGGACGGTCGCGAGGACCGCGTTGCCGGGATCTGAGGCCGACCGTTCCTCCGCCCGTCCGGCCAGGCAGTTGCCCAGCACGTCGAGGATCCGGCCGCGGACGTCGGTGTCCACGTGCTCGGGCACTCCCCCGTCGCGCAGGCCGGCGGCGAACTCCGCCAGCAGCCGCACCGCCGTCGGCTCAGCCACGCGGAAGCACCGCCAGCGGCCGGACCGGGGCGCCGGTCGCACCGACCACGTTGAGCGGGTTGAGGACCAGCAGGAACTCGCGGACCCCGGTGTCGAGCAGCTCGGTGAGCCGCATGGTCTCGATGATGTTGATCCCGGCCTCCACGAGCAGGATGCGGTGGCCGGGAAGGGTGGCGTGGCCCCGGCCGGGGGCGATGTGCTCGAACGCGATGGTCTCGCCGCCGGCGGCGCGGACGCCGAGCCCGGCCAGCCAGCGGGCGGCGGCTGCCCCGGGTCCCGGGACACCGCCGGCCGTGCCCACGAAAGCGGCGGGGTCGTCCCAGCGCCGCGACCAGCCGGTGCCGACCAGGGCGACGTCGCCCGGCCGGATCTCCAGGCCGTCCGCGGCGCGTTCGAGATCCGCGACGGTCACCTCGTAGCCCGCCGGAAGGACCTCGACGCCGTGCACCCGGGCGACGTCCAGCAGGACCGCCCGGCCCACGTAGGGAGGGAAGGCGTCGATGCCCAGGTCGGCGAAGCCCCGGTGGCCGGACTCCGCGGGACGGCCCCCGTGCAGCAGCCCGTCCTGGGAGACGTGGGCGAGGGCGTCGACATGGGTGCCGACATGCCCGCCCGTGACGATGATCTCGTTCGCGGCCGAGCCGCCGTCGGCCCTGACCATGTCGCCGTGGCGTCGTTCCAGCAGCATCCGGAACGGGGGATGGTTCGGCGACTGGGGCATCCCGGTGCGCATCGGCTGCGCCAGGTCCAGGGTCCTGGCTCCGGCCAGTTCGTCCCACAGGTCCACGTGCTCAGATCACGCCCTTCGCTTCGAGTGCGGCGAGGTCGCCGTCGTCCAGGCCGAGCCCGGAGTAGACCTCGGCGTTGTCGGCCCCCCTGGCGCGGCCGGTCCAGCGGACGGAGCCGGGGGTGCGGTCGAGCCGGTACAGGACGTTCTGCATCCGCAGCGGCCCCAGGTCCGGGTCGTCTACCGTGGTGATGGAGTCCAGCGCCCGGTACTGGGGGTCCTCGAACACGTCGCGGATGTCGTAGACGGGGGCGACGGCGGCCTGCGCCTCGGTGAAGGCCCGGACGACCTCGTCGGCGTCGCGCTCGGCGATCCAGGAGCCGACGAGTCCGTCCAGGAGGTCGGCGTGCGCGGCCCGCCCCCCGCCGGTCGCGAACCACGGCTCCGCGCAGACCTCGGGATGGCCGACCAGGGTGAGGACCCGTTCGGCGATCGACTGGGCCGAGGTGGACACCGCCAGCCAGCGGCCGTCGCGGGTGCGGTAGGTGTTGCGGGGCGCGTTGTTGACCGACCGGTTGCCGGTGCGTTCCTGGACGATGCCGAGCTGGTCCCAGACGGTCGCCTGCGGGCCGAGCACGGTGAGCAGCGGTTCGATGATCGCCAGATCGACGACCTGGCCCTCGCCGGTGCGCGCCGCGTGGAACAGCGCGGTCATCACGGCCTGGGCGCAGGTCAGGGCCGCGATGCCGTCGGCGAGACCGAACGGCGGCAGGGTGGGCGGCCCCTCGGGCTCACCGGTCATCGCGGCGAACCCGCTCATCGACTCCGCCAGGGTGCCGAAGCCGGGGCGCCCGGCGTAGGGACCGAACTGGCCGAAGCCGGTGACCCTGGCGACGACCAGCCGGGGGTTGGCGGCGTGCAGCGTCTCCGGGGACAGGCCCCAGCGTTCGAGCGTGCCGGGACGGAAGTTCTCGATGAGGACGTCCGCGGTCGCGGCGAGCCGCCGGAGGAGGTCGGCCCCCTCGGGTGAGCCGAGGTCGCACGTGACGGTCCGCTTGTTGCGGCCGAGCATCTTCCACCACAGGCCGTGGCCGTCCTTGGTGTGGCCGTGGGTGCGCGACGGATCGCCCTTCGCCGGATGCTCGATCTTGATCACGTCGGCGCCGTAGTCGCCGAGGATCGTCGCGGCGAGCGGGCCCGCGAACAACGTGGCCAGATCGAGCACGACGACGCCCGTCAGAGGGCCTGAACGCACGGATGTCCTCCTCGAGGGTCGACCTATTTAGGGAAACGACGTTACCCTGTGGGGAACACTAAGCGAAAGGGCGGGTGCTCATGTCCCGATATGACCTGCTCGTCAAGGGGGGCCTCCTGGTCCTGCCGTACCACGGCGAGGTACGCGCCGACCTGGCCGTGCGCGGCGGAAGGATCGTGGCGGTGGGCGAGGATCTGCCCGCCTCCGACGCCGAGGAGGTGCTGGACGCCACCGGAAAGGCGGTCATGCCCGGCGCGGTCGACGCCCATTTCCATCTCGGCATCTACCGCGATCTCGGCGTCGACGCCGCGGAGGAGACGCGCTCGTCCCTGGTCGGCGGGGCCACCACGGTCCTGTCCTACTTCCGGACCGGGCAGCACTACCTGAACCGGACCGGTCCGTACGAGGAGATCTTCCCCGAGGTCCTGGCGGCGGTGGCGGGCCGCTCCTACACCGACTACGGCTTCCACCTGGCCCCGATGACGGTCGGCCAGATCGACGAGATCCCCGCGCTGGTCACCGAGCACGGGGTGACCTCGTTCAAGTACTACATGTTCTACAAGGGCTTCGACCTGGCGGCCAACAGCCGCGACGCCCAGGCCTTCACGATGGGCGACGAGTACGACCTCGGCCACCTCTACCTGATCATGGAGAAGCTGGCGGCCGTCCAGGCCGCCCATCCGGACCGCCGGCTGTCGCTGTCGCTGCACTGTGAGCAGTCCGAGCTGATGCGGGTGTTCATCGACCGGATCCAGCGCAGCGGGCGCCCGCAGAACCTGCGGGCCTACCACGAGGGCAGGCCGCCGCTCACCGAGGAGGTGGCGATCGCCGAGGCGACGACCCTGGCCGGGCACGCGGGGACCAACGTCAACCTGCTGCACCTGTCGAGCGCCGACGCCGTGCGCGCGGCCCGGACCGCCCGCGCCCAGCACGGCACCGACATGCGCCTCGAGGTGACCCTGCACCACCTCTGCCTGGACGTCGACGAGCTCGACGCCCGCGGCGGCCTCGGCGCCAAGGTCAATCCCCCGATCCGCACCCGGGCCGACAACGACTACCTGTGGGAACGCGTCGCGGACGGCACCGTGGACTGGGTCGCCTCCGACCACGCCTGCTGCATGGAGGAGCACAAGGGCGACGAGCTGTGGCCCGCCAGGCCCGGCTTCGGCGGGACCGCGCTGCTCTACCCCGTGCTGCTGTCCGAGGGACACCGCAGGCGCGGGATCCCGCTGTCCCGGATCGCGGAGGCCGTCTCGGCGAACCCGGCGCGCGCCTACGGCCTGTGGGGCCGCAAGGGCGGCCTGGCCGTCGGCTTCGACGCCGACTTCACGATCGTCGACCTCGAACTGGAGCGCGAGGTGACCACCGACATGCTGCTGTCGGGCCAGGACCACTGCCCGTTCGAGGGCGTCACGGTGACGGGCTGGCCGGTCGCCACGGTCGTCGGAGGGCGGCTCGCCTACACCCTCGACAAGGGCGTGATCGGCGAACCGTCCGGCACCTACCTGCACCGGGGCCGGTAGCAGACCCGTCCGGCCCGGTGGCGCGGCCGGGCCGGACGGGAGATCAGGGGAGACGCGCTTCCTCATGGACACCGGTGCCCGGGGATCCTAGGTCGTCCGCGGGCGGCTGGCGGAGAGTTCCGCGAAGACGACCAGGCGGTAGGCGGCCGAGTACTTCGGGTGGCAGGTCGTGAGGGTCAGGGACGCCCGGCGGGCCCGCTCGCCCGGGCGTCCCGGCACCGGGGCCAGCACCGAGAGGTCCGTCGGCAGCACGATCCGGTGGCCCGTCACCCGGTAGACGTGGGTGAGCGTGGCGGTGTCGACGAGGATCTCGTCGCCCGGCACCAGCTCCCCCATCCGGTTGAACGGGGCGAGATAGGTCGTGCGGTGCCCGGAGAAGACCGCGTTGCCGACCTGGCCCGGCTGCGCGGTCCCCGGATAGTGGCCGGGCCCCTTGGCCAGATCGGCGTCCGTGACGCCCTCGACCGCCGTGAAGTGCCACGACGCCCCGAACCGCGGCACGCGCAGGACCGCGAAGGGACGGCCCTTCGCCGGCGCGGGCGCCGGCGGCGTGACCGCGTGGGCCCTGCCCGGCTTGACCGCCACCACCGACTGGGCGCTCCAGACCTTGTCGAGTTCGTCGCTGAGCCCGCGCTGGGCGCGCCTGGTGTAGTCGTCGGTGCCCCATTTCAGGTGCGCCACCAGCAGCGCCAGGACCAGTCCGAACGTGACGAGGAGCTCCGCGATGACGCGGGCGACGGTTCGCATGAGCAGGGACGCTAGCTGTTGAAAAAGGAAACGGCGATCCCGAGAATGAAACAGTTGCGTTTCGCGTCGGCCCCCGCCCTTGACAGGGGCGCACCGGTCGATGTTGCCTAGGCCCAGTTGCGAAACCGAGTTTCCTCTAGCGAAACGGCAGCCCATGAGCGAGAGACAGAGCGTACTGCGCGGCCTGGCGGTCGGCATCACCGCCCTGGCCGCGACCGTCGCCCTGCCGGGGCCGGCGGGCGCGGGCACCGGGACGGTCGCCTACGACTGCCTGATCTTCACCACCCACTTCGACTACAACGCCACGGTCAAGGTCTCCGGATCCGGCTCCACCGGGGTCGGCGACACCGTCACCGTCGAGGCCGACTTCTCCGACCTGCCCGGGACCTCCCCCGTGGCCGTCGACTCCTGGAAGACCACCGGCAAGCTCCTGGCGTCCGGGGCCCAGGACGGCTCCTACGACCTGGCCGGGCCGAACAGGACCGGGCCGATCGCCGCCAAGGCTCCGATCCCGCTGGGCAAGCTGACCGCGTCCGTGCCGCTGACCGCGGCCGGGAAGGTCGACCTCACCGTCGGCGTCATCACCGTGACGGCCGTGGCGTTCGGCTCGTCCGTGCCGATCACCTGCACCCCGAAGGCGGGCGCGCCGGCCCTGCTCAGCCTGACCGTCACCGGGGCGTCCTCCCCGGTCACCGTCCTGGTCGACCCCGTCACCCTCGCCCCCGGCGGCGCCTTCACCGTCACCGGGACCGGCTGGGCGAGCGGGCCCGTCACCGTCGCGCTCTGCGACGGCGAGGGCGGCGGCTGCCAGGCCTCCGGGATCACCGGCAGCACCCTGGCCGTCGACGCCTCCGGCAAGCTCACCGGCGGCGCGAAGATCGCCGCAGGCACGGCCGCCGGAGCCCACCGGATCAGGATCAGCCAGGGCGGTGTCGCCAAGGACGTCGCGGTGACCGTCCGGGACGACACTCCCGCTCCGGTCGACCCCTGCGCGGCCAAGCCCAGCGGGCAGTGCACCGAGCAGAAGATCAACCTGACCGTCAACGGCGGCCGGCTGACCCTCGCCCAGGCGCCCGGCGAGGTCGATCTGACGCCCGTCACGCTCAAGGGCGAGGCGGAGACCGCGACCGGTTCGCTCAAGCGGGTCACCGTCTCCGACGCCCGCGGCGCCTCGACCGGCTGGTCGCTGGTCGGCACGCTCACCGACTTCCGCGGCCCCGCGGGCGCCACGGTCCCGGCGGGGAACCTCACCTGGACCCCGCGGTGCACCGCGCACCCCGGCGCCAGCCCCGTCACCACGGGAACCCCCGGCACGCTCGGGGCGACCGGCGCGCTGCTGTGCTCCGTCGCCGACAGCACCGCGGGCCCCGTCGGCGGCGTGTACGACGCCGACGCCGGGCTCTCGCTGTCCGTCCCCGCCGCGACCGCGGCGGGCGAGTACGACGCGGTCCTCACCCTCACTCTCTCCTGAGCCGCGCCCCCAGTCTCCCCGCCGGACGCCGCACCCGTCCGGCGGGGAATTCTCATCAGAACCGAGGTGTCCGTTGATCCGTCCGCTTCGCCGGCCGCTGGCCGTCCTGACCGTGGCGGGTGCGCTGCTGGGCGGCGCCCCGCCCGCCGCCGCGGCGGAACCCGCTCCGACCGGCAACGGCGCCTGGGCCGTCGGGCCCGCGACCAGCAGCAGGACCTACACGCCGCGGCTGTTCTTCTCCCTCGAGGGGCGGCCCGGCACCGCGATCCGCGACACCGTCCGGATCTGGAACCTGACCGCGAAGCGGATCTCCTTCGACGTCTACGGCGCGGACGGCTACAACACCCCGCGCGACGGCGCCTTCGCCCTGCGGACGGGCGCGGAGACCCAGTCCGGCGTCGGCGCCTGGATCAAGGTGGCCAGGAGCACCCTGTCGGTGCCGGCCCGCGGAACCCTCGACGTGCCGTTCGTGCTGACCGTCCCTGCCAACGCCACCCCCGGCGAGCACATCGGCGGGCTCGTGGCCCTGAACCGGAAGATCGAGGGCGTCCAGGACACGGGAGCGGCGCGGGTCGGGATCCAGCGGGCCGTCGCGGCGCGCGTCTACCTCAAGGTGGCGGGACAGCTCACGCCCGGGGTCAGGGTGGACGGGCTCGCCGTCGACCGCGGCTCCGCCCCCGGCGCGACGATCAGGTACCGGGTCACCAACACCGGGAACGTCCGGTTGTCGCCCGCCGCCCGGGTCCGCGTCACCGGCGCGTTCGGCCGGGTCCTGCGCGACTTCCCCTCCCGTTCGCTGCCCGAGCTGCTGCCGGGCCAGCATCTCGACCTGTCGCTCCCCTGGGCGTCGCCGCCGCCGCTCGACAAGGTGACGGTCACGGTCGAGACCAGCACCGCGACCGGCCTGATCTCCCGCACCCGCACCGGCTACGTGGTCGTGCCCTGGCTCACCGTCCTGATCGGCGCGGCGGCGATGGCGCTCCTCTGGTTCGGGGTCCCTCCGCTGATCCGCAGCTGGCGGCTCCGCGCCGGAATCGTCCGCCGATGAGTCTCCTTCGCGGCACGGCCGCGCTCGTCGCCCTGCTCCTCATCGCGGGTCCCGTTCCCGCAGCGGCCAGGGACGGGGCCGGAGCGAGCGCCGCGCCGGCCGACGCCGCCCCGGGAACGGTCGTGCGGGTCCACGGGGTCGGCTGGCCCGCCGGGATCTCCGTGCAGATCTCCGTCTGCGGCCGGATGGGCGTCAACGGCTCCGCCGACTGCGACGCCTCGGGCGCGGTGACCGTGCCCGTCGCTCCCGACGGCACTCTCGACGCCGGGCTGAGCGTCACCGCTCCCCCCGTTCCGTGCCCCTGCGTGCTGCATCTGACGACTCCGCCGGGTGTTCCCGAGCAGACGCTCAACCTGCCGTTCGAGGTGCTCGGCCATCCGCAGGCCGCGGTCGTCAAGCAGGCGGAGCCCGTCCGGGTGGACCTGATCGACGCCGAGCTGACCGGCGGCGGGACCTGGAGCGAACTGCTCGGCTGGCGGACCCGCAGGACCCTCGTGCTGACCGTCCGCAACAGCGGCGGGCAGAAGGTCGTGAACGCCCCGCTGGTCGTCGGGTGGGGCGCGGGCGGCGAAGCCGACTCCCCGGTGACCGCCCCGCCGACCGGCACCGTCGAGCCGGGGAGGACGGCCGTCTTCCGGGTTCCGGTGGAGCTGCCGCCCGCCTCCTACGGCACGTTCGTGGTCGGCGGGAGGTTCGCGGGCCAGGTGCCGTTCGAGACCTCCTTCAGCACCTATCCCTACGGGCTGTTCGGGGTGAACCTGGCCGCCCTCGTCCTGCTCGTGCTGGGGGTGCGGGCCGCGATCCGCCGACGGCGGCGCCCACCGGCGGCACCCGCGGCGGCCGTCGCGCCCGCGCTGTCCGAGCCGCTGGACCGGTCGGCGCTGCTCGGCTACCTCGAAAGCACCGCGGGCCGCGTCGACGGCGACACCCTCGTCATCGACCGGCCCGCGCTCGTCGCCTATCTGAAGGGCCCCCGGCTGGTGGATCCCGAAGCCCTGGACCGGTTCCTCGCCGGCCGGTCCCCCGACGGGCCGCGCGAGCTCGGGAGCGGACGGTGAAGGCGGCGCGCGTGCCCGGCGCCGCGGCCGCCGCCCCCGGCCTCGGCCTCGGCTCTCTCATCCTGCTCCAGGACGGCCTCGGCGGGATCGTCGGCATCCCCGGCGTCGTCGTCGGCTACATGGCGCTGTCCGGGGTCCTGCTCGGCACCGCCGCGCTGGCGTCGGCGGGAAGGCTCGCCCGCTCCCGGCGGCTCGCCCTCGTGGCCGCCGTTCCCGGCCTGCTGCTGGTCCTGGCCGCCGCGGTCCCCGCGATCCCGGTCTTCGCGACCCTCGTCCTGCTGGCCGGGGCCGCGCTGCCGCCGATCCTGGCCGCCACGCACGGCGCCGGGGCGGGCCGGGTGCCCGTCGGGGTGCTGGGCGGCCTGGCCGGGGCGGTGCTCGTCGCCGCGGTCTGGCAGGACATGCCGCGGCTCGGCCTCGCCGTGGCGGGGATCGGGTCGGCGGTGCTCGGCCTCACCGCGATCGCGGGCGAGGGCGGCCGGATCCGCGACCGGCTCCGGCACTCCCGGGCCGCGCTCGCCGCGCACGCCGGGGCCGGGTACGCCGTCGGCGCGGTCCTCCTGCCGGGGGCGCACCTGCTGCTGTTCCGGTGGGAGGTTTTCGGCGCCGACCGGATGTACCTGCTGCTCGCGGCCGTCGCCGCCGGGGCGCTGCTGGTGGTGCCGCTCGCCCGGCTCGTCGGCGACGTTCCCGCCCTGCTGGTGGTCGCGGCCTGCGGTCCGGTCCTGTGCGCGACCGCTCCGGCGCCCGCCGCGCTGGCGGCGGGCGTCGCGGCCGGGATCGCCGGGGCCGGGGCAGCCGTGGTCCGGCTCGACCACGGCCATCCGCCGGACGCCGCCTGCGCGCTGGTCCTGCTGGGCGGAGGCCTGGCCGGGATCGGCGGCGACGCCCTGGCGGCGGCCCTCACCGGGGCGGGCTCGGCGCTGACCGTCAACGCGATCCCGGTGGCGCTGCTGGCGCTCCTGTCGATCCGGACGCTTCCCGCGCCCGGCCGCACCGGGCCGCCGCTGGCGCTGCACCGGCTGTCCTCCCGGGAGCTGTACAAGATCGGCCTGGTCGCCCGGCCCGGCGAGATCGTCGCCCTGTACGGGCCCGGCGCGGTCGATCTGCTGGACCTGCTCGCCGGGGAGCGGCCCGCCGAGGGCGGCCGGATCCTCTCCGACGGGTGCGACATCACCCGCCTGGACGCCGCCCGCCGCGCCGAGCTGGGCATCTGCCGGCGGATTCCGCACCGGCCCGCCGCCGACCACCGGACGGTCGCCGAGCGGCTGAGTGTTCTGGGCGGCGTCGCGCGATCTCACCGGGTCCTCGACGCCTTCCCGTCGCTGCGTGCCCGGCGCTCCCAGCCGGTCGCCCGGATCGACGATGAGGGCGCCCTGCTCCTGGGCTTCGCCGAGGCGCTCCTGGCCGAACCCCGGTTCGTGCTCGTGGACGCCCGCGAACTCGACCCCGCCCTGGCCGTCGCGGTCACCGGCCTCGCCAGGACCGGCGCGGCCGTGGTGCTCGCCGAACCCGCGCTCGAACTCGCCGCCGCCCTGCCGTGCCGGGCGCATGTGCTGAAGCGCGGCCGGATCGCGAAGGAACTGGTGCGCCCCACCGAACGGCAACTCGCCGAGTGCCTGGAAGGACGACCGTGAAACGCCTCCCCCTGCTCCTCCTTCCCGCCCTGATCGTGACGGCCGTCCCGGCTCCCGCCCTTGCCGCCGCCCCGCCGGTGGTGAAGGTCAGCGCCGTCACCGGCCTCACCGAGGGCCAGAAGATCACCGTGACGGGCGAAGGCTTCCAGCCCGGGCTGAAGCAGATCGCCGTCGGCATGTGCCGGGAGGGCTACACCAACGGCCCGGACGACTGCGATCTCGACGGGGGCGCCGCGTTCGTCAACGCCGACGGGAACGGCAGGATCCGCACCGTCACCCTGACCGTCCACGCCGCGTTCAAGGGCTTCGACTGCCGGAAGCGGCAGTGCGTCATCGGCGTCGCCCCGCTCCCCGGCACCGTGCCGTCGGCGGTCGAGAAGGCCAACACCGCCGTGGTGAACGTGGCCTTCGAGGGCGCCGAGTTCCAGCCCGCCACCGCGGCGCCCTCGGCCGCCGCGACCACCGCGGCGTCCGACCCGGACGGCGTCGGCGGCCCGTCCTGGCCGCTGTGGCTGCTCACCGCCGGCCTGCTCGTCATCGTCACCGTCGTCGCCGCCAGGAACCAGTCCCTCAGGAGGATCACATGAAAGCCTTGAAGACCACCGCGGCCATCGCCCTCGCGGGCGCGCTGGCCTTTTCCAGTGCCGCTCACGCCGCGCCCAAGCTGAGCCTGAGCAAGACCACGGGACTGAAGGTCGGCGACGTCATCTCCGTCACCTCCCTGACGGGCCTGGCGCCCAATCTGCTGTCCGTCGCGGTCGGCCAGTGCAAACCCAAGGTGACGGGTACCAGCGACTGCAACATCAGCGGCTCGCTGCTGGGCACCGGTGACGCGAGCGGCAAGTGGAAGCCGGGAGCCAAGGGCACCAAGATCACCCTGGTCAAGGAGATCGGCGGCACCGACTGCACCGCCAAGGCCGGGGCCTGTGTGATCGGCGTGACCAGCCTGACCGACCCGTCCAACGTTCTCACGATGGTGCCGCTGACCTTCTCCTCGTCCTCCGGCACGACCCCCACGACCAGCAGCTCCGCCAGCCCCGGCACCTCCCCCTCCAGCACGTCGAGCCTGCCGAACACCGGAAGCCCCGATGGTGTCCCCACCTTCGCCCTCGCCGCGTCGGCACTCGTCCTCACCGGGCTCGGTGTGCTGTTCCTGCTCCCTCGCCGCCGCACCCGCTGACGGAGCACGTGAAGGGCCCCGGCCGATCCCTGGAGGACCGGCCGGGGCCTTCATGCTTCCGGTCTCACATGCCGTCGCCGTCCCAGCGGCCGGTGGAGCGGCTGCGGACGGGCAGGGTGGAGGGGATCGGTGCGGGGACGGGCGAACCGGGCTTCCAGGCGCGGCCGCGGCCGCGGTTGTGGGCATGCCCGTCGGTGCGCTCGTCGGGGTGCTCCAGGGCGCGGGGCTCGCCGTCCCAGTGGACGCGCGCGGCTCCGCCCTCGTCGTGCGAGTGGCCGCCCGAGTGGTCATGGGAGTGATCGTCGTGGGAGTGGTCGTGCCCGTGGCCGCCCTGGAGCGAGGCGGCGTCCAGGGCCTTGGCGATGGCGATCAGGCTCTTGTCGGTGCCCCGGCCGTGCGGGACGTAGGGGTCGTCGGACTCGCCCTGGGAGAGCTGGAACTCCACCGAGGCCGTCAGCTCGGCGACGTCGCGCTCCGAGCGGGGTGGTGAGCCCGCGCCCAGGTCGTGCGAGGACTGCGACCAGCGCATCCGGTCGGCGTAGTTGGCCGCCTCGCCGCCCCAGCGGATCCACTCGTTCTGGGTGTACCAGTTGAGCAGCTCCCCGTCGGAGCGCAGGAGCCAGGTCGCCCCGCCCTCCTGGGTGGTGAAGTGGCCGTGCTTCACCCGGGCGGGACGGAAGAAGTAGGTGCCGAGGTCCAGGGTGCCGAAGTTGTACTCCATGTGGCCCTGGGTCGTGTACGCCTCCTCGTAGCAGGGGTGGTGGGCCAGGCGGTGGTCGGTCCAGCCCTCCTGGGCGTGGACGAGCCGGGTGTAGAAGCCGGTCTCGGGGTCCACGTGCAGGTACTTGATGAACAGGCCCGGCATGGGGCCGGCGTTGGGCACGGCGTCCCAGGTCATGGCCTCGGTGTCCAGGGCGATCACCTCCTCGCGGGAGCCGTCGCGGCGGTCCGCTCCGGCGTCGAAACCGGCGTCGCCGTACTCGCGGTAGTGCAGCACCTTGGTGCCCTCGGCGAACACGAGCGCCTCGGCGGGAACGCCCTTCGGCACGTAGAGGTAGCCTCCCTTGCCGTACTCCCTGCCGTCGTAGGTCATCGCCCCGTCGAGGACGTAGAACTCGGTGTTCGCGTGGTGCACGCCGGGACCGCGGCCCCAGCGGGTGTGGAAGTCGACGCGCAGCGAGCAGGAGCCGTCCTCCTCGTCCACCGACAGCCGCCGCTCACTGGCCCGGCCTTCGCCGCCGACGAGCTCGGCGCCGTGCCACACATAGTCGTTCTCCTGGATCAGTTCCACATGCGGCCGCACGTCAGCCTTCCTTTCGCAGTTCTCGCTTGAGGATCTTCCCGGCCGCGTTGCGCGGCAGGGCGGTCACGAGTTCGATCCGGCGGGGCACCTTCGGCCCGGCCAGGACCTCCCGGCAGCGCGCGACGAGCGCGTCCGGGTCGGGGGCGGCGCCGGGCAGCGGGACCACGAACGCGGTGACCCGCTCGCCCCAGCGCTCGTCGGGCAGCCCCACGACGGCGGCCTCCGCGACGCCCGGGCAGCCGGCGAGGACCTCCTCGACCTCGCGCGGGGCGATGTTCACCCCGCCGGAGATGATCATGTCCTTCTTGCGGTCGACGATCGTCACATGGCCGTCGGCGTCCTGGACGGCGATGTCGCCCGAGCTCAAGAAGCCGTCGGGGGACGTGCAGGCGGCGGTGGCGGCGGGATCGTCCAGGTAGCCGTTCATCAGGAACGGTGAGCGCGAGAACAGCTCCCCTGGCTCTCCCGGCGGCACCCGGCGGCCCTCGTCGTCGACGATCCGCAGCTCGGTGAGGAACCACGGCGGCCCGACCGAACCGGGACGGGCGTCGGCGGGACGGCTGTCGGTGACGATCCCCGCCTCGGTCGAGCCGTACAGCTCGTGCACGTCCACGCCGGGGAAGGCCTCGCGCACCCAGTCCTTGAGGGCGGCGGGCAGCGCTGCGGCGTTGAAGTAGAGGGTGTCGAGACTGGACAGGTCATGCCTGCCGACGGCGCCCGAGGCCCGGAGCTGGTGGGCGTGGGTCGGCACCAGGAAGACGCTCTGCGCCCGCACCTCCGCGACGAGCGCGAGCAGGCCGTCGGGATCGAAGGAGCGCAGCATCGCCACGGTCCCGCCGGTGAACACCGGGGCGTACCCGAACGCGAACCCCGCGCCGTGGTACATCGGCGCGACCGCGACGCTGACCCGCCCGGGGCCGAGCCGCCACTCCAGCGCCGCGCAGTAGAAGGTCAGCACCCGGGAGCGGTGGCTGATGACCACGCCCTTCGGCCGTCCCGTCGTGCCGGAGGTGTAGACGATCGTGAACGGATCGTGCTCGCCGACCGGCACCAGCGGGTCGGTCGGCGAGGCTCCGGTGAGCGCGCCCTCGTAGTTCCCGCCCAGTTCCAGGACCACCGGCGGCGGCTCGGCCACGGCCCGGGACAGCTCCCGGTCGACGACCAGCGCAGCGCAGCCCGAGTGCTCGAGGATGTACCGGTTCTCCGCCGGGGTCGACCTGGTCCCGAGCGGCACCAGGACCAGTCCCGCCTTGGCTAGCCCGGCGGCGATCTCGGGCCATTCGAGCCGGTTCCCCAGCAGCACCGCGACCCTCGCCCCGGGGGCCAGGCCCGCCGACAGCAGCGCGTTGGCCAGCCGGCTCGACCGGTCGTGCAGCCCTCGGAAGGTGAGCCTGCGCGCGCCGTCGATCACCGCGACGCCGTCCGGGCTCGCGACCGCGAACTGGCGGATCCCGCCCGCTATGGAGAGCTGCATCCCGTCTCCCGCTTGTTTCGGATGGAGAAACAGTGTTTCATTATGCCCGCAAGCATGGTCGCCGCCGGGCGGCCACGTCAAGGCGGTCGGAGGAGCGAGGGTGACCCTGCACGAGGCCCGGATCGGCAAGTACTACGAGGACTTCGAGCCGGGCGCGATCTACCAGCACCCGTTCGGGCGGACCATCAGCGAGGCCGACAACACCTGGTTCACGCTGCTGACCCTCAACACGAACCAGAACCACTTCAACGCCGACTTCGCGGCCCGGGCCCCCTACGGCCGGATCATCGTGAACTCGGGCCTGACGGTCGCGCTCGTCCTGGGCCTGTCGGTCATCGACATGAGCCAGACCGCGCTGCTCAACCTGGCCTGGACCGACATCAAGCTCACCCACCCGGTGTTCGTGGGCGACACCGTCTACGCCGAGTCGATCGTCACGGACAAGCGCGAGTCGAAGTCGCGGCCGTACGCGGGCATCCTGTCGTGCCGGACCCGCGGGCTGAACCAGGACGGCGAGGAGATCATCTCCTGGAACCGGACCGTCATGCTCTACAAGCGCGACGCCCCCCACGACAAGGGCTACTTCCCCACCGCCAAGACGGGCCCGATGCAGCCGTGAGGATCGGCTACGCCCCCTGGGGCGAGACCCTCGGCGAGCTCGTCGACGCCGCGGTCCGGGCCGAGCGGGCGGGCGCGGACACGCTGTGGGTCTCCGAACTGCACCGCAGCGCGACCGTGACCGCCGCCGCCGTGGCGGCCCGCACCGAGCGGGCCAGGATCGGCACCGCCGTCGCGCTCGCCTTCGCCCGCAGCCCCCTCGTCACCGCGCTGGAGGCTCTCGACCTGGACGAGCTGAGCGGCGGCCGGCTCGTCCTCGGCCTCGGCTCGGGGGTCCGCCGGCTGATCGAGGACTGGCACGGCCAGCCGTTCGAGGGACCGGTCGGCCGGATGCGCGACACCGTCGAGATCATCCGGCTGGTCGTCGCCTCGGCCCACACCGGGGAACCCCTGCTCCACGAGGGCGCGCGCCGCTCGCTGCGGATGCGCGGCTACCGGCGCCCCGAGCCGGTCCGCACCCGGATCCCGGTCCACCTCGCGGCGGTCGGGCCCGCCATGACCGCGCTCGCCGGGGAGATCGCCGACGGCTGGATCTCCCACGAGCTGGGCTCGCCCCGCTACCTCGCCGAGCGGATCGCCCCCGGGCTGGCCGCCGCCGGCCGCACCCCGGAGATCGTGGTGTCGGCCTGCTGCTCGATCGATCCCGACCCGGCCGCCGCCCGCCGCGCCGCCGCCGGGACGGTCGGCTTCTACGCCTCGGTCCGCACCTACGCGGACTTCTTCGCCTTCCACGGCTTCGCCGGGGAGCACGCGGCCGTCGGCGCCGCGTTCCGGGCCGGACTCCCCCCGGACGTGCCGGAGGAGATGGCCGCCGCGCTGACCCTTTCGGGCGACCCCGAGGAGGTCGCCGAGGGCGTCCGCGCCTACGCCGGGACGGCCTCCTCGATCAAGCTCGCCCCTCCCGTCCACGGGCTCGAACCGGAGCGCACCCGGCGCGCCCAGGACCGGATCATCGACCTGATCGGAGCGCTCTAGATGCGGCCCCTGCAAGACGTGCGGATCGTCAGCCTCGAACAGTACGGAGCGGGCCCCTTCGGCTCTCTGCACCTCGCCGACCTCGGCGCGGAGATCATCAAGATCGAGGACCCGAACACCGGCGGCGACGTCGGCCGGTACGTCCCGCCCTACGCCGAGGACGAGGACTCCCTGTTCTTCGAGGCGTTCAACCGCAACAAGCGGTCGGTGTCCCTGGACCTGTCGCTGCCCTCCGGACGGTCGGTGTTCGAGGATCTCGTCCGGGTCAGCGACGTCGTCTACTCCAACCTCCGCGGCGACGTCCCGGCCAAGCTGGGGATCACCTACGCCGACCTGAAGCACCTGAACCCGGCGATCGTCTGCTGCTCCCTCACCGGATTCGGCATGACGGGGCCGCGCTCGGCCGAGCCCGGATACGACTACATCCTGCAGGGGCTCGCGGGCTGGATGGACCTCACCGGCGAGCCCGACGGGCCCCCGGCCAAGTCGGGGCTGTCCCTGGTCGACTACTCCGGCGGTTTCGTCGCGGCCCTCGCCCTGCTGGCCGGGCTGCACGCGGCCCGCCGCGACGGCGTCGGCATGGACTGCGACGTCTCCCTGTTCGACACCGCCGTCTCGATGCTCACCTATCCCGGGGTGTGGCACCTCAACGCGGGCTTCTCCCCGGTCCGCACCCGCAACTCCGCCCATCCCTCGCTCGTGCCGTTCCAGGCCTTCCGGGCCGCCGACGCCTGGATCGTCGTCGGCTGCGCGAAGGAGAAGTTCTGGCAGCGGCTCACGGTCGTCATCGACCGTCCCGACCTGGCGGCCGACCCCCGGTACGCGACCTTCGCCGACCGCCGCGAGCACGCCGGGACCCTCGTCCCCGAGCTGGAGCGGATCTTCGCGGCCCGTCCGGCCGGCGAGTGGCTGGCCGCGCTGGGCGCCGCCGCCATCCCCAGCGGGCCGATCAACGACGTCGCCGCCGCGCTCGCCGATCCGCACACCGCCGCCCGCGGCCTGATCGCCGAGACCGAGCACCCCCGCTACGGCACCCTGCGCAACCTCGTCTCGCCCGTCAGGGTCGGCGACGCACCGGCCGAGCACCGCAGGGCGCCGCGCCGGGGCGAGGACTTCGACCCGATCGTGCGGGACCTGCTCGGCTACGACTCCGTCCGGATCTCGGCGTTGAACGCCGCGGGGGCCTTCGGATGAGCGTCGGCCGAACCCTGGCGGAGTGGACGCCCCGGCCGCCGGAGCGGGCCGTGACGCGCCTGCTCCTCGACGGTCTCGGCTGCGTGATGGCGGCCGTCAGGGAGGGGGCGGCCGGGCCCGCGATCACGGTGGCGCGGGCGTTCGGCGGAGTGCCCGAGGCCACGGTCCTTCCCGGACCGCTCCGGCTGCCCGCGCCCGCCGCGGCCTTCGCCAACGGCGCCCTCGCCCACGCGCTGGACTTCGACGACACCCACGCGGGCGGTCTCGTCCACCCGACGGCCGTGGTGCTGCCGGTGGCGTTCTCGGTGGGCGAGGAGACCGGCGCGAGCGGGGCGGAGATCGTCGCCGCCGCGGGGGCCGGCATCGAGACGATCTGCCGGCTGGCCGCCGCGGTCCCGCACGGCTTCCACGCGCGGGGCCTGCACGCCACATCGGTGTGCGGGGTGTTCGGGGCCGCGCTGACGGCGGCGCGGCTGTACCGGCTCGACGCCGACCGAACGGTCCACGCGCTCGGCATCGCCGGCAGCAGGGCGGCCGGGCTGCTGGAGTTCCTGCGCAGCGGCGGCACCGTCAAGCAGGTCCACACCGGGTTCGCCGCGCAGGACGGCGTGCTCTCCGCCCGGCTGGCCGAGGCCGGGCTGACCGGGCCCGAACGGATCCTCGACGGCGAGTACGGCCTCTACCGGGCGCTCCTCGGGGAGACCCCGGCCGCCACCGCGATCCTGGACGGCCTGGGCGAACGCTGGGAACTGGAACAGGTCTCCGTCAAGCCCTACCCGGCCTGCCGGCTGCTCCACGCCGCCCTCGACGCGGCCGTCCTGGTCAGGCCCTCCGTCGATCCGGCCGCCGTGGAGCGGATCGAGGTCACCCTGCACCCCGACGCCGTGCCGATCGTCTGCGGCGAGCCCCCCGTGACGCCCTACGACGCCAAGTTCAGCCTGGCGTGGAGCGTCGCGGCGCTCCTCCTCGACGGGACGCTCGACTACTCGGTGATCGACCGCCCCGAGGTCCGCGCCCTGGCCGGCCGGATCGTCGCGGTGCCCGTCGGCTCCCCGGGACCCGCCGCCGACCAGCCCGCCCGGATCACCGTCCGGCAGACCGGCGGCGCCGTGCGGCAGCGGACGGTCCCCCGCGCCTCGGGCGCCCCCGGCGACCCCCGCGTGGAACGGATCATCCGTACCAAGGCCTCGCTCGGCCCGGTCGCCGATCTCGTCCTCGACCTGGCCTCCCTGCCCTCCCTCTCCCCCGTCCTCACCGCACTGGAGGTACATCAGTGACGCTCCGCCTGCCCGGCGTCCCCGGCTACGCGGCGGCGCTCGACGCGCTCGCCTCGCACGCCTTCGACGTCGGCGACCTCGTCCATGTCACCGAGTACGTGACGGGGGCTCCGCCCGACCGGTCACCGCTCGGCGGCCACCCCGTTCCCGTCTCCACCGTGCGGGTCGCGGCCCTGCCCGGCGTCGAGGGCGGAACGCTGGTGGAGCTCACCGCCCACCCCGGCGGCGGTGAGCCGGTCCGCACCCGCGACGCGGTCGCCCGGATCGCCGACGACACCGTCTACCTGCCGAGCCTGCGCCCGCGCACCAACGGCGACTTCCGCGAGCAGTACCGCGACTGCCTCCTCCAGGCCGCCGATCTGCTGGCCGCGGCGGGACTGCGGCCCGGCGCCCTCGTCCGCACCACCGACTACACCGAGACGGCCACGCGCGCCGACTACCCCCGGTGCGGACGGCCCCGCCGCGAACTGCTCGGCGGAACCGACCGCGACGGGGCCCCGGTCTTCCCCGCCTCGGCCGGGATCCTCGTGGACGGCCTGGACTCCCGCGTCTCCCTGGACGCCCTCGCCTCCCGGGCCCCGCTGAAGACCGTCAACCCGGGATGGGAGCGGTACGACACCCTCACCTACCGTCCCGGCGTCCTGGCCGGGCGGACCCTGTTCATGTCCGGCTTCGCCGCGCTCGAACCGGTCACCCAGCGGGCGCTGTTCCCCGGCGACCTGGCCGCCCAGGCCGACTTCACCTACGCCAACGTCCAGACCGTGCTGCGGCAGGTCCCGGGCGCCGAGATCGTCTCCCTGGTGGAGTACGCGACGCCCGAGGCCGTCCCCGCCCTCGCGGCCCTGGCCCCGCTGCGGGAGAAGTACTTCGGGCCGGTCCCCGCGGTGACGACCGTGGTCTGCTCCGCGCTGCTGCGGCCGGAGTTCCTGCTCGAGGTCGTCCCCACGGCGGTGCTGCGATGAGCCTGCTCACCCCCGAGATCGAGGCGATGGTCGGCCGCGAGGTCGTCTACACCGCGCCGGAGGAGCTCGGCCGGGCGGCCATCCGCTACTTCGCGCAGGCCGTCGGCGACCGCAACCCGCTGTACACCGACGCCGCCCACGCGCGCGAGCACGGCCATCCCGACGTGATCGCCCCGCCGACGCTGCTCTGCGAGACCAACCAGTTCACCGGGCTGCCCCGCGACGACCACGGCTTCCCCGGCCACGGCTGGGACCTCGAGATCCCCGGCACCCGGCTGATCCGCGGCGGCAACTCCTACGCCTTCCACCGGCCGGCGGGCCCGTCGGACGTCGTCACCACGACCTGGCGGCTCGAGGCGGTGACCGAGCGGACCGCGGGCAACGGCGCGGCCATGCTCGTCGTGACCTCGGTCGCCCGCTACACCGACCAGCACGGCACGCTGCTGGCCACCAACGAGGAGACCCTCATCCATCTCGCCCTGGACCCGCGGTGACCGCGGTCCCGCCGCTCGAGCGGAAGATCGAGCTCGCCGACATGATCGCCTACGCCGGGGCCACCTGGGACTGGCACCGGCTCCACTACGACCCGTCCTACCTCGCCGAACGCGGTCTCGACGCCCCTGTCGTGGACGGCCAGATGTTCGGCGCCCTCCTCGCCGCGCAGGTCCAGGACTGGCTCGGCCCCGGCTGGGAGCTGACCGGGCTGCACTTCCGGTTCCGCAGCCTCGTCTTCGCCGGGGAGACCGTCCGCTGCCTCGGTGAGGTCACGGCCGAGAGCGACGACGAGATCACCGTCGCCCTGCGGATCGAGGCGGACGGCCGGGTCGCGGTCGCCCCGGCCGGCGCGGTCCTGCGCAGGCGCGGGTGAGCGTCGCGATCGCCGGGGCGGCCGAGTCCGACCTCGGCCTCACCGGGAAGTCGATCCTCCAGCTCCAGGCGCAGGCGGTCGGGCGGGCTCTCGCCGACGCGGGGCTCGCCCTCGGCGACGTCGACGGTCTCGCCACCGCGGGCGCCGGCCGGTTCTCCGCCGCGCAGGTCGCCGACTACCTCGGGCTGCGCCCGGTCTGGACCGACTCGACGTTCGCGGGCGGCTCGGCGTTCGAGATGTACGTGGCCAGGGCCGTCCAGGCGATCGAGGCCGGGCAGTGCACGACCGTGCTGATCACCTACGGTTCGGACCAGCGCTCCGCCCGCTCGCGCAGCCTCGGCGGCGCCGTCGACCCCTGGACGCCCGAAGCGCAGTTCGAGACCCCCTACGCCCCGCTGTATCCGCTGTCGTACTACGCGATGGCCGCCCAGCGCTATCTCCACGTCCACGGGCGCGGCCGGGAGTTCCTGGCGGAGATCGCCGTGGCGGCCCGCGCGTGGGCGCTGCTCAACCCGGCGGCCTTCCGTCACGAGGCGGGCCCGCTCACGGTCGAGGAGGTGCTCGCCGCCCCCATGATCTCCTCCCCGATCGGCGCGCTCGACGCCTGCCTGGTCACCGACGGCGGCGGCGCGATCGTCCTCACCTCCGCCGACCGGGCACGCGACCTGCGCCGCCCCCCGGTCCACGTCCTGGGCTACGGCGAGTGCACCACGGGAAGCTCGATGAGCCAGTCGCCCGACCTGCTGCGGACCGGCGCCCTGGTCTCCGGCCGGGCCGCGTTCGCCAGGGCGGGGCTGCGCCCGGACGACGTCGACGTCGCCCAGATCTACGACTCGTTCACCATCACCGTCGCGCTCTCCCTGGAGGACCTCGGATTCTGCGGCCGCGGCGAGGCACCGGACTTCGTCTCCGGCGGCCGGATCGCCCCCGGCGGCTCCTTCCCGCTGAACACCACCGGCGGCGGCCTGTCCTCCTGCCATCCCGGCATGCTCGGGCTGCTCCTGCTGGTGGAGGCCGTCCGGCAGCTGCGCGGCGACTGCGGGGCCCGCCAGGTGCCGGACGCGAAGATCGCTCTGGCGCACGGCACCGGCGGCATCCTGTCGTCGCACGCGACGGTCCTGCTCGGGACCGAGGAGGCGCTCCCGTGACCCCCGACGAGATCACCGCACCGTGGTGGGAGGCGACCCGGCGCCGCGTCCTGACCGTGCAGCGCTGCCTGGAGTGCGGACGGCTCCAGCACTACCCGCGCGCCCTGTGCACCGGATGCGGCGGTGACGCGCTCGACCTCGTCGAGGTCTCCGGCCGCGGCACCGTCGACTCCTTCACCGTCGTGCACCGCTCCCCTGCCGGAGAGTCCACGCCCTACACGGTCGCCCGGGTCAGGCTCGAGGAGGGCCCGATCCTGCTGACCCGGCTCACCGGCGACGGGCCGTGGGCCTGCGACCAGCCCGTCCGGCTCTCCTGGACGCCCCTCCCCGACGGGCTCAACCTGCCCGTCTTCACACCGCTGGAGCACCCCTGATGGACTTCGAGCTCACCGCCGAGCAGCGCCTGTTCCGCGCCACCCTGCGGGACTTCGCCGACCGGGAGATCCGGCCCGTGGCCCGCGAGTGGGAGGCGAGCGGCCGCTATCCCACCGAGATCGTCGCGGGAATGCGCGAGCTCGGCCTGTTCGGCCTGACCGTGCCCGAGGAGTACGGCGGGCTCGGCGCCGACCTCGTCTCCTTCGCCCTGGTCTTCGAGGAACTGTCCAAGGCGTGGATGGGGATCGCGGGAATCCTCGGCAGCCACACCCTGGCCTGCTGGATGATCGCCCGGCACGGCACGTCCGGGCAGAAGGAGCGGTACCTGCCCGAGCTCGCGACCGGCGCCCGGCGCAGCGGGATCGGCCTCACCGAACCGGGCGCGGGCACCGACCTCCAGGGCATCTCCACGGTCGCCCGCAGGGACGGCGACCGCTACCTGGTCAGCGGCACCAAGACCTGGATCACCAACGCCCGGTACGCCGACCCGCTGCCCGTCCTGGTCAAGACCGATCCGGCGGCCGACCCCGCCCACCGCGGCATGTCGGTCCTGCTCGTCGAGGCCGGGACCCCCGGCTACCGGGTCCTGCGCGACCTGCCGAAGCTCGGCTACAAGGGCACCGAGTCCTGCGAGATCGTCATGGACGCGGCCGAGGTCCCGGCCGACCGGCTGCTCGGCGGAGTCGAGGGGCGGGGGCTCCAGCAGGTCCTTTCCGCGCTGGAGATCGGCCGGATCAACGTCGCGGCCCGGTCGCTGGGCATCGCCCAGGCCGCCTACGACGCCGCCCTCGCCTACGCGGGGCAGCGGGAGGCGTTCGGGCAGAAGATCCACGACTTCCAGGCGATCCAGATGAAGCTCGCCGACATGGCCATCAAGGTGCAGTCGGCGCGCCTGCTGGTCTACTGGGCGGCCTCGCGCGCCGACGCCGGGCGCCGGGTCGACACCGAGGCCGGCATGGCCAAGACCGTCGCCTCCGAGGCGGCCATCGACTGCTCGCTCGCCGCGATGCAGATCCACGGCGGCTACGGCTACTCCACCGAGTTCGACGTCGAGCGCCTCTACCGCGACGCCCCCCTGATGAGCATCGGCGAGGGGACCAACGACATCATGCGGACCGTCATCGCCCGCGGCCTCATCTCGGGCAAGGACGTGATCGGATGAGGTCGGCGCTGTACGTGCCGGGCGACTCCCCCGCCAAACTCGCCAAGGCCCTCGGCAGCGGCGCCGACGCCCTGATCGTCGATCTCGAGGACGCCGTCCCGCTCTCGGGCAAGGCCGCGGCCAGGGGGGAGGTCGCCGCCTGGCTCGACTCCCTCGGTGACGGGGACCGTCCCGAGCTGTGGGTGCGGATCAACCCCGGCGAGGCGGGGCACGAGGACGTCCGGGCGGTGTCGCGGCCGGTCCTGGCGGGGTTCTGCGTGGCGAAGGCCGAGTCCGTGGCCGGGCTCGCCGGGCTGCTCCCCCTCCTGGACGGCCACCACCGGCTGGTCCCGCTGCTGGAGTCCGCCGCCGCGGTCCTGGCGGCGGCCGAGCTGGCCCGGGCGCCGAGGGTCGTGCGGCTCCAGCTCGGCGAGGCCGACCTGGGCGCCGACCTGGGGGTACGTCCTGGGCCGGAGGGGCTCGAGCTGCTGCTGGCCCGGTCGATGGTCGTCCTGGCGTCTGCAGCCGCCGGGATCGCGCCGGCGATGGCTCCGGTGAGCACGGAGTTCCGCGACCTCGACGCCTTCCGTGCCTCCACCGAGCGGCTGCGGGCGCTGGGCTTCGCCGGCCGGGCGTGCATCCATCCGCACCAGATCCCCGTCGTGCACGACGTCTTCACTCCCTCGGCCGACGAGATCAAGGCCGCCGAGGACGTGGTCGGCCGGTACACCGCCGCGCTGGCCGCCGGATCGGCCGTCTGCGTCGACGCCCATGGGAGGCTCGTCGACGAGGCGGTCGTCCGGTCGGCCAGGCGGGTGCTCAGCCTGCCGCGCTGAGCAGGGTCAGGGCTCGGCCGAGCGGCACGACCTCGCCGTACTTGTGCCGCAGGTCGAACAGCGCCGCCTCGTGCGGGCGGGCGTCCCGGTCGCCGCAGGCGTCCTCCACCACGTAGGGCACGAAGCCGTGCTGGAGGGCGTCCACCGCGGTGGCGCGCACGCAACCGCTGGTGGACAGCCCGCAGATCAGCAGGGAGTCGACGCCCGTCGCGGTGAGCGTCGCGGCCAGCGAGGTGCCGAAGAACGCGCTCGCGTACTGCTTGACCACCACCACCTCGCCGGGCAGCGGCGCCGGGTCCGCGGGGAACCCGCCCAGCGGGTTGCCCGCCTCGAACGCGGCGAGCGCGGGCACCTTCCGGTGGAACAGCCCGCCGTCGGCGCCGCCCGGCTGGTACTCCACCCGGGTGAACACGACCGGCACCCCGCTCTCCCTGGCCGCCGCGACCAGGGTCGCGGAGGCGGCGACCGCGTCCTCCACCCCCGCGTACAGCGGGGAGTCCGGCTCCAGGTAGGCGAGCGCGACATCGACCACCAGGACGGCCGGACGCCGCCCGAAGGCCAGGGTCCCGCCGAATCCGGCCTTCGCGTAGTCCTCTTCGAGATCCATCAGGGCGCCTAGACGGAGGCCTGGCCGAGCATCAGCCGCTTCAGGTGGGACGGAGCGACCAGGGTGCAGTAGTGCTGCCCGCGGAAGGACTCCGGCAGCAGCACCCACGACCACGGCGCCGACAGCGCCTTGGACGGCAGGTGCAGCTTCCCGTCCCACCAGGCGACGTAGGCGACGGGGAAGTCCATCAGCCAGTCCCAGCCGGTGAAGCCGGGGAAGTCGCCGTCGACGACCACGTTCTCGGGACGGAAGCGCGCCGCGGCCCGCTCCGCGGGGCTGAGGCCCGCGGCGACCTGCCGGAGCGTCTCGGCGTTGACCACCGAGCAGGCCTGCTCGGGGCCCGCGACGGCCTGTCCGTAGACGGCCTGGAGATGGTCGGCGGTCTTGCCCTTGCACCTGATCTGCTCGGGCAGCGTCCCCGCCTCGTCCTCGTAGGTGACGTAGGAGCCGGTCGTCAGCGGGCTGACCTGCGGCTTCGACTTCTCGAACGACGCCTTGTCGGGATAGTCGACATTGGTCATCGTCCCTCCGGCCGCCGCGAACTCCGCCTTGTGGACGTTCGCCACCTGCCCTTGCGCCCGCAGGCACAGTTCCGCCGCTCCGGATCCCTCGGCGGCGGCCGGGCCCGCTCCGACCGTCAGCGCCCCCACCACCGTCCCGGCCGCGACCATCGCCCGTCCAGCTCTCAGTACCACCGTGCGCTCCCGTCTCTCGCTCAAGCCCTCACCATAAGGGAAACAGCGTTTCCAAAACAGGTCTCCCGTGGCGGGAAAACGGGACGGCCCGCCCCCTCGGTGAGGAAGGGCGGGCCGTGCGGCGCTCGGGCGGGCCGTCAGGCCGGTGCGAGGAGGCGGATCAGAAGGTCGTCCAGGCTGATCAGCCCGGTCGGCGTGCCGTCCGGGGCGTGGACCAGGGCGAGCTGGCTGTGCTGCTCGCGCAGCAGCGCCACCGCGTCCGCGACCCCGGTGCCCTCGGCCAGGGACGGCACCGGATGGGCCTTCGACTCCGGGTCGTAGGCACTGCCGAGGGCCCGGGCCAGGTGGGCGTCGCGGGCGTGGACGAGCCTCGGCAGGACGGTCCCGTCGGCGGCGCGGAGCAGCAGGCGGGTGTGGCCCGTGCGCCGCGCCGTCGCGATGACCGCCGCGGCGTCGTCCCGGACGGAGACGGTCGTGACGTCCGCGAGCGGAGTGGTGATCTCCTCGACCCCCGCGTTCGGGGCCGCGAGTGCCCGGCTGAGGACGTTGCGGTCCGCCTCCTCGATCAGGCCCAGCCGGCGCGACTCCTCGATGAGATGGCCGAGCTGCTCCGGGGTCCGTGACACCTCGAAGGCGTCGCGGGGATGGACCTTGACCAGGCGCAGCAGGGTGTTGGAGATCCCGTTGAGCAGGGTGAGAACCGGCCGGAACAGCTTGGTGAAGCCGCGGAACGGCAGCGCCAGGAGCGTCGCCGACCGTTCCGGGTGGGCGATCGCCCAGGACTTCGGCGCCATCTCTCCGATGACCATGTGGAGGAAGGTCACCAGGGCGAGCGCGATCGCGAAGGAGATGACGTGCGAGACACCGGTGGAGAGCCCGACCTGGTGGAAGAGCGGGGTGAGGACCGAGGCGATCACCGGCTCGGACACCACGCCGAGGCCGAGCGAGCACATCGTGATGCCGAGCTGGGCCCCGGCGAGCATCAGCGACAGCTCGCGGATGCCCGCGACGGCGGAGGCCGCGGCGCGGCTCCCCTCCGCCGCGGCCTGTTCGAGCCGGGGCCGCTTGGCGGCGACCAGCGCGAACTCCGCGGCGACGAAGAAGCCGTTGCCGACGAGCAGCAGGAGGGTCAGGAGCAGGCCGGTGGCGAGGTTCATCGCTGGTCCTCCGCCAGGACGGGCTCGCCGCGCAGCCGGATCCGTTCCGGGACGTGATGGTCGATGGTCAGCACTTCGATGGAAATGTCGGTGTCCGGTCCGGTGAGATGGATGAGGTCCCCGGCCCTGGCGAGGCGGCCCAGGCGGTGCTGGATCAGCCCGGCGACGGTGTCGTAGTCGCCCTCGGGCAGGTCGACGCCCGTCACCTGGGCGGTCTCGTCGATGCGCAGCCCGGCGTCGAGGTGCCACCAGCCGGAGCGCTGGAGGGCGAGCGGATGGTCGAGGTCGTCCTCGTCGGCGATCTCGCCGACCAGTTCCTCGGCGACGTCCTCCAGGGTGAGCATTCCGGCGAAGCCGCCGTACTCGTCGATGACGCAGACGACCTCATCGCCGCGGTCGTGCATCTCGGCGAAGACGTCCGGGAGCGCCAGGCTGCCGGGCAGGACGATCGCGGGACGCGCGATGTCGCGGGCCAGGACCTCCCCCTCCCGCTCGGGCGGGACGGGCAGGAGCTCACGGAGCCCGACGACGCCCATGATGTCGTCGACCCGGTCGCCGAGCACCGGATAGTGGGTGTGACCGTGCTCGGCCATCACCTTGTTGATCTCCGTGACGGTCGCCGTCGCGGAGACGGTGACCACGTCGACGCGGGGGATCATCGCCTCGTCGGCGGTGTGGTCGGAGAAGACCAGGGCCCGTTCGAGCAGGTCGACGTGCTCGTGGTCGAGGTGCTGCTCGGACTCGCCGATGATGTGCCCGAGCTCCTGGAGCGTCGCCCCGTGGTGGAGTTCCTCGACGGGTTCGACCCCCACGGCCCGCAGCAGGCGGTTGGCCGCGGAGTCGAACAACTTGATCAGCGGGGCGGCGACCCGCAGGTAGAGCAGCGTGGACGGGGCCAGGATGCGGGCCAGCTCCTCCGGCTTGGCCATGGCGAGGTTCTTGGGCAGCAGCTCGCCCAGCACCATCTGGATCACGGTGGCCAGCGCGAAGCCGAGCCCGAGGGCCAGCCCGTCGACCATGCCGGAGGAGATGCCGAGCGGTTCGAGCAGCGGGGAGATCACCTCGGCGAGGGCGGGCTTGGCGATGAAGCCCACGACCAGTGTGGTGACGGTGATGCCGAGCTGCGCGCCGGAGAGCATGAACGACAGCCGTTCGAGCACCCGGACCGCGCGGGCGGCCCTCTTGTCCCCCTCGTCGGCCGCCCGGCGCAGCGCCAGCCGGTCGGCGGTGACATAAGCGAATTCCTGCGCCACGAAGTATCCCGTGGCGGCGGTCAGCACGAAGACCGCGACAAGACCGAGCGCGACCGTCATCGGCTCGCCTCCCGAGCTCGCGGTCGCCTGCGTCTATGACCGGGGTCCGAACTACCGGACACCAGCGCTCCTTTCCTGAAGACGTGTTCTGACCTGCCAACGAACCATGACGATCAGAAGTTGCACCAAGATCACCCTAGCGGAACGGGCCCCGCTCGCCGGACGCCTCGACGAGATGGCGGGTCCGGTTCAGCAGGCTCCGGCCCAGGCCCCCTTCGGGCTCGGCCTCGGGACCCGTCTCGGTCCTGGGCGCCAGGAAGGGAAGGATGCCGATCGGCACCGCCACCGCGATGATCACCGCGACGAAGCTGATCCCGAGCCAGTAAGGCAGGAGTTCGGGGAGGACGCTCGCACCCCAGGTGACCACTCCCTCGTAGATCACCACTCCTACGATCTTCACCAACGTGCCGACAAAGCCGCCCATGGCCACAAACGTTCCCCGAACGGCCGGGCCAAACCGGTGGATCTCGCGCGGGATCACCGGTGGATCACGCCTCGGCCCGGGCGCACCCGCCGGGACGCCCGCCGGTCAGGAGCGGAAGGCGAAGCGCGGAAGCGGCGGGCCGCCGTCGGCGAGGTCGGCGACGAGCTCACCGAGGAGCGGGGTGAACTTCGCGCCGTGGCCCGAGCAGGCGGAGCACACGATGATGTCGCCGCTGCGGTCGATGACGAAGTCCTCCTCCCGCACCCAGGTGTAGAGGCAGGACGTCTCACCGGCCGGAACGGGGTCGAGCCCGGGAAGCCACCGCGCCACGTAGGCAGTGACCCGTTCTCTGGCGGCGGGATCGACGACGAAGTCCCTGGCCTCCGCGGTGGTCGGGGTTCCAGGAGAGTGCTCGCCGATCTTCATCAGCGGCCCTTCGGGAAGGGCGTAGATCAGGTCACCGTCGTCGCTGTCGTGGACGAGCGTCGGCCACGGCCTCCCGGGGCCGGGGCGGAAGTAGAACGCCTGCTGCTGGCCGACCGTGAGCGGGAGGAGCCCGGCCAGGTCCGGCAGCAGCGGCACCGTCCATCCGCCGGCGGCCACGACGACGGTGCGCGCGTGCCGCACGCCCTCGTCGGTGTGCAGGAGCACCCCGTGCCCGTCCGGCTCGAGCCGGCGGACGGGGGTCTCGTAGTGGACCCGGGCGCCCGACAGCGCGAGGAGGGCGGCGATCGTCCGCTCGGGGTCGAGGACCCCGCACTCCGGGTCGAAGACGACGGGCCCGTCGAAGACCACGCCCGGACGGTGGGCCGCCGCCTCGCCCGCCGTCCACAGCTCGGCGGCGACGCCGTGCTCGCGGAGCAGTTCCACCAGCCGTGCGGGCTCACGCGCGGAGCCGTGGTCGAGGCCGCCGGTCACGGTCAGCAGCCGTTCGCCCGACTCCGCCTCCACCTGGTGCCAGAGGGTGCGGGCGCGCCCGGTCAGCTCGATGTAGAACGGGTCGAGATAGCCGCGGCGGAAGATCCGGGCACTGCCGTGCGAGCTCCCGTTGCGATGGCCGGGAGCGAAGGCCTCGAAAACCGTCACCGAACGGCCCCGGCGGCTCAGCGCCCGGGCCGACGCCGCCCCCGCCAGCCCGAGCCCGACGACGGCCACGTCCATGCTGTCCATGCCCCGATCATCTCAAGGGCGGATTCACCAGGTGGAACCGCGGGCGAGCAGAACGTCCCGGACGAGCCGGACGTGCGGATGGATCTGAGCGCCGACCCGCTGCGCCAGGTAGGCGGTGTTGATCGGCGGATCGTCGGGGTCGAGCAGCCGGACCAGGGTTCCCGCGTCGAGTTCGGCGGCGCACAGGTAGTGCGGCAGGACGGTGGCCCCCGCCCCCGCGACGGCCGCCGACAGCACGGCCCGCAGATCCGGGACGACGATCGCGGGGTCCGCCGCCAGCCGGGCGCCGAAGACATGCCGCCAGTAGCGCCGCAGAATCGGCAGATCCTCGGCGTAGGAGAGCAGGGGGACCCCCGCGAGCAGGGCGGGGCCGCCACCGTCCGGCGGCACCTGGCCCAGCCGGTCCGCCCAGGAGGGCGCGGCGACCAGCACGAACTCCTCGTCCATGAGCGGCTCGGCCAGCAGGCTCCTGCCGCGCGGGCGGACCGCCGAGACCACGAGGTCGAACCGGCCGGACCGCAGCCCGTCGAGCAGCCCGTCGGCGAGGCCGGACGTGACGCGCAGCCGGACGCCCCGGCCCGCCAGCGGGGCCAGCGCGGGAAGGGCCAGCACGGCCAGCATCTCGGCGGGGCCGCCGAGCAGCACGGGCGGAGCGGGCGCGGGTTCCTCGCGGGTACCGCCGCCGGCGATCGCCTCGAGGGCGTCCATCGGCCCGGCCAGCCGCGCGGCGAGCTCGTCCGCGGCCGCGGTCGGGGCGACACCACGGGGCAGCCGTTCGAACAGCGGCCGCCCCAGGCTCTTCTCCAGCGCCTTCAGCTGGGTCGTCACGGTGGGCTGCGACAGGCCGACCAGCCTGGCGGCGGCGGTCAGGGACCCGGCGCGGTAGACCGACAGAAAGGTCCGCAGCTGGGCGAGATCCAGCGATCCATTGGTATTCCTATCGATCACATCGGTCAGTCTATTTTGCGGCTTGAGCCTTCCGGCCTAGCGTGGAAATCCGGAAACCTTAAGGAGACAGCGATGTCCAAGATTCTCTTCGTGGTCACCGGCGCCCGCCACTGGACTTTGAACGACGGCACCGAGCACCCGACCGGCTACTGGGCCGAGGAGCTGCTCGCCCCGTTCCGCGCCTTCACCGGGGCGGGTCACGAGGTCGTGTTCGCCACCCCCGGCGGGGTCGAGCCGGTGGCCGACCAGGGCAGTCTCGCCCCCGAGGCCAACGGCGGCGAGGACCCGGCGCCCGGCCTGGCCGCCATCTCCGGGCTGGCGAAGCCGCTGAAGCTCGAGGAGGCCGACCTCGGCGACTACGACGCGGTGTTCTACCCCGGCGGCCACGGCCCGATGGAGGACCTGGCCGTGGACTCCGCCTCCGGCGCCCTGCTCACCGCCGCGCTCGAGTCCGGCAAGCCCCTCGGCGTGGTCTGCCACGGTCCGGCCGCGCTGCTGGCCGCCAGGAACGCCGACGGCACCTCGCCGTTCGCCGGAAGGAAGATCACCGCCTTCTCCAACGAGGAGGAGCGGCAGGCGGGCCTCGCGGCCAAGGCGCCCTGGCTTCTGGAGGACCGTCTCAACGAGATCGGCGCCGACGTCAGGACCGGCGCCCCGTGGACGCCGCACGTGATCGTCGACCGGAACCTCGTGACGGGCCAGAACCCGATGTCGTCCGCGCCGCTCGCCGCCGAGCTGCTGAAGAAGCTGGGCTGACCCCGTCCCCGCGGACGGCCGCGCCTGCCGGGGCGGCCGTCCGGGTGAGACGATGGCGGGGATGACCGGTAGCGGGGCGGCCGGGGCCGCGAGGGAGCGCGTCGAGGCCGTCGGTGACGACCTCGGGGCGCGGCTCGGCCTGGCCACCGCGTTCTACCGGGACGGGATCGAGCGGTACGGGCGGGCCGAGCTGGGCTTCCTGCGCTGGGAGATCGCCCGCGGGGTGCTGGACCCCGCCGACGGCAGCCCCTGGTGGCGCGCCGTCAACGACAGGCTGTTGCGCGACAAGACCGAGGCGGCCCTGCTGGAGGCGGGGACCCGCGGCCCGGCCTCGGGGCCGAGCGTCGCGTTGTGGCGCCGGTTCCTTCGCGCGCCCTCCCCGGCCGCCTGGTACCTCGCCCACAACTCCAGCATCGTCGGCGGGTACCTCGTGCACGAGGACCTCGCCGAACGGGAGCTGCCCGCCGAGCGATTCATGATCAACGTAGCGTTGCTGCGGGTCCTCTACACCCATGCCCTGGTGGCCTGGCCGCGCCTGGCGCTGGGACGGCTCGCCGCCCTGGGACCCCGGCTCGGTGATCCGCGCGGCCGGTCGGTCGGCGCGTTCCTCGACCTCAGGAACTCCTTCCCGCAGGACTACCCCCTCACCGGCGGCACCGTCACGGACGTCGCCCGGCAGGAGGGCGTCCTCGCCCAGATCCTGGACCACGGCGTGATCGTGCCGCGGCTGCGCAGGCTGTACGCGGTCGCCGCGTCCGAGCTGCCGGAACCGCGTCTCGCCGCCCTGCTGCGCCCCGATGGCGTGCCCTGCTACGCCGATCCCGCCATCGACGGCTCCGTCTTCGTCACGCCGAGGCGCCTGGCCCGCGTCGCGACCCTGGTGACGGTGCCGAGATGAGAATGGGGCCTCAGCCGAGGGAATCCAGCCAGGCGTTCAGCCGCTCGCCCTCGCGGCTCATGATCGTGGGATCGCGCAGGACGTTCGTGAGCACCGACATCCCCTGGTAGGCGGCGATGAGGCTGATCGCGAGCCCGGCGGGATCGTGCTGCCCCATGGCGCGGAACTGGCTCTCGGTCCAGTCGAGGAGGAGGCGGAGCACCCGGGCGGCCTCCTGGTCGAGGCCGCCCTCGCGCTTGTCGAGCTCGGTGGCGAGGGTGCCGAAGGGGCAGCCGTAGCGGGCGGCCAGGTCCCGCTGCCCGATCCACTCCCCGACCAGGGTCTTGAGCCGCTCGCGCGGGTCGGACAGCTCGTCGAGCGCCGCCGTGGTCTCCGCGAGCCCCGCCGCGTGCTCGGCGAGGGCCGCCTCGATCAGCTCGTCCTTGGTCTTGAAGTAGTAGTAGACGTTGCCCACGGGCACCCCGGCCTCGCGCGCGATGTCGGCGATCGTGGTGCGTTCCACGCCCCGCTCGTAGAGCACGCGGGCGGAGGCGGCCATCAGGCGCTCCCGCTTCCCGGCCTTGCCCCGGGCCCGGAACAATTCTGAGTCAGTCACCTGACTCACTATAGACAAGCCGCTTTCCGGGCCGCTAGCCTCCGCTTTAGTCAGCTAACTAACTAACTCAAGGAGAACCCCCGTGGATCACGCGATCCCCTCCGCCCTGGCGGACCAGCGGGGCAGGCTCGTCCTCGCCCTGCTCTGCCTCGTCGCCTTCCTCGACTTCGTCGACGCCTCGATCGTCAATGTGGCGCTGCCCGCGATGAGCGAGGACCTGGACTTCTCCATCCAGGCCCTCCAGTGGGTGCCGAGCGGCTATCTGCTCACCTACGGCGGGTTCATGCTGCTCGGCGGCCGCGCCGCCGACCTCCTCGGCCGCCGGCGGGTGCTGCTGGCCGGAACATCGCTGTTCGCGGTGGCCTCGCTGGCCGGCGGGCTCGCCACCGCGGCGGGCGTCCTGGTGGCGGCGCGGCTCGGGCAGGGCGTCGGGGCGGCGATGATGCTCCCCGCCGGGCTCTCCCTGCTCACCACCACCTTCCACAGCGGCGCCGACCGGGCCAAGGCCCTCGGCGCCTGGGGCGGGATGGCCGGGCTCGGCTCGGCCGCGGGCGTGCTGTTCGGCGGCCTGCTCACCGAGGGGCCCGGCTGGCGCTGGGTCATGTTCGTCAACCTTCCGGCCGCCGCGATCGTGCTCGCCGGCGTGCTGCTCCTCGTCCCGGACGACCGGCGGGAGGGCAGGCTCGCGGTGTTCGACCTCCCGGGTGCGATCCTGTCCACGGCGGGGATGCTGCTGCTCGTGTTCACCCTGATCAAGGCACCCGACACCGGCTGGGACTCCGCCCGGACGATCGGCGGGCTCGCCGGGGCCCTGGTGCTCCTCGCCGTCTTCGTCCTCAACGAGCGCCGCAGCCCCCACCCGCTGCTGCCCCTGTCGCTGTTCCGGATCCGGGGTCTGGCGGCGGCGAACGTCACCCAGCTGCTCGGCATCGCCGGCTTTCTCGCGATGTTCTTCTTCCTGACCCTCTACATGCAGGAGGTCCTCGCCTACTCCCCCATCACCACCGGGCTCGCCTATCTGCCGGTCACGGCCGGGGTGGGGCTCGCCGCGGGCGTCACACCCAAGCTGGTCGGTTCGGCCGGCACCCGGCCGGTGATCGTGGCCGGCTCCCTGGTCGCCTCGGCCGGAGTGGCCCTGCTGGCCCGGATGCCGGTCGGCGGTTCCTACCTCACCGACCTGCTGCCGGGGCTGCTGGTGATGTCGTTGGGGCTCGGCGCGGTGTTCGTGTCCGTGACGACCGCCGCCAACGCGGGCGTCCCCGCCCACCAGGCCGGATCGGCCGCGGCCCTGCTCAGCGCGTCACAGCAGCTGGGCGGCGCGCTCGGCCTGGCGATCCTCACCGCCATCGCCACCTCGCGCACCGGCCATCTGCTCGCCGGGAACGCCTCCCCACAGGAGGCCCTGACGGGCGGATTCCGCCACGGCCTCCTGGCCGGCGCCGCCTTCCTGGCCGTCGCCGCCCTGGTCGGGCTGCGCGCGGCCGACGTCAAGCGGGAACCGGCCCCCGAGCCCACCGCCGCTCTCGCCGCCTAGCCTTAACCCTCTTAGCCCTCGACCTCGGACCGGTCGCCGGACCAGAGGGTGTGGAAGGAGCCCTCGCGGTCGATGCGGCGGTAGGTGTGCGCGCCGAAGAAGTCCCGCTGGCCCTGGGTGAGGGCGGCGGGGAGTCTCTCGGCGCGCAGCGCGTCGTAGTAAGCCAGGGCGGCGGAGAAGCCCGGGGTCGGAACGCCCTGCGTGACGGCGGTGGAGATCACGTCGCGCCAGTCGGGCTGGGCCTCGGTGATCTCCTTGGCGAAGCCCGGGTCCGACAGCAGGCTCGGCAGGGCCGGGTCGGCGTCATAGGCGGAGCGGATGCGGTCGAGGAACGCGGCGCGGATGATGCAGCCCGCCCGCCAGATCGCCGCGACCTCGCCCTGGTCGATGTCCCAGTCGTACTCGGCGGCCCCACCGGCGATCTCGTGGAATCCCTGCGTGTACGACACGATCTTCGAGGCGTACAGCGCCTGCTCGACCTTGTCGGCGAAGGCCTTCGCGGCCTCCGGGTCGAGCCGGGCCGGCGCCGGCCCCGGCAGGTCGCGTGAGGCGGCCCGCAGCTCGGCGTGGCCCGACAGCGACCTCGCGAAGACGGCCTCGGCGATCCCGGAGACCGGGACGCCCAGGTCGAGGGCGATCTGGACGGTCCACCGCCCGGTGCCCTTCTGCTCGGCCCTGTCCTGGACGACGTCCACGAACGGCTTCCCGGTCGCGGCGTCCACGTGGGAGAGCACCTCCGCGGTGATCTCGATCAGGTAGGAGTCGAGCCGCCCGGTGTTCCAGGTGCGGAAGACCTCGGCGATCTCCGCGGGCTCGTAGCCGCCGACGTCGCGCAGCAGCTGGTAGGCCTCGCCGATCAGCTGCATGTCGGCGTACTCGATGCCGTTGTGGACCATCTTGACGAAGTGACCCGCTCCATCGGGGCCGATGTGGGCGACGCAGGGCGATCCGTCGGGCGCTTTGGCGGCGATCCTCTCCAGCATCGGCCCGAGCGAGGCGTAGGACTCGGCGGAGCCGCCCGGCATGATCGACGGGCCGTTCAGCGCCCCCTCCTCTCCGCCGGAGACCCCGGTCCCGACGAAGTGGATGCCCTGCTCGCGCAGCGACTGCTCGCGCCTGCGGGTGTCGGCGAAGTGGGCGTTGCCGCCATCGATGATCACGTCGCCGGGCTCCAGCAGCGGAGCGAACTCCTCGATGACGGCGTCGGTCGGGTCACCGGCCTTCACCATGATCACCAGTCGCCGCGGCCGTTCGAGCGCGTCGACGAACTCCCGGGCGGACTCCGCGGCCACGAAGGCGCCCTCGTCTCCGAACTCCTCGACGAGGGCGCGGGTCTTGGCGGCGGTCCTGTTGTGCACCGCCACCGTGTAGCCGTTGCGGGCGAAGTTGCGGGCGAGATTGCGTCCCATCACCGCGAGGCCGGTGACGCCGATCTGCGCTGAAGCGGTCATTCCGGATGCTCCTGTCAGTAGGTGATCTCCACGTCCTACCCCGAAGCCGGCCCTGGCCACCGGCCGGATGGTCCAGGTACGCACGGGCAGGACGAAAAGCTCACCCCCGGCTACGAACCCGGCACCGGCTGGGGCGGGACCGGGCCGACGTACCGGGCGGCCGGACGGATGATCTTCGAGTCGGCGGCCTGCTCGAGGATGTTCGCGGACCAGCCGACGACGCGGGCGGCGGCGAAGGTCGGGGTGAACATCTCGCGCGGCAGGCCGGACAGCTCCATGACCACCCCGGCGTAGTACTCGACGTTGGTGTGGAGTTCCCGGCCGGGCTTCAGCTCGGCGAGGATCTCCACGACCCTGCTCTCGACCTCGACGGCGAAATCCACGAGCGGGCCGCCGAAGGACAGGGCGATCTCCCGGAGCAGCCGCGAGCGGGGGTCCTCGGTGCGGTAGACGGCATGACCGAAGCCCATGATCCGCTCGCCGCGCAGGACCTTCGCCCGGATCCACGGGTCGATGCGGCCGGGAGCGCCGATCGCGTCGAGGGTGTCGAGGGCCCGGCTCGGCGCCCCTCCGTGCAGCGGGCCCGACAGGGCGCCGAGCGCCCCCACGACCGCGGACGCCAGGTCCGCCCCCGTCGAGGCGATGACCCTCGCGGTGAAGGTCGAGGCGTTGAAGCCGTGGTCGATCGTGGAGATCAGGTACTGCTCGATCGCCCTGGCCCGCCGCGGATCCGGATCCTCGCCGGTCAGCATGTACAGGTAGTTGGCGGCGCACGGCAGGTCGTCGCGCGGCTCGATCGGCTCGAGGCCCTGGTTCAGCCGGTGCAGGGCGGTGAGCAGGGTCGGGACGACGGCGCTGATCTCCAGGGCGTCCCTGACCCTGCGCCAGTGGTCGGTGTCGTAGACCGGGCGCAGGCCCCTGGCCGCTCCGACGAGGGTGAGCGCGGCGCGCAGGCCGTCGAGGGGGCCTCCGCCCGCCGTGGCGCGGGCCAGCCCGGGCAGCAGCGCGGCGACCTCGGCGGGGACGCGGCGCAGCGGCGCGATCTCGGCGGCGAACCTGGCCGCCTGCTCCGCGCCGGGCAGCTCGCCCTTGATCATCAGATGCCAGACGTCCTCGAACGTGCGCTTCTCGGCGAGTTCGACGGCCGAGTACTGGCGGTAGTGGAAGAAGCCCTCCAGCCCTCGGACGTCTCCGATCTCGGTCTCGGTGACGACGACTCCGGCCAGGCCCCTGGGTGCGATTGTCTGCATGGAATCAACATGTATCAATATATTCAATATTGTCAATGTGTCCTAGGATTCATCTCGATGAACACCAACTCAGCGAAGCGGCTGACGACCCTCCAGGTGGCCGAGCGCCTGGGGGTCAAGGTCGAGACCGTCTACGCCTACGCGAGCCGCGGCCTCCTGCGCAGCGCCCGCACGCCCGGCAGCCGGGGCAGCACGTTCGACGCCGCCGAGGTGGAGCGCTTCGCCGAGCAGGGGCAGCGGACCGTCAGGGGCACGGGGTTCACCGAGGACTTCCCCCGCATCGACACCACGATCACCCGGATCGAGGACGGCCGGTTCAGCTACCGCGACGCCGACGCCGTGGACCTCGCCGCACGCCTCGGCTTCGAGCGGACCGCCGGCTGGGTCTGGACCGGACGGCCCGAGCTGCCCGGCGGCTTCACCGCGCTGCCCGCCCAGATCGAGGCCGTCGACCGGGTCGGCGCCGCGATGCCCGCCTCCTCGACCCTCACCGACCGGATCAGGATGGCCGTGGTCACCGCGGCCGCCGCCGACCCGCTCCGCTACGACCTGCGGGCCGAGAGCGTCCTGTCGGCGGGCCGGGCCATCGTCGCGGCGGCGGTCCGCGGCGTCTGCGGGCCCCCAGCGCCGATCGAGGCGCCGATCGAGGCCCCGATCGCGGAACGGCTGCGGTCGGCACTCGCCGAGGACGCCGACGACCGGTTCGGACCCGTCATCGACCAGGCGCTCGCCCTGCTCATCGACCACGACCTCGCCGTCTCGACCCTGGCCGTCCGGGTCGCCGCCTCCGCCAGGGCCCATCCGTACGCGGTGGTCTCGGCCGGCCTCGGCGCCCTCGACGGCCCCCTGCACGGGGCGGCCGCCGGAGAGTGCCACCGGATCCTGTCGGACGTCATGGAGCGCGGTGACGCCACGGCCCTCGTGCCCGAGCTGCTGCGGCACGGCCGGACGGTGCCGGGCTTCGGCCACCGCCTCTACCCCCAGGGCGACCCGCGCGCCCGGGCCCTGTTCCGGCTGCTCGAGGACGTGCCCTCCTCGGACCGGGCCCTGCACGCCGCGCGGCGGCTGACCGAGGTGGTGGCCAGGGACACCGTCGACTCCCCCAACGTCGACCTCGCCCTCGCCACCCTCTGCCTGGCCGGCGGGATGGTCCCCGAAGCCCCGGAGGCGATCTTCGCCGTCGCCAGGGTCGTCGGCTGGATCGCCCACGCCCTCGAGGAGTACCGCGAGCCCGAGCTGCGGTTCCGGGTGGTGACCGCGCATGGACAAGGCGGCTAGGGCGGGACGGATCAGGGCCGAGGCGCTCGGGGTCTTCGCCGCGAAGGGCTACTCGGCGACGGCGCTGGCCGAGATCGCCTCCGCCGCGGGGATCACCAGGACCAGCCTGTACGAGCACTTCGCCTCCAAGCGGGAGCTCTACATGGCCGTCCTGCGCGAGCAGACCGAGGCGGCCGTCGCCTACGTGAGCACGCGGGTGACCGGGGACGGCACCCCCGAACAGCGGATGCGGGCGGCCGTCGACGCCTACTTCGCCTACGCCGAGACGAACCCGGCCGCCGCCCGGCTGCTGTTCGACCGGAGCCGTGAGGGCGACCCCGAGCTGCGGGAACTGCGCCGCGAGGTCCGCGACGGCGGCATCGAGGTGGCGCGTGTTCTGCTCACCGCCGATCTCGCCGCCGTCGGGATCGACCCCGAGCCGCCGAACGGCTGGGCGGCGGTGGAGGTGATCGTGTCGGCGCTCGACGGCGGCATCCGCTGGTGGGACCGGCACCCCTCGACCCCGCGCGCCGATTTGGTCGACGCCGTGATAGCCACGCTCAAGGGCGGTTTCGCCCCGGCCTGACGCTCAGACCTCGAGTCCCGTCCACAGCATGCGCATCGCGATCGCCGTGATCTCCTCGTGGGAGAGCCCGTCGTGCTCCTCCCACCAGCGGGCCAGCCCGTCGAGGCCGGACAGGAACACCTCCGCGCGCAGCCCCGCGGCGTCCGAGCCGGGTTCGATCCCGATCCGCAGCAGATCCGGGCCGAGCAGCAGCGCGAGCGTCCTGGTCCTGGACTCGGCGATCCCGTGCCGGACGATGCGGATCTCCGGATCGTCCTCGGGCGCGACGTCGAACAGCAGCCGCCGCCCGGACCGGCACGCTCGGGCGTAGCGCAGATAGCCCTCGACGACCGCGGCGATCCGCCCCCGGGTCCCCGTGTGGCCCGCGAGGCCGACGCCCAGCGCGGCCAGCACCGCGACATGCTGCTCCTGCAGGACCGTCAGGTAGAGCGCCCGCTTGGACGGGAAACGGTCGTAGAGGATCGACCGGTTCACCCCGGACGCCTCGGCGATGTCGGCCATCGCGGTCGCGCGGTAGCCCTTCTCGGCGAAGACCTCGAGCGCGGTCCCCGTCAGGTCGGCGCGGCGCTGCGCCGGGGTCATGCGCCGCCGCGCCGCCACCTCCGGATCCCCTTCGCGCAGGCCCTCCACACGGGAGAGTCTATTTCGTGGCCGCGGGCTGCTGCTCCGCGGTGATCGGCTTGCCGGACGGGTCGACCATCTTCTCGTCGAGCGCGCCCGCCGAGGTCATGTCGGTGACCAGCCAGTGGCCCCTCTGCTTGATCAGCTTGAGGTCGAGATGGGTGGCCGTGGTCCACTTCGTCCAGGCCTTGGTGTGCATCTCGGAGTCGACGATGACCACGGCGGCCGCCAGGTTGCCGTTGATCTCACCGACGTAGACCGAGCGGACCCTGGCCGTCGACCTCGCCTCCAGCTGCTTGATCGACGGGACGACGCCCGCCTCGAACTGGGTGCGGTAGGACTCGGCGAAGTCGCCGGTGATCAGGCTGGTGACGGCGTTCTTCGCGGCGTCGACGTCGCGGTGGTCGTAGCTGAGGAACCTCGTGCCGAACCGGTCGGCGGCCCGCTCCACCGCGGCGCGCTCCGCCCGCTCCCCCGCCAGCGACCGCCACTGCCAGCAGCCCAGCACCGCCAGCACGGCCAGGGCCGCCACCAGAGCACCGCTGATCGCCCGGCCGGGCGAGATCCGCCGCCGCCACCCCTTCGCCGCCTCGGCGACCTCGGGCTCGGCCGCCGCCTCTGCCTCGGGCTCCTCGGCCGCGGGCGCCTCGGGCTCCTTGGCCGCTTCGGGTTCCTCGGGCGCCTCGGCCTCGGCCTCGGGGAGCTCTTCGGTCTTCGTCTTCACTGTCATGGTCATCTCCTGCGGTTGCGGGCGTTGCGGACGAAGGCGGTGAGGGTGCCCGACCCCGCCTTGACGAGGACGGCGAGCGCGAGGATCGGCGGCAGGTAGACCAGCCAGCCGGACGGCCCGAGGGCGGAGCCGCCGCCGGAGTTCGTCACCGCGACCCCGGTGGGCCCCGAGGCGGCGGGCGTCGCGGGGGCCGGTCGCGCGCCGGCCTTCTCCGCGGCCGTCCCGGGCGTCCGCGCGGTGGGCCGGGCGGTCCCGTCGCACGTCGGGACGGCGGGCACCGTGGGCACGGCCTGGTTCCTCTCGAACTCCACGGCCGGCTTCGGGCTGAGCAGGGTCACGACCACGTTGGCGCGCAGGACGGGCTTGTCCGCGGTGCCGCCGCTCACGTCGTTCAGCACCTTCACGAGGGCGGGCGCGGCAGCGAGCGTCCTGTCGAGGTCCCTGGCCCGGGCGGTCGAGAACACCTCGGGGAGCGCCCCGCCGACCGCGTCGAGCAGGCAGCCGGCCTGCGGCATCGCGTCGAGCAGCCCGTTGAGGTCCTTCAGGGTTCCGGGCGCGGTGTCGCGCAGCTTCGCCAGGTCGTGGCGCAGGTCGGCGAGGGCCGAGGTCGTGGTGGCGAGGTCGTCGAGGCCCCGGGCCAGCCGGGTGCGCTTGGCGGCGTAGGTGTGGGTGATCTTCGCCAGCTCGCGGTAGGTGGTGTCGAGCTCCGTCGCGTGCCCGGCGAAGGCCGAGGTGAGCTGGTCGGCCCCGTCGAGGATCTCCGCCAGAGACTCGCCCCGGCCGTTCCAGCCGACCGCGAGCTCGTGGACGAGCTTCCTGGTGTCCTGCGGCGACAGCAGCCGCAGCAGCTTGAGCGTGCTGCCGAACAGGTCGTTGTAGGACAGCGGCCGGCTCGTGCGCTCGACGGGGACGACCGCGCCGGGAGACAGGAACGGCCCGGTTCCCTGGTCTCCCGGCGCGGGCTCGAACTCGACGTACGGCTCGCCGACGGCGGACTTGCGCCGGGCGGAGGCCGTCGCCGAAGCGGGGACGCGGGCGTCGTGGTCGACCTCGAGGTCCACGACGACCTTGCGGTCGGCGAGCCGGACGGCCCGCACGGTGCCGATCCGCACACCGAGATAGGCGGCGTCGAAACCGGGCCGCAGCCCCGGTGAGGTCCCGAACTCGACGGTCACCCGGTAGGGCTCGTCGGTGAGCTTGAGCTTGAACAGCCCGAACGCCGCCCACACCACGACGACGGAGGCCAGCAGCGCGAAGACGGTCAGGTTGAGCAGGACACGTCGGTTCATCTCAGTTCCCCTCCAGCAGCGGAAGGACGAGCCCGGGCGGAACGGCCCCGGCCGCGGGCGGACGGCCGCTGCCGCCCGGCATGATCACCCTGAGGGTGGCCGAGATCAGGATCTGGCCGTCGTAGACCGCGCGCGGGAACCTCTCCTCGAACATGAGGAGCTGGTCGATCAGCCGGGTCAGCGAGGCCCTGCTGCCGCCGAGCGAGGCCAGGACGGGATCGATGCGCCTGAGCATCGTGTCCAGGCGGGCGGTGTTCGCGCCCAGCACGGTGTCGTTGGTGACCTCGGCGAGCCGGGTCAGCTTCCTCACCGTGTCCACCATCTTCTGCCGGTCCGCGGCCAGGGCGCTCGTCGTGCGCTGGATCTTGCCGGGGAGGTCCGCGTAGACCTCGTGGTTCTTCGCCAGGTCCCGGCCGAGCCGCGCGAAGTCGTCGATCGCGGCGGTGAGCGCGGCCCGCTGGTCGGCGAACACCTTCACCAGCGACGCCGAGTCCTTGATCATTTTGTTGAGCTTCGCGCCCTTGTCCGCGAAGGCCTCGGTGTAGGCGTCCACGACGCCGCCCATGTCGTGCGAGGCCAGTGCGGTGATGACGGCGCCCGCCTTGTCGACGACCTGCTCGAAGTCGGGCTGGACGCTGGTCGAGGCGAAGGAGGCACCCGACGCCATGAACGGCCCGCGCTCGAGGTCGGTGTCCTGCGGGATCGTCAGCTTGACGTAGTTCTCGCCGAGCAGCGAGGTCTTGGCGACCTCGGCCGTGGTCCCCTCGGGGACGCGGTACCGGTCGGAGATCGACAGGGTGACACGGGCCCGGTAGCCGACCAGTTCGACCTTGGTGACGGTCCCGACCCTGACATCGGCCATCTGGACCCCGTGACCCTCGACCAGTGTCTGGACGTCGTCGAAGGTGGCGGTCAGCCGCACCTTCCCCATCGGCGCTCCAGCGGTGCGCAGGGAGCAGCCCGACAGGGCCAGCACGAGCAGGACGAGCAGCACGCGTCTCATTTCTTCTTCTCCTGCCACGGGCAGTTGGAGAACGGCTCGGGCAGGCAGGGCACGGGCCCCTTGAGGCCGAGCGCTCGGAAGATGGGCTTCATCCAGGAGCGGACGAAGGCGTCGGTGGCGACGCGCAGGGTGAGGGAGTGGTGCTCGCCGTCCCAGGCGTTGGTGAGGACTCCGGCGACCTTCGGCAGCACCTCCAGCAGGTCCGCGACGGCCTTGGAGTTCGTCTTGAGGGAGAGGGCGATGTCGGTGAAGGCGGCGAGGTCGCCGGGCAGCTGCTGCCGGTAGGCCTTGATGAGCACGTCGCCGCGCCTGACCAGGCCGACGAGGGCGCGGATCAGCCGCTGGACGTCGTCGCGTTCGGAGGCGATGAGCCCCGTGACGGTCGTGAAGTCGTCGAGCAGGGCGTCGAGGGTCTTCTCCCGGCCCTTCACGACCCCGGCGAGGGTGTCGAGGTTCCCGGCGACCTTGAGCAGCCGGTCGCTCTGCCCGGCGAGGGTCCTGGTCATCGTCGCGGACTCCCGGACGACCTCGTTGAACCGTTCGCCGTTGCCGTCGAGGGCGTCGGCGGCGCGGGACACCCCGTCGCTCAGGACCTCGGGGTCGAAGGCGTTGTTGAGCTCGGTGAAGGCCTGAAGGGCGTCGTCGACCTCGACGGGGAGCTCGGTCCGCGTCCGCGGGATCACGGTGCCGGCGCCCGCCTTGGCGTCGCCGGGCTTCCAGGCGGGGAACAGGACGATGTTCCGCTCGCCGACCAGGTTCAGCGGGACGATCCCGGCATGGACGCCCTGCGGCACCGGCACGGACTCGTCGACGCTGAAGTCGACGCGGACCTGGTCGCCCTCCACCTTGATCCGGGTGACCTCGCCGACGTCGATTCCCATGATCTTCACCCGGGAGCCCTCGTAGAAGGCGACGGTCCGGTCGAAGTAGGCGCTCATCGCGTAGGTCGGGGCCAGGGGGCTGCGGCCGCCCGCGGGCAGGAGAGCGCAGCCCGAGGTCAGGAGCACCGCGACCAGCGCGGCTATGAGGCGCCTCATGGCGTCCCTCCGATGAATCCGGGGTTGAGGAGGACCGCGCCGACCGGACCCGCGTCGATCCACGGTCCCGACTCCCCCGCCCTGGCCAGGCCCTGGAAGGTCGGGGCGAGCAGCGCGAGGCTGGTGTTGAGGTCGCCGAGCCCTCCGTGCAGGGTCCGCCCCGCCAGGTGGAGGTCGTCGAGCAGCGCGGTGATCTTCTGCTGCTTGGCGGCGATGACCTTGTCGAGGGCGGTGACGGCATCGGCGCCCTGGCCCAGGGCGGTGGACAGGTCGTCGCGGCGCTTCACGAGCTCGGCCAGCAGGAGCCCGCTGGACTCCAGGAGCTGGACGAGCTGGGTGTCCTTGGCCGACAGGGCCGTCGTCAGCTTCTCGCTGTCCTGGACGAGCTGCTCGAAGTCGCCGCTGTGGGCGTTGAGGGTGGCCGTCAGGGTGCCGAGATTGTCCAGCATCCGCCGGATCTTCTGCCGGTCGGGGTACTTGAGCCCGTTGGTCTGGTCGAGGAGCTTCCTGACCGTCTTGGTGTCGATGCGCTCGGCGATCCTCGTCGACTCGGAGACCGCGTCGGTGACGGTGAACGGGACGCTCGTCCGGCCGGCGGGGATGCGCCGGTCCTTCTGGGAGTCGAGGTAGGGGGCGGACACCGGGCCGGAGAGCTTGATGTACCTGCCGCCGAGCAGGGTCGCGAGCTGGACGTCGGCCCGGGTGTTCCGGCCGAGCCTGATCCCGTGGTCGACCTTGAAGGAGATGATCACCTGGCCGTGGTCGAAGTCGGGCTTCACGTCCGCGACCCGCCCGACCGGAACCCCGGCCAGCCGGATCTCGTCGCCGCGTTTGATCCCGCCGCTGTCGGCGAAGACCGCGCTGACCATGTAACCGCGTTCGAACAGGCGCAGGCTGCCCGCGGCGAAGGCGAACGCCACCGTCGCGGCGATGACGCCGAGGCAGACCAGGGCGAGCCGCCGCTTGGGCATGTCGCGGAAGGAGCCGGGCCCTCTCACTGGCCCCCCAGCATCTGGGAGGCGAGGTCCTGCCGGGGCGGCAGGACCGGCGGGTAGGGGCACGGTGCTGCGTCGAACTTGATGCAGGGCGCGGTCAGCCGCACGTACTTGCCTCCGTTGGTGCCGCTGAACAGGGCCTGGAGCGCGGGCGGCAGGCCTTTCAGCATCTTTCCGAGCGAGCCGACGTTCAGCCTCGCCGTTCCCGTGAGCGCCTCGGTGCTGTCGATGAGACGGCCCAGCCGGGTGGCGTCGGTGCCGAGGATCACGTTCAGGTCCCTGGTGGCGGCCGAGGTCTCCTTCAGGGCGTCGGTCAGGATCCCCCTGTTGTCGGCGAAGGTCTTCGACAGGGTGACCAGGTCGTCGACCGCACGGGCGATCTGCCGGTCGCGGCGGCCCAGCGCCTCGGAGACCGTCCGGTAGTCCTCGACCATCTGGCCGATCTGGCCGTTGCGGGCGGCGAAGGCCGACAGCAGGGCGTCGAGGTTGCCGGTGATCTGGGCGAGGTTGCCCTCGTTGCCGTCGATCGCCTCGGAGAACGCCGTCAGCAGCTTGTTGATCTGCGCGGGGTCGAGGCTGCGGGTGAGCGGGCCGAGGTTGTTGACGACGGCGCTGAGGTCGACGACGGAGCGGGTGCGGGTGACCCGGGCGCCGTCGGCGAGCATCGTCCGGCTCTGCCCGGGGTTGAGGTAGACCATCCGCTGGCCGATGGTGTTGCGCCAGCGGATCGCGATCTCGGAGTCCTCGGGGACCCTGATGCCGTTGTCGATCCGCAGGGTGACCACGGCCCTGCCGTCCTCGACCCTGATGCCGCCGACCTGGCCGACGGGCGCTCCGGCGATCTTCACCTGGTCGCCTTCGAGCAGGCCGCTGACGTCGTCGAACACCGCGACGACCTGGTAGCGCCCGCCGAGGTGCAGTTGCAGGACCTGGCCGGCGATGTAGAGCGTCAGGGCTCCGGTGACGAGGAAGAACAGGCCGAACCGGACGGCGGCGTGCCGGACCATCACCGGCCTCCCTTCACCGGGCAGACGTCGAGGATGATCGCGCAGATGTCGAGCGGGAGGACGATGTCGGCCGAGCCCATGAGCGTCCCGTCCGGACCGGGCTCGCGCATGATCCCGCCGACGACGCCGAAGAACCCGGTGAGGCCCTTGGTGAGCACGGGGAGGTTGCCGAGCTGGGCGTTGAGCACCGCGGCGGCGCGGGATCCGGTGTCGACGACGGCCGCGGTGTTCCTCCTGTTGTCCCACAGGAAGGTGCTCGTGCGGTCTCCGAACCCGGAGGCCTGGTCGAGGAGGTCGGTGTAGCGCTCGGGATGGGCGCCCGCGACGTCCAGGAGGCCGCTCGCGTCGGTCGCGGTGGTGGCGAGTCTCCCGCCCTTGCCGCCGAAGGTGTCGCCGAGCGCCGCGGTGTCCTTGATCAGGCCGCTGGTGACGTCCCGGCCGCCGACGAACAGGTCGAGGAGCTTCGCGGAGTTGTCGACCGTCCGCGAGAGCTGCTTTCCGCGCCCGGACACGACCTGGGAGAAGGTGTCGAGGAGCTGGCCCATCTCGACCGGGTCGAAGGCGTCGGCGAGTTCGTAGGCGGGCGACGCGGTGTCGGCGGGGTCGATCGGGTCGACGGTTCTGGAGATCGCGGTGCCGTCGGCGAGGAAGGGCCCCGTGCCCTCGGCCGCGCCGGGCTCGATGACCACGTCCTTGGGCCCGAACACCGACACCGCCTCGACGGTCGCCTCGGCGGTCGCCGGGACCCTGACCCCGTGGTCGATGCGCAGCCCGACGACGGCCCTGCCGTCCCGGTCGAGCGCGACGGAGACGACCCGGCCGACCCTGATCCCCCTGATCTTCACCTCGGAGTGGGTGTCGAGGCCCTGCCCGGCCCGGCCGAAGGTGGCGTGCAGGGTGCGCGCTCCGCCGTCGTCCGGGGTGGCCGCGAGGACGCCCGCGGCCACCGCCGCGGCCATCAGGGCGAACCCGCCCGCGGCGAAGGCCGACTTGGCGCGGAGCGAGAGATCTTCCTGGCTCATCCGGTCAGCCTCACCGTTCCGCCGTCGCCCCAGAAGATGAAGGACAGCGCGAGATTGATCATGACGATGGCGACCATCGACTCGCGGATCGCGCGGCCGGTGGCCTGGCCGACCCCGACCGGTCCGCCGCTGGCGAAGAAGCCCCGGTAGCTGTGGATGACCATGACGACCACCGAGAACACCGCGACCTTGACGACGCTGTAGACGATGTCGCGGGTCGGCAGGAAGAGGTGGAAGTAGTAGTCGTAGATGCCGCTCGAGAGACCGAAGAACTGCGTGGTGATGAACTTCGCGGCGAAGAACGTTCCATACAGGCCGATCAGGTAGAGCGGGATCAGGGTCAGCAGGACCGCGGCGATCCGGGTGCAGACGAGGTAGGCGAGGGAGTTGATGCCCATCACGTCCAGGGCGTCGATCTCCTCGGAGATCCGCATCGCCCCGATCTCGGCGGTGAACGCCGACCCGACCTGCGCCACGAGCGCGACCCCCGCGATGACCGGCGAGACCTCCCGGACGCTCGAGAAGCTGACGACGAGCCCGGTGAACGACTCGATGCCCAGCCGCTGGAGCCCGGGGAAGCCCTGGAGCCCCACCTCCGCCCCGGTGGCCATCGACAGGAAGAACATCACGAAGACCATGCCGCTGCCGAGCACGACCGCCCCGACGCCCATGGTCAGGTCGCTGACGTGCCGCATCACCTGGGAGAGGTACTTCCGTCTGAGGACGAGCTCGACGACCAGGAAGTAGGACAGCCGCCCGAGGAACACGGGGAAGCGGAGGGACGGGGCGCGGAACCGGAGTTCGCGGCGGCGCAGGACGCGCAGGGACTGGACGGCGGTCATCAGATCCTCGGGGGGACGAGCACCAGGTACAGCGTGGTGATCACGTAGTTGACGGTGAAGATGAGCAGGGTCGCGGCGACCACGGCGACGTTCACGGCCCGGCCGACGCCGCGCGGTCCCATCTCGCAGGTCATGCCGAGGTAGCAGGCGACCGTCGCGGCGATCATGCCGAACAGCCCGGCCTTGAAGAGCGTCACGAACAGGTCGGTGGGCTGGAGCAGCAGGGTCGCTCCGTCGAAGTAGGCACCGGAGCTGACGCCCTGCCTGACCACGTTGAAGTAGTAGCCGCCGGCGACGCCCGCCAGGATGATCAGTGACACCAGGAGCACCCCGACGACGCTCGCCGCCCACAGCCGGGGCGTGACGAGCCGGTGCACCGGGTTGATGCCCATGACCTCGAGCGCGTCGAGTTCCTCGCGGATGCGGCGGGCGCCCATGTCGGCCGTCATCGCCGAGCCCGCCGCGCCGGAGATCAGCAGCGCCGAGGCGAGCGGGGCGACCTCGCGGACCAGCCCGAGCATGACGGCCGAGCCGGTCGCCGACTGGGCGCCGATCTGCCGGGAGATGTCGCCGACGTGCAGGGCGATGGTCGCGCCGAGCGGCAGGGCGATGAGCAGGACCGGCCAGGCGGTGACCTTGGCGATGAACCAGCACTGCTCGACGAATTCGCGCCACCACTGACGGACGTCCCAGGAGCGGCGCAGCCCCTCGAGCAGGGTCGCGAACAGTTCGCCCGTGCGTTCCAGCGCCCGGTCCCCCATGGACCAGCCCCTGCTGATGGCCTTGTCGACCAGGGCCATCAGCGGGCCCGACAGATCTGTCGGGTAGTTCCACGAGTCATGAGCGCACCTCTCGAGATCGTCTAAGCAGCGTTCGGGAGGCTACTGGGAGGTAAGTCACGTAAGCAAGGGCTTACTTCCGACAAGTGTGTTGGGTAGAACTGGGAGGGACCGGTTCCGCTCGGAGAAGGCAGGACGTATGAGACCCGGGCTCTTCGACGACTCCACCGCGATCCGCGACATCGGCTCCGAACCGTTCGCGATCCTGGGCGGCGGGCCCGCGCTGCTCCTCCAGTTCGCCCACCCGAAGGTGGCGCTGGGCGTGGCCGAGCACAGCGGATTCCGGTCGAGCCCCTTCCCCCGGCTGTTCTCCACCCTCGACTACCTGTCCATGGTCGTGTTCGGCAGCAAGGAGGAGGCCCACCGGGTCGCCTGGTCGGCGATGCGCGCCCATGACGTCGTCCAGGGACCGACCTACTCCGCGCACGATCCCGACCTGCTTCTCTGGGTGCAGGCCACGCTCTTCCAGCTGTCCAGGGAGCTGTACGAGCGCGTGTTCGGCGAGCTGGCGCCCGAGCGGGCGGAGGAGTACTACCAGCAGTCGGTCACGCTGGCCGAGCTGCTGGGAGCCCCGCGCGAGGCGCTCCCCGCCGACTCCCGGGCCTTCGCCGCCTACTGGGCCGGGATGGTCGAGACGCTGGAGGTCGGCGACGTCGCCCGCGAGCAGGCCCGCGCCGTCATGTTCCCCCCGACCCTGCGCTGGCTGCTCTATCCGGCGATGCTCGTCTTCCGCCTGGTCACGACCGGGCTCCTGCCCGAGCCGATCAGGAGGCAGTACGGTTTCCCCTGGAGCCCACGGCGTGAGCTGGTCTTCCGCTACCTGCTGTGGAACGTGCGGCTCGTCATGAACCTGACCCCGCGTCCGCTCCGCAAGCTCCCCGCGAAGCTGGGAGTCCCGCTCGCGCGCCGCCTGCGCTGGAACCGCTACCAGCGGCCGGTGCGCCCCGCCCGGCAGGTTCCCGCCGGGGAAGGAGAGAAGGCAGGATGACCTCAGGCCGCATCCCCGGGCCCGGCTCCCTGACCCACCGCTACGCCGCCGACTGGCGGCTGGGCCTCGTCAGCCGCGCCACCCTCCTGCTGCAGGTGGCGCATCCCGTGGTCGGCGCGGGCGTGGCCGAGCACTCCGACTTCGTCAACGACCGGTGGGGACGGCTCACCCGGACGGTGAACTCGACCCACGCCTTCTTCGGCTTCCACGGCGAGGAGCGGGGCCGCGAGGAGGCCGCCCGGCTCCGCGAGGTCCACAAGCACCTCAAGGGCGTCGACGCCCAGGGGCGCCGCTACCACGCGCTCGACCCGGAGGCCTATCTCTGGGTCCACGCCACCCTCCACCACGGCATGTCCGAGGCCCAGCGCCTGCTCGGCCGCCCCCTCGACCGTGGTGCGCGGCTGGGCCTGTTCTCCGAGTGGCGGGCCCTGGCCCTCGCGCTCGGCATCACCGAACGCCATCTGCCCGCCGATCCCGACGCCTTCGACGCCTACTTCGCGAAGACCGCCTCCGAGCACCTGGAGGACAACCCGACGGTACGGCTCATCATCGCCCTCGACGAGAAGCCCTATCCGCCGCCGCCCTCCTGGCGGCTGCCGTCACCCGTGTGGAACGTCCCGGCCCTGCCGCTGGCCGCGGCGCTGCGCCTGTGCACCGCCGCCGCGCTCACGCCCGAGCTCCGCGAGCGTTTCGGGCTCTCCTGGTCGCCGGCCCGCCGACGCCGCTTCGACCTCTTCGCCGCCGCGGCGCGCAGGCTCCCCGAGCGGGGCGGCCCCCGCCCGCGAACGGACGGGGGCCGCTGACGCGCCCGGCCGAGCGGTGCGTTCCCGGCCGGGAGTCCTCGTTTCGGGCACCGGAGTGCGCGTGCGCCTGAGGAAAGCGTAGACGCGAATTGTCACTCTGCCAAGTATTGTTGGCAACACGCCAATAGTACTTTGCGGTCCTGCGAGGACGGCGGTTCGGCCGCAGGCACTACCGTCATCGGCACGGACTCGAGACGGGGAGCGCATGACGGCACGACCGCGCGAGCGCAAGGACGGCGACGAGCGCCGGGAGCAGATACTGGCCTGCGCGCGCGAGCTCTTCCGGGAACGCTCCTACGCGGACGTGTCGTCGGTGGAGATCGCGGCCGCGGCCGGGGTCAGCCGGGGCCTGCTCAACCACTACTTCGGCACGAAGCGCGACCTGTACCGGGCCGCGGTCGAGGAGATGCTGAAGATCCCGCCGATCCCGGTGCCGGCGTTCGTGGCCGGTGCCAGCGTGCGGGACCGGATCGCCGAGAGCCTCGACGGCTGGCTGGAGCTGCTGGAGCGCAACGCCGAGACCTGGCTGGCCGCGCTCGACCGCTCGGCCCCCGGCGGCGACGCCGAGCTCAACCGGCTCCTGGAGGAGGCACGGGAGCGCGCCGTCGAGCGGATCACCGAGGTCGTCGGCCTCACCCGGACCGCGGAGGAGCACCCGCAGGTCAAGGCCGTGCTGCGGGCGTTCGCCGCGATGGCCGAGACGGCCTCCCGCGAGTGGCTGGAACGTGGCAGGCTCACCCGCGAGGAGGTCGGGCTGACCCTGGAGAGCGGGCTGACCCATCTTCTCGAGGTCGTCGTCCCCGCCCTCACCTCCGGGCGAGCACCCCGGTCAGCGCCGTGAGCGCGGGCCCGAAGGCGTGCTCCGGCGGCGTCGCGTAGCCGATGACGAGCCCGCCGGGCGCGTTCTCCGGGTCGGCGTAGTAGCCCGACAGCGCGTCGCAGGCGACCCCCGCGGCGTGCAGCCGCGCCAGGACCTCCTGCTCCCCTTCGGCCAGCCGCACCACGGCGTGCAGGCCGCCCGCCGGCAGCGGCCCCAGCGCCTCGACGAGCCGGTCGTGCCTGCGCCGGTAGCGGCGCCGGGACGCGGCGAGATGGCGGTCGAGCGCCCCGCTGGTGATCAGGTCCGCGAGGACGAGCTGGTCGAGCGCGTTCACCGGCGACTCGTCGTAGCGCATCACCTCGCGCAGCGGGCCGAGCAGTGCGTCGGGAACGGCCATCCACGCCAGCCGCAGCGCGGGGGCGAGGCTCTTGCTCGCGGTGCCGGTGTAGACGACCCGGCCGGGGGCGAGCCCCTGGAGCGAACCGGCCGCCGCCCCGAACTCCCCGTCGTAGTCGTCCTCCACGACGAGGACTCCGGTCGCGAGCAGCGCCGCGCGGCGGCGCGGCGCCAGCGTCACCCCGAGCGGGTACTGGTGGGCGGGCGTGACGACCACGGCGCCGACGTCCTCCGGGAGCGCGCCGACGACCAGGCCCTCCCCGTCGACGGGCACCCGGACGGTCGCGAGTCCCGCGCTCTCGACCAGGTCGGGGAAGTCCGGCGGCGCCGGATCCTCGAACGCGACCGCGGTCGCCCCGTGCCGCCGCAGGACCCGGCCGAGCAGCCGCAGCGCCTGGGTGTACCCGGCGCAGACCACGATGTGGTCGGCGGAGGCGATTACTCCCCTGGCCCGGCCGAGATAGGCGGCGAGCGCCTCGCGCAGGAGGTGGTGACCGGCCCGGTCGCCGTAGCCGAGCGCCGCCGAGGGCACCTCCCTCAGCACCCGCCGGGTCGAGGCCAGCCAGGCGGCGCGCGGGAAGGCCGACAGGTCGGGCATCCCGGGACGCAGGTCGAAGCCGGGGAAGGGCGGCAGCGTGGTCCACGGGGCCGAGCGGACCCGCGCGGGCGGCGCCGGCCGCGCGTCCGCGACGCGGGTGCCCGATCCGCGCCGGGCCACGAGGAGACCCTCGGCGGTCAGGTGCTCATAGGCCCGGGACACGGTGCCGCGCGCCATCCCCAGCTCCGCGGCGAGTTCCCGGGTGGACGGCAGCGGGCCTCCGGGCGCGAGACGTCCCGAGCCGATCGCCTCGCGCAGCGCCCGTTCGAGGCCGTCGCGCAGGCCCAGCGCGGGATCGAGGACGAGGTGCAGGTCCACTCCATGATCATAGGCCGCCGAGCGCCCAGAGCCCGGGGGCGGCCCACTCCCCGACGATCGCCACGTCGGGATCCTGCCCGCGCAGCACGGCGAAACGGGCGGCCAATGACTGGAGCCTGACGGTCATCGGGATCTGGGCGAGCAGCGGATGACCGCCGGAACCGCGCAGCCGGGTCACCGCGAGGCCCTCCCCCGCCGCGGCCCCCGCCAGCCCCTCGGCCAGCCCGTCGGGGTCGGCCTCCGGCGCGAGGACGATCAGCCCGTCGGCGGCGGTGAAGGGGACCGCGCCGCCGTGCAGGAGGTACTCGGAGTCGAATCCCTCGGCGAGGATCCTGGCCCCCTCCCTGATCTTCAGTGCTCCTTCGCGCGCCGTCACCGCGTAGGGTCCCGAGCCGACGATCGCGAGCGCCCTGGCGGGCACCGGGATCCGGTCGACGCGCGGTTCGGCGCTCAGCCCCCGCACCTCGGCGGCCAGCCCGCGGAGCCCGGCGGGATCTCCGAACGGGGCTCCCAGCTCGTGGGCGAGCCTGGCCAGCACCGCGAGCGCGGCGGTGTAGCTCACGGTGTAGGTCTCCGACTCCTCCGCCGCGACGGTCTCGATCGCCTCGGGCCAGCCCCTTCCGATGCCCGTGATCGTGACCAGCGGAAGGCCCCGGTCGAGCGCGGTGCGCCTGACACGGCGCGCGAAGGAGGTCTCGGCCGTGTGGCTGATCAGCACGACGGCCTCGTCCGGGCGGGCGGTCCAGCGCGCCGAGGCCGACCACCGTGCGTCCGTCCCGGCCTCCTCGAGCATGAGCGCCCCGAGCTCCGCCGCGTGCTGGCTGGTCCCGGTCCCCACGACCGCCACCCGCCGGGCTCCCCGCAGGACCGCCGCCTGCTCGCTCACGTCCAGGCCCGCGAGGCGCTCGAGCGCACCGGCCTGCTCATCGATCATCGCTGCAAGTCGCATGAGGAGAACCTAGGAAGACGGGCCGCCGCGTGCGTGGTCCACTCGCCTGCCGGAAGGGTGATCCACCCCGCGCCGGCCCGTTAACCGGATCTTCACACATTCGGGCCTTCCATCGTCATACGTATGATGCGATCTTTCTTTTGCCCGAATGTGTCCCGTTCTGACCCGGTTCCCCCCACCGGGGCGGGACACAGGCAGAAGGAGAAGGCTCGTGAGACGAGTCATCACCGTCCTGTCCGCGCTGCTCCTCACCGCCGGTCTCACGGCCGGCGCGGCGCACGCCACTCCCCCCGGTGTGCCGACCAAGGCCACCGCCACGTCCCAGCTCGCCGCGCTGACCGTGGCGGCCGAGTCCCACTCCACCACCTACGACCGCGCGCTGTTCCCGCACTGGATCACCGTCTCCGGCACCTGCGACACCCGGGAGACCGTCCTCAAGCGCGACGGTTCCGGCGTCGTGACCAGCTCGGCCTGCGCGGCGACCTCAGGATCCTGGAAGTCGCCCTACGACGGAGCGACCTGGACGGCCTCCTCCGACGTGGACATCGACCACATGATCCCGCTGTCGGAGGCGTGGAAGTCCGGCGCCTGGGCGTGGACCACGGCCAAGCGCCAGTCCTTCGCCAACGACCTGGCGAGCCCGCAGCTGTGGGCCGTCACCGACAACGTCAACCAGTCCAAGGGCGACAAGGACCCCGCCGCCTGGAAGCCCCCGCTCAGCTCCTTCTACTGCACCTACGCCAAGAGCTGGATCACGGTGAAGTACAAGTACGCCCTCACCCTCCAGAGCACGGAGAAGACCGCGCTCACCAGCATGCTCGCGTCCTGCTAGGGGATCATCTGAGGTAGCGGACCAGGCTCTCGGCGACGCACGCGGGCCTGGTCTCCCCCTCGATCTCGATGGTGATGGTCCGGGTGATCTGGAGGCCGCCGGGGACCTCGTGGGCCTCGGTGAGCCCGACCCTGCCCCGCACCCGGCTGCCGACGGGGACCGGGGTGATGAAGCGGACCCTGCCGAGGCCGTAGTTGATGCCCATCGCGACACCCCTGACCTCCATGACCTGGAGACCGAGCTGCGAGATCAGGGAGAGGGTCAGGAAGCCGTGGGCGATGGTCCGGCCGTAGGGGCCCTCGGCGGCGCGCGCCTCGTCGACGTGGATCCACTGCTGGTCCTCGGTGGCGTCGGCGAACTTGTCGATGCGCTCCTGGTCGATCGTGATCCAGCCGCTGGTGCCGAGTTCGGTGCCGACCGCGGCGGCGAGGGCGTCCAGGTCTTCGAAGATCACCGGGCTCCTCCGTTGATGTGGAGCGTCTGACCCGAGACATAGGACGCGTCCTCGCTCGCCAGGAACGCGATGACCGAGGCGACCTCCTCCGGCCGGCCGACGCGGCGCAGCGGGGTCCTGGCCGCGACCTCCCGCTGGTAGTCCTCGGGTGTGGAGCCGACCCGGACGGCCGTCGCGTCCGTCATCGCGGTGATGATGTAGCCGGGGGCCACGGCGTTGACGTTGATCCCGAACGGCCCGAGCTCGATCGCGAGGGTCGCGGTGAGCGCCTGGATCCCCGCCTTGGCCGCGGCGTAGTTCGCCTGGCCGCGCGCTCCGAGGGCCGACCGGCTGCTGAGCGAGACGATCTTGCCGGAGCGCTGGGCGACCATGTGCTTCTGGGCGGCCTGACAGCAGTGGAAGACGCCGGAGAGGTTGACCGCGATGACGGCGTCCCAGTCGTCCTCCGACATCTTGAACAGCAGGTTGTCGCGGGTGATGCCCGCGTTGTTGACCAGGACGTCCAGGCTTCCGTGGTCGGCGGCGATCCGGTCGAAGACCTCGGCCACCGCGGCGGCGTCGGTGACGTCGCAGTCGTAGGCATGAGGATGATCCGTGCGTTCCGGTGCGTCCAGGTCGACGACGGCCACGGTCGCCCCCTCCTCGGCGAACCTGCGGACGGTCTCCGCGCCGATGCCCTGCGCGCCGCCGGTGACGACGACGACCTTGCCGGTGAACCTGCCCATGGGGGTCTCCTTAGAACGCGCTGATCCCGGTCAGGGCGCGGCCGATGACGAGCTTCTGGATCTGGCTGGTGCCCTCGTAGAGGGTCATGACGCGGGCGTCCCGCAGCATCTTGCCGACGGGGTACTCGTCGATGTAGCCGTAGCCTCCGAACACCTGGAGCGCGTTGCTCGCCGCCCGCACCGAGGCCTCCGAGGCGAACAGCTTGGCCATCGAGGACTCGGTCGCGAACGGCAGCCCCCGGTCGATCAGGTCGGCGACCCGCCAGACCAGCAGCCGGGCCGCCTCCACGTCGACCGCGATGTCGGTGAGCAGCTCCTGGACGAGCTGGTGCGCGGCGATCGGCTTGCCGAACTGCTCGCGCTCCTTGGCGTACTCCACGGCCACGTCGAGGCAGCCCTGGGCGAGCCCGACGCATCCGGCGCCGACCGACATCCTGCCCTTGGCCAGAGCGGCCATCGCGACGGAGAACCCCTTGCCCTCGTCGCCGAGCCTGGCCGAGTCCGGCACCCGCACCCCGTCGAAGGACAGCTCCGCCGTCGCCTGGCCGCGCAGCCCGAGCTTTCCGTGGATCTCCCGCCGCTCGATCAGGCCGGCCGGGACCAGGAACGCCGTGACGCCCTTGGGTCCCGGTCCGCCGGTCCTGGCGAAGACCAGCGCGACGTCGGCCCAGGTGCCGTTGGTGATGAAGATCTTCGTTCCGGTGATCAGCCAGTCCGAACCGTCGCGGACCGCCCGGGTCGTGAGGCTGCCCGCGTCGGAGCCGGTGCCGGGCTCGGTCAGGGCGAAGCACGCCAGCGACGCGCCCGAGGTGAGGCGCGGCAGCCACGCGTGCTTCTGCTCCTCGGTGCCGTAGGTCAGGATCGTCTTGGCGACCAGGCCGAGGGTGACCGAGACGATGCCCCGGATCGCCGAGTCACCGCGCCCGAGCTCCTCCAGCACCAGGCAGTAGGCCAGGTGGTCGCCGCCCGAGCCTCCGTGCTCCTCGGGGATCGTGACGCCGAGGAGCCCCAGCTCGCCCATCCGGCCGACGATCTTCCGGTCGACCGACTCGGCCCGGTCCCACTCCGTGACGTTCGGCAGCACCTCGCGGTCGATGAAGCCGGCCGCCATCTTCCGCACGGCGGCCTGCTCATCGGTCAGTTCCAGGTTCATGGCGTCCTCACACGGCCGGGCAATAAACTAGCAATGCCAGTTTTAGCCCACGGAAACTAGCAGTGCAAGTTTCTTGGGCGCTGGCACAATGACCGGATCCCTGGACGTCAGCGACCGTGAAGGAGCCCCTCCGTGGCCCGGCCCCGCCATCCCCTGCTCAGCCGCGAGCGCATCGTCGCGGCGGCGCTCGAGCTCGCCGACGCCGAGGGGCTCGAGGCCGTCTCGACCCGGCGGCTGGCCACCGAGCTCGGCGTCAGCGGCCCCTCGCTCTACAACCACGTGGCCACCAAGGAGGAGCTCCTCGACGCGGTCGTCGACGCGGTGATGGGCGAGGTCGACCTGTCGATGTTCGCCTCGCCGTGCACCGACTGGCGGGCCGCCCTGGAGGGCTGGGCCCGCTCCTACCGCGCCGCCCTGGCCGGGCATCCGAACGTGGTGCCGGTGCTGGCCCGCGGTCCCGGCCGCCGCCCGAACGCCCTGCGCCTGGCCGACGCGGTCTTCGGCGGCCTGGTCGAGGCGGGCTGGCCGCGCCGCGAGGCGACCAGCGTCGGCGCCCTCATGCGCTGGTTCATCACCGGCTCGGCCCTCGGCTCCTTCGCGGCCGGGTTCCCCGCCGACTCCGCGCTCTACGACGGCGACTATCCCCACCTCGCCCCCCAGGCCCATCTCCTGGCCGAACGCCGCCAGCGGATCGACACGACCGCCTTCGAGACCGGGCTCGAGGCCCTCCTCGACGGCCTCGCCCTGCGGTTCGCTTCCTTCTAGCGCCGGAGTTGCGCAAAGCACGGGTGTCGGCGCGTTCGCCTCGCCGTCCGCCGGGCAAGGTGCTCGAGTGGATCAGCTCGCGCTCATTTTCCTGCTGGCCGTGGGGGCCGTCGCATTCGTTCCCGTCGGCAAGCGTTTCGGGGTGCCCGCGCCCGTTCTCATGACGCTCGGCGGGATCGTCCTCGCGCTGCTGCCGTTCGTGCCCAACGTCGCGATACCGCCGGACTTCATTCTTCCCCTGGTCCTGCCGCCGCTGCTGCACGCGGCCGTCCAGCGGACGTCATGGCGGCAGTTCCGCGACAACGCGAGGCCGATCCTGATGCTCGCGGTCGCCCTGGTCTTCGTGACGACGGCCGCGGTCGCCTGGACCGCCCACCACATCATCCCCGGCCTGCCCGTCGCCGCGGCCGTCGCCCTCGGCGCGCTGGTCGCCCCGCCCGACCCGGTGGCCGCCACCAGCGTGGCGGGCACGCTCGGGCTGCCGCGCCGGATGGTCTCGATCCTCGAGGGCGAGGGCCTGTTCAACGACGTCACCGCGATCGTGATCTACCACGTGGCCGTCGTCGCCGCGATGACGGGCGAGTTCTCCTGGGCCAAGGCGGGCGGGGACTTCGTGCTGTCCGCCGTGGTCGCGGTGGTCGTCGGCGCCGGCCTGGGCTGGCTGACCCAGCGGTTCATGAACTGGCTGGGCGAGCCGACCCTCCAGACGGCGCTCTCGCTGCTCGTCCCCTTCCTCAGCTACACCCTCGCCGACGAGCTGCACGGCTCCGGCGTCCTCGCCGTCCTGGCGACCGCGCTGTTCCTCTCGGAGCGGGGATCCGACCCCGACGACGTCCAGGGACGGGTCATCGGGGCGAGCTTCTGGGAGGTCATCGACACCCTCGTCACCGGCATCGCGTTCGGAGTGATCGGCCTCGAGCTCGCGACCGTGCTGCGCTCCCTCGACGGCGACGACCCGTGGGAACTGCTGCGGCACGGCCTCGTCGTGACCCTGGTGGTGATCCTGGTCCGGCTGGTGTGGATGCTGCCCGTCTCCTGGCTGAGCCGGTGGCTCCACCGGCGGTCCGGCAACGAGGACGAGGACCTGCCGACGACCTGGCAGGAGACCATGGTCGTGTTCTGGTCGGGGATGCGCGGCGTCGCGACGATCGCCCTGGCCCTGGCGCTGCCGCTGAAGTTCCCCGGCCGCGACGCCATCCTTGTGACGGCCTTCACCGTCATCATCATCACCCTGGTCGTGCAGGGCTTCACGCTGCCGTGGGTGGTGAAGGTCCTCGACGTCCGCAAGGACGCCGAGGCCGAGACCCGCCAGGAGGACGAACTGCGCGGCCGGGCCAGGACCGTCGCCCGGCACCGGCTGCGCGAGCTGATGGACCAGATCGACATGCCCGACGAGGCCGCCCGGATCCTCTACGGCCGGTTCGGCCGCTGGGCCGACGGCAGCCGGATGGACGAGAAGCAGCGCCTCGCGCTCCGCAGAACCGTCCGCAAGGTCCAGGACGAGGTCAACTCGGCCGCCCGCCACGAGATCCTCGGCGCCCGCTCCGAACCGGGCGTCGACCCGGAGATCGCCGACCGGGTCCTCCGCGAACTGGACCTGCGCGGCCTGCACTGACGACCCGGGCCCGGGACCCGGGAATCTAGCGGACGATCCGGGCGGCGGTGGTGGGCAGCGTCAGCGACCACATCTGCTCGCGCGTCTCGTGGGCGAGCGCGCTGTCGTGGTCGCGGCCGTCGCCCGCCAGCCGCAGCGTCTCCTTGGTGCGGCGGACCAGCTCGGGCTCGACGGCGGCCAGCCGGGAGGTGAGGACCGCGGCGGCGTCGAGGAGCCCGGCGTCCGGGACCGCCCGCAGCGCCAGTCCGGCCGCGACCGCCTCGGCGCCGCCGACCCGCTCACCGAAGAGGACCATCGCGGCGGCGGTCTGCGGGCCGACGAGACGGTCCAGCATCCAGGTGTGGCCGCCGCCCGGATGAATGCCGATCTTCAGGAACCGGGTGTCGAACCACGCCGACTCCGCGACGATCCGCACATCGCACGCCAGTGCCAGGTTGAACCCGGCGCCGACGGCCGGGCCGTTGACCGCGGCGATCGTCGGCAGTGGCGACCGGGCGACCCGCAGGAAGCCCTCGTAGACCAGCTCGACCCCACGGGAGTCGCCCCTGGTGGCCGCACGGAGGTCGTCGAGGTCGGCTCCCGCGCAGAACGCCGGTCCCGCGCCGGTGATGACCACGCTGCGGACCTCCGGGTCGGCCTCGACGGCGTCGAAGGCGGCCAGCACCTCCCGGACCAGATCTCCGGAGAGGATGTTGCGTCGCTCGGGGTCGTTCAGCGTCACCCGCGCCGTCCCGCCCTCGACCAGCACGTCCACCAGGCTCATCAGGTCCTCCTCGTTGATCGGCGGCCCACGATACCGGCGGCGGTCGATCCCGCTCCGGGCGCCGTGCCCCGATCCCTACCTGACGTCGTGCGGCCTGAACTGCACGCTGATCCGCGGCCCGGCGGCCCGGACGGACTTGGGAACGGCGTGCTCCCAGGTCCGCTGGCAGGAACCGCCCATCACCAGCAGGTCCCCGTGGCCGATCTCGAACCGCAGCGCCCTGCCGCCACCGCCGCGCGGGCGCAGGAGCAGCGCGCGAGGCGAGCCGAGCGAGACGATCGCGACCATCGTGTCCTGAGTCCTGCCGCGGCCGATGGTGTCGCCGTGCCAGGCGACGCTGTCGCTCCCGTCGCGGTACAGGCACATCCCGGCGGTGACGAACGGCTCGCCCAGCTCCGGCCGGTAGTGAGCGGACAGGGCCTCGCGCATCACCACCAGCTCGTCGTCGGGCAGCGGCTCTCCCGGCTCGTAGAACTTGGTGAGCCGCGGGACGTCCACGACCCGCTCGTACATCGTGCGCCGCTCGGCGTGCCAGGGGACGCCGGCGACGAGCCGGGCGAACAGCGGATCGGCTCCGGAGACCCAGCCGGGGCACAGGTCGACCCAGGCGCCGTGGGACAGCTCGGTCCGCCGCACCGCCGAGCCGAGCGGACCGAGGTCGACGGAGTCGGCGTCACCCATCAGGGATCCCTGGAACATCATGCGCCCCACCATATCAAACACATGTTCGATCATCGAAGACTGTCGGACCCCGACCGTAGGCTTGGGTCATGGCACGGGTGAACGACGAGGCCGCAGAGGCTCTGCAGGAGTACGCCGAGCTCTTCGCGCTGACCGGCGGCGACGCCTTCAGGGTGCGCAGCTACCAGAAGGCCGTCAAAGCGATCGCGGGCTACCCGCACGACCTGCGGCAGGTGAACGTCCGCGAGGTCCCGGGGGTGGGCGAGGCGATCGCCAAGAAGATCGAGGAATTCCTCGAGCGCGGCAGCTTCCGGCAGCTCGACGCGCTGCGCGAGCAGGTCCCCGACGGGGTCAGGCGGCTCACGAAGATCCCGACCCTCGGCCCGAAAACGGCCCTGATGCTCTACACCGACCACGGCATCGACTCCGCCGACTCCCTCGCCGAGGCGATCGGGGCCGGCCGGCTGAAGGGCGTGCGCGGCCTCGGCCCCAAGACCCTCGACAATCTGCTCAAGGGCATCGAGCAGATGCGGGCCTCCGGCGGCAGGGTCCATCTCGGGGTCGCGCTCGGCCTGGCCGAGCAGGTGATCGCCTCGCTGCCGGGCGCCGAGCGGATCACCTACGCGGGCTCCCTGCGCAGGTTCCGCGAGACCGTGGGCGACATCGACGTCCTCGCGGTCGGGCCGGTCGAGCTCATGGAGGTCTTCAGAGCCCAGCCCTACGTGACCGAGATCGTCGCGGCCGGGGACAAGAAGACCTCGGTCCGCACCGACAAGGGCGTCCAGGTCGACCTGCGGGTGGTGCCCGCCGAGTCGTGGGGCGCCGCGCTGATCTACTTCACGGGCAGCAAGGAGCACAACGTCCGGATCCGCGAGATGGCGGTCAAGAAGGGCTGGAAGCTCAGCGAGTACGGGCTGTTCGAGGGCGAACGGGTGATCGCCGCGGCCACCGAGGAGGAGATCTACGCGGCGCTCGGGATGCAGTGGGTGCATCCGGCGCTGCGCGAGGACGGCGGCGAGGTCGCCGCTGCGCTGAAGGGCGAGCTCCCGGCTCTGGTCGAGCTCTCCGACCTCAAGGGCGACCTGCACACCCACACCGATCTCACCGACGGCATCGCCTCACTCGAGGACATGGTCGCCGCGGCGGCCGCCCGCGGCTACTCCTACTACGCGATCACCGACCACGCGCCCGACCTGACCATGCAGCGGATGACCCTCGACAAGGCGCTGGAGCAGCGCGGCCAGGTCGAGGCGCTGCAGAGCCGGTATCCGGCGATGCGGCTGCTGCACGGCACCGAGCTGAACATCGCGCCCGACGGCTCGGTCGACTGGCCGCTGGAGGTCCTGGAGGGCTTCGACGTGCGGGTGGCGAGCGTCCACTCCCACTTCACCCAGTCCAGGGACGAGATGACGCGCCGGTTCATCGCGGCCTGCGAGAACCCGGGCGTCCACATCATCGGCCACCCCACCACCCGCAAGATCGGCAAGCGCCCGGTGGTCGACGCCGACTGGGCCGAGGTGTTCAAGGCCGCCGCCCGCACCGGCACGGCGATGGAGATCGACTCCTTCCCCGACCGCGCCGACCTCCCGTCCGACCTGGCCCGGCTCGCCAAGCACCACGGCGTCCGGTTCTCCATCGACTCCGATGCCCACGCCGTCACCCACCTGGAGAACCCGAAGTTCGGGGTCGGCATCGCCCAGCGCGCCTGGCTCACCCCCGACGACGTCATCAACACCTGGCCTCTGGAGCGCCTTCTGCACTTCCTGGGGCGCACTCCCTAGCATGGGCCCATGGCACAGGCTCTGCTGCGGGCGATGACGGGCAGACGGCAGGACGAGGAGCACCGGGCGGCGACACCGCTCGAGCTGTTCTTCGACCTCTGCTTCGTGGTCGCGGTGGCCCAGGCGGGCACGGCGCTGCACCACGCGGTCGGCGAGGGGCACGTCGCGCACGGTGTGGGCGCCTATCTGATGGTCTTCTTCGCCATCTGGTGGGCCTGGATGAACTTCACCTGGTTCGCCTCCGCCTACGACACCGACGACGTGCCGTACCGGCTCGCGGTGCTCGTCCAGATCACCGGGTCACTGATCATGGCCGCGGGGGTGACCCGCGCGTTCGACCGCGAGGACTTCACGGTCATCGTCATCGGCTACGTCGTGATGCGGCTGGCCCAGATCGCCCAGTGGCTGCGCGCCGCGGCCTCGCACCCCGCCCGGCGCGCGACCGCCCTGAGATACGCCGCCGGCCTGTTCGCCGTCCAGGTCCTCTGGGTGTCGCTGCTCTTCGTCCCGTCCGGCTGGCGGACGGCGGCCTGGGTCGTGTTCGCGCTCGCCGACCTTTCCGTCCCCGCCTTCGCCGAGCGGGCCGGAAGCACGAGCTGGCATCCGCACCACATCGCCGAGCGGTACGGCCTGTTCACGATCATCGTGCTGGGCGAGTCGGTCACCGCCGCGACCCTCGCCTTCAAGGACGCCTTCGACGTCCATGTGACCGCCGCTCTCCTCACCACCCTCGTCGGCGGCATCCTGATCATGTTCTCGCTGTGGTGGCTGTACTTCGGGAAGGACGCCGCCCCCCGGCTCACCGGGAGCCGGGCGGCCTTCGTCTGGGGCTACGGCCACTACGTCGTGTTCGCCGCCGGGGCCGCGGTCGGCGCGGGCCTGTCGGTGGCCGCGGCCCACGCCGTCCACGAGGGCCACGCCGGACGGCTCCTGTCCTCCGCCGCCGTCACCGTCCCGACCGCGGTCTTCCTGCTGATGATCTATCTTCTGCACCGGGAGGGCGGCCGGGGCGCCGTCCTGATCACCACGGCCTGCGCGCTGGTCCTGGCGAGCACCTTCGTGCCCGGTTCCGTCCTGGTCACCGGTGCCGTCCTGGCGGGCGTCGTGGCCCTCACGCAGGTGGAACGGTCACCCGCTTCCTGAGCGTGGCGACCGCCGTCGCGTTGCGGGCGGGCACCAGGGTCACGTGCTTCATCCGGGCCCGTTCCGGGGCCTGTTCGACCGCTTCCAGATCGAGCCTGAGCAGGGTCTCGCGCAGGATCACCCGCATCTCCAGCAACGCGAGCTGGGCGCCCACGCAGTAGCGGCGGCCGCCGCCGAACGGCATCCACGCCTTCGCCGAGCGTGCCGCCTCCTCGCCGAGGAAGCGCTCGGGCCTGAACGCGTCCGGGTCGGGGTAGTGGGCGGGGTCCCGGTGGATGAGGGCGATCAGCGGAGCGGCGAACCAGCCGGGCTCGACCCGGTGGCCGCCCAGATCCAGGGGCTCGTCGACGAGCCGGGGGGCGTCCCAGATGACGGGCCGCGACCGCAGCGCCTCCTTGACGGTCGCCTCCAGGTACTCCTGGGACTCCCCCGTCTCGATCTCCTCCCGCAGCCGTGCCAGGACCCCGGGGTTGCGCAGAAGCCGCTCGAAGGTCCACGCCAGACCCGTCGCGGTCGTCTCGTGCCCGGCCTCCAGCATCGTGATGAGCTCGTCGCGCAGCTCCTGGTCGGACAGCGGCTCGCCCGCCTCGTCGCGGGCGTCCAGCAGCCGGGCCAGGACGTCGGTGGCCTCCCCCGCCGGTTCGCTCCTGCGCCGCTCGATCTCGGCGAACAGCAGGGCGTCGACCTCGTCGCGGACGTTCGCGAACCGGGTGGAGGGCAGGAAGCGCAGCGACCGGGCGATCCGGCTGGTCTCCAGCCTCCGCCGGATCCCCTCCGGCGTCATCATGAGCACGTTCGAGCCGCCGACCTCCATGAGCGCGGGCAGCAGCACCCGCAGCCGTTCGAGATGGGCGCCGTCCCTGATCCCGAAGACCAGGCGCAGCATGACCTCCAGCGTGACGGCCTGCATGTGGTCGCGCAACGCCACCGGCCTGCCGAGGGGGATCCGGTCGACCTCGGCGATCGCGATCTCCGCGATCTCGTCGGCGTAGGAGGCGATGGCCCGGGCCCGCAGCGGCGGGGTCAGCACCTTGCGGTGCCGCTGCCAGGGGTCGTGGTCCAGGCAGAGCAGCGAGTTCTTGCCGACCACCGGCTCGAGGAAGCGCCGCCGCAGCTCTCCCGCCCGCCCGCCCGACGCGTCCAGGCCGTAGACCTTCTCCGCCAGTTCGATGGTGGTCACGAAGACCTCGGGCGGGAAGCCGAGGAACCTGAGGGCGAACACCGGCCCGTGCCGCCGGTGCATCCCCTCGAGGAGCCTGCCGGGATCACGCAGGAACCGGACGGTCTGGACGATCGACGGGACTCGGGTACCGGGGGGACGCATCGAACCTCCAACGATCTATACTTTTGTGTAAGACGTTTGTATACATGGGTATCATGACCGACGTGACAAGTCCACAGGCCGTCGGCGGCCATCGCGAGAGGCTCCTGGCCGGAGCGCTGGAATGCCTACGGGAGAAGGGCTACGCCAAGACCACCGCCCGGGACATCGTCGCCGCCTCCGGCACCAACCTCGCCTCCATCGGCTACCACTACGGCAGCAAGGAGGCCCTGCTCCAGGAGGCCGTCGCCGAGTGCTTCCGCGCCTGGACCGCCCGGGTCGAGGAGGCCGTCTTCCGCGGTGAGCTCGCCACCCCGCGCGAGATGCTCGAACGCGCGCTGGTCGCGCTGATCGACGTCTTCGCCGAGGTCAGGCCTCTCATGGACGCCTTCGTCGAGGCCTACGCCCCCGCGCTGCGCGACGAGGAGCTGCGGGCCAAGCTGGCCGCCGCCTACGCCGAGACCAGGGCCGCGGGGGTCGATCTGCTGCTGCGGGCGGCGGCAGCGGCGGACGCCGAGCCGCCCTTCGATCCGGCGGCGTTCGTCTCGGTCCTCATCGCCATCTCCGACGGCCTGATGCTCCAGTGGCTGGCCGACCCCTCCGCCACCCCCGACGCCCACCAGGTCATGGACGTCCTGGCGGGCCTGTCCGCCTTCCTCCGGTAGCCCGGATCAGCGGATCTGATCAGTAGAGCGGGGCCTTCGAGCCCAGATCCCCCGAGCGGTAGTGGCGGCGGCACAGGACCTGGTAGCGGACGGGCGCCTCATCGGTGTCCGCTATCACGACCTGCTCCCCGGCGCGCTGGAGCTCCCCGCCGGTGGTCCTGGCGTTGAGCTGCCCCGGACGGCCGCACCAGCAGAGCACCTCGACCTGGAGCCGGAAGACCTCGTCGGCCAGCTCGAACAGCCGGCGGGTGGCGGGGAACAGCTCGGACTTGAAGTCCGAGGCGAGGCCGAAGGCGTAGACGTCGACGTCGCAGTCGTCGACGAGATCCGCGAGCTGCTCGATCTGCCGGACCGTGTAGAACTGGGCCTCGTCGCAGATGAGGTAGTCGAGCCGGGGCATGGTGCCACGGACCAGCGTTTCGATGTCGAGGTCGTCGACGACCTCCAGGGCGTCCCCGCCGAGCCCTATACGGCTCGTGACACGGGGACCTCCCGACCTGTCGTGCTTCGTGAGCACCATGCCCTTGCGGCCCTGGCGGGCATGGTTGTAGTTGGTCTGCAGCGCCAGGGTGGACTTTCCGCAGTCCATGGGGCCGTAGAAGAACTTCAGTACCGCGTCCCGGTGCAGGCCGCTGACGCCTGCTGGAGGCACGGAAGACAACGCCGACAAATCACTCACGGGTGACCACTCTAGAGTGAACAGCGATGATCGCGTCGGCGTCCGGGGCGTGACGAGCGCCGCGTCAGGCCGTCAGGGCCTTCCACGTCGGGCCGTCGACGATTCCGTCGACCTTCAGTTTGCGGGACTTCTCGAAGTCGCGCACGGCGCCGTCGGTGTTCTTTCCGAACACTCCGTCCACGTCCAGATTCGCTCCGTGGACGTTGAGCAGGCCCTGGAGCCGCTCGACGTCGTGACCGCGCATCATCGGATCGGCCAGCTTGAGGGTCCGGCCGAGGGGCGTCTCGACGTCGGTGCCGAGGATGTGCGCGATCTCCGGGACGATCTCGTTGCGGTACTGCTTCAGCCGGACCGCGCCGGGGCAGGTGTGGGAGGCCTTGTTCCAGGCCTTGAACTGGGAGTGCCAGCCGAAGCCCTTCTCGTCGGTGTCCGTCACGATCCGGGCCGGGTTGCCCGTGGTCCGGCACCACCAGACGCCCAGCTTGATGATCGCGTCGACCTGGCGGGCGGTCCACGGGACGTTGCTCTTGGCCCCGTCGGAGGTCTCGACGGAGGTCGCGATCCGGTTGCCCGCGTACTGGGCGTCGGCGGAGTGGGCGAGGTCCTGCCACTGCCAGATCGCGCCGTCGCGGGCCTTGCCGTCCCACGAACCGCCGATGCCGAAGTGGGACTCGGTACCGCTGTAGCCCTGCTTGCGGAACATCGCCTCGGTTCCGGCGAGGTAGCCGGCCATGGTGTGGATGATGAAGACCCGGGGGACGATCTTCTCCTCGGTCTGCTTCGTACTCAAGGGCCGCTTGTCGGCGAACGGGCACCAGAGCTGCATGGGGGACTCCCGGTGAGGGTGCGAGAAATGTTGATCATCCAAGCACACCCGACTGAACGGAATTTGTCGCGAGTATCCCCATACTCGGTCTATCGCCCCTGATACCGCTCCCGCGCCTCGGCCACCTCGGGCATCCGGCTCTCGAGCCAGTGGATCAGCGGCACGAGCCGGTCGGCGGCCTCGGCGCCCAGCGGGGTCAGGCTGTACTCGGACTTCGGCGGGATCGTCTGCTCGACGACGCGCAGCACCATGCCGTCGCGCTCCAGCGCCTGGAGGGTCTGCGACAGCATCTTGTCGCTCACCCCGTCGACACGCCTGCGCAGCTCGTTGAAGCGGTAGGTGCCCTCCGACAGCGCCGCCAGCACGAGGATGCCCCACCGGCCGGTCAGGTGCTCCAGGGTCTCCCGCGACGTGCACCGCTTGGCGAACACGTCATACACGATCCGCTCGAACTCTTCCACGACCGCAGCTTACTCGCCGGGTTGTACTTTCTAGAAGTTAGTACTAACCTTTGATCTGTCAGATACTTCGGCTTGAGGAGAGTTCGATGATCGTTGTGACCGGTGCCACCGGACAGCTGGGCCGCCTCGTCGTCGAGGGGCTGAAGGAGAAGGCCGGAGCCGACCGGGTCGTCGCCGCCGTGCGGGCCCCGGAGAAGGCCGCCGATCTGGGCGTCGAGGTCCGTGAGGCGCACTACGACCGGCCCGAGACCCTGAAGGCCGCCTTCGCCGGCGCCGAGGTCGTCCTGCTGATCTCGGGAACCGACCACGGCAACCGGGTCCGCCAGCACTCGGCCGTGATCGACGCCGCCAAGGAGGCCGGCGCCCGCGTCGTCTACACCAGCGCCCCCTACGCCGACACCACGACCGCGAAGCTGGTCGGCGAGCACCGGGCCACCGAGACCTATCTGAGGGCCTCGGGCGTCCCCTTCACCATCCTGCGCAACAGCTGGTACCACGAGAACTACCAGGCCTCGATCGCCCACGCCCCGCAGGCGGGCGCGATCTTCGGCGCCGCGGGCGAGGGCCGGGTGGCCAGCGCCGCCCGCGCCGACTACGCCGCCGCCGCGGTGGCCGTCCTCACCGGCGAGGGCCACACCGGCGAGACCTACGAGCTGTCGGGCGACACCGCGTGGAGCCTCACCGAGCTGGCCGCGGCGATCTCGGCCGCCTCCGGCACGGCGGTGACCTACACCGACCTCCCGGAGGCCGAGTTCGCGAAGGTCCTCGCGGCCAACGGCCTCCCCGAGGCCGTCGCGGGCCTCCTGGCCGACGTCGACACCCACATCGCACAGGGCTGGCTGGAGCGCACCCCCGGCACCCTCGCCGCCCTCATCGGCCGCCCGACCCAGCCGATCGGCGACTACATGAAGACCGTGATCTAGGCCTCTATGCGGGCGGGGACGCGCGCAGGGACGAGGGGGCTGAGCAGGTCGGCGGCGTCCAGCAGCCTGACCTTGGAGGCGTCCAGGCGCCAGGGATAGAGGGCGTAGACCTCGGTTCCCCCGGGGAGGTCGAGGTCGGCCTTCACCAGGGCGGCGAAGCCGGGGTCCGGGGGCGGGGGCCGGACGTCGTCGGGCTCCCCGCCCGCGAGCAGCCGTCCGGTGAAGGCGTCCGCGTCCTCCCCCGCGCCCCTCACGTACCGGACGAGCGAGCCGTTCCCGCTCCTGACCGTGACGTTCGAGGCCCTGGCCCCCGCGTGCCAGCAGGCCAGCTCCCACAGGGTGACCCGGCCTCCCTCCCCGTACACCTGCTCGACGGCCTGCGCCAGCCGGCCGAGCCTGAGGCTGTAGCCGTGCACGTTCAGCCCGTGCCCGACCCCCGACAGGTCGAGGTCGACCCAGCGCATCCGCCGAGACCACAGGTCGGCCACGAACGGCACCAGCACCTTGGCCGGGCCCGCGAGGTCGAAGCGCTGTTCCACCGCGACCGGGTCGAACTGCCGTCCGGGAGAGCTCATCAGCCCGGCGAAACCGCGCCGCAGCCGGTCGAACGGCACCGTGTTGTAGGACAGCACGACCGGCACCGCGTAGCGGCCGCCCAGCATCCGCAGCGCGCGCAGGTCGAGATCGACGTACTCGGTCGCGCCGAGCGGGGCGGGCGCGGACGTCAGGTCACCGGAGTGGACCGCCGCGCCGTCCCCGAGCCTCAGCCCGGTGTAGTCGCACACGCCGACGAAGGCCCAGGACTCGTCGAAGACCGCCACCGACAGGTCGAGGTCGATGCGGGCGCCGTCCTGCTCCATCCAGTGCAGGAACAGCCGCAGGGGCCCGCGCGGGATCGGCTGGACGCTGCCGCGCGGCATCCGGACCAGCGCCGCCGACGCCGTCCTGTCGCTGGTGGGGGCCACGAGGTCGGCGAGGCCCGCGTCGAGCAGAGCCGATCCGACCCCGGGCAGTTCACGGGCCCGTGCCCGCAGCTCACCGGCCAGCAGCCCCGTCAGCGCCGCCCGGCGCTCCTCGCCGATGGGCGGGCGCCGGTCGGGGGCGATCCAGGTGGTCCCCCCGCGCGGGAAGAACACCCTCCTCCCGCCCTCCGGCGTGCGGATCTGCCCGAGCGCGGCGACGAGCACCCCGGGCGCGACCCGGGGCACGGCCTCGGCGACGGCCGCCTCCAGCGCCGGGGTCTCGAGCCTGGCCAGCCTGCCGAGCCTGCGGACCAGCTCGCCCGGCCGCTGGGCCAGCAGCCCGGCCGCGGCCCCGCCGTGCCGCATCGCCCGCTCGGTGTGGCCGGCGAAGGTCGTGACGCGCAGCCGCTCCCCGTCGAAGACGAAGGTCGCGGGGTGTTCCGCGGCCCGCTCCAGCACGGTCCCGCCGAACGCGGTGGCCGGGTCGAGCCGGGTGCGGCGCAGCGCCGCGAAGGCGGTCGCGACGCCCGGATGCCGCCGGTGGGACGCGAACGGATGCAGGACCTCGGCCGCGTGCTTCCACTTCTCGCCGTGCCGCCGCAGATCCTCGGCCAGCAGCGGGAGCGGCAGGCGTTCCATCCGGTCGAGCAGCGCCCGGCGCAGCCACCGGGGCGGTGAGACACGGCGGGGCGGCAGAGCGTCGAGCGCGGGGTCGCCGCCGGACAGCGCGAACAGCAGCCTCAGGACGTCCGTGGCCGTGTCCACATGCGCCTCGAGCAGCGGCGCCGGGTCGTCCACTGCGGGCAGCAGGACGGCCAGCGCCGCCGCCCTGGACGCACGGACCGGAACGCGCGGGGGCAGCCAGCCGGCCGAGGCGGGCAGGTTCTCGCCGAGCAGGACCGCGACGTCCGCCCGGTCGCGCTCCGACAGCGGGGTCTGCCGCGTCAGCAGCGACCGCAGCAGGTCGCGCGAGAGGCCGGCGGCGTCGGAGCCGTGGGCCAGCAGGATCGTCCGCCGGGCCGTCCCGGACGGCGCCCGCCCGGCCCGCTCCCTCGTGGGCCGCAGGAAGGCGTCCTTGGGATCGACGCGGCGGTGGCACAGCGGGCAGGCGGTGTACTCCCCGCCGTCCCAGCAGTTGCGGCAGACCAGATGGGCGCAGGGCCGGACCGGATGGACCGAGCGGCGATCGCCGCACAGCGCGCACGGCTGCTCGCGCTCCTGGACCAGCCGGGTGAACATCCGGCGCACGTACAGCTCGAGGGTGTCCTCGGGGACCGACTCGGGAAAGTGGCGGAACAGCGGCACGTGCAGGACGTCGGCGCCGACCTCCCGCTGGGCCAGGTCCACCAGCCTGCGGCCCGCGACGGCGAGCTGGTCGCCGGTCAGGGCTCCGAGTGCCGCGCGCAGATCGGCGGCGACCACGAATCCGAGCTCCACGAGGTCGGCCTCGAGGGCCATCAGCCCGTTGGCCACCTCGGCGCGCCTGCCCCTGCGCCCCCTGGCGGGCGGCACGGCCCCGTCGAGGAGCGTCTCCGGCACGACGACGCGCAGCCTGCGCATGAGCACCCCGGCCAGCCGATCCACCGAGTCTCATCACCTCATGTCGTCCAGCGCGCGATCGAGCGGTCGAGGGGCGGAGAGCGGACGCGCTGGATTCACGCGGAGAAGAAGGAAGCACGTCCAGGAGCCGCCCCTCGCGACCACCGTACCTCCTAGACTGTTGTCCGGGAGGGGGCGGTGAGAGCAGGAGAAAGGGCGCGGACGACGATCCGTCCACGCCCCGTCCGCGGCCTATTCCTCAGGCATCCGCTCCCCGCGGTCCCTGATGGCCCGTTTCTCCTGCTTGGCGGCGCGAGTGGCCTTGAGCGAGGCCTTCTTCGCCTTACCGGTGGTCTTCGCCGGCTTCTTCCTGGTGTCGCCCATGAGATCCCCCTGAATCGTCGGGCGCGCCCGTCGCGGGCACAGGGTCCACGCTGCCCGGCGCTCCACGGAAAAGAAACCCGAAAGACCCCCGAAACCGACAAAGAGGGATTCAAGTGAGCGATCTACAGTGTTCCGCCAAGGACTGCCGCGAGGCGGCGGACTGGGGGCTGCGCTGGAACAACCCGAAGATCCACACCCCGGAGCGCCGGAAGGTGTGGCTGGCCTGCGACGGGCACAAGGACTCGCTGACGTCCTTCCTCGACCGGCGCGGCTTCTTCAAGGACGCGGTGCCCGTGGGGGAGCTCAGCCCGTCGGACGGCTAGCCAGTTCCGACAGCCGGGCCGCCAGCTCCTTCGGGTCCCCGCCGCGGCCCACGGCCACGCCCAGGAGGTAGGCGGTCAACGGCGCGGCGGGCCTAGCCACGCCGTGGGCGACGTCCCTGGCCATGTCGAGGATCAGGTTCCGGTCCACGTCGGCGGGGTCGAGGCCCAGTTCGGCGCAGGCCGTCGCGATCCACTCGTCCATCAGCTCTCCTCGACGATCTTCCTGGCGTGCGCCAGGTCCTGCGGGGTGTCGCAGTCGAACCAATCATCGGGCACCGGCACCCGGACGGCCGCCAGGGGCTCCAGCAGGCCGCGCAGCGACGCCCCCCGGTAGGCCGCCAGGGCCTCGCGCAGCGCGTCCGCGGGCCAGACGCCCGTCAGCCACTGGTCGCGGCCGTCGCGGTCGACCAGGACGGCCCGGTCGTGGCGGCGCAGCCCGTCGATCACTCCGGCGGTCAGGAACGGCAGATCGGCGGCCAGCAGCGCCACGGCGGGCGACCGTACCTCCTCCAGCCCGGCCCGCAGCGCGGGGACCGGCCCGCCGCCCCGAGGCTCCTCCCGGACGAACACCGCGCCGGGCAGATCGTCGCGCGCCGGCCCGACGACGACCAGACGGCCCGCGTCCGCGACGGCCCCCGCGACCCTGACGATCAGCGGTACCCCGCCGACCAGGGCGCCGGGCTTGTCCCCGCCGCCGAACCTGCGACCCTCTCCCCCGGAGAGGATCACCGCGTCGTAGTCCACCGGCATGTGATCAGTCCCTGTTCAGCGGCCCGTAGTCGCGCTCGTAGGCGCTCAGGTTCTGTTCGAGGGCCTTCATCAGCTCCCACACCTGTGCGGGCGGGATCCGGATGCGGGAGACCACCCGCGCCGGGATCTGCACGTACTCCTCGCCCGTCGCGGTGTCCTCGAGCCGTTCCGACAGGCGGGTCTCTATCGCGAAGTCCAGGACGAAGGCCTCCTGGGTGCGCCAGACCGAGGCGAACCCCGCGAACACCCCCGCTTCCTGGTCCTCTCCGACGACGATCTCGACCCGATGCTCCAGCGACTCCTCGTTCACGGGACCATTGTCGCCCCCCGGTGGAGGAAAGGGTGTGATCACCCGCCGATCGCGGACATCGGCCTGTCGGGCTGGAGGAAGGCGGGGTCGTTGATGCCGTGCCCCGGCAGCTTGGCGGTGACCGAGGCGGCCCAGCGTCCGGCGATCTCCTCGTCGGAGATCCCGGCGCGCATGGCGTCGCGCAGGTTCGACTCCTCGCGGGCGAACAGGCAGTTGCGGATCTGGCCGTCGGCGGTGAGCCTGACCCGGTCGCAGGCCCCGCAGAACGGGCGGGTCACCGAGGCGATGATCCCGATCCTGGCGCCCTCGACGACGAAGGCCTGGGCCGGGGCGCTGCCGCGCAGTTCCGACGGTTCCGGCTCCAGCTCGAACCGCTCACTGAGCAGCGCCAGGGTCTCGTCCGCGGTGATCATGTTCTCGCGGGTCCAGCCGTGCTGGGCGTCCAGGGGCATCTGCTCGATGAAGCGGAGCTCGTAGCCGCGGTCGAGGCAGTACCGCAGGAGCGGCACGGCCTCGTGCTCGTTGACGCCGCGCAGCAGCACCGCGTTGACCTTGACGGGAGTGAGCCCGGCGGCGGCGGCCGCCTCGAGCCCGGCGAGGACGTCGGCCAGCCGGTCGCGGTGGGCGAGGGTCTTGAAGGTGTCCCGGTCGAGGGTGTCGAGGGAGACGTTGACCCGGTCGAGCCCGGCGTCCTTGAGCGGCCGCGCGAGCTTGGCCAGGCCGATGCCGTTGGTGGTCAGGGAGACCTCCGGCCGCGGCGACAGCGCCGTGGTCCGGGCGACGATCTCCGGCAGGCCGCGCCTCAGCAGCGGCTCTCCCCCGGTGTAGCGCACCTCGGTGATGCCGAGCGTCTCGACGCCGATCCGGACCAGGCGCAGCACCTCGTCGTCGGTGAGCAGCGACGGCTTGGGCAGCCAGTCCAGCCCCTCGGGGGGCATGCAGTAGCCGCACCTCAGGTTGCACCGGTCGGTCAGGGAGACCCGCAGGTCCGTTGCCTGACGCCCGTACGCGTCGACCAGTCGCACCCGCACCCTCCTCGCAGAATCGGCCCGTTCACCGGAAAAACCGGAATACGGCCAGCTTATTCCCTCCCGTTTCGCCGGTTCGCCGTATCGGCGCCCGATCAGCCCGCGAGTTCGCGGCGCCGTGCCCGGTAGGCGGCCACGTGCGCCCTGTTCCCGCAGGTCTTGGAGTCGCAGAATCTCCGGCAGCGGTTGCGGGAGAGGTCGACCAGGACCCGGCCGCAGCTGTCGGCGGCGCAGGTCCGCAACCGCTCGATCTCACCGGCCGACGCCACCTGGGCCAGGGCCATGCCGACCTCGGCCGCCAGGTGCTCGGTGATCCTGCTGCCGGGCACGTGGTGGTGGATGTGCCAGCCGTAGCCGTCGTGGTTCGTCAGCTGGGGCGCCGTCCGCACCTTGGCCAGCAGCAGGTTGACCAGCTCGACGACGGCCCCGGTCTCCTCGGCGCCGAAGACCTCGTGGAGATGCCCGCGCAGCCGGCGCACCTCGGCGAGGTCGGCCGGGGTGAGGGCGGGCACCCCGCTCATGTGGGCCTCGTCGATGAACCGCTGGAGGGCGTCCAGGTCGGGCAGCCCGTCGGCCCCGTCCGCGGAGGTGTTCACCAGGCCCACCGCGATGCCCAGGGCCCATTCAGTGTCGTGGGAGAAGATCACATCGCACCTGACGCGGGTCTTTGATACCGATCGCTGCCCCGGACAGTACCAGGCGGGGCGGTGCGGGGAATCCGTCAGCCGGCGACGCTGTAGTGCGGGTCGGCGACGACCGGATAGGCCGCGCCCTCGTGCTGGACCCGCATCACCAGGATGCTTCCCTCGATCTCGTAGAAGGCGCGGATCGGCCGGAAGAGGGAGTCACACGCCCAGGGGCTGTAGAACCGGCCGACCGTGGCGCCGTAGCGGAGGTTGACCACGTCGAATCCGCCGGAGGGCATCGGGTCGAGGGCGAGGCCGTCCGAGAGGGTGAGGGGGAAACGGAAGGCCGTGGGGGCCTCGGGACCGTGCACGACGGTGACCAGGCGGATCCCGTCGGAGGTCGTCTGGGCGACGATGTCGGTGTCGACGTCGACCCCGACGAACACCCGCAGGCTGGGGCGCAGCACCGTCGCCGCGCGGTCGCCCGCGGCGGCGTCGATGGCCAGGTGGATCTTGTTGCCGTCCTTTGTGGCCGCCCAGACGCCCTCCCGAGCCCGGGCGCCCCACTGGACGCCCTCGTGGTCGAGCTCCTGCGGTTCGACCTTCCCACGTGCCACCAGCACCTGGGAGGCGGCGTTCATCGCCGCGGTCGCCCCGTCACGCGCGTGCCGCATCGGCACTGCCCCCTCGCCTGTTTTCCGAAGCGCCACGACCGAGTCCGGTTGGCGCTGCTTTGGTTTATCACGTGTGTTAACCGGGCGAAGAACTTTGGCCCCTTCCAGCATCAAACCGTGAGGGATCGACCACTTACAGTTGCGGAGGGGCCTCGCCCGGGCCGTCGGGGGTGGTGGAGATCACCCCTCCGACCCCCCGGTCACCATGTGACCGTCCGGGTTCCATAATGGTCTGTCCCGCAGGGACGCGGAACCGAGGGGAGCGACAAAGATGAGCGAGCGACCAGGACTTCATGACGGACCGGACGGGCCTGCCACCGTCCGCATCACCGATCTGCCCGAGGCCGACCAGGAGTTCGTCCGGACCGAGCTGCGCCGCAACACCCCGCTGCACCATCTCCTCGCCCTGGAGATCATCGAGATCGGCGCACGGCACGCGATCGTCTCGATGCCGGTCCGGGAGGAGGCGTTCAACAGCACCGCCAACCTGCACGGCGGCGCCATCGCGACCCTCATCGACGTCGCCGCGGGCACCGCGGCCGCCCGCGGCTCGGGATTCCGTCCCGGCGAGCAGTCCCTCGTGACCGCGGACCTGCACGTCCGCTACCTCGGCCGACCGCACGGCGAGATGGTCTACGCCCGCGCCGAGGTCATCAAGGTCGGCCGCCAGCTCGTCATCGTCGACTGCCGGGTCACCGACGACGAGGAGCGGATCATCGCCTCGGCGGACTTCAGCATGATGATCGTCCCGCAGCGTGAGGCGCTCCGCCCCCTCGCCGACGCCCAGCCGCACGATCCCGATCTGTAATCACCGATAAATGGTTTGAATCGGCCGCGCCTTTTCTGGCTTCATTGTCCCGGCACCACCCGGCGACGAGAAAAGGAGACGGTGTTGCCTTACGAGATTTTGCGGGGCCGCACCGTTCCGATCCGGATGTGGACCGACCCCGCCGGCGTGGAGGACAGCGCGCTCCGCCAGCTGGAGAACGTGGCCTCCCTTCCCTGGGTGCACGGTGTGGCCGTCATGCCCGACGTGCACTACGGCAAGGGCGCGACGGTCGGTTCCGTCATCGCGATGAGGGACGCCGTCTCCCCCGCCGCGGTGGGCGTGGACATCGGCTGCGGCATGACCGCGGTGCGGTCGGACCTCACGGTGAACGACCTTCCCGACGATCTGGGAACCTTGCGGTCCAGGGTCGAGAAGACCATTCCGGTGGGCCGGGGAATGCACCGGAATCCGGTGGATCCCTCGACGGTCCCGCATCTGAGGGAGCGGGGCTGGTACGAATTCTGGAAAGGATTCGACGACCTCCATCCGGGCGTCAAGGTCAACCTCGGCCGGGTCAGGTCGCAGATGTCGAGCCTGGGCGGCGGCAACCATTTCTGGGAGTTCTGCGCCGACGACGACGGCTCGGTGTGGATCGTCCTGCACTCCGGTTCCAGGAACGTGGGCAACGTCATCGCCGAGCACCACATCGAGGCGGCCAAGAGGCTTCCGCACAACCAGGACCTGCCCGACCCCGATCTCGCGGTCTTCCTGTCCGGGACGGTGAAGATGGAGGAGTACCGCAGGGACCTGTTCTGGGCTCAGGAGTACGCGCGCCGGAACCGGGCGATGATGCTGGCGATGAGCCAGGGGGCGATCGAGGCGGCCTTCGCGGGCCGCAGGATCTCCTGGGACCGGCCGATCTCCTGCCACCACAACTACGTGGCCGAGGAGACCTACGACGGCGTCGATGTGATCGTGACCCGCAAGGGCGCGATCCGGGCCGGCCGGGGCGATCTGGGGATCATCCCGGGATCGATGGCGACCGGCACCTACATCGTCCGGGGTCTCGGCAACCCGCAGGCCTTCAACTCCGCGTCGCACGGCGCGGGCCGGCTCATGAGCCGCACCCAGGCCCGCAAGCGGTTCACCGTCGCCGACCTCGAGGAGCAGACCAGGGGCGTCGAGTGCCGTAAGGACTCCGGGGTGATCGACGAGATCCCCGGCGCCTACAAGGACCTGGAGTCCGTCATCGAGGCCCAGCACGACCTGGTCGAGGTCGTCGCCCACCTCAAGCAGCTGATCTGCGTCAAGGGATGAGCGCCCGCCAGGCGAGGCAGCGGCCCGGGAACGCCCGGGCCCCCGCCGACGGCATGAAGCTGCACCGGCGGTCCCTGCGCCTGGACGGACGGCCCTACACGGTCGTCACGCCCCGGCCGGGGACCACCGCCCGGTTCAGCACGAACTTCTTCCACGAGACCTGGCACGTGCTCTCCGACGATCGTGGAGCCCGCCTGTTCGGGCGGCTGCTGTGGGGCCTGGCCTACCAGGCGCGGCCGGGCACGGTCGTGGCGATCGGACCCGCGTTCCTCGACCCGACCCCCTTCGACGCCGATCCCGCCGACCCGATCGTCCTGCTGCCCGCCTGGCACACCGGGCTGACCCCGCGGGCGATCAAAGATCTGCGGACCGGGCTGCGCCGGGGCGGCTCCGACGGGACCGTCAGATGGCGCACCCCCGGCCTCGACGCCGCTCTCGCCGACGTGCGGGGCTGGTACCGGCGCACGGTCCCGGCGCACCACCACCGGGACTCAGGAGACGTGACCAGGGCGGGCGGCGCCATCGTCCTCCGCCCGGGCAGCGCCCTCGAGGCGCGGACGTGGGCGGTGTCCGCGGCAGACCTGGACTCGGCCCGGTACGGCACGGACCACGCCTACCTCGGCGAACACGGCCGGTGGCCGACCGGCGAGGTGCAGATCTTCCGGAACTACCGCGAGAAGATCGGCACGGCCCGCAGGGCACGGGCCGAGGTGCTGCGGCGACCCGGGACCCCGGCCGGCCCCGACGCGCTGCGCCGGGCCGTCTGGGACCAGGTCGCGGTGATCCGCGCCCGGTAGCGCGCACGGCCGGAGCGGGCAGGTGACCGCTCCGGACCGGCGGGTGCCCCGCTACCAGTGATCGGTGCCGAACTCCTCGCCGCTGGAGCCGTCCAGGAGCTTCAGGTCGGACTCGACCATCATCGCCACGAGTTCCTCGAAGGTGACATCGGGCTCCCAGCCGAGCTGCTCGCGCGCCTTCTTCGGGTCGGCGCAGAGCAGGTCGACCTCGGCGGGCCGGTTGTACTTGGGATCGAGGACCACGTGGTCCTCCCAGTTCAGCCCGACGGTGTCGAAGGCGAGCTTCACCAGGTGCCGGACCGACTGGGTGACGCCGGTGCCGATCACGTAGTCCTCGGGCGTGTCCGCGACCGTCATCATGTGCATGGCGCGGGCGTAGTCCCCGGCGAAACCCCAGTCCCTGCGCGCGTCGAGGTTGCCCAGGCGCAGCTCGGTGGCGAGACCGAGCTTGATCCGTGCCGCGCCCAGGGTGATCTTCCTGGTGACGAACTCGGGGCCGCGCCGGGGCGACTCGTGGTTGAACAGGATCCCGCTGACGGCGAACATGCCGTAGGACTCACGGAAGTTCTGGGTGATGAAGTGCCCGTAGGCCTTCGCCACCCCGTACGGGCTGCGCGGGTGGAAGGGCGTCAGCTCGTTCTGCGGGGTCTCGCGGACCTGGCCGAACATCTCCGAGGAGGACGCCTGGTAGAACCGGATCTGCGCGCGCGGATCCGGGGTGCGGGACTGGCTGATGCCGCTCACGACGCGGATGGCCTCCAGCATGCGCAGCGGGCCCATGCCGGTCACCCCCGCGGTGAGCTCGGCCTGCTGCCACGACAGCGGCACGAACGAGATGGCGCCCAGGTTGTAGACCTCGTCGGGCTGGACCCGCTCGACGGCCGAGATCAGGGAGCCCTGGTCGAGCAGGTCCCCCGCAGTGATCTTGATGTCGCCGATGTGTTTCCGGAGCCGCGCGACGTGCGGATTGGCCTGGCCGCGCACCAGGCCCCAGACCTCGTAACCCTCGGCGAGCAGGTGCTCCGCTAGGTACGACCCGTCCTGGCCGGTGATGCCGGTGATGAGCGCTCGCCTGGTCAGCGGAACCCCCCTCTGATGTGCCTGAAGGCACGGCCAACAAAAACCACGTACAAAACGTGTGAAAGACGAGGTTATCGACCTTGCGGTACTCCTGAGTAGTCCGGGGCACAGGAAGACCCGAACGGGGTTCGACTCGCCTGGAAGATCAGGGTGTGTGACGCTCCTCCAATGCACGAGGACAGGCCGCTCGTGGCGGTGTGCGCGACCGGTGAGATCATGCCGGGAGAGATCCGTCCGGTACCGGGATTCCCGATCCTCGTCTGCCGGTCCGGTGACTCACTGTATGCGGTCGCGGCGGTGTGCCCCCATTCCGGGGCGCTGCTCAAGAAGGGGAGCGTGGTGGAGGACTGTCTGGAATGCCCGCTGCACGGGGCCAGGTTCGCCCTGGCGGACGGGCGGATCCGGCGGGGACCGTCGAGCAGGCGCCTCGCCACGTATCCGGTGATCGTCACCGAGGGTGATATCTTCGTCTCCACCCGCCCGCACCCCCGGCGGACGTGGTGGAGCCGGTGAGCCTGCGCCTGGGCCGGCGCGTCCTGCCGGAGTTCTCGGTGATGGCCGTGGTCAACCGGACCCCCGACTCCTTCTTCGACAAGGGCGCGACCTTCGGCTTCGACGCCGCGATGGCGGCGGTGGACCGGGCCGTCGCCGAGGGGGCCGACCTGATCGACATCGGCGGGGTGAAGGCGGGGCCCGGCGACGACGTCGACGTCGCGGAGGAACTGCGCCGGGTCGTGGACACCGTGGCCGCCGTGCGCGACCGGCATCCCGACATCGTGATCAGCGTCGACACCTGGCGGGCGGAGGTCGGCGCGGCCGTGGCCGCCGCCGGGGCCGACCTGCTCAACGACACCTGGGGCGGCCCCGATCCCGAGCTCGCGGTGGTCGCCGCCGAGCACGGCCTCGGCCTGGTCTGCGCGCACGCGGGCGCCCAGGAGCCGCGCACCCGGCCGCACCGGGTCGCCTACGGTGACGTCCTGGCCGACGTGATCGGCCATGTGACGGCCGAGGCGGAGCGGGCCGTGGCGCTCGGCGTGCGCCGCGACGGCATCCTGATCGATCCGGCGCACGACTTCGGCAAGAACACCCGCCAGTCGCTGGAGATCAGCCGCCGCCTGGACGAGATGGTCGCGACCGGCTGGCCGGTCCTGGTGGCCGTCTCCAACAAGGACTTCATCGGTGAGGCGCTCGGCCGTCCGGTGGACAAGCGGGGCGTGGGGACGATGGCCGTGCTGGGCGTCTCGGCCTGGCAGGGGGCACGGGTCTTCCGTGTCCACGACGTCGCCGGGGCCCGGGCCGCCCTGGACCGGGTGGCCGCAATGCGCCGCGCGGCGCCCTGACCCACCTGGGCCCATGCCGGGAGGGCATGGAACGGACGGAACGGGTCTTGGCCGGGACCGTGAGCCCGATCACACCATGGGCGGGTCCCTCCCCTCCCTCCCCGAGGTGATCCGTGAAGCTCCGCGCCGCAGCCCTCAGCCTGGTCCTGCTCCCGATCGCGGCACCCGCCGCCCCCGCGCAGGGCAGGGCCCCGCGCTCCCTCCGCATCCTGCTGACCAACGACGACGGCTACGCCGCGCCGGGCCTGGCGGCCGTCCGGGAGGCCCTCACCGCGGCGGGTCACCGGGTGACGGTCGTGGCCCCGCTGACCGACCAGAGCGGTGTCTCCGCCGCGGAGACCCTGAGGTTCGGGCAGCCGATCTCGGCCCGGCAGCAGTCGCCCGGCGTCTGGTCGGTGGCGGGGACGCCCGCGGACTCGGTCATGTTCGGCGTCCAGGTGGTCTTCGGCGCGGCACCGCCCGATCTGGTGGTCTCGGGAGCGAACTTCGGCCAGAACACCGGCGCCATCGCCAACCACTCGGGAACGGTCGGCGCGGCCGTGACCGCCGACGAGCTCGGCGTCCCCGCCCTGGCCGTCAGCACCGAACTGGATCTCGCGGCGGGCCAGGAGGCGACGGTCCGGGCCTTCCCCGCCACCGCCTCCTATGTGGCGTCCCTCGTCGGACGTCTCGCCGCCGCGAGCAGGGGCCGGGTCCTCCCCGCCCACCTCGTGCTCAACGTCAACTACCCCATCGGGACCCCGAAGGGCACCCGGATCACCCGGCTGGGACGCACCTCGTTCGTGGTTCCGAAGTACGTCCCGGCCGGTCCCGACAGCTACGTCATCGCGCCGGACTTCCCCGCCGTCCCTGAGCCGGTCAAGGGCGCCGACACCACGGCCCTGGCCGCGGACCACGTCAGCGTCACGCCCCTGGACGCCGACTGGACCCTGGACGGCTCCGCCGCGCTCCTCGGTCTCCTCCCCTGAATCCTCTTCTAAGCGCCGGCCTCCTTGGCGAAGGCCAGGAACTCCCGGGCCAGCGCCGGGAGCGGCCGGTGGGCGTGGACCAGGCCGATGGTCCGGGTGATCGGGGGGATCAGGGACCTCAGGCTGAGCCCTTCGACGTCCTCGACCTGGTTGCGGTACCAGAGCAGGGAGCCTCGCCCGGCCCGCACCCAGCCGAGCCAGGCGCCCCGCTCGTCCGACTCGACGGCCACCACCGGGGTGGCGCCGATCCGGACGAGCATGGCGTCCATCTCGGCGCGCCGGGCGGTGCCCCTGGTCGGCATGATCAGGCGCAGCCCGTCGAGTTCCTTCAGCGGGACGGGGTCGCGCAGCTTGAGCCCGGGGGGCGAGATGAGGACCACCTCCCGCTGCTCGAAGGGGTGGGCCGCCAGGTCGCCCGGGACCGGAAGGTCGGTGACCGCGAGGTCCGCCCGGCCCGCCCGGATGGCGGCTCCGACGGCCTCGCGGCCGTCGCACCGCACCACCCGGACCCGGACGGCCGGCTGGTCCCGGGCGAACCGGGGCAGAAGCCTCCCGGTCAGCTCGGGCTCCAGCGTCGGCGTGGTGGCGATGCGCAACTCCGCGCCCCGCCCGTTCCCCCGTGTGACCGCCTCGATCGCGTCGACCGCCTCCAGCGCGATCCGGGCCTGGCGGACCACCTGCTCCCCCGCTACGGTCAACACCACCCCCCGTCCAGACCTGGCGAACAGCTCGATGCCCAACTCCCGCTCCAGTTCCCGTACCGCTCGTGAGAGCGCGGGCTGGGCGACGTAGAGCGCCTGTGCCGCCGACGTCATCGTGCCGTGGTCGGCGGTGGCCACGACGTAGCGCAACTGCCGCAGATTCATGCTTCGACGGTATGGCAGAAGTTCGTCACGGTCCGGGACATGACGGAAAGCCACCGGTTGTAACTAGTTACGTCGGAGGTTCACGAACGGTCGGGCAGATCCGCTGCGTAGGACTCCTTGACGACGTCGAGCACATGCCAGGAGTCGAGGTGCTGCACCCCGGACACCGAACGGACGGCGTCGAGGACGTCGACGAGCGAGGACGGAGACGACGCCTCCGCTCGTCCGACCAGGTCGAAGCGGCCGAACCCGGACGCCAGGTAGCGGACGCCCTCCAGCGCCCCCAGCTCCTGCGCGACCCGGCGGACGGCGCTCCCCGCGACGACCCCGAAGGCCGCCAGCTCCAGGCTCCCCAGCGCGGCCGGATCGGCCAGCCCGGTCACCTGGATGACGCCGGAGCGCATCAGGCGGACGACGCGGGCGCGCGTGGCGGCCTGCGAGAGCCCGATGATGCCGGCGAGACGGGTGTAGGGGGCGCGGCCGTCGCGCTGGAGCTCCTGCAGGAGTCTCCAGTCGATGTCGTCGAGGGCGACGTCGCCCAGCGGGCGGACGACCGAGTGGGCGTCCTTGGCGACCTCGACGGCCCGGAACACCTCGACGGAGTGGACCCCGCCGAGCTGCCGGATGTCGTCGACGACGGTGGCGAGCGCGCTGTCGTCCTTGGCCCTGGCCTCGGCGACGACGGCGTGCGGGCCGGTGGTCAGTCCCGCGAAGCACAGCGCGGGATGTTTGGCGAGCTCTCGGGCCACTTCCCTGGCGGGGCCGCTACTGGCGATGGACAGATGCCCCACCGCGCTGGCGCCGATCACCTGGGCGTGGACGATGCCCACGACGCGGACGACGCCGTTCTCCAGCAAGCTCTGCACTCGGGCCCGCACCGCGGTGCGGGAAAGTCCTACGCGGTCGGCGAGAGCCTGAAAGGTCGCCCGGCCGTCCCGTTGGAGTTCGCGGACCAGCACGGAGTCCACTGCATCCAGCACGGAAGTTCCTCCTGTCGTGGGGGGTGCCAGGCCGGTCGTGACCTGCTGTCATCAGACGCAAGATCCTTACATTTTCCGCCCCTCGGGGGGAAATTATGATCTTGCTCGTGTTTGTCCCGTTCCACGACACGTGATGTGTTCGCGTAACGGGAGGAGACCGGCGAATGAACGGCGACGCGAAAGCCCTGCACTTTCGTACGTCGGTGTTCACGGGCCCGCCTCCTCTGTCGCGTTTCCCACTTCTGTCCTGATGGACAGGCCACGTGCGAAAGCACGGACCAGACCGGGCTGACGGAAACGCATCCGTCCGCTGTCATCGCAACGGACCGCCTCCAGCAGCCGTGCGTCCACCAGTTCCTCGATGAGATCGTCGGTTTCCTCGCGAGTGAATGACCCATCCGCGAGCCGTGCGAAAACGGTGCGCGCCGGCGCGGAGAGGCCCGCGAGGCTCGCGGCGATGCCGCGCCGGACGTCGAGGTCGCCGTGGGCGAGCTCGGCCAGCCGGTGCTGGTCATCGGACAGGCGGGCCACCAGGTCGGCGATCCGCCAGTGCGGTTTGCCCGCCAGCCGGGCCCCCGCGGCCCGGACGGTGAGCGGCAGACGATCACAGAGGTCGACGAGCCGGGCGGCCGCTTCGGGCTCGGTCCGGATCCGGCCGGGACCGGCGATCCTGGCCAGCAGCGCCAGCGCGTCGCTGACAGGGAGCGGCGCGAGGTCGAGATGCAGCGCTCCGGGCAGCGCGGTCAGCCGGGTCCGCCCGGTGACCACCACCGCCGACCCTCCGGCGCCCGGGAGCAGCGGAAGGACCTGGCTCTCCGCGGCGGCGTCGTTGAGCACGAGCAGGATCCGGCGGCCGTTCATGCGGGCCCGGTAGAGCTCGGCCCGCTCCGCCCTGGCCCGCGGCGGCACAGGGACGCCGAGGAAGCGCAGCACCCGCCCGAGCACCTCGCCCGGATCCGCGGTGAAGTGCAGGTCGGCGTACAGGCAGCCGTCGGGGAAGCGGGAGCGCAGCCGGTGGGCGGCGTGGACGGCCAGCGAGGTCGCGCCCGCGCCGGGCCGTCCGCTGATGGCGACGATCGGCGCGGAACTCGCGGCGAGCACTCCGACGATCATCTCGGTCTCGGCGATCCGGCCGGTGAAGTCGGCGACGTCCTGGGGCAGCGTCGACTCCGGGACGGGCGCCGCCGCCAGAACGTCACGCTGCAGCCGCTGCAGTTCGGAACCGGGCTCGAGGCCGAGGTCGGTCACGAGGGTGCAGCGGATGCGCTGGTAGGCCTCCAGCGCCTCGGGCCTGCGCCCCGACCGGGTCAGGGCGACCATGAGCTGGGCGTGGAAGCGTTCGCGCAGCGGATGGTCGGCGCACAGCGCGGCCAGCTCGGGCAGCAGCTCGGCGGCGCGGCCACGGCCGAGGTCGGCGGTGATGCGCTCCTCCACGGCGGCCAGCCGCTGCTCCTCCAGCACGGAGGCCTCGGCGTGCAGGCCGGGCACCCCGTCGAGGGCCGAGCCGCGCCATCCCCGCAGCGCCTCGCGCAGCAGCCGGGCGGCGCTGTCGTCGTCGCCGCCGCGCACGGCCCTGCGCGCCTCGCGCACCCTGGCCCCGAATCCGAGGGCGTCGATCTCCTCCTCGCCCATCTCCAGCAGGTAGCCGGGCCCCGAGGTCACCAGCAGGCCGCGCGATTCCCCGAAGGCGCGCCGAAGACTGGAGACGCACCCCTGGATCTGGGTGGTCGCCGTCGCGGGCGGCGCCTCCGGCCACACCGTGGCGACCAGCCGTTCCACGCTGACGGGCCGCCCGGCGTCCAGCGCCAGGGCGGCCAGTACCGCCCGCGCTCTCGGGCCGATCGGAACCGAGCCGCGCGCGTCGCACAGCTCCACCGGGCCCAGGAGCCTCACCTGCATGGCTCGCTCTCCGTCATCCACCCCGTGTCCCCCGAGGACCCTCCAGCAAGGTCCATGTAAGAAAAGTGCAATGATCTAACAAAGGAAGTCAAGTAGCCACGGCGGAATTTCCCATTACCCCCAAACCCATCGAACGGGGCACTCCTGGGTATGGATCATCATGGAGTGTTCCCGACGATTGGTACGACCTTGCAGCTCCTGAACGGTGACCGGATCGCTCACGACCTCACCTACAACGACGTCTTCATGGTTCCGGCGCGCTCCGCGATCGGCTCCCGGATGGGCGTGGATCTGTCCACCTCCGACGGCACCGGCACGACGATCCCGCTGGTGATCGCGAACATGACGGCCGTCTCGGGCCGCCGGATGGCCGAGACCGTCGCCAGGCGCGGGGCTCTCTCGGTGATTCCGCAGGACATCCCGGTCGAGGTCGTCGCGGATGTCATCTCGTGGGTCAAGAGCCGCGATCTGGTGTTCGACACGCCGATCACGCTCGGCCCGGGATCGACCGTCGGGGAGGCGCTCAGCCTGCTGCCCAAGCGGGCCCACAACGCCGTGATCGTCGTCGAGGACGGCAGGCCCGCCGGCATCGTGACCGAGGCGGACTGCCAGTCGGTCGACCGGTTCTCCCAGCTCCGGGACGTCATGACCCGTGATCTGGTGACCCTGCCCGACACCGTCGGCGCGAAGGAGGCGTTCGAGACGCTGCACGCGCGCGGCCACCGGATCGCCCCGGTCGTCGGCGCCGACGGCAGGCTCAAGGGCGTCCTGACCAAGACCGGAGCGCTGCGCGCCACCCTCTACCAGCCCGCCGTGGACGCCTCCGGCCGGCTGCGGATCGCGGTGGCCGTCGGCGTCAACGGCGATGTCGCGGGCAAGGCGAAGGCCCTGCTGGAGGCGGGTGCCGATCTGCTCGTGATGGACACCGCGCACGGCCACCAGGACAAGATGATCAGCGCGTTGAAGGAGGTCAGGGGCCTGGACCCGCAGGTTCCGGTCGTGGCCGGGAACGTGGTGACCGCCGAGGGCGTCCGCGACCTGGTCGAAGCGGGCGCCGACATCGTCAAGGTCGGGGTCGGGCCCGGCGCGATGTGCACCACCCGGATGATGACCGGCGTGGGCCGTCCGCAGTTCTCCGCCGTCCTGGAGTGCGCGGACGAGGCCCGCAGGCTCGGCCGGCACGTGTGGGCGGACGGCGGCGTCCGGCACCCCCGGGACGTCGCCCTCGCGCTCGCGGCGGGCGCGTCCAACGTGATGATCGGGTCCTGGTTCGCCGGGACGTACGAGTCTCCCGGCGATCTCCAGAGGGCCGCCGACGGCCGGCTCTACAAGGAGTCCTTCGGCATGGCCTCGGCCCGCGCGGTACGGAACCGTACCGCCGAGGACAGCCCCTTCGACAGGGCGCGCAAGGCGCTGTTCGAGGAGGGGATCTCCACCGGGCGGATGTTCATCGACCCCCAGCGCCCCGGCGTCGAGGACCTGATCGACTCGATCATCGCGGGCGTGCGCAGTTCCTGCACCTACGCCGGGGCCGACAGCCTCGAGGAGTTCCACGCCAACGCCGTCGTCGGCGTGCAGAGCCATGCGGGCTACGCCGAGGGCCAGCCGCTGCAGACCAGCTGGTAAAGCGGTGCGACACTCCGTGACGGTGCTGGCACGGAGTGCGCCCTGACCTCACTCTGATCACATGAGTGTGCAGCAGCAGGTCAGGGCCGGCGAGGAACCTCCGGCGTCGGCCGTCCCCGGTCCCGACGTCGGCGGGCTGGGCCAGGCGCTGCTCGTCACGCTGGTGTCGGTGTTCGTCCCCGGCCTGGCGCACCTGCGCGGCGGCCGGACCCGCACCGGGACCGTCCTGCTGCTGTCGGCGGCCCTGGGGCTGACCGGGCTCGTGCTGGCCGCCGCGGTGGCGGGCGGGTCGCTGGCCGCCCTGGCGGTCTCGCCCGGCTGGCTGCTCACCTTCATGATCGTCGGCGTGGCCTGGGCCGCGGCCTGGGCACTGCTGATCGTCAGGTCGTACGCGGCGGTGCGCCCGGCGCGGCTCGGCCCGGCCGCCGAGCTCGCCGGGGGCACCGCCGTCGCGGTCCTGTGCCTGCTCGTGGCGGTGCCGCCGCTGGCCCTCGCGCGTTACGGGCAGGTCCAGCGCGACGTGGTCACCACGGTCTTCCAGGCCTCCGCCCCCGAGCCGCTCCCCCGGCCCTCCGGATCCGCCGGGACGGCGCGACCCCCCGGGAGCCCGCGGGCCGGCGATCCGCTGGGCGGAGTGGCCCGGCTCAACCTCCTGCTGCTGGGCGGCGACGCCGACACCGGCAGGCCGGGGGTGCGCACCGACTCGATGACGCTCGCGAGCGTCGACACCCGCACGGGCGCGACGGTCCTGCTGAGCCTGCCGCGCAACCTCCAGCACGTCCCGGTCTGGGACGGCGACCGCCGGGTCCCGTTCCCGCGCGCCGGTCTGCTCAATGCGGTGTACCAGCAGGGCGTCGCCCATCCGGGGGCCCTGCGCGGCCACCGCAGGCCGGGAGCCGAGCTCCTCAAACGGACAATCGGACACATATTGGGTATTCCGGTCCACTATTACGGTCTGGTCGATATGCGCAGTTTCCGGCAGATCGTCGAGGCGATGGGCGGCGTCGACGTCTGTGTGGACCGGCCCGTCCCGGTCCCGCGCGAGCAGGTCGCCGCCGGGGTCATCCGCAAGGGCTGCCGCCATCTGACCGGCCGCCAGGCGCTGTGGTTCGGGCGCTCGCGCACCGGCAGCAGCGACTACAGCCGGATGAGCCGCCAGAAGTGCCTGCTGTGGGCCATCTCCCGCCAGGCCACCCCGCTGACGGTGCTGCGCAGCTTCCAGCGCCTGGCCACGGTGTTCAAGGCCTCGGTCCACACCGACCTGCCGCGCGACCTGCTGCCCCGCCTGGTCGGGCTCTCCGCCCTGACGCGCACCGCCCGCGTCACGAGCCTGCAGTTCATCCCGCCGCTCGTCGGCACCGCGAACCCGGACTTCGTCATGATCCGGCGCCTGACGTCACAAGTCCTTAACAGCGACTCTGGCAAGATCCCCTTCCGTGACGTGCATAATTTGGGCAGAACCTGCTCCTGATCGGAGTTTGCCCGTTTCTTGGGCAACCTCCCCCGCCCATTCGCGCGTCCAAAATGGTGGAAGAGGGACCTGTCCCTCGCTCGGGGGAACGGAGTCTCCATGCAGAACGATCAACCGCAGGACGAAGATCAGCCGAAGGCGCTGATGCGCACGCTGGGTCTCACACTCGCTTCGGCATTCCTGTGGGGGGTGGCCCACGTCTGGGCGGGCCGCCGCGTCACCGGCGCGCTCCTGGCCGCCGCCTTCGCCGTCATGATCGCCGTCCTGGTGGTGCTCGCCACCGGGTTCCGGCACGACCTCCTCGAACTCGCGCTCCAGCCGGAGTGGCTGACCGGCATCATCTTCGGCAGCATCGCGCTGGCCGGCGTCTGGGTCGGCGTGGTCGTGCGGTCCTACACGCTGGTCCGCCCCCGGGCGCTGGCCGCGGGACCGCGCGTGGCGGCGGTGTCGATGGTCGCCGTGCTGTGCCTGGCGATCTGCGCGCCCTTCGCGCTCGCCGCGCATCGCACCTATGTCGCCCGCGACCTCATCAACTCGACCTTCGCCGACGGCGACCACAACGGCAAGAAGATCAAGAAGAGCGATCCCTGGAAGGACCGGCCGCGCCTCAACGTGCTGCTGCTGGGCGGCGACGCGGGCCACAACCGGGTCGGTGTCCGCACCGACAGCGTGACGCTCGCCAGCATCGACACCCACACGGGCGACACCGTGATGCTCGGCCTGCCCCGCAACCTGGAGCGGATCCAGATGCCCGCTGGCCCGGCGGCCGACCGCTTCCCCGACGGCTTCACCGGCGAGGGCCCCGAGACGCCCGGCCTGCTCAACGAGATCTACGAGTACGCGGAGGAGCACCCGGAGATCACGCCGGGCAAGCCGAAGGGCCAGCGCGGTCCCGCGCTCCTCGTGCCGACCGTCTCCCAGATCCTCGGCCAGCCCATCGACTACTACATCCTGGTCGACATGCGCGGATTCGCTCAGCTCATCGACGCGATGGGCGGCGTGTACCTGAAGGTCCCGGAGAACATCACCTTCGGCAAGTACAACGAGGGCACCCTCCAGGCGGGCTACCGCCGGCTGTCCGGCACTCAGGCGCTCTGGTACGGCCGCTCGCGCACCTACAGCAACGACTACGTGCGGATGGGCCGGCAGAAGTGCCTGCTGCGCGCCATCGCCCGGCAGGCCGACCCGCAGAAGCTCCTGCTGCGTTTCAACAAGCTCGCCGACGCGGCCAAGAACACCATCTCCACCGACCTGCCCAGGGAGCTGCTGCCCGCACTCCTCAAGCTGTCGGAGAAGATGAAGAACGGCGACGCGAAGATCAACAGCCTTCAGTTCGTGCCGCCGCTGATCAGCACGGCGCATCCGGACTGGGCGCTGATCCGGCACCGGTCCGCGCAGGCGATCGCCGACAGCGGGCGGACCCCGGTCAAGACCGACCCGCCGGCCACCGCCTCCACCACGACCGCGAAGAAGAACGCGTCGAACCCGGCCGGCGCGGAATCCGACGAGCCCGACACCACGAAGGCCGTGTCGCTCGACGCGACCTGCCCGTCCTGACGGATTGGCGGCGGAGCCGGGCGGGCATGCCGCAAGCATGCTTCCGCGACACCGGCTCCGCCAGATCGTGAACTGGCTGAACCTGTCGACCCCCCTCGGCCTCCTCATCGTGCTGGCGGGAGGCTGCGGCGGGGTCCGCAGGGCCCCGGACGGCCTCCTCATCGCCGACGGCTACCGGCCGCCGGTCCCCATCGGGGCCGCGTTCACGGTCGGGAACGTCATCGTCTTCCGCGACATCGAACGGCACTCGGGGGATCTCGGGCTGATCGTCCACGAGGCGCGGCACTCCACCCAGTACTCCTGGTTCCTCGGCGTGCTGATGCTCGTCCCCTATTTCGGTTCCGTCCTGTTCTCTATGGCCGTCTGCGGGGACCACGCCTCCTACAACCCGTTCGAGCGCGGAGCCGTCCTGGAGGACGGGAACTACGTCAAGAGGCCCCCGTGGTGGCGCAGAGCGCCGTCCACGGGGGCCTGAGAGTTCCGGAGAGGAGAATCTCCCTCAGAGGCGCTCGATGATGGTGACGTTCGCCTGGCCGCCGCCCTCGCACATCGTCTGCAGTCCGTAGCGTCCGCCGGTGCGCTCGAGCTCGCCCAGCAGCGAGGTCATCAGCCGGGCTCCGGTCGCGCCGAGCGGGTGGCCCAGGGCGATCGCGCCGCCGTTGGGGTTGGTCTTCGCGGGGTCGTAGCCGGTGTCCTTCAGCCAGGCGAGCACGACGGACGCGAACGCCTCGTTGATCTCGACGGTGTCGATGTCGCCGATCGCCATGCCCGCCTTCTTCAGCGCGTGGAACGTCGCGGGGATCGGCGCCGACAGCATCTTGACCGGGTCCTCGCCGCGCACCGACAGGTGGTGGATGCGGGCGCGCGGGGTCAGCCCGTGGTCGCGGACGGCCTGCTCGGAGGCGATCAGCAGCGCGGCGGAGCCGTCGGAGATCTGCGAGGCGAGCGCGGCGGTCAGCCGCCCGCCCTCGACGAGGGTCTTCAGCCCGCGCATCTTCTCCAGGGTGGTGTCGCGCCGCGGGCCCTCGTCGTGCTCGACCCCTTCGAGCGGCGCGATCTCCTTGGTGAAGTAGCCGTTGTCGATCGCGTTGAGGGCTCGCTGGTGGGAGGCGAAGGCGAACTCCTCCATGGCCTCGCGGGAGATGCCCCACTGCTCGGCGATCATCTCGGCGCCGCGGAACTGGGAGATCTCCTGGTTCCCGTAGCGCGCCTCCCAGCCCTTGGACCCGGCGAAGGGCCCGGCGAACCCGTACTGGACGCCCACGATCATCGCCGCGGCGATCGGGATCTTCGACATGAGCTGGACGCCGCCGGCCACGACCAGGTCCTGGGTCCCCGACAGCACGCCCTGGGCCGCGAAGTGGACGGCCTGCTGGGAGGAGCCGCACTGACGGTCGATGGTCGTCCCGGGCACCTCCTCGGGCAGCCCCGCGGCCAGCCAGGCGGTGCGGGCGATGTCGCCGGCCTGCCCGCCGATGGTGTCCACGCAGCCGAACACGACGTCGTCCACCGCGCCGGGATCGATGCCGGTTCGCTCGACCAGCGACTTCAGGACGTGCGCGCCGAGGTCGGCGGGGTGCACCTCGGCCAGCCCGCCGTTGCGCCGCCCGACGGGGCTGCGGACGGCGTCGACGATGTAGGCCTCTGCCATGTCAAAACTCCTTTTACGCGTGCTGGCTGCTGACCGAGACGACTTCGCCGGTCATGTAGGACGAGTACTCGCTGGCGAGGAAGATGATCACGTTGGCGACCTCCCACGGCTCGGCGTACCGGCCGAAGGCCTCGCGGGAGGTGAGCTCGGAGAGCAGTTCCTCGCTGGTCACCTTCACCAGGTGGGGGTGCATCGCCAGAGACGGGGAGACGGCGTTGATCCGCACGTCGTGCTCGGCCGCCTCCAGCGCCGCGCAGCGGGTCAGCGCCATGACCCCGGCCTTGGCGGCGGCGTAGTGGCTCTGGCCCTTCTGGGCCCGCCAGCCGATGACCGAGGCGTTGTTCACGATCACGCCGCCGGTGCCCTGGTCCCGCATGATCCGCAGGGCGGCCCTGGTGCAGCGCATGGTGCCGTTGAGGGTGATGTCGATGACCCTGTCCCAGCGGTCGTCGGGCATGTCGACCAGGTCGTCGGTGCCGCCGAGACCCGCGTTGTTGACCGCGACGTCGATGCGCCCGAAGGTCGCGAGCGCGTGCGCGTACAGGGCCTGGACCTGCTCCTCGTCGGTGACGTCGCAGGGCAGCGCGGAGACCCGGCCGGCGCCGAACTCGGCGGCGAGTTCCTCCGCCGAGGCCTTGAGGCGTCGCTCGTGGGCGTCGCTGATGACCACGCTCGCGCCCTCCTCCAGGCAGCGGCGTGCGGTCGCGCCGCCGATGCCCGCTCCCGCGGCGGCCGTGATGACCACGATGGTGTCGGTGAGAAGGCCACGGGCACGGGGGTAGGAAGGAACCGTCATGCCCGCAGGTTACCAAGCACTTGTTTGGTTAACGAGGGGTGGGTCCGGTCGTGAGATCATGGCTGGTGGAGGGAGGGCACCGTGCCGGACATCGTGGAGTTCCGCGCCCATCGCGTCGCGCTGCACCGCGGCCGCAGGCCCGAGAGCATCCTGGTCGCGCTCACCGACGAACTGGGCACCGTCGGCTGGGGCGAGACGGCCCTGTCGGACGAGAAGGCCTGGGACGATCTGGAGCACAGGATCGGGCCCGCGCTGCCCGGTCTCGAGTGGGAGCACCCGGAGGACCTGGGCGGGCTGTCCGCGCTGGGCGTGCCCTCCGCCGTCGCCGCCGTGGAGACCGCCGCCTGGGATCTGTGGGGCCGCCGCCACGGCGTCCCCGTCGCGCACGCGCTCGGCGGCACCCGCACCTCGATCGTCACCGGCGCCCGCGTCCCCTGCCAGCCCACGCTGGAGAGCCTGGCCCCGACCGTCAACCGCTACATCGGCGCGGGCTACAGCCGGATCACCCTGGAGGTCCGTCCCGGCTGGGACGTCGAGGTGGTCCGCACCGTCCGCACCGCCTACCCCGCGCTCGCCCTCCAGATCGACGGGGTCTGCGCCTACACCGACTCCCCCGAGCACCTGGACGCGCTCGAGGCGATGGACGGATACGACCTCACCGCCATCGAGCGTCCCTTCCGCGACCTGGCTCCGCACGCATCGCTCCAGCGGTCGGTCCGCGCCGCCGTCGCCCCGGACGTCACCGATCTCGACACCCTGCACGCCGCCATCGACCAGCACGCCGGCCGCGCCCTCAGCCTGCGCATCGGCAAGCTCGGCGGCCTCACCGCGGCACGCGGCGCCCACGACCTCGCCTACGCCTCCGGCTGGGACGTCTGGTGCGGCGGCTCGGGAGTCTTCGGCATCGGCAAGGCCGCCTCCGTCGCCCTGGCCAGCCTCCCCGGCTGCTCCCTGCCCAGCGACATCACCGAGTTCGCCGGCGGGCCCGAGTACGTCACGCCCCCGGTGCGCTCCAGCGGCGGCGTCGTCGCCGTCCCTCTCACCCAGCCGGGCCTCGGCCACGAGGTCGAGTCCGCGAGGCTCACCCGCCTCGCCACCGCCGACCTCCGCTTCACCCGCGGCTAGAGCGGCGGGTATCGGGGCGGCCGCCGGGTGTCGCGGATCCTGTCCAGGCCCTCCTGGCCGAACGCGACCGCGTACCGGCCACCATCGGCGGTCAGGGCGGCGACGCGCTGGAACGTCTGCCCGGGCACCACCGAGGTGCCGGCGGCCCGGTCGGCGAGATTGCGCTGGCCCGAGCCCAGTGCGGGCAGCGCGTACGCCCAGAAGGCCACCACCGCCGCCAGCCAGACGAGGACCGAGAGCCCTGCCTCCAGGCGCAGCAGCAGAACGCAGGCGAGGCAGAAGATCCCGCTCTCCGCGGTCGCGGTGACGGCCGCCCGCCGCACCGACGCGCCCAGCGAGGGCCGCGCCCCGCCCGACAGCACCCGCAGGTCGAAGGCGGCCTTGCCGAACGTCCGCCCGGTCAGCCGGACCGCCGCGACCAGATAGAGGAAGTGGAGCACCGGCAGGGCGGCGAGCGCCAGGACGTACGGCAGCGCCACGTAGTCCCACTGGTCGGCCACCGCCCCGCCGACGGTCTCCCCCACCCCTCCGCCGCCGGGCCTGACCGCCTCGTAGGTCAGGGTCAACCCGAGGTGCCCGGCCTGGCCCGCGATCCCCGACGAGCGCAGGCCGGCCACGTAGTAGGCCATCACCAGCAGGACACCGGCCACGACCCCGACGATGACGAGGTCCAGCACCCAGGCGAGGATCCTCCGCCAGGCCGGCGCCGCCGCCACTTCCGGCACGGGGTACATGCGCCTCCCACCTCCGCCGCGGACCCGACGAACGAAGATCGTAGAGATCCGCGGCGACCACGGGAAGGCCTCCCCGGGAAACGCTCCGTTACGGACGCGAACGGACGGCCGGAAACCCGCTAATAGGACTTCGGCAGCCCCAGCGAGTGCTGGCCGACGAAGTTGAGGATCATCTCCCGGCTGACCGGGGCGATGCGCAGCAGCCGCGTCGAGGTGACCATCGCGCCGATGCCGTACTCGACGGTCAGCCCGTTACCGCCGAAGACCTGCACGGCCTGGTCGACGCAGTGGTTGGCGGCCTCGCCCGCCGCGTACTTCGCCATGTTCGCGGCCTCACCGGCACCGAAGTCGTCGCCCGCGTCGTAGAGATAGGCGGCCTTCTGCCCCATCAGCCTGGCCAGCTCCAGCTCGATCTTCGCCGCGGCCAGCGGATGGGCCAGCCCCTGGTGGGCGCCGATCGGCGTCTTGAACACCTGGCGGGAGCCGGCGTACTCGACCGCCCGGCCGAGCGCGTACCTGCCGATGCCGCCCGCCATCGCCGTCGCCATGATGCGCTCGGGGTTGAGGCCCGCGAACAGCTGGAGCAACCCCGCGTCCTCGTCCCCGACCAGGGCGTCGTAGGGCAACCGGACGTCGTCGAGATGGCAGATGAACTGCTTCTCCGGCGACACGATCTCCATCGCGATCTCCGACCAGGTGAAGCCGGGAGTGTCGGTCGGGATGACGAACAGGGCGGGCTTCAGGGTGCCCTTCTGGTCCTCCATCCGGCCGACGAACAGAACGGCGTCCGCCTCGTCGACACCGGAGATGAAGGTCTTCTGCCCGTTCAGCACCCAGCCGTCGCCGTCGCGGCGGGCCTGCGTGGTGATGCGGTGGGAGTTCGAGCCCGCGTCCGGCTCGGTGATCGCGAAGGCCATCTTCAGGGAGCCGTCGGCGAAGCCCGGCAGCCACCTGCGCTTCTGCTCCTCCGTACCCGAACGGGCGATGATCGTCGCGCAGATGGCGGGCGAGACGACCATCAGCAGCAGCGGGCTCCCCGCGGCCGCCAGCTCCTCGCAGACCACCGCGAGGTCACCGATCCCGCCGCCCCCGCCGCCGAACTCCTCGGGCACGTTGACGCCCAGGTAGCCGAGGCGGCCCGCCTCGGCCCACAGCTCGTGCGTCTTCTCACCGCTGCGCGCCTTCTCCGCGTAGTAGGCGGCGCCGTACTTCCGGCCGAGCTCGGCCACGGCCGCCCGCAGCGCCTTACGCTCGTCGCTCTCGATGAAACTCACTTCAGGAACTCTCCTCAATGACGGCGAGGACCGCACCGGCCTCGACCTGTTGTCCGGCGACGACGTTCAGTTCCGCGACCGATCCCGCGGTCGGAGCCGTGATGCGATGCTCCATCTTCATCGCCTCCAGCACGACGACGACGGCGCCCTCCCCGACCGTTCCGCCCACCTCCGCGGCGACCCGCACGACCGTCCCCGGCATCGGGGCCAGCAGCGCGCCGGGGGCCGTCCGCAGGCTCGGGTCGGCGAACCTCGGGACGGCCGTCAGCGTGACGGGACCCAGATCGGAGTCGACGAACACCCGGCCGTCCGCGGCGGCGACGGAGAAGGTCCTGCGGATCCCGGCGACGTCCAGGACGACCCGGTCCGGCTCCGCCTCGACCAGTCCCGCCCCCGCGGCGGTGCGCAGGCCGTCGCGGGTCAGCCGGTAGGCGACCTCGACCTCACCGTCCGGACCCTCGTAGACCTTGCGCTGCGGCTGCGACGGCAGGTTCCGCCAGCCGGAGGGCAGCCCGCCGAGCACCCGCGCCGTTCGCCGGTTGGCCTCGGCGTCGGCGAGCGCGGCGGCCAGCGCCGACAGTTGCACGGCCGCGGAACCGGCGAGGGGAGCGCTCAGGACGTCCAGGCCGATCTGGTCCAGATAGCCGGTATGGGTCTCCCCCGCCCCGAAGGCCCGTTCCTCCAGAACCCGCACCAGCAGATCCCGGTTGGTCGTGACGCCATGGATCCTGGCCCCGCGCAGCGCCCTGGCCAGACGCCGGATCGCCGCCTGCCGGGTCGGCCCGTGGGCGATGAGCTTCGCCAGCATCGGGTCATAGTGGACGCCCACGACGCTGCCGGCCTCCACCCCCGCGTCCAGCCGGAGCCCCGCCGTCTCGAACGCCGCCTCCGCACCGGGGACCTCGAACGCGTGGAGCGTCCCGCTGGCGGGCCGCCAGTCCAGCGCCGGATCCTCCGCGTACAGCCGGACCTCGATCGCGTGCCCGGACGGCACCGGCGGAGCGGCGGGAAGCGCGTCCCCCTCCGCGATTCCCAGCTGGAGCGCGACCAGGTCGAGGCCGTAGATCGCCTCGGTCACCGGGTGCTCGACCTGGAGCCGGGTGTTGACCTCGAGGAAGAAGAACCTGCCGTCCTCGGCGAGCATGAACTCCACCGTGCCGGCGCCGACATAACCGATCGCCCGCGCCGCCTCCACCGCCGCCTCGCTCAGCCGGGCCCGCAGCTCATCGTCGACCGCGGGAGAGGGCGCCTCCTCGACGATCTTCTGATGCCTGCGCTGAATCGAGCACTCGCGCTCGCCGAGCGCCCAGACCGTCCCGTGCGAATCAGCGAGGATCTGCACCTCGACATGGCGGGCCCGCTCCAGCAGCGGCTCGCAGAACACCGCCGGATCCCCGAACGCCGACTGCGCCTCGCGCCGCGCGGACGCGACCTCCTCGGCCAGCGCGGAGAGCTCCCGGACGGTCCGCATCCCGCGCCCTCCACCGCCCGCCGACGCCTTCACCAGGATCGGCAGATCCGCCTCCACCACCCGGTCCGGATCGAGCTCGGGCAGCGTCGGCACGCCCGCCGCCGCCATCAGCTTCTTGGCCTCGATCTTCGAGCCCATCGCCTCGATCGCCGAGGGCGGCGGACCCACCCAGGTCAGGCCCGCCGCGACGACCGCACGGGCGAATCCCGCGTTCTCCGACAGGAAGCCGTACCCGGGATGGACCGCGTCGGCCTCCATCGCGAGCGCGGCCTCGATGACCAGGTCACCGCGCAGATAGGTGTCGGCGGGAGCGGAGCCGGGCAGCGCCGCCGACGCGTCGGCCTCCACGGCATGCGGCGCCCCCGCGTCGGCCTCGGAGAAGACCGCCGCCGTCGCGATGCCCAGGCTCCGCGCCGAACGGAACACCCGCCGGGCGATCTCGCCCCGGTTGGCGACCAGTACACGTGTGATCAAAGCGCTCACATCCTGAAGACGCCGAAGCCGCCGGCTCCGCGCACGGGGGCGTTGTGGATGACCGACAGGCACAGCCCGAGAACGGTCCTGGTGTCGCGCGGGTCGATGATCCCGTCGTCGTACAGCAGGCCCGACAGCACGTACGGCAGCGACTCGGCCTCGATCTGGCTCTCGACCATGCCGCGCATCGCCGCGTCCTGCTCCTCGTCGAACGGCAGCCCGCGCGAGGCGGCCGACTCCCGCATGACGATCGACAGCACCCCGGCGAGCTGTGCCGGGCCCATCACCGCCGACTTCGCCGACGGCCAGGCGAACAGGAACCGCGGATCGTAGGCGCGTCCGCACATCCCGTAGTTGCCCGCCCCGTAGGAGGCGCCCATCACGACGGTCAGATGTGGAACTTTCGAATTGGAAACCGCATTGACCATCATCGCGCCGTGTTTGATCATTCCGTTCTGCTCGTACTCCGCTCCGACCATGTATCCGGTCGTGTTCTGCAGGAACAGCAGTGGAATATCTCGTTGGTTGGCGAGCTGGATGAACTGCGCGGCCTTCTGGGCCTCCGCACTGAACAGGACGCCCTGCGCGTTGGCGAGGATCCCGATCGGGTAGCCGTGCAGACTCGCCCACCCGGTGACGAGGCTGGTGCCGTACAACGGCTTGAACTCGTCGAAGTCGCTGGCGTCCACCAGCCGGGCGATCACCTCGCGTGGATCGAACGGGATCTTCAGATCCTCGGGGACCACGCCCAGCAGCTCGTCCTCGTCACAGACCGGCGGCACCGCGACGGGCGGCGGGTCCTTCCGCACGTTGAGCCGCCTGACGATGGCCCGGCCGATCCTGATCGCGTCCTGCTCGTCGGCCGCCATGTAGTCGGCGAGACCGGACCTGCGGGCGTGCATCTCCGCCCCGCCCAGCGACTCGTCGTCGCTCTCCTCACCGGTGGCCATCTTCACCAGCGGCGGACCGCCCAGGAAGACCTTCGCGCGCTCCTTCACCATCACCACGTGGTCGCACATCCCCGGGATGTAGGCCCCGCCCGCGGTCGAGTTGCCGAACACCAGCGCGACGGTCGGGATGCCCTCGGCGGACGCCCGCGTCAGATCGCGGAACATCCGGCCGCCCGGGATGAAGATCTCCTTCTGGGTCGGCAGGTCGGCACCGCCCGACTCCACCAGGTTGATCACCGGCAGCCGGTTGGCGCGGCTGATGTCCGAGGCGCGGAAGCTCTTGCGGAGCGTCCAGGGGTTGCTGGCGCCGCCCTTGACCGTCGGATCGTTCGCGACGATCAGGCACTCGACCCCCTCGATCACCCCGATCCCGGTGATGACGCTCGCCCCGACGGGAAAGGCGCTCCCGAAGCCGGCCAGCGGCGACAGCTCCAGGAACGGGGAGTCCGGATCGAGCAGCAGCTCGATCCGCTCCCGGGCGAGGAGCTTGCCGCGCCCGTGGTGCCGGTCGACGTACTTGCGGCCGCCGCCCTCGAGCGCCTTCGCGTGCTCGGAGTCGAGCTCGGCGAGCTTGCCGAGCATCGCCTCGCGGCGCTCCCGGTACTCCTCGCTCCTGACGTCGAGCTTGGACCTGATCACCGTCACAGAAGGCTCTCCGGAATGTCGATGGGACGCGACCGCAGCCACTCGCCCAGGCCTTTGCCTTGCGGATCGAACTTGGTGGAGGCCGAGACGCCCTCCTGCAGCACTCCTTCGATGACGAAGTTCAGCGCCCTGAGCCGGGGGAAGGCGTGCCGTTCCACCGCGAGATCGCCGATGTCGGGCAGCAGCTCACGCAGCCGCTCGACCGTCAGGGTGCGGTGCAGCCACCGCCAGCGCTCCTCCGAGTCCACCCAGACGCCGATGTTCCCGTCGCCGCCCTTGTCACCGCTGCGCGCTCCGGCGACCCGTCCGAGCGGGACGGTCCGCGCCGGCCCGGGCGGCCCGGGCGGCTCGGCCTCCGCACCCGGTGGCTCCTCGACGGGAGTTCCGCCCGCCCCTCCGCCCCAGGTGATCGACGGTTCGATCTCCCTGCGGCTGCCGTCGGGGAGGACCGCGGTGTGCACGACTACCGTGTTCGGCACGTAGGCGGGGAGGTAGACGCCGAAGGGGCTGCCGTTGCCCGGCGGGGCCGTGAGATGGAATCCGGGGTAGCTGGCCAGGGCGAGCTCGATCGCGGCGGCCGAGAAGGGTCGGCCGACCACGGCCGGGTCGGCGTCGCGGGCGCAGCCCCGCAGGAGCGCCGAGGCCCCCGCCTCGTCGGTGGCCTCCGGGTCGGGACGCCCGATGAGCGACCATTCCAGCCGCTGCGGACGCCGCTGGAGCGACGCCTCGAACTGCTCGCGGACGAACTTCTCCTTGGCCTCGAGGTCCAGGCCCGTCAGCACGAAGACGACCTCGTTACGGACGCCGCCGAGATGGTTGTTGCACACCTTCAGGGAGTCCGGCGGCGCCTCACCCCTGACCCCGCTGATCCGGACGCGGTCCCGGCCGTCCTGCGCGAGCTCGATCGAGTCGAAGCGGGTGGTCACGTCCGGGCCCAGGTAGCGATGGCCCTGGATCTCGTAGAGCAGCTGGGCCGTCACGGTGCCCGTGCTGACCACTCCCCCGGTGCCGGGGTGCTTGGTGATCACGGACGAGCCGTCGGCGTGGATCTCCGCGAGCGGAAAACCCAGCGCCTTTACGTTGTAGATCTCTTCCGCGAAGAAAGCATAGTTTCCGCCGGTCGCCTGGGGTCCGCACTCGAGGACGTGCCCCGCGACGGTCGCGCCGGCGAGGGCGTCCCAGTCGTCGCGGGCCCATCCGAAGTGCGCCGCAGCGGGACCGATCACCAGGGAGGCGTCGGTCACCCTGCCCGTGACGACCACATCGGCCCCCGCGTTCAGGCACTCCACGATCCCCCACGCGCCCAGGTAGGCGTTGGACGTCAGCGGCGGCCCGTACGGCGTCCGGCCGAAGCCGAACTCCCCTGCCCTCGGCAGCAGATCGTCGCCCTCGACATGGGCGATGCTCACCTCGAGGCCCAGGCGCTCCGCCAGCTCACGCAGCTTCGCCGCGAGACCCGCGGGGTTCAGCCCACCCGCGTTAGTGACGATCTTCGTGCCGTTCTCGACGGCCAGGCCCAGGCTCTCCTCCATCTGGCGGACGAACGCCGAGGCGTAGCCCGCTCCCGGATCCTTCATCCGGCCCCTGCCGAGGATCAGCATGGTCAGCTCGGCGAGATAGTCGCCGGTGAGGACGTCGAGCGGGCCGTCCTCCAGCATCTCCCGGACGGCCGAGAACCGGTCCCCGTAGAAACCGGACGCGTTGCCGATCCGCAGAGGGTCACGTGGCTGCATAAGTGCAGCCTGACAGCCATCCAAAGAAAAATCAAGCACGCTTGATTGTTTTAAGCGTATGCTGGTCACCATGACGACACCGACCCGCGAGCCGCAGCAAGACCGCAGCCGCGCCACCAGGCAACGCCTCCTGGAGGCCGCGATCGACTGCCTGGCCACCGCGGGCTGGGCCGGCACCACCGTGGCGGTCGTCGCAGAACGCGCCGGAGTCTCCCGAGGCGCCGCCCAGCACCACTTCCGCACCCGCGAAGAACTCGTCACCGCCGCCGTCGAGTACGGCACCGACACCCGGGTCGCCCACGCCCGCGACCTGCTCACCCTCGCCGACGGCAGAGCCGGCACCCTCGACATCCTGAGACTCCTCGCCGACCTCTACACCAGCCCCCTGTTCCGCGCGGCACTCCAGCTATGGGTCGCCGCGAGTTCCGACCCCGCCCTCCGCGACCAGGTCCTCCCCCTCGAAGCCCGCTTCGGCCGCATCGCCCACCACCTCGTCGTCGACGCCCTCGGCGCCGACGAGACCAAACCCGGCGTCCGCGAGACCATTCAAGCCACCCTCGACCTGGCCCGCGGCCTCGGCCTCGCCGACCTCCTCACCGACGACAGCGCCCGCCGCGAAAACCTCCTCCACCAGTGGGCCGCCATCCTCGACGCCATGCTCAACCAATAAACGTGCGGGTATGCGAAAGGCCCCGGACATTTGTCCGGGGCCTTTCAGCATGTTGATTGCGGCGGTGTCCTACTCTCCCACACAGTCTCCCGTGCAGTACCATCGGC